>CAZECN010000010.1:0-85693 GCA_964510575.1 uncultured Bdellovibrionales bacterium | reverse complement strand
GGACCATTGTTGCATGAGTCCCCAGGGCAAACGATTCGCTCTTCTGGGGCACTTTGAGCAACAGGGGGTTCAGGCTCTACAACGGGCTGAGGCTCTATGATCGGAGCTGGTTCAGTAGGTTGTTCATCCGCTAAGAGAACTTCCTCGGGAGTATCATGAGGTTTAGCCGGACAAATTTTCTCTTCGGCACAGCCTATAGAACAACGACCATTGTCCTTACCATCAGTTGTACAATTCAGTACCCAGTTATTAACGCTATCAAGTCCACAAGCTGCTCTGTCTTCAGCATCATTGCAAGCCCAGGCATGGGCAATACAATCTGCAGAAGTTATGTCCGCGGCATCGCAGGCATTCTGAACTTTGCTTGGCAAAACAAAGCTATCCTTCTCTGCTTTTGTTAGCGGACCAGTTGGCTTATTTGCAATAGCTGGATTAAACAAGCCAAAACTTAAAAGAACAGCGGTATAAAAAAATAAAGTCTTCATATTTTTCCTTAAGAAAGCGCACCTAAAGCCAAAGTTGGCTCTGCTTAGCAGTGCAAAGATGTAAGCATCTCCAGGTTTCTCACCTCGAGGTGCCCACATCTCTTTCAATCAGGAAAAGAAAAACCTTTTGGATAAAGGTCACTCATATGAAGTTACAACTATGAACGCACAAAGTTGTTGTTTTCAGCAAATCTTGAGAGCTGACAGAAAGTAAAAGATTTTTGGGCTACCTACCTAGCCGAAGAGACGAAACAACTTTGACCAGAAAATCTGGCTGCTTTGATGGGCTGGTGGCCACTACAAACGTAAAATCTAAAGAACTTCCTGGAAATGATTTTAAAGAACGAAAAGCTGGCGTCTCTTGCCGAAAACAAACGTTTCGGAATTTTTACTAAAATACAGTAAAATCAGTCCTTTCTCAACCGTAAGTAAGTACCCTGCACATTTTAGGATAGCTCTAACGAACTTTTAACTCTTTAGCTGGAAGCTTCAGGAACTGGGTCATGGCCACCCTTACAGGCTGGGTGACAACGAAGGATTCTAAGACTAGCTAGCCACCAGCCTCTTACGAAACCATGACGTTGAATAGCTTCTTTTGCGTAGACAGAGCAGCTCGGAGTAAAGCGACATTGCTGACCAAAAAGAGGCTCGCTGAGCCAATGCCAAAAAACTAAAAAGCTCACTGAGATGAGGGAGGGAATGGAGAATAGAAAGTTAAAAAGCCTGCCGATTCTAGCTAAAATCATCTTTTACTCCTTGGCAAAAGACGAGCTTTTTCAAACAGAAGCCTAAGCTGAGCTCTAATTTCTGCCGCTTCCAACTCGGACGAGCCCTTCTTGCAAATAACCACCAAGTCCATTTTTCTCTTAAAACTTGGTCTAAGCGTTCTAAATTCTTCTCTAACAAGGCGCTTAAGTCGATTTCTGCCAACTGCTCTTTTATCTACCTTTTTAGTAACTGTGATGCCGATTCGACTATCTCCCTGGTCAGCTACCTGTAAAGCGGAGGCTTTAGAAACTAGGGTAAAATGAGAGCTGCCAGCCTTAATTCCAGAAGACTGAATATCAAGGAAATCTCTCCTTTTTTTGATGCGTCTTTTTCCAGGCAAACACCTGTCTAAGGTCGAAGACATACCAATAATGTTGGTCTCTTTTTTAGTTGAAAATATTTTATCGGGTATCAAAACAACTGATAGGATTCCATCAAAGCGATCGGCTCTCTGGTCACCAGACTAGTGAAACCATCTCTTTGACTTCGGAAAAAGGCAGGAAAGAGAAATCTATTTCTTTCTGCCTTTGAAAGAAATGCCAACTGATAGGCTCTTTCTGCCCTTGGCTCTTCTTCGCTTGATAACATTCCTTCCGGCTTTGGTGGCCATACGCGCGCGAAAACCATGAGTTCTCAAACGGCTGATATTGCTTGGCTGAAATGTACGTTTCATTAGGTCTTCTCCCTGAAAGTGAGCCGCCGTATTTATCAACAAGGGGCAATAGTTGTCAAACTAGGGGTTTAAGCAACTAGGCGGAACAGAGCCAAATAGGCCAAGGCTTGCAGAACGATAAGACCTTCTCCACTAAGCCCTTGTTTTTACACGACCTTTTCATGTCACCAAAAGTAAGAAAATACTCATAACAACTATAAGAAACCTATAGCTACCTAAAACAAGCCTTAGATTTCTTAAGAATGGTCTCAAATTTCAGAGGAATGGTTTGGCTTTTACTGAACATAAAAAAGTAGTCCTAAATGAACGCCTAGAGGGGAAAAAGAACCTTGGGTCAGACGTTGATCACCTTAGCAAACTAAAACCTGGGGTTAAGTACGGTGTCTTGAACCCTCCACGACCCAAATCTCCTCCTTTACCCAAGTTGAAAGGCGAGCAAACAAGAACTTTCAATATCAAAACTCATAGTGACGAAAAACTAGATTTCCTAGAAATGGCTGGCGACATTTACGGTCGGTTCGGAGATATTCTCGGAAATCTTGGCTCTAGATTCCTAGATACCTTTCTAGGGGACAAGTTCAAAAAACTAGCCTTACCAGCTCTTGGTGCAGCTGCCGCGGCAGGTTTTTTTGGATGGAAAGCTTCCAAGTTCTTGGGCGGAAAATTAATTGGCGCATTTGCAAAACCTTTTAAAGGGCTATGGAAACTTGCGAAAAAGCCTTTCTCCTTTGCAAACAAACAACTTAAGAAATCCGCCAGGCGAATGGGATTTTTCAAAAAGCCTGAGAATGCTCCAAAGAAAGGGATTTTTAGATCGGCACTTAGCAAAGCCGGTGGCGCCATTAAAGGTGTAGCGAAACTGGGAGGACGGATCGTTAGACGTACGCCAGTTGGACTAGTTTTAACGGTCGGTGGTGTTGCAGCCTACAAAAACCAGGGTTTTTTAGGGAATACAATAGATAAGGTTAAAAACAAGACCGGCGAACTTTTTAATAAGATAACAGGTAAAACCAAAGAAGTTTTGGAAACTGGAGGCGAAGTCTATCATAAAGGACATGATGTTATCTTCGAAAAAACCCCTGAGTTTGTGCAGTCTGAAAACCCCTTTAACAAAACTGTAGAAAACATGACAGACAGACTGCCTGCCCTAAAGAGCCCAGAGTTTGCCCATATCCGTCGGGATGTCTTTGGAAATGGACTAGATAAGGAGTCTAAAGATCTTCCAAAAGTTCCTAGTCAAAGTGCTCTCGAAGATTACTTCAACTTCAAAGTCCCAGACGTTAATGAATAGAAAGTTTTTAATAATTGGTTATAAAAAATGAAAAACAAAGAAATAAAAAAACAAGGAGATTGGAGATTTTTATAAAAATTTTTCTAATTTCTTTTAGGCAACTTAACTCCAGAGAACAGGTAAGCTAAATTATTTCCACAGAAGACCATTCGGCTCTCTGGCAAGTAACTGGAATTACGCTAAAACACTCGTTCTAAAACCGCAGGATTGGACTAGAACGGCCATTCGGATTAAGTAGTTGATTTTATTAGCCTTTTCTTTGACCAGAGGCTGTTTCTCTGGTAAGCTTAAACTCAGGTAGAAGAATTCATGACAGGGCCTTCACGTAAGAGCTTTATGGAAAAAGAGTTTTCAGGAATAGAACTCTTACGCGAAGGGACTAGACGGCATCAGGTTTTCGCTTAGCGGCGAACTGTTTTTTAGAGTAGTTTTTTATAACTGCCGGGTTTTTTGAAAGGAATATCTTTCAGCGGATTTTTGGGTGCATTTTAGTTTTTTGTTCACCGGTTACCCGCCGGACTTTGTTGACCAGCAATAGAGTAAGCAGCGTCGGGTGGGTAATCTGGAACGAGCTTTGGAATTTATATGATATAAATACTTGCTCCCGAGCAGGTTTTTAGAATCGTTCAAATTTCTCGCAGATGATACTGGCCAGGTTTTAATTTTTTAGCCAATCATCAAATTAGATTATTAAAGTCTTCTAGCCCTTCCTTTTATTTTAGCCTCCTCAAAAGAGTCGAGGCCTAAAAGCGATAGTTGCAGTTACTATTCTTAAAAAATTTATTGCCGGAAGGCCTAAAACGCTAGATTTTTCAGCGTTTGCTCTCCTACTTTGAGTGGGGCCTCCTGGATTTAGCCATTTTACTCCATTGCTGGAACGGTCGTGTCTGCTGTAGCACGGCCGTTTTTTTGTAAATAAGGCCCTCCCCCAGAGAAGCGGGAAATTATTCCTCTCTATAATACCCTGTATCCTCAGTTTTGGTCTTGCACTCAAGAAGTTTCTGATGTTACAGACCCCCTCAAATTTTTATATGGGTGCGAGGGCTAAACAGGTTTTTTAAGTTTTTTGTTTCCTCAAAATGACAGAATCTCCTAGTGAGGGTTTCAAGCTTTCTTGAATCCTTAGTGGGAGATTTTGTCAATTATCTTCATCTACTAGGGGAAACAATACATGTTAACAAATATGATCCTTGAATTTTGCTGCTATCTGGACGACGAAAAATGGCTCGTCCCCGTAGCTTTTGAACGGCCTCTCTCGTTACATAAGGATTCCGAGCCCGAAACAAGCTCTCCTTATTCGGTAACGATAGTGCTAGCTGAGACAATATTTGCATGGAGCGAGATTAGCTTTAATTCACCTTGTAATTCCGATCCATGTAAAAAACCTTTCAACAACTTGCTGATAACAACTGAGTTGGCCGGACATCAACGACAAATTGGAAGGCAATTCTCAAATGAAGGTGAAAAAGACTTGTTTTTACAAAACCAGGGAGCTTTCGAATTAGCTGGGGTAAATATCGTAATAGATGCTCCGCTTTTCTTAAGCCTGGAAGAGTTAACCATGTTTCATAAAAAACTAATTCAAAAAAACTAATTTTGAGTGGTGGGAAGCAGACTAACAGGAGGATTTAAATAGCCCGCACCCACTTTTTTCAGAAATTCTTTGTTTAGCAACGTGGTTTCTGTATGCGAGCCAGGCAAGGATTGCCTATAGGCTAAGCATTCTTATCTTCAATTTCATATTTACCGCCCCTCTCAAGCCAACCTTTCACTATTTCCTCAACCCCAACACGCCCTTCAAGCATGGCGACCACCCCTCTGGTGATCGGCATATCAACTCCAGTTTTTTCAGCAAGCTCGAGAATCTTTGGAGCTGTTACAACTCCTTCTGCAGTTTGACCTACCTGCTCAATTGCCTCTTCTAGACTTTTTCCTTCTCCAAGGAGAATCCCAACCCTGCGATTACGACTTAAGTCCCCAGTGGCAGTAAGCAAAAGGTCTCCAAGCCCACTTAGCCCCGAGATTGTTTCTGCTTTTCCGCCCATGGCCTTAACCAAACGGCCTATCTCGGCAAGCCCACGAGTGATCAGCGCAGCCCGACCATTAAGCCCCATATCTTTCCCGTCACAAATTCCAACAGCCAGTGCAATTACATTCTTAACTGCTCCACCTAACTGAACTCCGGCCAAATCCTCTGAACGGTAGGTCCGGAAATAGGAATGGTGAAACAAATTACAAACAAATTCCAGCGTCTCAGGATTCTTGCAGGCCACTGTTACTGCAGTAGTTTTTTTCTCAAGAACTTCTTTGGCAAAACTTGGCCCTGAGAGAACAGCTATCCGATCTGTCTTTCCAGTCTCCTCAGCAACTACGTCAGAAAGAAACTTAAGCGTTCCTTCTTCAAGCCCCTTGGAAACAATAACCACAGGAACTTCGGTTTTGAGTTTTGAAGATACCTCTCGAACAGCAAAAGAAGGAACTGCCATCACTATACAATCAGCCTTTTTTACGGCTTCAGATAGATCGCTAGTTGTGGAGATTCCTTTCTCGAGCTTTAGGCCGGGAAAGTAAGCCGGATTTGACTGGTTTTCCGAGATATTTTTAAGATCTTCTTCAACTATCCCCCAGACACAAACTTCGTGCCCGGCAAGCTTCAGATGAGTGGCAAGAGCTGTTCCCCAGCTGCCAGAACCAAGAACGGAAACTCTTTTAGCAGACATTTGCGCCTCTCCGGAATCGTTTAGAAGCTACCTTGAACTCGTTATTCTGCTGATTGTTCAGCTGGAGCTTCTGAATCAGAGGCTTCATCCTCGTCCCCATCCTGATCATTATCAGCAATTCTAGCTACGGTAGAAATTACCTCATCTCCATCCACGTTAACCAACCTAACACCCATGGTGTTTCTACCAATCAAAGAAATTCCATCAACCGGCATTCTGATAACCTTACCAGAGGTGGTGATAACCATTGCTTCGTCCGTATCAGTTACCTTACAGGTTCCAACCACTTGGCCGTTTCTGTCAGTAGTTTTGATGTCAATCACACCCTTTCCACCCCGACTTTGTTTTCGGTATTCCTGGATTAGAGTTCTTTTTCCGTATCCTTTCTCGCAAGCTGTGAGCAAAGCCACTTCTTCTTCACGGCCTGACTTGACTGTAATTAGGCCAACTACTTGATCATTCTCCTTAAGGTTAATACCCCTGGAACCTCGAGCAGTTCTTCCCATTACCCGGGCATCACTCTCGGCAAAACGAATTGCCATACCGGAAGAACTTGAAAGAATGCAGTCACTATCTCCCTCGGTCAAAGAAACTCCAACCAGAGAATCTCCATCATCTAGTGAAATCGCCCGGATTCCTCCATTTCGGACATTTGAAAAGTCTTTAATATCAACCCGCTTTATATAGCCTTTTTCAGTAGCCATCACGACAAACTGGCCTTCATCAAAGTTTTTAACCGGAAGTATTGCCGAAACTTTCTCATCCCCAGAGAGCTTAAGAATATTTACAATAGCTCGGCCGCGGGCAGTTCTACTTGCTTCAGGCAGGTTATATACCTTCAGCCAGTGAAGTTTTCCTTCAGAAGTAAAGACCAGCATATAAGTAAGAGTTGAAGCAATAAACAACTCGCTTACAAAATCCTCATCGGCCTCAGCAAGCTTCTTCGTTCCTCTGACGCCCTTTCCACCGCGTTTCTGGGCCTTATAGACAGAAGGTGAACAACGCTTGGCGTAACCCTTGTGCGAAATCGAAACAACTTGATCTTCGTCCACTATCAGGTCTTCGTCTTCAATAGCATCGCCGCCTTCTTCAATTACTGTCCGGCGCTCATCTCCAAATTTTTCTTTTATTTCAGCAAGCTCAGAAATAATAATCTTGTTTACTTCAGAAGCATTGGAAAGAATATGACGAAGCCGCTCAATCAGCTCACAGATTTCTTTATATTCGTCCTCGATTGCCTTTCTCTCAAGACCGGTAAGACGCTTCAGTGGCATGTCCAGGATATGCTGGGCCTGAATATCGGAGAGTTCGAACTTGTCTTGAAGAGCAGCTTTAGCTTCCTGAGTGGTCTGAGAACTTCTGATCAGGTCGATAATCTCATCGATTCTATCCAGAGCAATTCGAAGGCCTTCGAGGATATGCTGCCTAGCCAGTGCTTTCTTTAGCTCAAACCTGCTTCTTCTGTTTACTACTTCTCTGCGATGATCAACGAAACATTTGAGAATCTGCTTCAGGCTAAGAGTTCTAGGCCTGCCATCAACAATGGCAAGCATGATTGCACCGTAACTTTTTTGAAGATAGGTCAGTTTATAAAGCTGGTTAAGAACGACCTCAGTTACTGCGTCTCGCTTCAGGTCGATAACGATTCGCATACCTTTACGGTCTGACTCGTCCCGGAGCTTTGCAATCCCTTCAATTCTTTTATGATTAACTAGCTCGGCGATTTTCTCAATTAGCTTTGCTTTATTAACCTGAAAAGGAATCTCATCAACTACGATTCTTTCCCCGGCCTCTCTTTTTCCTGTTTTCGTGCCTTCCTCGATTCGAACCTTTCCTCGAATCTTGATTATTCCCCGGCCCTTTGCGTAGATACTCTTTATCGGCTCATCACCATAAATAATACCTCCAGTTGGAAAGTCCGGCCCTGGAATAATTTCCATCAGCTCAGGAATAGTAATTTCAGGGTTTTTAATCAGCGCTATTGATCCATCTATTACTTCTGAAAGGTTGTGAGGAGGAATAGAAGAAGCCATTCCAACCGCGATTCCCTCTGCTCCATTAATAAGCAGATTTGGAATCCTTGAAGGAAGAACGTCTGGCTCTTCCATGGACTCGTCAAAGTTAGGGGAGAAATCTACAGTTTCTTTTTCAATATCCTGAAGAAGAAGTTCCGCAAGCGGAGCCATTCTACTTTCAGTGTATCGATAAGCAGCAGGGGAGTCTCCATCAATTGAACCAAAGTTACCCTGACCATCAATCAAAGGATAACGAAGGTTCCACTGCTGAGCCATTCTGGCCAAAGCATGGTAAACTGCCAGGTCACCATGAGGGTGATAATGCTTGAGAACCTCACCAACAACACCCGCACACTTTGAATATCTTTTATTTGAGAGAAGCCCCTCCTGCCTCATGGCAAAAAGAATTCTACGGTGCACGGGCTTAAGACCATCACGAACATCAGGTAGGGCACGGCCAATGATTACGCTCATTGCATAATCAATATACGAACCACGCATCTCATCTTCGATGTTTATTGGAATTATTCTGGTATTGTCGCTGTCCATATTAATTTACAAAAACTTTGGTTTAGAAATACTTGAACTTAGGCTTCAGTAGTTAAGCTTATTTAATTAAATATCGAGATTTTTTACGCTTAGAGCGTTATCCTCGATAAACTCTCTTCTGGGCTCAACCTGGTCTCCCATCAAAAGCGTAAACAGAGTATCTGCTTCCATTACGTCTTCTATCTGAACCTGAAGCATGCTTCGAAACTCTGGATTAAGAGTCGTGTCCCACAACTGCTCAGGATTCATCTCCCCAAGCCCCTTAAACCTGGTAATTTGAAGACCCGTTTTACCCTGTTCAAGAATATAATCTCTGACATCAAAAAGTGAGGGCAATGTCTCATCCTTTTCTGACTTAGATTTTTTTTCCACTATTGAAAAAGGTGGAACGCCAAAGTTTTCAGCACGCGAGAGGGTTTCTTTAAGCGTAGTGAAATCCCCAGACATTACCAAGTTAAAGTTCAGCTTAAGCAAAAAGCTATCTGTGTCAGTTTTGACATCAAGATGAGCGGTTGTTGTTGAATGCTCATCATCTTTAATATATTCCACTTCAACATCTTTAATTGAAGCGTCTCTGGCCTTAGCCCAGTCAATCGCGGTTTTCACCGCTTTCTCAAGCTCTGCTCTATTCTCAATAGTTTTTCTTGAAAAATTACTATCAGCAGCAAAGCCTGAAAGAACTTTTCGAGCTGCCCCTGAGATTCTAAGGCCATTTAGAGTTCTTTCAACAGAACCCAGGTCCCGAAGTAAATTCTCGAGCTCCTGTCCAGCAATTACTGGTGACTTCCCCGAGCCTTTAACCTCAAGGGCTTCGCTTCCTGCATTTATAACAAAAGTTTCAAAGGCCTTATCATCGTGAAGAAAGTGCTCTTTTCTGCCTCGCTTAATTCTGTAAAGCGGCGGTTGAGCAATATATAAATGTCCTCTTTCAATCAGCTCAGGCATCTGACGGAAAAAGAAAGTAAGAAGCAAGGTTCTGATATGACTTCCATCCACATCAGCATCCGTCATAATTACAACTTTATGGTAACGAAGTTTTGAAACATCAAAATCATCTTTTCCAATTCCACATCCCAGAGCCGTAACAATAGTTCTTATCTCTTCAAAGCCAATCATCTTATCAAAGCGGGCTTTCTCAACGTTTAGGATTTTACCTCTAAGAGGAAGAATCGCCTGGTTGGCCCGGTCCCGACCCTGCTTTGCAGATCCTCCAGCAGAATCTCCCTCCACCAGATATATTTCGCAGGTCTCAGGAGTTTCATCCTGGCAGTCCGCCAGCTTTCCAGGAAGAGCCATTGAATCAAGGGCGCCTTTTCTTCGAACCAGCTCCCTTGCTTTTCTTGCAGCCTCCCTCGCACGCTGAGCTTCAATACCCTTATTAATGATCGTTTTTACAACTTTCGGGTTTTCTTCGAAGTAAGAGCCTAGCTTTTCTCCTAGCATTTGCTCTACCAGACCTTTAATCTCGCTGTTTCCGAGCTTTGTCTTAGTTTGTCCTTCAAATTGCGGGTCAGGAAGTTTAACACTGACAATCGCAGTAACCCCTTCCCTAATATCATCCCCAGAGAGATTCTCCTTAGCGGATTTTATATACTTATTAGAAAGAGCATAGCTATTTACAGCCCTGGTTAAGGCAGTTCTAAAACCAGAGAGGTGAGTTCCTCCCTCGTGAGTATTTATATTATTAGCAAAGGCAAAAATAGTTTCATTGTAAGCTTCGCTGTATTGAAGAGCTACTTCTATTGAGACATCATCTTTTGTGTCATTTAAATAAATTATATCAGCAAAAAGAGGTTTCTTAGTTTTATTCAAATGTTCAATAAAACTTTTAAGACCACCCTCAAAGAAAAACTCCTGAGTTTTTCCAACCCTTTCGTCACTGAAGATTATTTTTATTCCAGCATTTAAAAATGCAAGTTCTCTAAACCTGGAAGCAAGAATATCATATTTAAAACCATCTACTTCAGTAAATATTTCTTTATCAGGAAGAAAATTTATTCTAGTTCCACTAGCTTCGCTCTTTCCTATCTCTTTTAGTTTTTCATCGGGCACACCCCGCTGAAATTCCTGGAAAAAAACGGTCCCTTTTCTTTTGACCTCAACAGTAAGTTTCTCACTCAAGGCATTTACAACTGAAACACCAACTCCGTGAAGACCTCCAGAAACCTTATAGGCTTCATTCTCAAACTTTCCTCCAGCATGAAGTTTAGTAAGAACAACTTCAACTGAGCTTATTCCTTCAGTAGGGTGAATATCTGTAGGTATTCCTCGACCATTATCCTCTACAGTGACAGAGCCGTTAAGGTGGACCGTGACCTGGACGGTATCACAGTGCCCAGCCATTGCTTCGTCAATTGAGTTATCTACGACTTCAAACACAAGGTGATGGAAACCTCTTTCATAGGTATCACCGATATACATACCCGGTCGTTTTCTGACCGCATCAAGGCCTTCCAGGACCTTAATTTTATCGCTACCGTATTCGTCCCTACCTTCCGCGCTTAGCGCCGCTTGTTCGCTCATTCTAACTCAAATCGACTTGGGTAAATCACACCTAAAAACCCCTACCTTATTATAAGGGTTAATTTCCGCTGGAGTATATATAGGGATAGCCTAACTTTCAAGTATATTAAGCTAGTAATTTCAAATATTTATATTATAATTTTAGTTATAAAAAAGGGATCTGTATGGGTATTTTTACCGAGTAGTTTAGAGGGATTTTTCAACCAATCCCTCTTCAATTTGAAAGACATCAGGAGAGATTAAATTACGCCTATTTTCGTCGCTTAGCTCAGTGGCTGTTATCATTACCTGGCCTCCCAATTCGGCTATTTTTCCAAACAAGGCCTGTTTTCTAAACTTATCCAGCTCCGATTCAACATCATCTAGCAATACTACAGGCCTATCTCCGGTTATTTTTTCAATTAAGCTTACCGCCGCAAACTTAAGGGCCAGAGAAATGCTTCTCTTCTGACCCTGAGATGCCGCTTTCTTCGCCTGACGATTTCCGCCTCCAGTATCAAGAAAGATTTCATAATCATCTCTATGAACTCCAAAAGTGCTAGTTCTTCTTGAAATATCTTGTGAAAGTCTATTCGAGTATTCAGACATTAAATCTTCTTTACTGCGAATATCTCCTTCCTCATCTAAGAACTTAGATACGTACCTGATCTCAGCGCTTTCTATTCCAGCCACTGCCGATTTATTTTCTTCATATCCAGTAAAATAAGAATAATTAGAAGCAAAAAAAACGCTAAATTCAGAGGAAAATTTCTTGCGCTGCTCAGCAACAAATAGTCCTTTATCCACTAAAAGTTCATTCCAAGGAATAAAGACTGATTGGCTATTTTCACCTCTTAAAATGAGAGAATTTCTTTGCTTCAAGGCTCTATGATAGGCCAGTAAATTTTCGAAGTAGCTTTCACTAATTTGAGATACTAGCCGGTCGAAAAATTTTCTTCTGTCACCAGGTGAACCTGAGACAAGATTTAAATCATCAGGAGTAAATTCAACGCACTTTAGATTTCCATAAAATCCCGAAGAAGAAGCTACTTTTGTTCCATTTACCATCATCTCTCTCTTACCAGAGACAACTCTCCAAACTAATTCCTTTTCACCGTCATCACTTTCGATAATTGCTTTAAGAAGACAATCATCGGCAGAGTCCCACTTAACTAATTCTGAAGGACGAGATGTTCGGAAAGACTTAGAGTGGGAAAGGATATAAATAGATTCAAGTAAACTGGTCTTACCCTGACCGTTTTTACCAGTTAACACTGAAATTTGATTTGGAAATTCTACCTGCTGTGATTTTAGATTTCTGAAATTCTCTATTTCAATCTTTAGCAGTTTCAAGATTCGAATTTTTTATAGCCTAGGTTTTTAATCAAACCTCATAGGCATTACAATTGCCTGATGCTCTTCATCGCTATTACCAATAAATAATCCAGGCCCAAGGTCTCCGTTTAGCTTAATACTGATATTTTCAGCAGAAGACATTGAATTAAGAAGGTCGGTAACATAACGAGCGCTAAAGCCAATCTCAACATCATCACCGTCTTTATTTATCTCAAGCTTATCCATAGCTTCCCCATGCTCTGGACTTGAAGAAGAAAGAGTTAGAGTTTCTCCAGTTATATTAAATTTAACTGTTCGAGAACGATCCGTTGTTACTAGAGCAACTCTCTTAATCGCAGCTAGAAAATCTGTCTTAGGGATGGTTACCGTGGTTTTCACATCTTTAGGGAGAACCTGTCTATAGTCAGGAAACTGACCATCAACCAATCTTATTCCTAGGGTGACGTCTCCACTTTGGACAGTAAAAAACCCCTCGTTAAAACCAACCTTAGCTGCTCCGTCATTAAGTTCTAAAACCTTTCTTAATTCAGAAATTCCTTTCCTTGGAATAATAACATTGGAATCAATCTTCACCCCTTCTGCTGGTCTATCAATCATTGCTAAACGATGACCGTCGGTAGCAACAAATCTAAGGTTTTGAGTTTTGCTCTTACCTCCGTCAACCATCTCAATACATACCCCGTTAATATTATAACGAGTTTCATCGGTTGAAACAGCAAAGGCAGTTTTCTCTAACATTTCAGCAAGCTTTGAGGCTTCAACTGAAACATGTTTTTTTAAGCTGCAGCCTACAAGGTTTGGAAACTCATCAGCAGAAACACCATTAATCTTAAATCTAGACTTCCCGGAGCTTATCTCAAGCCGACCGTTTCCATTTTCACTAACTGAAATTTCTGAATCAGGTAGTTCTCTTACGATATCGTAAAGAACTTTAGCTGCTACTGTAAGTTCACCAGGTTTCTCCACCTCTGCTTCGGTATTCCCCAACAGGCTTATTTCTAGGTCTGTTGCAGAAACTGAAAGAGTTTTACCTTCAGCTTTGATCTTAACGTTTGCCAGAATAGGCATCGTGTTTCTTACCTGAACTATCGAGCTAGCAAGGTAAAGAAGGTTTGAAAGATTATCTTTAGAAACTGTAAATTTCATTGTCTGAAACTCCCCAATCAAATTGATTGATAAAGACTAACTTAAAATCAAACTAGTTTCATCTTTGAGAAGAGATTAAATTTACTCTTTTCGATTATGATCTTCTTTAAAGATAATAAATAATAAGTACATAAAATAAGTTGCAGTAGTAGGCTTTGTGGATAAGTTAAGAAACTATATAAGTCACTGAAAAGTTTATCAATGTCATACTAATATCTGGTTGAGAACTTTTTCCTTTTTCCATAGTTTTTACCGCTTTTAATTAATAAAAAAGTTCTTCACAAAATGTACTGGTCTGAAGCACTAAGTACCAACAAGATATATCATTATAGTATAACAACTTATCCACAGGGCTATTCTTAAAGGCTAAAAACAACTCTCTATAAGTGTTGTATTTTAAAACACTTACAATGCACTAAAAAACGAATATTTTTAACCACATCTTATCCACATACCGAAAAATATATTATTTTATAAATTTATTTCGGTAATTTCTTCTAAAATAGGATGTTCGAACTTTATTTGGCGACACTCTAAGTAAAATCCCGGTCTGCTTTCTAGATTTATTTTATCTATACCATCGATACCCATAGCCTCAGTTAAAGAATAACGAGAGTTGTAAATTTCATCTCCAACAAGAGGGTGATTAAACTCTGAAAAGATAGCCCTGATTTGGTGTCGAACCAAATGCTTTGCTTTTATTTCTACTAAAGAAAATTTATTAAAATTTTCTATCCTTTCAATTTTAAGAGAACAACTAAGCAAATTAGCGTTATTTTTTATGTCTTCTAGATTTTTATTAATTGGAAAAGTTTTTACTCTTTCTTTATTTTTTTCCAATTTTATAAAACATTCCAAAATTTCTAATTTGGGATTTCCCTCAACTAAAGCGATGTAATTTTTTTCTACTGAGTTAGTTTTGAATTTTTTACTCATTAACTTCCAGACATCTTTACTTTTAGCAGCTACGATTAGGCCGCTTGTATAGAAATCAATACGGTTCACTAAACCAGCTTCTAGTTCAGAGGGTGAAGAGTTAAGGTAGTCGCTTGATATTGAGGCTAATAGGTCAGCGACTGTTACTTGTTCAGATTTATCAATTCTTACTGAATGAATCATTGATGGTTTGTTAAGAACTATAATATATTCGTCCTCAAAAATTACTTTTATAAGGTTCCGAATATTTTTATTTCTTTCGACTAGCTCAGGCCTTAGGATAATTGGCTCTATGTTTTCAGAAATAACAATTTCATCATCTTCAGTAGTAATTAAACCATGTTTAAAGCAAACTCTTCCGTTTACAAAAACTGTTCCAGATTCGATAAGCTTTCTAGATTTATTTCTACTTAATTTGGAAATATCTGAAACAGCTTTATCCAGTCTGATTTGTTTTTTACTAGACACTTTTTTTGTCTTCTGTTTCGGGAACTTTTAGAGGTCCAGTGAAAAATGAAGGGGTAGATTGACCCGAATATTTTTTTTCCAACCAGTGAATATGAACATTACCTTGTTCAAAATCTTTTTGGTCAATTAGCCAGCGGTGAAAATCAAGAGTAGTAGGCATGCCTTCAACTATGGTCTCAAAAAGAAGGTTTTTAGAGGTTTTTAGGGCGTCTTCTCGAGAATTACCAGTTACAATTAGTTTAGTAAGCATCGTATCATAGAAACTAGTAAGGACTGTTCCAGATTCAATCCAACCGTCTTCTCTTACCCCGTATCCACCAGGCCTGGAGTAAAATTTGATTTCTCCAGATTTAGCTATGAAAGAATTAGTAGGGTCTTCAGCATAAATTCTATACTCTATTGAATGGCGATGTTTGACCTTATCTTTTTGTTTTAACTCAAGGTTATTTAGCAGCGATTGTTTTAGTTGCATCCCTACTAGGTCTACACCCCAAACTTCCTCCGTGACTGGGTGCTCTACTTGAATCCTGGTATTCATTTCTAAAAACCAAATAGGAGCATCTTCTTCTTCACCTCCTTCAACAAGAAATTCAACTGTTCCAGCGCCTGAATAGTATACACATTCGCCGGCTGTTATTGCCGCCTTGTATAGTTTTTTTCTGGTATTCTCCGAAAGTCTTGGGGCGGGGGCTTCTTCTACTAACTTTTGGTGCCTTCTTTGAATTGAACATTCTCTTTCTCCAAAATGAACAACCTTACCTTTTCCATCGCCGAAAATTTGGACTTCGATATGCCTAGGGTTTTCCAAATATTTTTCGATTATTACCCGGTCGTCTCCAAAGGCAGCTAGAGACTCTCTTTTTGCCTCTGAAATAGCTGTTTCTAAGTCATCGGAAGAGTTAACACGTCTCATTCCTCGACCGCTCCCACCGCTCACTGCCTTAACAAGTAAAGGAAAGCCTATTTTTTTAGATATAATCTCTAGACCATCTTCGACTTCAGCCCCGGTCAAAACTGGGACCCCTCTTTCGGCAACTTTTTTTCTAGCCAAGTCCTTATCACCCATAATCCGAACAGATTCGGATTCTGGGCCAACAAAGATCAGTCCGGCGTCGCGAACACTTTGGTTGAAAAGGTGGTTTTCGGATAGAAAACCATAGCCAGGATGAATAGCATTACAGCCGGTTTGAGTTGCTGCATTAATTAGCTTTTTAGGATCTAAATAACTTTCCTGAGCTCTGGATCCACCAATGTGGATAGCTTGATCAGCAAGTCTAGTGGGAATAGTTCCTGAGTCAGCATCAGAATAGGCGGCAACTGTTTCAATACCTAACTTTCTGGCTGCTCGAATAATTCTTATGGCAATTTCACCACGGTTAGCTACAAGTAGTTTATGGGGGTTTTTGCTCAATTATGGTCTCTGCTATACAAGTTTTAGTAGCAACAGTTTAGCAGGCCCCGAGCAGGCAAGGGAGAATAAATTGAAAAGAAATATAGTAATTTTAGGAAGTGGCCCAGCTGGTTTGACAGCAGCACTATATACGGGAAGGGCTAACCTTGCTCCGCTTGTAGCAAGTGGACCCCAGCCAGGTGGTCAACTAATGATTACGACCGATGTAGAGAATTTCCCCGGTTTCTCCGAGGGAATACTAGGGCCTGAGCTAATGAAAGAAATGACTGCTCAAGCTGAAAGATTTGGAACTGAAACGCTTTCAAAGCTAGCCACTAAGGTGGAGCTTGATAGTAAGCCAATTAAAATTCATTTTGATGATCAGGTAGTTGAAACAGAATGCTTGATTATTTCTACTGGAGCTACTGCTAGGACCTTGGGTCTTGCCCGGGACAGTGAGTTGATGGGGTTTGGCCTATCTACCTGTGCAACTTGCGACGGAGCATTTTTTCAGGATGAAGAAATCGTTGTTATTGGAGGAGGGGATTCGGCATGTGAGGAGGCACTCTATCTCACCAAATTCGGCAAGAGAGTTCGATTGGTTCACAGACGAGATGAGCTAAGAGCTTCGAAAATCATGGCTGATAGAGTCTTGGCCCATGAAAAAGTAGAAGTTCTTTGGAATCGTCAATTGGTGGAGTTAAAAGGAGATAAATCCTCTGGGCTTACCGGGGGTATCCTTGAAGACACAGTAACGGGTGAAAAAGAAGAGATAGATTGTGCGGCAATTTTTTACGCGATTGGTCACACTCCTAATACCGACCTTTTTAAGGGACAACTTGAAATGGACGAGACTGGCTACCTGATAACTAAGGCGGACAGCACTGCTACAGATATTGAAGGAGTATTTGCTTGTGGTGATGTTCAAGACAATGTCTTCAAACAAGCCATAACCGCAGCAGGAACTGGTTGTATGGCAGCTATAGAGGCGGAAAGGTACTTAGCTGAAAAAGAGTAGCCTAATGGGCAGCCATTCTTACAATAAAAAACCCCGCTCTAAGGCGGGGTTTCTTTTCTTAGCGCCTAGAAGGCGACAAAAGAAAATGATTCTCTAAGACTAGCTTAGAAGGAAAATCATCAACCAAGTGAAAATCACTAGTGACTCAACAAAAGCAAGACCCAGAATAAGTGGAGTTTGCATTTGACCAGAAGCACCAGGGTTTCTGCTGATTCCGTCAAGAGCAGTAGAAGCCACTTTTCCCTGTCCCATTGTTCCACCAAAAGCCGCTAGACCAATTGCCAAAGCGATAGCTGCTTTCCCAAGGGATGAATCTGAACCATCTGCTGCCATAGCAGTTGATGCAAATGTCAAAACTGGAACAAAAGCCATAAGAGTTAATTTAAGAGTACGCATAATTCCTCCAAAGGATACCAATCAACAATTTGTAAACTTTCAGGAAGCCCGGAAATGAACCCCCCAATTATCTACGTTCTAAATTAAAAACCCTTCTATAAAGTGCTTAGTGCTCCTCATGAGCAGTTGCTAGGCCTATGTAAAGCATAGTCAACATGGTGAACACAAACGCTTGAATAAAACTGACAAAAGTTCCAAGGCCGTAAAATATTACAGGTATTACTACTTTGGTCAGATCAATGAAGGTCGATAAAACAGTGTGGTCAGCAGTCATGTTTCCAGCTAGACGCACGCTCAAGGTAAGCGGTCTGAACATATGACTGATTATTTCAATTAAGAACAGTAAAGGGGCAATTGCTGGCACAGGGCCTAGGAAATGTTTGAGATAGTTTTTGAAACCTACCTCTTTAATTCCCCAAAAATTATATAAAAAGAATACAGTAAGGGCGATACCCGCGTTAAACATCAAACCACGAGGGATTTCATCTGTAGGACCTGAAAAGCCAGGAACAAGCCCCATCAAGTTCATCACTAGGACGTATAAAAAGAGGGTACAAATAAACGGTAGGTACTTACGGTTATGTTTGCCCATAATGCCGTCACCGAGACCCATAATAAACTCGGCTAAAAGCTCCGAAAGATTTCGGAAGCTCATTTTTTCATCAGGGATCAAGGGTTCTTTGGCTCTGTTCATAGCGCCCAGACCAAGCTTGTAAATTGCAAAGCACACTCCGGCAGCAAGTAGACCTGAGGCCACAGGCTCCCAGTCATAACCAACTAGGCTTTCTACAACGTTAATCTGTCCTTTTGCCATTGAGAAATTTCTCCAAGAGCGCAGCTATTAAGTTAAATTTTCCCGGACCTAGTTAAACCCAAGACTCATCTAGAATCAGGTTAGAGCTGAACCGAGTAAAGTAGTAATTAAGGCTTCAGAGGCCCAAAAACTGGCCCCGTTATTGCCGATAATTCATCCGAAAGCAACCTTCAGAAAGCGACATTGGATTACTGGGTTTTATTGAGAAGCAATAAGCCTGCGCCGGTCATGTAAACCCCCACAAAGCTAAGAGAAACTGGTGCAATAAAGCTTTTGTCACCTTGTGATAGAAAATAAAAGGCCGGAACGATGAGAGACCCTTTGATTAGAAGGATTAACCAGAAAGTAGCAGTTGAGCCTCCTTCCTTAAATATGAGCTTGGCTACTATCCCCCAAAACAAAATATTAAAATAGGCGGCAACAGCCCCGGCGGAGAGTATGACGAGATCAAATTTCTCTGGGAAGAGAAGGCTAAGCCCTAAGCTCAGACCAAGAACCATCAAGAAGGCGTAGAGAAAAGACTTTTTAAAATCGGGCTGCAAGTTGGCTCACCTAGTTAATGGTAAATAAAAAATGATAGTAATTGTGTTCTTAAAAACTTCCTAGTTTTAAAGTTAGAGAGATTTCAGACTTTTGCGATTTTTAAAATTAGCAAGCGCAACTTGTGAAGCCCTCCATGCCTCTAATTTTGTCAGGAGGGCACCGGACAACCTTAGGTATTATATCCTCTGTTCTCAAATTCTCCAGCAAGAGTTTTCTCTCAACTAAAATTTTTAGTTTAATTGATTTAAAACTGCAGCCCTTAAAAATAGCAGGAATAAAAATTTCACCACTTACTTGAGTTTTGAATTCAGAACCCCTATAACTTTCAAAGTCTTCTTCAAGACTCCTTTCTTATAATTCGTTCGACGAGACTTATTCCCACGGCGTTTAATTTGCCGTGACTGGATTCTTTAAAAATAGTTAGTTTTTATTTTCTTTTTATTTTCGAAATCAAAATTTAGTTTGTAATTTTTGCACAAAAAAAATTTCAAACTTTTTCAAAATAAATTTTATTTTTTTGGGTTCGTACTATTCTCTTTAACATCAAGCCCTGATAGAACCATTGTCTGTTCGGCGTTGTTGGTCGAGCTTGTTTCAGTATTTGTGCTCCGGAGCAGTAATTTTTTTACCGGTTTGGCTGAAGCAAAGACAGTAATTAGTGAACTAACATTAACCTTTTTTGATGTTGGCTTAAGAGCGCCTCTAATATGATTTATCCAGCAAGTTTTTCTTCTTGGATAAGTTGAGTAGGAGTCCTCGCAACTGCTAAAGTTAAGAGTCAGCATTTTAGTTTGAACCTCATAATTACGTTGGAGACAGGATTTGTTTTTCTCTATTAGCTCAATTCCAGGCTCGCTCTCCAGGAGCACTTCAGGTCAAGATGATAAGAAAATTGAAGCGGGTTCCGTTTGGTCGGAAAGTGTTTCGTTATTAAAGGATAAACTGGACCCTCAAATCTTCGCGGCTTGGATTAAGCCTTTGACTGTCGGAGAGATGAAGGTTGAAAAAGGCGAAACTGTCTTGGCCAACTCTTTAGAGGTCTTAGCCCCGAACAAGTTTTGCTGTGAGCATGTAAAAAACCATTATGGTGATTTAATATCTGACACGGTTAACAACGTAACTGGGGATCGGTCTTTAGTCATTAGTTTTAAAGTTGGGCAGACGGTTGTTCAGAAAAAAATTCAGCCTGCTTCTGCTAGCCAAATTGCCAAGAAGAAAGCCCCGGCACGAAATAGAAGAACGCTAGCCACTCGTTCTATAGATCAGACTAACCTAAACCCTAACTATAATTTCTCAAACTATGTAGTGGGGGCATGTAACCAGTTTTCTCATGCAGTGAGTCTCCGTGTTGCTGAAAACTTAGGTGCTCACTACAATCCGCTGTTCATTTATGGTGGAGTTGGGCTTGGAAAAACTCACCTAGTTAATGCTATTGGAAATGCTGCTCAGAGAAGAGGTAAAAAAGTACTTTTAGTTTCTTCTGAGTTCTTTGTGAACGAATTGATTTCTTGTATCCGAACTAAGTCGATGGACAAGTTCAAAAGCAGGTTTCGAAACCTAGACCTTTTGATTATCGACGATATTCAATTTCTTTCTGGAAAAGAAAGAACTCAAGAAGAGTTTTTCCATACTTTCAATGATCTTCATCAGAGAAATAAACAAATAGTCATCACTTCCGATAAACTTCCTCAAGAACTTACTGGTTTGGAAGAAAGGCTCAGAACTAGATTCTCTTCAGGACTTTCAGCGGATCTACAGGCTCCTGATTTTGAGACAAGAGCCGCTATTATCATCAAGAAAGCCGAAGTTAACGACATTCGCTTGTCTGAAGACGTGGTAATTTTGTTTGCTGAGCGAATAGATACTAATGTTCGGGAGCTAGAAGGTGCTTTGAACAGAGCTCAAGCTCTTAGTTCTTTGAACAACATGCCAATAACGGTTGATTTGGCTGAAGAAGTGCTTAAAAGCTGTGCCTCTAGAATGGTAAGGGACATTACGCCTGAGCTTATTCAGAAAATTGTCTCTGAAAAATATAATATTAGCATCAGCGAGCTTCTTGGTAAGCGTAGAACTCAGAACATCGCTTTTGCTCGACATGTGGCTATGCATATTTGTCGTCAACTAACAGGATGTTCCTATCCAGAAATTGGAGCTCTTTTTGGCGGACGTGACCACTCGACAGTGATTCATGCTAATAGAGTTATTGAGCAGAGAAGAGAGTCTAATCCTTCTGTAGAAGAGGATGTGGTTAAGCTGATAGCCAAGATCAAAGGTTAGTCAGCGGAATCAAGAGATTCTTTTGTTACGAAAACCCGGCTTTGCCGGGTTTTTTATTTTCTACTGCCAAACATCTTATGCCCAAATGCCTTAAGCTTAGATCTTAATGGGTGAGTGAGAAGTAGTCAGCAAGGGCTTGAAGTAAATGGTCTCGATCTTCCTCTGTGTTGTAGGCTGCGAAAGATGGTCTAATCCAGGCTTGGTCTTCGTAAGGAAACCCTCCAATGACGATTTTGTGCTTTTCAAACAGAAAGTTTTTGACCTTAGCTAAATCTTCGGTGGGAAGAGGGTAGGCAAACATTTGCCGATATAAGTTGCTTTCAGGTTGAAAAAGGGGAGGATTACCGAACATGGAGATTAGTGATTGATGGCAGCCAACAGCTAACTGATGTGCTCGCTCTTGTTGAGTCGACCAATCATTTTCGGAGTAAAACTTGAAAAGGGCAGGTAGGCTTAGCATAGCAGATGAGTCCTTTACCCCAGTCCAGAGTGTGTCATCGACTAAAGGTGAGCCAACTGCGCCAGGAAACTCCTGGCCATGACTGACGACTAAAGGTTTCAAATAAGCTTGAAGTTCTTCGCGAACGTATAGAAAACCGACACCTTTTGGGGCCGACATCCATTTATGGCAATTGCCAATATAGAAATCAGGGTCTATCGATTCTAGGTCAACAGGAATTAAGCCTGGAGCGTGAGCGCCGTCAATAATTGTAATAATGCCTTGCTCTCGGGCTTTGCGGCAAAGCTCCGCTACTGGAAAAATCAATCCAGTTGGTGAAGCAATGTGAGAGATGAAAATAGCGCTAGTGTTTCTGTTAACGTTGCTCCAAATATTTTCGAGCACCTCTTGGTTTGAGCTTACGGGAAAGTTAATTACTGTTTCTACTGGTATTACCCTATTAAGAGCTGATTCTTGCCAAAGCCGCTCAAATGCTCGGTAACGCTGGTTTGTGAGCAGAATTTCGCCAGGGCTTGGGAGCATCAGCGAACGAAGCACGGTTGTTACTCCATGGGTAACATTGGGAATAAGCGTCAGATCATCGGGAGAGCAGTTTACAAAGGCGGCAAGCTCCTCACGGCTTTTATGAAACTGCTCAGGATAGCTAAAGTCCATGAACCGACAGCCATGTTGTTCAAAATCTAGTTGAAATTTTTGATACTCCCAAAAAACTTCTTTTGGGCAGGCACCACAAGCTCCATGATTAAGGTAGGTAACATCAGGGGAGAGAAGAAATTTCGACTTTAAGGAGCTCAAGGGTTTTATTAATGATAGACGGCTTTCTCAGGAGAAATTGAGGAGAGTTGCTTATACATTTTTTTAAGTTCAACCTTTAATTCCGCTAGATTTCTGGACCGGTCTTCTTTTAGTATTTTGATCTTATCCTTAAATTCTTTCTTTCCCCAATCGGGCAGATCTTTGCCTGATTCTGAACGCCGCTGTTTTAGTTTGTTATAACTAATTTCAGATTTTACCAGCTCTAGTTCACATTCTCCTCGTTGGTTGAGAAGAGTTTCTAGGGTTGAAATATTCGGGATTCTTACACTCTGCTTTTCGGCCAACTCGAAGAAATGAGCTAGAACTTCTTGGTTATGTTCGTGAATGTCAGCAAGAGTTTCTCTGCTAGGGCTAAGTTCCAAGGCAAAACAGTTTTTTAGAATTTTTAAGGTTTCAGGGTACTTTTGTTCTTTAAGCAACATTTCTGCCTGATCCATTAGCTTTTTTTGCTTAAGAAGTGGCTTTGAGGATTTTTTAGGAGAGGAGCCCTCTACCTTGGCTGATTTCGAACCTCCTGGTAGCACAGCGCTTATGCCTCGAAAGAAGGCAGAGCCAAGAAACCAGACTAACCAGAGCGCTAGTAGTAAAACCAAAAATGCAGTAATAAATTCCATACTTTATTAGACGCTGTTTACGCCCTTAGTTTTTCTTAAAAGACTATGATAAATCCCGTTAGGGAATAGAATAGCCGTAGGCTACCTGATTTTTCTTTAAGGGTCTCAAGACTTTTGCATATTTTCAATGAAATTTTCCAGTAGTCGAACATTTAAACACGGAGAAGTACCATCAATTGGTATATTGCTTGCCAACTTAGGTACTCCAGATGCCCCAGACAAAGCCTCGCTTAAGCGATATTTGGCCGAGTTTCTCTCTGATCCAAGGGTGATAGAGCTTCCCAAGTGGAAATGGTGGCCAATTCTTAACCTAATTGTTCTTCAGACAAGGCCTGCTAAATCTGCAGAGCTTTATAAAGAAATTTGGACTGAAAAAGGTTCTCCTTTGTTGGTCTTTGCCGAGTCTCAAAAAGAAAAGCTAGAAAAAAGGCTTAAGGCTAAGTTGGAAAGCCCAGTGCATGTTGAAATAGGTATGCGCTACGGCAACCCTGGAATCCGGGAAGGGATGGAAAAGCTTAGGGATAGGGGAGCTCAGAAACTTCTAGTTGTTCCATTATACCCTCAGTATTCAGCGACATCGACAGCTTCAGTTTACGACCTAGTTTTTGATGTTTTGAAATCTTGGCGAGTTGTACCAGAGCTTCGAGCCTTGATGTCCTATAATGATCACCCTCTTTTTATTGAAGCCTTAGCTAATTCTATTAAAGAGTCTTGGAAAGAGAGGGAACAGCCGGAAAAGCTGATTTTTTCTTACCACGGAATACCTTCTCGTTATTTTGAAGGTGGAGATCCATATCATTGTAACTGCCACAAAACGACTAGGCTAGTGGTGGAAAAACTGGGGCTTAAGGAGGATCAGTATTTAACTACTTTTCAGTCTATCTTTGGTAGGGAAGAATGGTTAAAGCCAGCAACAGATAAAACGATTGAGGGTTTAGCTAAAGACGGTCTAAAGCGACTTGACGTTATTTGTCCTGGTTTTTCTTGTGATTGCTTGGAAACTCTTGAAGAGATTGAAGGCGAGAACAGAGAAATTTTTGAAGAGCATGGTGGGGAAACCTTCAACTACATTCCCTGCTTGAATGATTCTGAAGGTTTTATGGACTGTTTAGAGCAGTTAACTATTTCAAATATTTCGGACTGGCTGCCAGAGAGTCTAAAAGATTTGGAGCAAAGCTCTAAGGACTGCGACGAAAACTATCAAAAGCTTCTTAAAAAGGACCTTCAGTCGATCCGTTATTAGTTGGTCAGTTGTTCTTTTAGTAAACGGATCTTCGATCTCTGGGCAGTTTGAAAGTTCTAAAATCTTGTCCGGCAATTTGCATGCTTGGTAAGTATTTGAAATTAAAAACTTTTTCGGGATTGTTTTTTCTCTAGAAAGGCTTGCGCACGGCTTGTTCAGGGGCTTGCGGAGGCTTTTTTAGCTCCAGACATGGTTTTTTAATTAACAAGAGGATAACCAAATGTGTCGAAATACCGATGCTTCAACCGATACTTCAACCACTGAAGAGAACACTCCTCCAGTGACAGAACACTCACCTAAAGAAATTTTACAATGGGAAGGTGGAGGAGTTGGCCAGTGTTTTGGTTATGGCCCTTGGTTTACACTAAACGATTAATGCTCTCCCCCAGGTTTAATAGCGGTTTTTATGAACGTTATTACCTGGGGTAGCCTCTCTTTTTTAACTTTGATCTAGTTGTATCAGTCCGGGCCAGCGATCTTGTTGTTGCTTGGAAATTGTAGACAGGTCTTTTTTAGGATCAAATCCATGCTGACTTCTAAGTTTTCTAAAAGATTTGGATTCTGTTTCTGTAGCTATTTCAGCCCAGTTGCTAGATGCTTTTATACCGTAACTTTCAGCTGTGTAGCGCTTTAGCTCGTAAGGATTATAGAAAGGTTTGAAAAACATAACCTTAACTAAGAAGTATACAGTGCTAAGAAATAGAAAGGTACCGACGGCATCTAGGGCGGATTGCGCTGCTTCTAGGGCAACGTAGCTTTTATCCTGCTTTTGTTTTCTTTCTTCTTTCTTCACCTCTCTACCGCAACACTTGGCTTGGCTTTCTTTAGTCCAGAGCTGATCAGGTTAGGCCTAGGGTTTTGAGCATTGTTGTTAGTGGGAGCAGTGATAATTCTAGATGAAGGTCTAGGATTTCGGGTCCTAATGGTATTACCTTGAATAATTTGATTGTTGATTGAGATGCCACCACTGACTCTTCCGTCAGACGATCTTCCTGAAACATTAATTGAAGTGCCTGATTGTTGAATGATTCTTTCCGGCCCTCGATATTGGTAGTCAAAATTGCCAGGACGATTTCTCTCTGGGCGAACTATAACAACAGTTGAATTATTTTTTGGGTTAGTTTTTTCATTTTCAGTTTTTAGCTTTTCAGCTTCAAGCTCTTTAGCTTTTAAGGCATTGGAAACGCTCTGTTGAAGTCTGGTATTATATTGACTAGCAGCCTCCTGACATTCCTTAACGGAGCTTTTACTATCTTGGCAGATGAGTTCAGCGCTTTGCCCAGAGACCATTACACCGTATTTTCTTCTGGCCTCTACTCGATCCATTGTCAGTTCATGAAGGATTGATTTCTTTAGTGAGTCAGTTTTTTGCTCAGAGCTTTGAGGTTCTCTGGTAGTTTCAGCGAGAGACTTTTCTTCCCCCTTTTCACAGCTTTGGTTGGTCCAGATACCTTCGCAAAAGGTAAGCTCTGCTAGGGCAGCTTGGGTAATGAAGAAGAGGGGGAATAAGTAGATTAAATTTCTCATGCCCCATTTTATCATATAGAGGGCGAGCTTACGCAGCTTTTTTTCTTCTCTCAGTCCTCATCTTTCTGTCCGCATTCGCAGGCTTAGGCTTTGTTCTTCTTGCTTGTCCAAAAAACTCACGTACAAACGCTTCTAACAGAAGAAGAATAAAGGCTAAGATGATTAAAGGAACAAACAGTAGCTGTTTGCTTTCGGTTGTTTTTCTGGCCAAAGAAAGAGAGCTTGGATCAGGGTTAATCGTGCCACCGCTTAAGTGAGCCAAATCTCCTAGCAGAGAAACGTTTACTCCCTGACCCTGCTTTTCACCAAAAGCATCCCCAGGCACTGTAATGCCAGCGGGCGGCAGACTAAGGCTTCCGTAGTTAATATTTACTTTATAGTCCCCCGGTCTTGCGCCTTTTATTTCTCCCTCGAAGCGCCCTTTTTTAGACTGGGTAAGAGTGATTTTACTTGTTTCGCCACCTGGTTCTTTTGTCTCTACTGTAATTACAGGCGCTGAGCTAGAGGCTAGGCTAGGGTCAAAGACTGAGAGATCTAGGGTTAAGCTACTGCCTTCAATTTTGTAACGAAGGTCGTAGTCTATATCTTTTTTATTTTTCCCTTTGTTAGGTCTAATCGAAACTAAAAGCTCTTTCCAAAATTTTCCAAAACCTCCCCAAGAGAGCCAGCGATTTGACCATCTGCCATTAGCATCTGAAGCAAAGGCGATAACTCTTCCTTTGCCGTAGTCCCAGCTAGACAGAACAGGTATAGCCTTTTTGCCTTTGTAGGTGATTAGCTCTTTTGTAGCCCTTGATTTGTTCTTAGTCTGAACAATGCCCCGGAGCACAGGATAACCGGAGACTGAAGTGGAAACTGTTCCATCAGCACCTTTTCTGACCCCGAAGTCTTTTTGCTCCTGAATAGTTTCTTCTCCAACTGCGACTTTAATGTCTTTTAGAAAAATCTGGGGAAGCTTACTAGCATCTAAGGTGTGATAAAATGCACCCTTTCCAATGGAGGCGACCTGTCTCATAAAAGGAACATCAGCCTGGGCTCCCAGTGCTACAGAGGAGACACTTATTCCCTCGTTTCTTAAATTGCTTATCTCTCCAAGCGCGGCTGGGGCATCTTCAAACTCTCCATCGCTAAGCACGATTACATGAAGTCGACCTGCTCCTGATTTTTTAAGAAGTCTTCTAGCTAATCCTAAGGAGTTAGCGCCACGGGTTCTTCCAGCAGCAGTCAGGTTTCTTAGCCTGCTTTCTGCGTTTTGTTTAACTTCAGAGACGGGCTTCATTCCAATAATTTTAAAAGGTGCCGAATCGAAACCAATTACAGAGATAAGGTCTTCATCTTTTAGTGAATTAATAGAAGACAGAGCAGCAAGCTTAGCTGACTGAATCCTTCCTTGTTTAAGCATACTTCTAGATTTGTCGATCACAAGAGCTACTGCATTAATTAGCCTTTTCTTTTTGGTTTGAGGGGGTATGAAAGAAACGGGAGATATTTCCTCAAGTGGGGTGTTTATATAGCCTCCTAGGCCGAAACTTCGGTCTCCACCAATTAGTAAAAGACCTCCTCCGTTTTTTACGAACCTTTTCAGGTTTGCAAGAAAGCCTTTAGGGAGCTGTCTCTTTGCAACATTATTTAGAATAATTGTTGAATGTTTGGAGAAATCCCCAGGAACTTTATTCCTTCCATTGGCAATTACTGCTTCAACTGAAATGCCCTGTATGGAATAAAGTCTTTTAATCACAGACTGATCGTCTTTAGAGCCAGAGATTAAGAGAGTTTTTGCCTTGTCTTTAATTGAAACCCAGCGATGCTTTTCTGAGATGGCTTCACCTTGTTCAACGAGGACGGCTCTAATTCTCTTCAGACCAGGATCTAGCACAGGTGTCTTTAAGGAGAATACCTTCTCTTCACTGGAAGGAACGACTAAGGAGGTTGATGAAAGCTTTTTGTTATCCAGCCAAATTTCAATTTCTGCCGTTTGCTCTTTATTAAAAGGATTCTTAACACTTGTTAAGACATTGACCTTTTCTCCGGCAGGACTAGTAAGAGGGGCGTCTAACGAAGTCAGGCTTAACTTGTTGACGGTAAAGAACCGTTCGTTGGGAATCAGAGGGAACAAGTTCGCACTTAGTCTTTCAGCAGCTTTTCTGGCATTACCAACTGTTTCCATTCCATCAGTTAAAAGAAGTAGTGATTGGCTGCTTGAGCGAGAGGAGCCTTTTACTAGGGCGTCCGCTAGGTTGCTCTCTCCTGTGTTAACACTGGATTTAGCTATTCCGCCCAAATCATCAAGGTCTGATGTCGAATTTATTTGGACAGAGTTTGCCGCGATTTCTTTTCCGAAAGGCAAAACAGCTAGTTTTAGATCTTTGTTAGCTTCTAAATAAGGTTCAAGTAGTTCTGAGAAATGTTCGCGGCCTTTCTCACCAACGCTGTAGGAGGAGTCTAGCAGAACTGTGAGTTGCTCAGAACTTTGTTCGTCTCTTTTCTCTGGAGAAGCTAGCGCACCAAGAACGAGGGCTATAACTGCGAGGCGAATCAGAGCAGGCAATACCTTTTCTTTTCCTCTGACTACAAACCAAAGCATTATTATAAAAGCAGGTATCAGACCCAGAAACCAACTAGGTTCGGCCCAGCTTGCGGAAAGCAATTGCTCCAAATAGTTCATGCGGCCTCCAACTTGGAGTCGAATTGACGCCACAAAAAGTCTAGCGAAATCATAAGTAAAAAGGCTAAGCAGAACCAGCGCCATAAGGGCTGTGAGCCATCAGTTTCTGGCTTAGCGTTATTGCTATCGAATTGTACTGCAAATGAAGAAACATTGGCAGTGTCGGATTCCTCCGGGAAGAAAGAATTGGCAAACATTAAAGTCCTAGATCCATCTGGCGCAGAGAACTGATAGGCACCTTGTTCGGTAAGAGTGAAAGACTTTTTCTCCTCTAGAGAAATCTTCGAATCTGATGGACTAAGCGCTGAGAGAAATTTATTGGTAGTGGTGACATTGGAGCCGACAAGCTGAGTTCCAGCCAGACCTTGACCTCCAGAAAGCCAGCTTAAACTGTTTAGAAGAAGGACACTGGCTGAGGGAGTTTTTTTACCTTCAAAGGGTAAGAGTTCAGAGCCGTAGCCAACAAATCTAATTCCCTGACTCTCTCCGGTTATTAATATGGCGCCTTGCTCGACATTTAAAATTTCAGAGGCCCAGGGAGAGTTTTCAAAAACCTGAGTTTGGCTAGGCTTTAATAACGGTACCCTCAAGTAACTCATCACAGGGTGGTCTTCTTTCCAGGAGGTGATCCTTGGATATTTTATTTCCTGGGAAACAGGAAAGATTGGGTTTGATTCTGGAGGTAGTATTAGAAGAGCCGGTTTTCTAGCGGCAGCAACAGGTGCTGATTTGTGAAAAATAAGTTGCCCGTAAGCCTCTAGGTCTGT
Organism: uncultured Bdellovibrionales bacterium; assembly: GCA_964510575.1. Classification (GTDB taxonomy): domain Bacteria; phylum Bdellovibrionota_C; class UBA2361; order SZUA-149; family CALKYB01; genus CALKYB01. Next base: position 56,254 of record CAZECN010000010.1, on the reverse strand, counting down.
TGAGGAAAAAAGCTCTGGCGAAACAACATCTACCGCAAGGGAAGAAAGCTTCTCCAACCCACTTTCAGCTGCACTATTAAAATCAGGGCTAATCAGTAAGGTCTTTCCACCAGTATTGCCTGAACTATCAGCCCACGCCACGTCGTCAGAAGAAATCGAATTATTCTTTGAATCGGTTGAAAGAGAAGCTTTCAAGAAACGAGTTGTTTTAGGGATAGCAAAAGTTAGCTGAGACTCTGTTTGACCAGCATCAAGCTCTAGATTCTTGCGGTCTAAGCTAGACCAATCACTTGCATTTAGGCTCTGCTCAAGATTAACAGTGACTGAGCCAGTGATATCTCCTGAAGTTTTCAAGACTAGCTGGGCCTTTCTTTTATTTCCACTAGAGACTGTGAAGTCAGAAATCGAAATATTTTTACTAGGCTCTCCTACTAATTGAGATTCCACTTCGGAAAAGCCTTCATTACTTTGAGCAAAAACGGCTTCACGGTCACTTATAACTAGTATTTTTTTATATACTTCTTTCTCTGCCAGACTAGTTATCGCGGCCGGGAGATTATCAGAAGTTTTGGAAATCTTAAGAGACGCGTCTCTTAAGCTAGCTAATTTTTCTAGACTTGGAGCAGTGGTGAAAACATCAACACTTGTTGCGGAATTTTGATCTATCCACTGTTCTGCTCGATCTTTAGCAATATCAAGGGAAGATAGGCCAGAGGAGTGTTTAGCTTCCATGCTCAGAGAGTTATCTATCAGAACGGCTAGACGATTTTGATCTTGTTTTAAAACGGGCCATGCCGCAATTAAAGCAAGAATTAGCAAGCAAAGAAGCTCTAGAAAAAATCTAAGAGGTAGCTTTAGCTTCCTTTTTTGAATTGGCGGCTCCGGTAATTTTTCGAGTAAAAAAAGAGAAGGAACCTCCTTGTTATTTAACCGTGATTTTCTCAGGTAAGCGAGAATCAACAATGGTGCAGCTAGAGATAGCAGAAGACCAGATAGATTGAGAAAGGAAAGTCCGGAAAGCATGGCTAGGTCAAAAATCCTTTTTTAGGAAATGTTCCTAGTACTAGTTCTGAAAGCTCTTCACCGCTGGAACAGCTGACAAAGCCCATGGCGTTCTTTGCACAATAGTTTTCTAAGGCAGCAATGTGCTCCTTTAGTAGTCTTTGGTATTTTTTTCTTACATCTCCATTTACGACTAGGCGATATTCGTTGCCGGTTTCGCTATCGACGGCGAGAGATTCTGAACTGTCATCCAGAACCAATTCATTAGGGGAAAGAATCTGGAGAACTGAAATATCAAAATTTCTAGCCTTAAGAATGTCAAGACCTGCAATGAACTCATCCAGCTCAAACATAAAATCTGAAATGATGTAACATTTGCCAGGAGATTTTTGTCTAGAAATTGCGGCTCTCACACTTTCAGTAAAGTTTATATTCTGATCGGGCTTGAATTTCTTTAGATAGCGAAAAGCTCTCGGGGCAGACTGAGGTCCTGTGTACTTAGGTGAAACATCTTGACCAAGAACTGAGAGCCTAAGAGAATCATTGTCAGTTAATGCAACGAAGCCAAGCGAAAGAGCAATATTGGAAGCAAGCTCGAACTTAGTTTTGCCTACGGGAAAAGCCATTGAAGGGCTACTGTCGATCATTACGTTTACTTCTAGGTCTTGCTCTTCGCGGAACTGACGCACATACATTCGGTCTGTTCTAGCGTAAACTTGCCAATCTATATGTCTAAAGTCGTCGCCAGGCGTGTATTGTCGGTAGTCAGCAAATTCTAGACCTTGGCCTTTTTTTCTGGATCTATGGATACCTTGTCTTGAGCCAAGAAAGGTTTTCCGAGTTTTTATTTTAAGCTGTTGAAGTCTTCTAAAAAAGTCTGAGGTAAAGGGAGCTTCCATGTTTTCAACCCTGGTTCTCTAGACTATTTACTTACTTCTTCAACAATTTGGTCAGTGGATATTCCTTCGGCTTCAGCTTGATAGTTGAGGATTATACGGTGTCTTAAAGCTGGCAAAGAAGCCGCCTTTATATCTTCAACGGCTAAGTTTAGTCGACCATCAAGAAGAGCGAAGACTTTTGCCGCCAGTAACACAGACTGAGCTCCTCTAGGGCCTGGCCCAAAGCGAACATATTCTGAAACCATGTTGGTGGCGCTGTTAGATTCAGGAGTTAAGGCAAAGATAGTTCCCACTAAGAGATCTTCAAGGGGTGGAGCCACGGTAACTTGTCTAACCAACTCTCTCATCGACATCACAGCTTCGGTTGTTCTTTCAGGGTCGATTATAGCCTCGATCTTATGACTTGAGGCCCCAGTTGTTCTACTAAGAATTTCTTTCAAGGCACTTGGCGCGGGCGCTTTAAGCAAAAGCTTGAATAGAAACCGGTCTAGTTGGGCTTCTGGTAGGGGGTAGGTTCCTTCTAGCTCAACGGGGTTTTGAGTTGCTAAAACGAAAAATGGACGAGGCAAGCTATAGGATTCACCTAAAATACTAACCTGTTTTTCCTCCATTGCTTCAAGTAGTGCAGACTGAGTTTTTGGGCCTGCTCTATTAACTTCATCTGCAAGAACAATGTTTGCAAATACGGGGCCTTCTTTAAACTGAAAGGAGCGGCGACCAGATTCATCTTCAGTAAGTACCTGGGTTCCTGTAATGTCACTGGGCATTAGGTCAGAAGTAAACTGGATTCGGTTAAAGCTTAGACCCATTGCGTCAGCAATAGATTTAACCAGAAGAGTTTTTCCAAGCCCGGGAGCACCTTCGAGCAGTACATGACCACCTGCGAACATAGCGGCGAGAGTGAATTTTACTATGTCTTCATTGCCGACAATTACTTTGCCGATTTCTTGTTGAATAGCTTGAAAGTTGCCTTGAAAATTCTCCACAGCTTGCTCAAAATTTTCAGTGTTCGCGGTCGACAATTGGTTCATGGTTATGAATAGTAGAGAAACGGAATTATTATTCTATTAGAGTCTGGTAGTTTAGCCTCAGAACAATAGACGATCAAGGAGTCAAAGCTGATCAAAAAGCCTAAAAAAGACCGTCATACTCTACGGGAATAGGTTGACGCTCTGAAGAGCCCAGCTCTTCAGGTTTTTTGAACTGGTCACTCTGAATTTTGGTCTTAGCCCTAGCTCCGGGCTTACCTTGATATATTTTGTTGTCAGACTTTCCTAGCTTGCCAGGGTTAACTTCTCCAGTTTCAGGTAGCTCAATCGTTTCCTTGACTGCAGTTTTTTCTTTGGAAAGGTCTTCACCACCAGAGAAAGGTCCATAGCGCTCAGCCTTTTTTCCGGCCTGGGGAGTTTTCTCAGGGTTTTTATCGCCTTGTCCTTTGTTACTTCCTGCAGAGGACTTATTCTTGCCCTTAGCTTCGTTTGGTTTGTTGGGGTTTTTCTCCCTGCCTTTACCCTGATTTCCGGACTTGTCTGGTTGTTTTTGATCCCCCTTACCTTTCTGATCTCCTTTTTTTTGCTGTTGGTTTTGGTCGTTTTCTTTCTTTTGACCTTCTTTATTGTTTTTCTGGTCGGACTTTTTCCCATCTCCAGATTTTTGGCCACTGGATTGGTTGCCTTCAGCCTGTTTTTGGTCTTGTTTACCCTGCTGCTTTTTCTGTTCAGTTTGTTTTTTACCAGACTTGTTGTTTTCTGGAGATTGGTTTTTATCAGCCTGTTTTTGATTGGATTGGGATTTGTCGTCCTTACTCTTTTTTTGAATTTTTTCTAACTCTTGTTTGACAGACTCTAGCTTGTCTTTCTTGGAGCCAGGATCTGAGCCAGTTTTAGAGGATTCCTTTGAGTCCTTGTTATTACCTTTTTCGCCTGACTTCTGTTGACTTTGGGCATTGGCTTCCTGTTTTTTGTCCCCTTGCTTACTACCTTTCTCACCGACCTGCTGATTCTCTGCCTCAGACTTATTCTGAGCAGCACCCTTTTTAGCTCCTGTAGAATCTTTTCCAGACTGCTTTTCTCCTTGTTGATTTTGTTCGCTACCAGACTTTCCTTTACCCTTACCTTCTCCAACTCCAGTCTGATTCTCCTTTGGCAACTCCCCCTGTTTTTCTTGAGCTGAGGCAGGGGGCTTTGGCAGATCTTGTTTTTTGTCTTGTCGTTTGCCCTGGCCTTGGTTGTTTTGTGAAGGATCTTCGGACTTTTGCTGACTTTCGGTAGCTGCTTGCTGCTCCTTTTGTTGTTGAGGCTTATCCTCTTTTCGCTCTTCTTGCTCTTTGTTTTGTTTTTGAGGTTCGGGGTTTTGGCTTTGTTCTTTTTCCTTTTTTTCTAATTGACCTTGTTGTTCCAAATCTTCGGAGAGTTCTTGGATTTGCTCTAAGCTTTCTTGGAGTTGTTCTTGAACGTCATCGCTATATAGGCCTTGTTCCTGAACGGTTTCGGCTAGTTCTTCGAGACTTTCGTTTAAAGACTGAGGCAGGTTTTCATCTCGAAGTTCTAGAATCTCTTCGGCTTGTTCTTTAGCTTGTGCCCTTTCTGCTTCGGAGATCGTGGGTGTTCTATTGGAGTAAAGCAGAGCTAAAATAGCCAGAGTCACAAACGGTGAAAGACAAAGAGAAACGGTAGAGTTTTTTTCGAGTTTGAAGGGGAGGGCTTCTTTAATATTAAAGGTGTGACTGAATTTCTGGGCTTGTCTGGAAATGAAGTTGGTTGCGTGATTCTCTGATTCTGCTGTTGCAATGGTTAAGAATCTTTCTTTAGCCTTGGTTTCTCGGTCAATTAGTTTTGCAGCTTCTTCCTTGCTAGCGGAGGGCCAGAAAGCGAGGCTTTTATAGAACCAGAAAAGAGAGGAAGCCAAGGCAATCAGGCCTAGGACAATAGACATTGAAGATGGCAAGCTGATCAAAAAGAAAGAAATGTAGGCCAGGATCAGCAGAAGAGCTGAAAGAAGATTGCAGGAAAAAAAATTAACTCGGCGATTACGAGTTATTTTTTTTGCTGTTTTCCTTATTAAACTATTAAGGTCTTTCACTTCCAAAGTGCCAATTATGTAGGCAAGGTGATAAGGAGGTTAGAAGTCTAACTCAAGCTGAGAAAGAGGCCCTTTTTTCCTTTTTAACTTACCTGGGTCGCTTTTAGGCTTTGCCTGGCCTTCGACTTTCTTCTCAACCTTTTTTACCTTCTTCTCGACTTTTTTCTTCTCAACCTTTTTTACTTTCTTCACTACTTTCTTTTTCTTCTTTTTCTTGGTCGGTTCGGGCGTAGCCTTGCCTTTCTGATACTGATTTACAGCTTTAGTGTGATCGGCGTAAGTGACTGAAAACTGATGGGTTCCGTCGTTCTTGGATACAAAGAACAGGTGCTCTGTGTCAGCAGGGTAAAGCGCTGCATCTATTGCGTCTTCTCCTGGGCTAGCAATCGGTGTTGGGGGAAGCCCGGTATTTAAATAAGTATTGTAGGGGCCAGGAGTCTTTAAATGCTGCTTGGTTAAATTTCCATCGAAGTTCGGAATGCCGTAGATAACAGTTGGGTCTGTTTGCAATGGCATCTGTATGCTTATTCGATTGTGAAAAACGGAGGAGATAATTTTTCTCTCAGACGCTTCTCCTGTTTCTTTTTCAATGATCGAAGCGAGTGTCAGCACGTTGTGCCAAGTTAAGCCTAACTCGTGAGCCCGTCTTTCGAGATCTTCGGTTCTAAGTTTTTGACCTTCTTTGATCATTTGCTCGATCATGGTGCGAGCATTGTCAGGTTTCGTGAATTTATAAGTTGAAGGGTAAAGATAGCCTTCAACAGTACTAGCTGGAATCCCGAACTGGTCGACCACTACAGGGCTATTAAAATGTTTATTAGCTTCTTCTTCTGTGCAAAGAGTGGTGGCGGCCATCTTTTTTGCAATTTGTTTTAAAGTGGACCCTTCGGGGATACTAAATTCGTGATAAACGATATTGGCTTCAGCCAAATTATTCAGCAGTTCCTTAGGTGTTTTGGCTGGTGACATTTTGTATTCACCAGGGTGAATTTTGGCTTCACTGAGTTTTTTCCCATCAGGCCCTTTCATAAACTGACTTAAAACAGAAAGAGAATGTTTGTTTTTAACAATCTTTTTCTCTTCTAGCTTTGAAGCAATTTTCTTCAACCCCCAGCCCGGCTCGACAATAAATGATTGCTCTTGAGCATCGGGATCGGCAGGGTTGAGTATAAAATCACCAAGGAGTTTGTAGGTGAGAAAACAGCCAGCGGCCAAAGCTCCACCAAAGAGTATGAAATTGACTAAATTGGAAAGTCCTCGAGAGGCCATTTTTTTAAATTATAATTGAGTCATAAATCAGATTATAAATAGACCGCCCAATAGCTGAGGCTGCTAGGCCTTATTGTTGGACGAAGATAGTTTCTTACTGATTCGTAAAAATGTAAACCTTTTATTTTACTATGAATTAAAGTTTTGATTCGAGATAGCTTCTTAAAAGAATTGAGGCCGCCATTCGGTCTATAGCGGCACGTCGTTCGGAATTTTTTAGTTTTTTATCCTGTAGAACACGCTCAGCCTCAACTGAGGAGAGACGCTCATCTTGGAAATCAACTTCTATAGATAAGCCATCCGATAAAAGAGACTTTTCCAATGCTTGAGCAAATTCTCTAGTTTTTTTAGTTTGCTCTGTCTCGCTGCCATCAAGTCCTAAGGGGAGGCCAACTACCACCTTTTTAATGGAAAGCTCCTCCACGATTCGATTTATCTGCTCGAGCAAGGATTTATCGCCTGAGCTACGTTTCAGAGTTGAGTGGGGTTGAGCCGTGATCCCCAGCTCGTCGCTTATGGCAACGCCAACCCTAGCATCACCTACATCTAAACCCATTAGCCGGCCAATTATTCTCATCTAATTCGTCTGTTTTTAATTTAAAATAGTCGATGAGCTTCTATCATAGAGTCTGTGGAAAAAAATGATATCAATCCTATATTTTCCTTTTTTTGCTTAAAAATATTGAAGAGTGAGTGGAGAGGTTTTCCCCAATTGGCCCATGCATAAAATTTAATGTTGTATTAGTATCCAGAGCTTCATCTTCCAGAAGGTATTTTTCTTTATTTTCGGATACACGAGAAGCAATGTCCCAGGCTAAAAAACAGAAACCATTGAAGACCGTTGACTGGAGTCACTCGGAAGCAATTCCTAGACTCTATCGTCCTGCTTTAGAAGGGCAGGAGGTCAAAAAAAGAGGAGCTGCGGATAGTATTTTCCGGCCCGGTAATTTTGGGATTGTTGCCCTAGGTTTGGTGCTGACACTTGTAGCTAAGTGGGCGCTGTTGGGTGAAGAGGAGCCCCGTCTTGCAGATATTCAGTCAAAGGCAAGAGCGGGTGAATTAATTGTTTCCTCCGCATCTCAAGCTATTGAAACTCAGGAGGTCCAGGCAAACTTCTCTGGGTCCACGGCGGCCTTAGAAGTTAAAAGCAATTCTGAAGAATTGGCTGCGGAAAAAGTTCAGCCTGCGAGATCTGTAGTTGCAAGTTCCGCGGAAAGTTTTCAACCTGAGGTAGCTGTTGATCCAGCCGCTAAGATTGATCTTCCTGCAGTTGCAGCCTTAGCTGCCATTCCTTCTAGTAGATCTTCTTTGCGAAACTCTTTTGACTCTGGTCCGGCTATTTCTAACTCGGCCCTTTCTAATTCCGCTAGCGTTGAGCGAGATGACTCGCGTCAGGGACCTTCAGTAGAAGGGCCAGAGTTGGTGACGAATACTGCGCCTGAAGTTGAGACGGTTACTCTTGCTGGTGTGATCTTGCACAAAGTTAGTTCAGGAGATACTTGGCTGGCTATTTTTGACCGCTATGGCTTTCCAGCTGTTGAGGCTAGGCAAATTGATAAACTACTTCGTAACTCCCGAGAAGTTAGCCATCATCTTCGACCTGGACAGGCGATCGAATTTTCTAGAAAAGACGATGGTGGGCTTGATCGTGTTTCTATGGACATCGATCCGGTTCGGACAGTTCGGATTCTAAAGGCGTCGAGCTCTGAAGCTAGCAGTCGATTTTCATTCGATCTTCTTGAGAAAGAAGTTGAGAACAAAGAAATGGTTGCTGGTGGAAGAATTGAAAGTACGCTTTCTGAAGCTGCTGAAAGAAACGGACTTGGTTATGCCATGGTTGATGATTTTGTCGACATGTTCTCCAACAAGATTCGTTTTGATAAAGATCTTCAAAATGGAGACCGTTTTTCCGTAATCTACAATAAGCAGTTTCTTGAAGATGGAACAGAGGTTGGAAATGGAGAGCTGGTTGCCGCTGGTGTTAGAGTTGGAGGAGATGTTTTTCGTGCCTTTAAGGTTAAGGATAGAAGCGGCGAAGAGCATGTAGTAGATCGCGAAGGCAAAATTTTGGGCAATACTTTCTTAAGGTATCCTCTTCGCTTTTCTAGAATTTCCAGTCACTTTTCTCATTCTAGACTTCATCCAATTCTGAAGAGAAGAAAGCCTCATCGTGGAGTGGACTTTGCCGCACCAAGAGGAACGCCTGTTCGAAGCGTTGCAGATGGAAAAGTTACTTTTGCTGGCCGAAAAGGGCCAAACGGGATCATGATTAAAATCAGTCATGGTCCTCGTTACGGAACGGCTTATCTTCACTTAGCTAAAATCAACAAGGGTGTAAGGGTAGGTAGTCGAGTTAAGCGAGGCCAGGTTATCGGAACAGTCGGTTCTACAGGCAGGTCTACCGGTCCTCATCTTGATTTTAGATTCTATGATAACGGAAAATCAGTTAACCCCCTGAAGGTTAAGCTGCCGACGATTGACTACAACAAAAAGTTAGAATTCGATCGCAAAGAGCTTGCCGAGCGAGCAAAGAAGCTGGAGCAAAATTTAAATCTTCATTCAGTAAGAAACCTTGAAAAGTCTCCAACCAAAATAGTTCTGAAGGAACAAAACCAGTCCGAGCAGTTAACAGCTGGTGGTTAACCTTTTCCTTGGCCCATTTGAAAGTTTGGGAGGGAGAGCCCTAATTGAGGCCAGTGGAGTCAGTTAAAGTAAATATTCGTGAGATCGCTTCTGGTGGTTCTGGAGTAGGCGAGGTTATCGACGGGGAGAAGGAGCTGTTGGGCATCACGGCTTTTGTCCCTTTCACGATAAGAGGCGAACAAGTTTCGGCCAAAGTCGTTGAGAAAAAGGAACGTTTTGTTCGCACCGAATTGGATGTGGTTGAAACCTCATCAGTTGAAAGAGTAGAGCCTCCTTGCTCAGTTTATGGTCGCTGTGGTGGCTGTGAGCTTCAGCACATGAGCTACGAGGAACAGCTGGATGCCAAGCAGTCGATGATCCTTGGTGCTCTTAGAACTAGACGTCTTTCTGAGTCAGAGCTTTCGAAAGTTAGCCCAATAGAGCCTTCAAGTCCTTTTAACTATAGAAGGAGAGTTAACCTTCATGTAAGCCACGAAGGGAAAATAGGTTTCTATAAAGCTAAATCAAGAGTTGTCGTTCCAATTTCTAGTTGTGAGATTTCTGACCTCGCGATTAACCAAGTGCTTGAATCATGCCAAAATCTAGCCCCTGCAATCTCTGGAAAAATTAGCTCGATAGTGCTTGAGAGCGATCGAGAGGGAGTAGTGGCTCAACTGAAAGCTAGAGTTCAGCTTTCAGAAACCGAAATTGAATCGATTTTGAAGGCTTCGAAGGATTGCTTTAGTGATGCAACATTAGTCAGTGCCACTAAAGAGCTGGGAGGTTACGGGAGAAAAATATTAGAGCTTACTGTTTTAGGCACAACTCGAATAGGAGTGCCGCTTGGGGAATTCTCTCAGGTTAACTCTGAAGTAAACCAAAAAATGGTAGATTTTGTGGTTCGCTCAGCAAATCTCACAAAAGGGGATCGGGTTCACGATCTCTATTCAGGAGCTGGTAACTTCAGTATTCCCCTAGCTAAAGCTGGTGCAAAACTGGTGGCCGTTGAATGCAGTGAACAGTTAACGTCTTTTTGCTCTCGCAATGCCGAAAAATACAAAGTCTCTGATCGAGTAGAAGTCGTGGATCAGTCGGTAGAGAAATTTTTGAAGAACAGAAACGAAAAGGAAGAGGTGGAGCTCGTAGTAGTTGATCCCCCAAGAAGTGGTCTTAACTTGATAGCGAAAGAGCTTTCTTACGCGAAGCGGCTTATTTTAATTTCTTGTCAGTTGGCTTCATTTGCGCGCGATTTAAGAATTCTGCTCGACGAAGGTTGGGAGCTTGAAGAGGTTAAGCCTTTTGATATGTTTGCTCAGACAAGTCACCTGGAGATCGTTGGAGTCTTGAATCGCTCGTCATGACTGAAGTAAAAAAACTACAGATTTCCGATTTTAAGCTAGCTCTGTTTGATCTAGATGGTACTTTGATTAAATTTGCTAAAGAATTTCTTTTTTCTCAGACCAGAGCTGTTTATGAAAAGCTTTCTATGGAAGAAGCTTCTTTAGAAACACTTGAGGATTATTTTTCAAAATTCGATTTCTTTGGTTTTGTTGAAGACTCCAGACGTGCAGAATTCGAAAGAGTTTACTGGGAGCTTTTCAATTGGGCAGATTATCCTGAGCCTGAAGTTTTACCTGGAACTTTGGAAACCCTAAGCTGGCTGAAAGAAAGTGGAGTGCCTTCCGTAATAGTTACTTCTCGGGATGAGAAGCCAGAGGGAATAGCCGAAAGACTTTCTGGAACAGGTATTGAAAATTTCATAGTTCATATTCAAAGCCGATCTGACCTGGAAAAAGAGTGGCATGATAAGAGACCTCAGATTGAAACGGTTTGTAAAAAGTTTGAGGTCGAGCCTATGGAATGTCTTTTTGCAGGAGATGTGCCCCCTGACATCGAAAGTGCTAAAGCTTGTGGAGTGGGGCTAAAGATAGCTTTACTAAGTGGTGGGATTAGGAAAGAAGTGCTTGAGGTCACTGGGCCAGACTGGTGCTTGGATTCCTTGGCTCAGATTCCACAAAAACTTTCCTCTGGTTGAGGGAAGCTATTTTTTGCCACTATATAATAAGTGGCCATCGAAATAGTTGGCTTTCCTTTATAACCCCTCGAACTCACTACCAATTCAGCCTAATTCTCTAGTTGAGAATTAGCCTAACTCCTTGTAAACTCTAGAAGTAATCATTTTGAGGGTATCAGAGAAGACGACATTTATGACTCCTAGTCTATATACTTTAAGCGGTCTTTCAGACATTCTCCCGCCTGCGAAAAAAGCAGCTCTAATTCGGTCAGCTTCTATAGTGCGAGTGGCCGGCTAGTCTGCCTTGGCATTATTATGCAGCGCTATTAACTGACTCAGGTACCTTTTAATTGGAAGATCACTTGAAAACTTCAGATATCAGAGAAAAATTCTTAAGTTACTACGAAAGCAAAGGACATACTCGTGTCCAAAGTGGGTCCTTGATCCCTGGAGATGATCCCACCCTGCTATTTGTTAACGCTGGTATGGTTCCTTTCAAAGATTGTTTTCTTGGACAAGAGGACAGGGGATACAACCGAGCTACTAGTTGCCAAAAGTCTCTTAGAATTTCTGGTAAACATAACGACCTCGAGAACGTAGGTCGCACTGCTCGCCATCACACATTTTTCGAAATGCTCGGTAATTTCTCCTTTGGCGATTATTTCAAAACCGATGCCATCGTTTTTGCTTGGCAGTTCTTAACGGAAGATCTTGGACTTGATAAGAACCGTCTTTGGGTGACGATCTTTGATGACGACGACGAAGCCGAAGAGCTTTGGAAGGCTAACACAGATGTTTTGCCAGGGCGTATTCTAAGATGCGGCGAGAAAGATAACTTCTGGTCAATGGGTGACACAGGTCCCTGTGGACCTTGTTCTGAAATTCATTATTTTCTTGGGCCAGACGGTGCTGAGCAGTCTGAAGCAGAGTTTAGAAAAGACGATGGAACTTACATAGAAATCTGGAATTTGGTTTTTATGCAGTTCAATCGAGACGTCACTGGAAAAATGGAGCCCCTTCCTAAGCCTTCGGTTGACACTGGAATGGGTCTTGAACGGATTGCTGCGGTTAAGCAAGGAGTTCGCTCAAATTATGACACTGATGAGTTCCGCTCGATAATTACTTTCACAGAAAAGCTCTCTTCTACGTCATACGACGGCTCCGACTATACTGAAAGAGACACCCTTAAGGATAAACAGTACGAAACTGATATTGCCCACCGAGTAGTGGCAGACCACGTGAGGGCAGCAAGCTTTCTTATCGCTGATGGAATAAGCCCTTCAAGTGAAGGTCGAGGATATGTTTTAAGGCGTTTGATTCGTCGAGCCTGTCGTCATGCCAGAAACTTAGGTCTTAAAGATCCTTTTCTTTTCAAGGTTTCTGAAGAGCTGATTAGAATCATGGGTTCGGCTTATCCTGAGTTGGAGCAAAAATCTGAAACGATTATCTCTGCTATTAAGAAGGAAGAAGAGAAATTTCTTAGCACTTTGGACACAGGAATTTCCTTATTATCCAAAGAGATTAAAAAGGCAGAAGGCTCTAAGCTGGACGGCGGAGTGGCTTTTCAGTTGCATGACACTTACGGTTTTCCATTAGACATGACGGAAGACATAGTTCGTTCTCATGGAATGTCGGTGGACAGAGAACAGTTCCACGAAGCTATGGAAGAGCAGCGAGAGCGATCTCGTGAGGCGCGTTCTAGTTCAACAGCTTTAATCCTTCAAAAATCAGTGAAGCCTCAGGAAGTGCAGTTTGTTGGCTATAACCAACTTGAGTATGAGTCTAATATCTCTGGTATCTTTGGCGAGGCTGGTGAGCTTGATAAAGCGGCAGAAGGGGAGCAAGTAGCTGTAGTTTGCAAAGAGACTCCTTTTTATGCAGAGAGTGGTGGTCAGGTTGGTGATACTGGAAGCATTAGCTCAAACGGTGCCACCCTGGATGTAATTGATACCCAGAAAGTCGGGCCTTCGACCATAGTTCATATTTGTCAGGTTAGTGAGGGCGAGCTAGCTAAAGGTGACAAGGTTCGACTTTCGATTGAGCCCGAGAGAAGACAGCATATTAGGCGATCCCACTCAGCCACTCACTTGCTTCACTTAGCTCTTAGAGAAGTCCTTGGTGATCATGTAAAGCAAGCTGGTTCTCGAGTTTCTGAAAAGAGTCTTCGATTTGATTTCTCTCACGATAATCCAATTACCGCTTCAGAGTTAGAAAGCATTCAGGAAATTATTACTAGAGAGATTCTTTTGAATTCAGAGGTTGAGACCAATTTGATGGGTCTTGAAGACGCAAAAAAAGCGGGAGCAATGGCTCTGTTTGGCGAGAAATATGGAGATGAAGTCCGAGTTGTTAAAATTGGTGAGCACTCTCTAGAGCTTTGTGGAGGAACCCATGTTTCTGCTTCAGGAGAGATTGGCTCTATTACTATTTTGTCTGAGGGGGCGGTTTCTTCAGGCGTTAGACGAGTTGAAGCAGTGTGCGGCATGCAGGCTTTCTCTTTTAACCGCGGGCAGGATAGGTCTCTTCGAGAAATTTCCCGTCTTTTAAGTACTCCCTTGGAAAATTCCAAGGATCGAGTTGAGAAGTTAGTTGCTAAGAACAGAGAGCTTGAAGCCAAGCTGAATGAATTAAGCCAATCAGTTAACCTAGCTAAAGGTGGGGACTTGGTTACTTCAGCAGAAGATTTACCAGGTGGTGCTAAGCTAGTAGCTAGTTCACTGGATTCTGTTAATGCCAAACAACTTCGAGAGGTTGCCGACGATTTGAGAAATCGTTTGGGCTCAGGATGTATTGCTTTGGCGAGTGTGAACGAAGGAAAAGCAATTTTTCTTACGGCGATTACTCCAGACCTGACGGAGAAGTTTCACGCTGGGAATTTAATCAAAGAAATGGCTTCTATTGCCGGCTCTCGAGGGGGTGGAAAAGCCGACTTAGCTCAGGCTGGTGGCGGTGATCCTGAAAAAGTAACCGAAGCTCTAGAAAAGTTTAGAGAGCTGGTGCGATAAAAGGAAAACTTGAAACTACTTCCAGAAAATTTAACGTTAAGCCAAATTACTCCTGAGGATATTGGCAGAATCATAGTCTTGCTTCTGACAACTGTGATTCTTACTGCTGTAATGACTCCGGTGGTTTTTGATAGCTACTGGTCTCTTCTTTCACCTGGTAGTTTTTCAGCAGGTTCTCAGGCCGCTCGTAGTATTCAAGCTCCTAGGGAATATAAAATACAGGATCTGGCAGCTACCACTAAAAGAAGAGACAATGCGGTTTTAAGTTTAAAGAGAATTTTTAGACATGATGATAGTGAAAGTTCTTTGGCTAAGGCTCGCCTTACAAAGCTTTTTGCCTCACTTCAAGAATTTGCTGGTGTTCAGGACGATAAACCCGGCTACTTGCTGCCCCTAACAAAAGAGCAGAGAACCTCCTTTGAGCTTCAGGCCAGAATTAACCTGGTTGGGGAAGAGTGGAAGGTTATTAAGAACAAAAAAAATTGGCCCCAGCTGGAATCCACTCTAGAGGCTTTGGTTGATCCTTACCTTCTTCGAGGAATCGTTGCTAATCGAGAGCTAATTGATAACGCCATTGAAGAAAGTGGAGTCCTTCTTGTTAGCTCTTCAACCGGAAAAGAGAAGGAGATTTACGGCTCTAACAATCTGATTAGCTATAAGCAGGCCAGCACGCTTTTTGGAAAGGCTTTGGCTCGACGTGATTTGGAAGGACCAGCGTCGCTACGTTCTTTGGTCAACAAGTTGGGCTTAATGATGATCGAGCCTAATGTCATTCTTGACTCAGCTGAGTTTGAGGGACGGGCTACAAGTTTACGAGGTAGTATTGAGCCAGTAGCTTATACTATAAAGCGAGGTCAGTTCATTGTTAGAGCGGGAGATATAATTTCCAAGTCTCAGGCCGCTATATTAGAGCAAATTCGCTCCCAGCACCGGATGATTGATGTAGTGAAAGGAGTAGTCGGCTACTTTTTGCTTTCTACTTTGATTATTACGACTGTATTTTTGTTTACAATTAAAATTTGGCCAGCCTTTAAACCCCACCTTAGAGATCTGATAGTGGTGTCAGCTGTTTTGATCGGAAGTTTTTTGGCGTTTAAGGGAGTCAGGATTCTAGGAGATGCCCTAAGTTACTCCTACCCAGAGCTAAGTTCAGGAGTAATATTGCTAATAGCCCCAGTTGCTGTGGGTGGAATTCTCTTAGAAGTTACTCTCGGAGCGCCGGCGGTATTTCTGTTTGCAATGACCTTTGCTCTTCTTACCGGAGTTTTTCTCGAAGAAGCATGGCAGTTTCTTTTGCTAATTATAATGGGTAACATTGTTGGAGCAGTTAGTGTTCAGCATTGCCCCAGACGTTCTCAGTTTTTAGTGGCAGGGCTCCGGGTCGCGTTAATTAATATCGTTCTGGTTCTAGGCTTTGTTTTACTTGAGCCTCAAAGTACTTTTGCGAGCAATAGTCAGAAGCTATTTTGTGTAACCGTAGCGGGTCTTTTGTCTGGTATTCTTGCTGCTTCTATTACGCCGCTAGTTGAGATGGCAGGTTCTTACATTACGGACATGAAGCTGCTTGAACTTGCTTCTTTGGATCGACCCTTACTTAGAGAGCTTTCAGTTCAGGCTCCAGGGACCTGGAATCACTCAGTGGTGATGGGTCAAATGGCCGAAGGGGCTGCCAAGTCTATAGGAGCGAAAAGCTTACTTTCTAGAGTTGGGGCCTATTATCATGATGTAGGGAAGATGAAGAATCCGGCCTACTTCATTGAAAATCAAACTTCGAAAGAAAATCGGCACGACAAACTCGCTCCATCGATGTCGGCATTGATAATCAAAGCTCATGTTAAAAATGGAGTGGAGTTAGCCGAACAGCATAAGTTACCTCGACCACTAGTGGACTTTATTAGAGAACATCACGGAACTTCCTTGATAGAGTATTTTTATGACAAGGCCTTAAAAGAAGCCGAGGAGGATGAGCATGTAGATGATTCTCACTATCGTTATGCAGGTCCTCGTCCGCAAACTAAAGAGTCTGGAATATTAATGCTTGCCGATGGAGTGGAAGCTGCTTCTAGAACTCTCTCTGATCCAACGCCTGCTAAGATTCAGGGTTTGGTTCAGAAAATGATCAACAAGGTCTTTGCAGATGGTGAGCTAGACGAGTCAGAGCTTACGCTTAAAGAGCTTCACTTAATTGCCAAAGAATTTACTCGTGTGCTCACAGGAATTCATCACCGCAGAGTTGAGTATAATGAGCCAGCAGCTAAGACTTCATCAGAGCCTAAAGAAGAAAAAGAAAATGATCTGGTTGCAGGTGAGCACAAAGCCAACCTTTCAGTAGTTAAGCCTTTCAAGCCGTCTAAGAAGAATGGTGAGAAAAGGGGTCACGATAGAGCTAAGAAACAGGAGCAAGAAGATGGCCACAGAGGTTCTAGTTCGGGAGACAGTAAGCGAGCTTCAGAAGAAGGCTCTGACGATAAGCCAGCTAACGGAGGCGGGAAGGATACTCTTAAACGCCTTGGCATTGAAAAATCTTAGGGGTGACTACCCTGAGCTAAGTATTCTTCTAACGGATGATTCTGAAATAAAAGAACTCAATTCAAAGTTTCGAAATAAAGATATGGCAACTGATGTGCTTTCTTTCCCAATGACTGAGGGAGAAAGTGGAGGAGTCGAGGCCCAGTCACTCGGCGATGTAGTGATCTCTTTAGAAACTGCTCGAGTTCAGGCCAAGGAGCTAAACGTAAGTTTAGCTGATGAAACTCTAAGACTACTTGTTCACGGAGTTCTTCATCTAGTTGGTTACGAACATGAAAATGTGAGTAAAGAAAAAGCTCTTGAAATGGAGAGCCGGGAGCAAGAATTGTTTGAGCTGACGGTTGAAAAGCTTGGGTTAAGCTAAATAAACAAAAAAGCGCGGGTGATCCTGCGGTAAGTATTTGTAATTACGTGTAGGTTTACCAGAGGAAATTTTCTTGGCAGAAATCTAAGAATAGAGTCAGAGAACAGGCTTAAAATCCTTTTAATAGAAATCTAAATAAAAATTTCATTAAAAACCTCTCTTACTCAAGAAAAAGAAACGAAGGTCAGAGGAAGTTCTGACCTTCGTTTAATGTACTAGCCACCAGTTTGATAAATTTTCAGTACAGCTTTGATTAAAGCTTTATTAAATGGAGTGGCATCGGCCGGAGAGCAAGCACCGTTTTTGAGCAATTTTCTCAAATCATCCTCAATTATAAGAATCGAGTTTGGTAGACTTGGAGGAACTTGCCCAGTAACTCTTTGGTAAGCTTTTCTCCCTGTTGAATCAATAGCCTGCAAACGATCAACTGAAGTCTTTGATTCTTCAACGATCGTTGAAAGATATGTCAGCCGTTCTGGAGCAGAAGTTAATAGACTTCTTTGCCAGTAGGCAGCCATATGTCGAGCAAATACGCAGCCATTTTTGTAAGCAGCTTGAAATTGAGCCAATACCTCTTCTGGAATTTGTCGGATTCCAGCAAGACGTACTGCTCCAAGACCGCCAACCAAACTGGTTTGGTTGAATATAATTGCTCGAGCCGATTCGACAGTCTTTGGCTTTGGATCGTTATCGCCATCTACCCCACCAGACTTTTGGTCAGGCCTGCCAGAGATGACGGCCATTGGTGGGAACTTGGAAAGATACATGAATAACTCTCCAAAACTTGGGCTGTTGGTTAGCTCAAGGTATGGCAGCCTACTAATAAAGCAGATCTCTTTATACCACCCTGGAATATTCAGCATGGTAAAGTCCCAATCCTTAGGAATCATCGGCGCCAAGTGGTTCTTAAACATACTAGCTGTCATTCCGATTTTAGCCGACGTGTCGCCCTGTATTGTCTGACGCATCTTCACATCTGAGTTTACAGGATCGAGACCGATTAGCTTCAGCATATCCACCGCATGATGTGGATTTTCCAACTTGGAGAGGGCGCGTTTATGCCATTCTCCAAGACTACGGAAATCTTCGCCATGCATGTCTCCTCCTAGGTAAGGAACTTTACCAGCAGCAATAATCTTTCGCAGGTAGTACAGCTCCAAGAAAGCACCAAATTGGCCATAACGTTTTTTGAGGTCGCTAAGCGCAACCATAACGCTTTTTTCAGCCGAAGCAATTAAGGCATCCAGTTGCTCCTCTTTACCGGTAGTAATCATATTGGTTTCTACCAGAGGAACAACGTCCATATCATTGATTTTGAACAGGCGGAGTAGGTTTCGCATAAACTTAACCATTTCCGCTTGCTCGCAATCACTTATGATGAATGAACCTAAACCACCAGCTCGTGGTTTTATTTCCTCAGCTAGCAACCAGAGGTGTTGAAGCAACCAATTTGCCTCTACTCCTCCATGCACATCGACAGGAAGTTCTCTTGGAATCTCGAAATCATCAGACACGAGATTCACGTTTTCAAGACCAGCTACTTGATGCATCACTTCGTATAATTGCTTCACTACAGCTTCATTGAACCGAGGTTCAATAAAAGCTGCTGTTAGGCCAAATTTCAAGTGACCATCTGCGAGTTGTTGATTAAGCGGGCACTGCTTCGCCTTGCTCAACGCATCAGCAAGTTCAGCTCCATCCACATAGGACTGACGTCTCATGCCTTTATACTGAGCACCTCTCTTGGTAGCCTCAAGCCTTAACTTGAGATCCATGAGTGCGCCGGCCACATCGAGACCCATTGTGATAGCACCTTGGACCATTTCAGAGGTTCTTCTTAGAGCAGTTACTTGAAGCAACTGATTCAAATTCTTTAGACGGCTAGGAGGAGACTTACCAACTGATTGTCCATCTCCATCTGCCCAGAAATTGATCCTGTTGTCTAAATAAGGAAGAACCGCTTCAAATGAGCGGAGAACTCTACCAATGATTATTTCTTTCGAAAAACCTAGAGGTGTCATTGTTCTACCACCCCATAGGTCTTGAGATTCGCTACCGTATACAGCATAAGCAGCCTGTTCAATTTCGATAGCCAAATCATTCCAGTGTTGGGAGCTATAATACTCTCCCTTACCAGCTAGAAATTGGCGAAAGGCTTTGGTGTCGAAGGCAGGGTTTTCTGCTTTCATCGCTTCAAACCTTTTCTCAAGGTAAGCGGCGATGTAACTTAAGCCATTTGATACTTTAATTGGCTCCACGACATTTGGATGGTTAGTCATCGATGTTTGAACTCCCTGCCAAGGAACCCATTGCCCATTATCGTTAGCCTCGAATAGCTCGAGGTTTTGTATTACTGCCTCTTGGACAGTCGATAGTGTTTCAAAAGCTATCAGGAAAGATAATTCTTTCCAGCTCCAACTAGCATCAGCTGAAGAAGTTACAGCACGTCCAGAAAGATCTACGATTTTTCCTTCTTTGTTAAAACGATTTGTGGTTCTGCGCCCTCCTGCTGCCTTAGAGAGAGCATAGGCAAGTAGCTGCGGATTATCTTGAGTAGTCATGTGGATAGTCTCCTGTGTTGTTGTCAAGACACTCCGACCTAGAAGTCCGAGTGCCCTGACCAACAAAGAAAACAAAAAACCTTTGTACCTGTTCTCTAACACCTTTGTGGTGTTAGAGAACAAGTCTGACTTACATCTATTTTCAAACTTAAAGAGCTAAAGAGCCTGAATTATAAGGCAAAAGTCCAAACAAATCCAACATGGATTAGGTCTGAATTGCTTGTAGGTAAGGGAAGTCGTGTTTTGGAAAATTTCTTCTGATTTATTAGGATGTTAACCCATTGGCTTGCTTCTCGGTTTTTGGTTACTTTACCTGCCTTGGAATGAAATAATTAGTGGAACTAGATTCTAATGCCTTTCGACCCTACTGACATTAAACAACGACTGGAATCTCTCAGCGAGAGACTGGATTCGTTGGGGAGCTATCTTTGACTTACCTTCAAAGAAGACTCGCCTTAAAGAAATAGAACAAATTTCCTCAGCACCTGAGTTTTGGAATGACAATGACCGTGCTCAGGAAATTCAAAAAGAAAGATCCCGGCTAGAAAATCAGGTTAGCTCAGTAGAGAATCTTAAAGCTTCGGCTGAAGATTTGGAAGTAATGTTGGAGCTGATTAAAGAAAGCAATGACGAAGAGCTAGCGAAGGAGTGTGAAGCTGAACTTCAAAAGGCTGAGACAAAGCTCCGTTCTGTCGAGCTAGAGAAGATGCTTTCAGGAGTTCATGACAGCTCTAACGCTATTATTGAAATAAATTCTGGAGCTGGCGGTACGGAGGCACAAGATTGGGGAGAAATGCTTCTTCGCATGTATTGTCGCTGGGTTGAGAGCAGAGATTTTCGAAGTGAAGTGCTAAGTATACAAGCTGGTGAGGAGGCTGGAATAAAGTCAGCTACAATATTTGTAGAGGGTGAAAATGCGTTTGGATTTTTGCGCTCAGAGAGAGGGGTTCATCGACTAGTTAGAATCTCACCCTTCGACTCCAATGCCCGGAGGCATACTTCTTTTGCTTCAATCTCAGTGATGCCAGAGCTAGATGATTCAGTTGAAATTGATATCAAAGATGAAGAGCTTCGAATTGACACTTACAGGGCAAGTGGAGCCGGTGGGCAGCATATTAATAAAACAGACTCAGCTGTTCGTATTACTCACGAACCAACTGGTATTGTTGTGACCTGTCAAAACGAGAGGTCACAACATAAGAATAAAGCGACGTGCTTAAAGCTTTTAAAAGCTAAGCTTTATGAGGTTGAAATGGATAAGAAAAGAGCTGAGGCAGAGCAAATTGCTGGCGAAAGAAGAAAGATAGACTTCGGAAGTCAGATTAGAAGTTACGTCATGCAGCCTTACCAGATGGTCAAAGATCTTCGAACTAATCATGAAACTGGTAATGTGCAAGCTGTTCTAGACGGGGACTTGGACTCTTTCATAGAGTCTTATTTAATGTCAGATGACAATTTAGAATAACCGATTATTTTTTTATAGACTCTATTAATTGCTCTAGAATTTCAAGATTTCTTGTCGCATCTTTATTTTTTCTGTCTAGAACTAAAGCTTGTTCCCAGGCTTCTTTTGCTGGTCCGAGTTGTTGAGCTTTAAAATGCTCCACACCTTTGTTTACAAGCTCTCGAGCGATTGCTCTGCGCCGTTGCATACGAGGAGAGTAGTGGAGCACGAGCTCGTCAGGCTCGGGATGAAGTATCAAATCTTCCTCACTAAAGTCTTCTAGCTTATTTTCAGCTTGCGATTGTGAATCCACGCTCTCCTCCAGAGGTTCTACCTCTGGCAAAAATCCACCCTCTGTCAAAAGTTCTTCAAGGTTTTCAATTAGAGAATCACTACACTCAGCTAACATTTCGGAGGAAATCATTTCACCTAGACGAGTGTTTTCATTTTCAACACTTTCAGAACTAACTTCTTCGTCAGAGTTTTGGGCAATTCCTAGGATTAAAGCCGGATTAGCTGAATCAACAGCCGCCTCTAAGGCTTCTGCACTGATAGAAACAGTACTTTTATTAGGAGCGGCTGAGCTACTTAAGGCATTGATGGAACCAGCCTTAATATCAACTATGTCGAGCAGGGCAGCTGGTCCTTCTTGACCATTATAACGCACATGCGAAATTGAGCCTGCCTCAATTACAAGTATGCCAGATGCCTGATCGCTGACTATACTTAACACTACATTTTCCTTGTTTCTTTTATAAAGGTGTAGGAGGTCAGGAAGGGTTAGTTCGGGCAGACTAACTCTAAATTTCCCTCTGTTATCAAAAGCAGAGTTGATAAGAGAAACCAATTCAGTCAAAGCAAATGGTTTATTCAGTTGAGCTAAGCAGCCGTATCTTTTTGCACTGGCTAGAATTTGTTCATTTCCATAACCAGAAATCATTATAGATTTTACCCTAGGGTTGAAGGAGTGAAGCTGCTCAGCAAGTTCCAGTCCACTAATACCAGGTAGAATTAGATCGGTGATAAGCAAATCAATCGGGTTCATTTGGAAATATTCTGCTGCTTCTTCAGCCGAGGTTGCTGTTGTAACGTTGAAACTTTTGTTTAAGAGGGCCAGGGAATCAGCTAGTGACTCTAAAAGAGTGGCATCGTCGTCTACCAGAAGAATATTTCTCTCCGTAGGGGAAATATCTGCGGGTAGTTCGTTTTCGTTGTCCTCTTGTATCAATTGATATCCCCAATTTTAGTGTTTATTGCTCACCTACAGAGGTTAATCGGCATTTCAGAGCTAAATCTCAAGTGTTTTGTCGGTGAAGGCAGAACCGTGAAGTTCTAAATTCTATATAAAATTCAATAGGTTGGTATGCCCGGAGAGTGGTTTTTCAGGAACTAGCGGATTTACTAAAGACCAGGATTAACGTAAGCTTTCGCGAGCCAATTCAAAATTATCGGCAATAAATAATCGCAAGTCATGATCAATTACAGCTCTTTTGGGCAAGTCTTTAAAATTTCTACCTTTGGTGAGAGCCATGGACCAGGCCTTGGTGTGGTTATTGACGGTTGCCCGGCAGGTCTTGAACTCGACCTAGAGCAGATTAGAGTTGAGCTCGATCGAAGAAAACCAGGGCAGTCTAAGTTTGTCACTCAGAGAAAAGAAGCCGAAGAATTTGAGATATTAAGCGGAGAGTTCGAAGGGAAGACAACAGGAACACCTCTTTGTTTTTTGATTAGAAATACAGACGCTCGCTCCAAGGACTATAACGCCATTAAAGACTTGTTTCGTCCGGGGCATGCTGATTTTACTTATCATGCAAAGTATAGACATCGAGATTATAGAGGGGGAGGACGATCCTCAGCTAGAGAAACGGCAGCTCGCGTTATAGCAGGCTGTGTAGCTAGGCAACTCATGCCTTCAGTTAAGATACATGGTGGAGTTGTTCAGGTTGGTTCTGTAAAAACAGATCAGCGCAACTGGGCTGAGACAGAAAGCAACCCGTTTCGATTTACTGATCCATCCATGGTGGATAAAGTTGAGGCTGAAGTAGAAAAAGCTCGAAAGAATAAGGATTCTGTTGGTGGACTTGTTGAAGTCGAGGCAATAGGCGTACCCCCTGGTTGGGGAGAGCCAATTTTCGCCCGCTTGGACGCAGTTTTGGCTGCGGCAATGATGTCGATTCCGGCGGTAAAGGGAGTTGAAATTGGAGTAGGTTTTGACTCTGCTGCTATGAAGGGTAGTGAAATGAACGACCAGCTTAGCCCTGAAGGTTTTCTCTCTAATAATCACGGTGGAGTCTTGGGTGGTATTAGTTCTGGAGCACCAATTGTTTGTCGTATGGCTATTAAGCCCACCTCTTCAATTGCCCAAGACTTAAAAACAATTGATAAAGATTTTAAGGAAGCCACTATTGCGACTAAGGGAAGACATGACCCCTGCGTTGCACTGAGAGCTGTGCCAATTGCTGAGGCAATGATGGCCTTGGTATTGGCGGATTTTTATTTACAGGATCTCGCTCGTCAAGCTGCTCGAGATAATTTTTCTCCGATAGAACCTATAAGCTATGGCCTCAAGTAGCTCTGAGCTTAATCGGGTTGAAGAACTTCTCAGCCAAAGTGAAGAGGAGGTTCAGAAAAGGCGGACTGCCTTAAGAGCTCTTAACCCTGGAGATCACGTTTATGTGGCTGGAATCTGTGGCACAGGAACGGCTGCCGTAGCCAGCTTACTAAAAATGTTAGGTTTCAAAGTTAGTGGTAGTGACAAAGCTTTTTACCCCCCTATGGGTGATGTGGTGAGAGCTGTGGCTGACAATATTTTTGAAGGCTATTCCGCTGATAACTTGAATGAGAGACCTGATTTAGTCGTAATCGGAAATAGTCTTTCTAAAGACCATCCGGAGTATCAGCGAGTTCTAGCTGAAGAAATACCTTACGCTTCAATGCCAGAGGTTCTCGGTGAACTTTTGGTTGGTAGTAGGGAAGACTGTAAAAATTCAGTGGTGATTGCTGGTACTCATGGGAAGACTACCACTTCCGCAGCAATGAGTGTTCTACTTGAGAATGCTCAAAGAAAACCTGGCTACTTTGTTGGCGGGTACGTTGATAAACTAGAAGGAGGAATTAGACCCTGGAGTGGTGAGCAATCTGCCTCTGAGCGTGTTGTAGTTCTGGAGGGGGATGAGTATGACAGTGCTTGTTTTGCGAAGTGGTCTAAGTTCCATTCCTACCGACCAGACTTTTTGGTTGTCACTAGTTTAGAGTTTGATCACGCTGATATTTTTGCGTCAATTGATGACATCGTTGATGAGTTTGAAGCCTTAGTAAGAAGCATGCCAGCTTCAGCTCATGTTTTGATTTGTGACCAGTATCAAATTAACCGAGACTTAGCTGCTAAGTGGCAGCAAGATTCCTCTGTGCTTTGTGAAGTCAGCCTATACGGAAGGGACGAAAAATCTAAGTTTAAGCTGAGTAGTAGAAAAAGTGGTGAAGGTAAGCAGCAACTAGAGCTCGAACTTGTTGGTAAGAAAATAACAGTGGTCACCTCTCTTAGTGGAGAGCACAACGCTCTAAATTTGACCGCTATTTCTTCGGTTGCCAGTTTACTGGGCTTGAGTGAGAGTGAAATTATTCAAGGTGTAGCGAGTTTTTCAGGGGTTAAACGCAGACAGCAGAAAGTTTTTGATAACGAAAAAATTGTAGTTATCGAAGATTTTGCCCATCACCCCACTGCTGTAGATCTAACCTTAGCCGGACTTAAGGAGCTTTGGCCCGAAAGAAGATTAATTGCTGTTTTTGAACCTCGCTCAAATACCAGCAGAAGAAGTTTTTTTCAGGAAGCTTATGCTAAAAGTTTTTCAGCAGCTGATTTAGTTCTAATTAAATCAGTGGCTGGAGACTCTGGCTACTCCAAGAGTGGAGAGGATATTGTAGCTTTAGATACAGACCAGCTTGTTTTTGATATTAAATCTAATACTGGCGTTGAAGCCCAGGCTATTTCTGAAATTGATTCTATGACCAAAGAGCTCGTTTCTCTGAAACAAGATGGAGACTTGATTGTTCTAATGTCTAATGGAGATTTTGGTGGAATTAAAGACAAGCTTATTGCCAAACTATCCTAAGGAGTTTACTACTCTTTGCTATAAATCTCTTCAATTGTTTTTGTGAAGAGATGACTTTCTCGAGCAGTTAAATATTTTTCCCTAAATCTCTTTGTTCTTACTCTAGGGTTAATTTTAGTAGCTATTATCAATGCCACTAAATTGCTTCCAAGAGCTGAAGGGTGTCGGTCACTAGCGTAGAGTTTCTTAAACACGCTCTGGTCTTTCTTTCTGAGTTCTGCAAAACCATCTCCAACAGGAATTAATGTAATCCCTACACCATCTTTGGCAAGTGCATCTTTGGCAGCATGAAAACCTTCTCTTAAGTAACCGTGCATGGTTTCGAAGTCAGTATAGCGGTTAGTGTGTATATTTTTATCCCCTTCAACAAAACCCCAGGTTTGAAAAAGATAGAAATAGTTTTTAGGTTTAAATTCAGAATGAAGTCCTTTGATTCCCTTCAAGAGCTGCGGGTAATATTGTCCTTGCCGATCAAGCCCAGCAACCATGCTTTGCTCCTGAAGGATGATTTGATTCCATGAGAGCTCTTTGGCTTCTCGAAGTGATTGAGACCAACAATCTACACTATGGGCCTGGCTACTTATATAGTGATGTCCTAGCCAAGCTCCACTTTCGGTTACACTGTGGCAAAAATATTTTTTTCCTTTCTTAGAGATTCCATCGTTTAGAATTTCGCATACCTTGTTAGGGATTCCCTTGGCTGCGGTAATACTATTTCCGATAAATAGAATAGATTTGGATTGAGCCTGTGTTGCTAAATCAAGATTGATATTACATTCAGGAGCTTTGTATTTAATATCTGTTCGCGTTGCCTTACGCTGAACCTGGCAGGCGCTTTTTTTGGAAGGACATTTCGCAGCAGTTGTGTCTATGCGTTCCGCAGCCAAAAGAAACATTGAGATAAAAGGAACCAAGAAGGCTATCGCTGGAGACAAGACACTAGTTCGATTTTGGGATTTAAATTTCTTTTTTATATTAAGTCTTGATTTGGCAAGTGGTAGCATGCCAGGGGGGAAGCATTTATTCGGGATGAAAAAAAGCTTATCATTTGCCTTAAAACATAAGCCAGTCCTGCTTTCGAAACAGTTGGAAATGTCATCATAGTTTATTTTTATATCCTGCTTGCTGCTTGATATAGCAATTTCATGGTCGAAAAAAGTGGCCGTAAAGTGAGCTAAATCCGAGCCAAAAAGCTTTTCTTCAGCCCAGCTTGTAACTGGTTTCGACCCTCGGAGTAAGTTGATAAATATATAAAGTAGGCAGCATAAAAAACATGCAAAAAGAATAAGTTTAAGAATTGGTACACTAGATATGGGAAGGCCAAATCCGGTCCTAATGAGCCAAGCGGATAGAGTGACAGCAAAGATCGCCGAAAGAGGAGTTAGAAGCGCAGGGTAGCCTTCGTTTTTTTGTTCGTTCTCTTTCCCCTGATAGCTATGCCAAGCTTTCGAAATAAAGGAATAGTCTGTGTCGACACTGGCTCGTATGGTTTCCAATTTAACTCTAGCGATGTTTTTAATTGCCCAAGAATAGCATAGATTGTCAGGTCTAGTTGTGTAAACTGGTTTCAGAGTTACTCTTTACTTAGATAGCCAACATTCTGGCTCCAGATACCACCAATAATTATTAAAGCTCCTCCCAGCATTTGGATAGGAGTAAGGCTTTCGCCGAGTATGAGGTAGCCGAGAATTGTAACAATAACTGGATTAGTCATTGACATCAGGGCTACGTAACTGGCGCTAGAGACTCTCAGTGATCGGTATAGAAACGTGGTAAGCCCGATGGTAAAAAAGGAATTGGCGATACTATAGGGTATTGTCTCGGTAGCTAAATAGTTGTCACCGAAATGTTGAGTTAGTGTTGGAAAAAGCCATGGAAGAATTGCGGCTAAGGCAACTAGAGTAGGGGAACCAACAATAGGGCGAAAAGCTGCGATTAGCTCCCCTGAGATATTAGTCCGTTTCATTTGAGATTTGATTAGAACATTTCCGCTTGACCAGAACAGGCAGGCTATAATTATTAAAAATGCTCCCGGTTCAATAGCGAGGCCTTTCCCGTATGCAATTAGAAGCCAGGCGCCGACCATCATTAGGGCTAGAGTGAAAAGTTTTTGACGAGTCAGTTTTTCGGCAAGAAAAATACTAGCTAAGACCAAGGTAGAGACAATACTAAGCTTTGACAAAAAGCCCACGTTAGTCGCCGTGGTTAATGCGAGAGAAGTGAAGTAGAAAACCCCTGCTATTCCGGAATGAACGAAATTCGCTAAAATTACTAGATGAAATGATAAAGGGTGATCTCGTAGTAATGCTTTGGCTTCAGACATGACTGAAGGTAGAAGGACAAATAAACTAAGGGTAAAAGTGCCTAAACAGGTTTGGGTGATATAAGATCCCAATCCAATGCCCTCATTGAATGCGGATCTGGATATTAAGATTTGAAGGGCCCAAATAAAGGACCAAATTAACACATTAAAGAGAGGGGATTGTATGAGATTTCGGATCTTCAAAGCATCTCGACTGGATCAACATCGACTGCGATTCTTAAGTCTGATTTCCCAACTAAATCTTTTTTATAAAGATTAATTTTTGCAGCTAGAGCCGAAATGTAACTGGCCGAGCTACACTTCACCAAAACATGCCAACGGAAACGACCGCGTAACTTTTCATAGGCTGCAGGGGCCGGTCCAAGCACTAAGTGTGAAATTTTAGAGTCACTGTCCAATGTAGTTTCTGAAAAAATCTCCTTAACGGTTTTGGTTAGATGCTCAGAAGCATTTCTGGCAAGAGATGGGTCTGGAGATGATACGATAAAACGAAGTAATCTTTGATGAGGCGGATAATCCAGAATTTTTCGGTGGTCTAGTTCGTATCGGGCGAAAGCGCTGAACCGTTTAGATGACGTAGCTACAATTACAGGATGGTTAGGCTGCCTAGTTTGAACGAGCACTCTGCCGGGATTTTCTCCTCTACCGGCTCTTCCACCGGCTTGAGTTATAAGTTGGAAGGCTCGTTCTGAGGAGCGAAAATCGGGCAGATTCAGGCCTATGTCAGCATCAATTATTCCAACAAGGGTGACGCCGGGGAGGTCATGACCCTTCGCGATCATCTGGGTTCCAACTAGAATATCGGCTTCCCCACTATGCATGGCTTCAATTATTTTTCTATGAGACCCTTTCTGACCAACTGTATCTTTGTCCATCCTTACTATTCGAGCAGAAGGACAGAGTGACAGTAGCTCATCTACAACTTTTTCTGTGCCACCGCCTCGATGAGATAGCTTGCCGTGGGTTTCGAAGTCAGGATCATCTTGGTCAATTCTAACCTGCTCTGGGTCACGACAGGTTGAACAGAATTCCGGAGCTGCGATTTTTTTATCGCAAAAGTGGCAGCAGAGCTTCATCGTTCGTTTATGCCAAGTCATCGATATAGAGCAGTCAGCACAGGTCACTACTTTTCCGCAGCTGTCACACTGAAGGTAACTGGAAAACCCTCTCCTATTATAAAGGATCACTGCTTGCTCGCCTGACCGAATCGTTTGAACGAGCGCTTCAGCTAGTGGTGGCGAGATACTTTCTGAGGCCATTTCTTTAGGTCTAAACTTGTTTAGATCTACTATTTCTAGTTCAGGCACTGGCCTCGGAGTAGCACGCTCTGGCATTTCCAAAAGCTTAAAGATATTTTTTTTGGCGTTGAGCAAACTTTCAAAAGAGGGAGTTGCTGATCCAAGGACCACAGGGCAAGAGCTAAGTCGCGCTCTCAAGATAGCAAGGTCTCTGCCGTTGTATCTAACTCCATCACTTTGCTTGTAGGATTGTTCGTGCTCTTCGTCGACGACGATTAGGGAAAGATTTTTCATTGGAGCAAAAATTGCGGAGCGAGCTCCTATCGCAACTTTGAGTCTGCCCTCGAGAAGTCCAGTCCAAGCTTGCCAGCGCTCGGTTGCTCCAACTTGACTGTGTAAAAGAGCAGGCTTTACCTCGAGTCTAGAACGGAAACGATCAACCGCTTGTGGTGTCAATGAAATCTCTGGGACGATAACGAGAGCGGAGCCACCATTTTTTAGAACTTCTTCAATACAGCTGAGATAAACTTCAGTTTTCCCACTGCCGGTAACGCCATGAAGCAAAAAAGGCTGAAACAGTTTGTTTTTAATTGAGCCCTTTATTGCTTCAACTGCTGAACGTTGGTGTTTATTTAGCGCGGGGTTTTTAGAAGTATCTGAAATTTTTCTGCTACCACTGCTCTCAGTGCTTTTCTTGTAAAATTCGGATTTACTGACGAGCCCTTCCTTTTCGAGTTTAGAAAGAATTGTGCTCACAGAACTACTAAGATCTTTGAGATCACTAGAGGTGGCACCGACATCGCCAAGCTCAGCTAATGCTGCAAGGACTAGTTGTTTTTTAGTAATTTTGGATGATTTTCCATTCTCCAGCTCACCTAACAGGGCAGCTCCTGCGCTGCCTAGGTAAAATCTTTTAACTTTGCGACCGCGGCTAATTTTGGGCAAAGCCGTATCAATTACGTCAGATAGCTTGCACCCATAGTAACTTGAAATCCATTGAAACATCTCAAGAAGCTCTGGAGTGAAAGCAGGGGTGTTATCTAAAAGCGGTTTGATTCCATTAACTGCAGTGTTCTTGGTTTCTTTCGTTATTAAACTGAGCTGCTCGGAACTTTTGGCTCTAGATTTAGACGAAAGCTTGATGTTGCTTCGATCGGTAATATTGATTAACCAGCCTGTGGCACGCCTTCTGCCCACTTCCACGGAAACGATATCCCCAACATCGGCTTCGGGGGTGGTTGAGCCTATGTGGTAGGCTAGACTCTTAGGAACACCCGGTACCAACACTTCAGCTATATTTTGTTCGTTTTTACCTTCAGACATTCCCACACTCTTAAATAGAGATTAGCGGTTTAGGGTAGGATCAGCCACGTTGGCAGTCAAAATTGGTCCATAAAATTTGGACTGGCCATCCGAAGTTTCTGTTACTATGCTGAGTAGATAGAGTGCCTTTAAGTTAATACTTTAGAATTCTTAGACTCTTGTAGTAGTTATTAGCAATTGGGCGGAATGGACATTAATTTAATGTAGTTAGTCGTTGGTTAGCCAAAGTAGTTAAGCACTGTATTTTTGCTACATAGCAGAAGCTTCTGACCTAAGGTTTATTCTATAAAATTTTAACGACTTTTTTCTACTTCGGAATATCATAAATTAGAGTAGTTTAGTTTATGGCTACTCTAAAAGAAATTTGATGTAGTTAGGAAGGAAACAAACTGCTTTAGATTCTGGTATCAAAAGTAAAATAGTAATCAGGAATTTTTAGAGATGAAAAAATTTATTCGCTCGATAACTGGAAAAGTAGATAATGACCCGGTCTTGAGCGTGGATATTGGAGCGAACTCGATAAAAATCGTAGAGCTTGATCCTAACGAAGAATTACCGACATTGCTTAATGCAGCTGTCATCCCTACTCCACCTGCTTGTTTTACAGGTAACGTTATCGATGACCCTGACAGAGTTGGCGAAGCAATAAAATTGGCCGTTGAGTCTAACGAAATGAAAGCATCGAAGGTCGTCACAGCAGTTGCGGGCCCGACTAGTTTCGTTAAACGGATTATGACATCAATGACTGATCCTAAGGATTTACACGAGAACATAGGCTACGAAGCAGGAAACTACATTCCGCACAATATCAACAATGTTCACATGGACTACCAGGTGCTCGGGAAGAAAGGTAATGCCTTAGATGTCTTGATTATTGCGGTTAAGAACGAGGTCGTTGATGGATATATTAAGAGTATTCAAGCTGCTGGCTTGGAGCCTTTAATTGTAGATGTCGACTCCTATGCTTTGGAGAATATGTTTGAATCTAGCTATCCCGAAGACATGGAAAAAACAGTTGCCTTGCTTAACGTAGGAGCGAGGTTTACCAGTGTCAACATTCAGCAGGGTGGCAAGGCTATTTTTAAGGGAGAAGTTAGCGTGGGCGGGAAGCAGTACACTACTGCTATTTCAGATTCTCTGAATATTAGTCCAGGAGAGGCTGAGGAAGTAAAGAAAGGGAATATTCCAGAAGGCGTTAACGTCGAATTGGTAAAAGAGGCTATTGAGCGAACAACTGAGAACGTGGCAGTTGAACTTGAAAGGCAAGTGGGTTTTTTCTGGAGCGCTTCAGAAACGGACAAGCCCATTGACGTGATCTATATCACGGGTGGAGGTTCTTTAATTCCGGGTCTAGCTGAAGAGCTTAATGCCAAAACGGGAGTCGACTGCGAACCACTTAATCCTTTGAAAGGTATGGGTGGTTTGGATCGCTTTGACCAAGACTATATAGATGAAATTTCTCCA
This sequence comes from uncultured Bdellovibrionales bacterium, assembly GCA_964510575.1. Lineage (GTDB taxonomy): Bacteria > Bdellovibrionota_C > UBA2361 > SZUA-149 > CALKYB01 > CALKYB01. The sequence continues at coordinate 25,004 of CAZECN010000010.1, read as the reverse complement.
TCGATGGCAGTTTCTGTCGGGCTTTCCGGTAGACATCTTGGGGACAAGGAAAATAAGTTTGAGTAGTATCGAAAAGGTTTAAATAAATGATAAAGATTAACTTACTTGGAGAGGAGATCGATCGTTCAGGATTGTATCTTCTGCAGTTTATTGGATTCCTAGGGGCTTTAGCTCTCGCGATCGGAGCTTGCTATGCTTTTCAAAGCGGAAGGAACAGTCATTTAGCTGAGCTAGAAAGTAGAAAGTCACAGTTAGAAATTAAGCTTGCGCGGTTGAAGAAAGAAACCAAAGAGGCTGAAGAGCTCGAAGAGAAGAAACAATTTCTCAAAGATAAGCTGACCACGATCGCAACTCTTAAAGCGAATAAGTATGGTCCTGTTAGAATGATGGATGACATTAACGGGGCAATTCCGGAGAGGGCATGGCTTAAAGAGGTCACTGAAAAAAATAAAGAGCTTGAGTTGAAGGGAGTTGCCTTAGATAACCAAACGGTTTCTAGCTTTATGGTTGATTTAGAAAATTCACCGTTTTTCAAAAATGTCGATTTAGGCGAATCGGTTGAGATTGTTAAAGATGATGTAAAGCTTCGCAACTTCGTAATTAAAGCCAACGTGGTTAATTCTCTTGATCACGATAAAAATAAAAATAAAGAAGAAGATAAAAAAGAATCCTAAAGGAATCCTTACAGAATAGGGTATGGAAGAGTGAACGAGTCTTTAAAGAAAATTTTCGAATTATCTCTTGGTAAAAAACTGGGGATAGCTGGTGGAATACTCGGCCTGGTCGGCCTTATGTACTATCTCTACTTCCTCTCTCCTGTGGAAGAAGAAATTTCTAAGCTTGATAAGTCTATTAACGGCCCTAGGGGTTTGAATAGTGAAATCTCCGAGAAGGAAGGTATTGCTCGTAACCTGGATACTTTTAAAAAGGAAGTTGAAAGACTTGATGTTGAGCTGAACAAAGCTTTAAAGGAGCTACCTGACAAAAAGGAAACTTCCGGTCTGCTTTCCCGAGTCTCTGATAAAGCGAGAGATGCTGGTTTGGATATCAAACTTTTTCGGCCTAAAGGTGAAGAGAAAAAAGATTTTTATGCAGCGGTGCCTGTTGAGCTAGAAGTTCAAGGAACTTTTCATCAAGTGACCACTTTTTTCGATGAAGTAGGTCGCATGGCCCGAATCGTAAACTTAGGAAACATTCGTCTCTCGCAGCCGGAGGTCGGAGACTCGAATGTGAAAGTTAATACGACTGTTGTGGCAACAGCTTTTCGCTTTCTTTCTGAGGAGGAACGAGTTGTTCCTAAGAAAGGTAAGAAAAATAGAAAAAAACGTCGTAAGCGTCGGTAGTCTTATCCTGTTGTACTAAACTTAATGAAGCTTAAACTCGCGGGGATGTTTTCCCTTGATCTAGGTTAAATGTCGAGCGCCTGTGGATTATCCTTTCAGCATTATTAACCTTTATTTTGATAAGTGATTGGAAAAACCTAAATTCCCGAATTTTAAGGTCATTTTTATTCTTTACTTATGGTCGAAGCTCGAGTTATGAGTGAAAGCCTGAGGCTCAATGAAACAGCAAAAGTTTCTGTGAGTTAATTGCTTAAGTATAATCTACAGCAATTCCCGGGGCATTTTCGGCAATTGTTTCTGGCAGTAGATAGCGTTTTCATTACTTGTGTTTTTTATATTTTTAGAGCTGGAAAATTGATTTTCCTATTTTTCCAGCTGTGCAGTAATAACAGTTGTTTGGTAGTTTTTATTTAGTTGGATTTCTTTCTTTTAATCGACCCCAGTTAAGAGGGGCGAGTTAGTGCGGAAAGAGATTCTTGTGAAAATTTTTGATTTCGAGGCTGAGGAGAAAGTTCATGAGCGTGCTGAGCAAGGCTCTTTCTGTTACACTAGTAACTCTTACTGTTGCTGGATGTGCTACTACTCCCGATGGGTACATCACTGGGACCAAGTCTAATAACGATAGTGATTTGCAGAGCGGTGCTCAGGCAGAAGCTCAAATACAAGAGCCGACATCGCGGCAACTGCTGAGTCGAGCTGATGACGGCATCGACATCAACGTTGAGACTGCTGCGTCAGGATCTAAGGTGGTCATATCCCCTAATGGACTTGCGGATTACCAAATCTCTAGAATGGAGAACCCATCTAGACTGATTATTGATGTGGATGGCTACCAGGTAGAAGATCAAAAAACGGTCTTTGTTGAAGAAGCTCATAACCTAGAAAAAGTTAGAGTAGGTCAGAACGGTGACCAAGGCCGAATCGTATTAGATTTGTCAGGTGAAGACTCTTTAAAGACCTTGGCTCAAGCAAAAGTAGAACAAGAGGATGATTCTCTTGTTGTCAGTTTGGGACAAACCGCACCAGCTGCTTTAACGACAGCTGCTTTGGTTCCCGAAGTTCCTCTGAAAGAGGAGATCGAAGTTGCTCCGACGCCAGCAACAATTGTTGCTCCGGCAGCAGAGGAAGTTGTTGCATTGCAAGAAAAGTCTTTTCAGCCTGAACCAAAAATAGACCAAGCTGCTCCGGAGCAACAGGAACCGGCAGCTCAGCCAATTTCAGTAGAGCCTGTATTGGATACAATTGCTTTTGGAGCATCTGGGCGAGACACCGGAGCTTTAACAGTAGGTTTATCTGACACAGTCCCTTATGACTTGAGAAGATCTACACCAACAGAATACGTTCTAACATTGCCAGGCGTACAAGCTTCGCAAAGAACATTGATTCCTCAGTTAGCACCGAGAGATGCTAAAGGTCTTCGTTCGGCTAGAGCAGTGCAGGAAGGCGAAAACTCTATAGTCAGAATGTTCGTTGCGCCTGACCATAAACTAGTTGCTCAGCCTAAGGGTAAGCAAATTGTCCTAACTGCAAGCAAGCTTTCAGCTAGTCAAATTTCTGCGTTGCCTGCGAGCCAACCAGACGCTCGACCACAATTGGCGGAAGAATCGTCAACTGGCGCTCCAGCTTCTACTGAACAGACTGCCAGAGTAAATCCAACTGGAATTACTTCAGACGATGGTACGAAGTTATATACCGGTAGATTGATATCTCTTGACCTTCAAGACACCGATATTGACAATGCTTTGAGAATTATCGCGGAAGTTTCCAACTTAAACATTATCGCTAGTGATGATGTAACTGGAAAAGTTACTTTGCGACTAATTGATGTTCCATGGGACCAAGCACTAGATGTTATTTTGAAGACTAATGGTCTAGACCAGGTAACAGAAGGAAATGTAATCAGAATTGCTCCAATCGATAAGCTTCGACAAGAACGTGAAGCTAGAAGGGAAGCACTGCAAGCCTTGGAGAACCTAGAAGAGCTAAAAGTTAATTATTACAGAATTAGCTATGCTCGCGCTGCAGAAGTTCAAGAGCAGGTAGAAGGAGTGCTTTCGGAGAGAGGAACTGTTACTGTCGATGAGAGAACAAACCAAATCATTGTAAAGGATATAAAGAAGGGTCAAACCGAAGCTTTTAACCTGATACAAAAATTGGACCTTAGAACTCCACAAATTCTATTAGAAACGCAAATTGTCGAGGGACAAAGAAGTATCCTTCGTGACTTGGGCTTCCAGTGGAGTTTCAATGTTAGACAAGGGCCCGAGTTTGGTAATGCAACAGGATTGAACTTTCCAAATTCTGTAGCAATTACTGGTGACGACTTATTAGGCGGGAACGCAGTTTCCTTCCCAGCAGCCATCGCAGATACTGGAGGCTCAGCAATAAACCTTCTTTTAGACTCAGCTGATGGTTCAAAGTCGCTAGGAGCTAGACTCTCCGCGGTAGAGCAAGAGGGTCGTGCCAGGGTAATCAGCAGACCTCAAATTGCCACTGTTAATAATAAGCAAGCTGTAATCAAAAGTGTGGAAACCGTCCGAGTCAGAACACCTGATGCCGGAACTTCTGTCGCAACGGGCGAAGGCTCAAATGCTGATGGTGGGGGAGGATCTGCCTTCGAAGAAATCGAAGTTGGAATCGAACTTACTGTAACTCCTAATGCTTCACCAGACTTCTATGTTCTCTTGGACCTAGATGCCCAGTCATCAACATTTGGTGACCGGGAAGTTGACGGTATTCCATCTACTGTAGAGAGAACGGCAACATCTACAATTCTTGTTCAAAGCGGACAGACTTTTGCTTTAGGTGGTGTTTACCGAATCGAAGATAATGACTCAGTCAGTGGAGTGCCTTGGCTAAAAGATATTCCTTTCTTCGGTGCCGCTTTCAGAAGCACTAGCATTGATAAAGGTGATGAAGAGCTTATCTTCTTCATTACACCACACATTGTAGAAGGAAGTTTTGACCCTAGTTTGTTGTAGGGCTTTATGCCGGCAAGTGAAGCCGGCCAAAGAATGAACAAAAAAGCAGTACTTACAGGTTTTTCAGGAGTGGGGAAGTCAGCTGTGACTTCTCTTCTTTCCGAAAGTTACGGCTATAAAATTCTCGATCTCGATAATGAAATTGAGAAAAAACTTGGCCAAAAGGTAAAAGAAAAAATAAGGGTAGACGGTGAAAAATCGTTTCGGCAAGTCGAGCTAGAAGTATTTGAAAGCTGCTTGTCGAAAAACTTCGATTTTCTTGCGTTGGGTGGAGGAGCTTTAGAAACGCCGCAAATTCGAGAAGCGCTTTTTAAAAGCGAAGATCATTTGCTAATTTATCTAGAAGCATCTTTACCTACAATCGTTGCGAGAATAGTCGAGGTTGAAAAGAAACAGCCGGGTCTAAGACCACTTCTTTTTAGCAAAGACGGACTTTTAGATCAGTCGAAACTTGAACAGCTTTATCATTCAAGATTGGACAATTATAACCAGGCGGACGTCACATTAGTTTCAGATGGGATAGCGTTAGGTGAAATAACAACTACACTTGATTCAATATTTAAGCAGACAATGCCAAGAGTCAAAGGTAGTACTATTATGCCTGCAAATTTTGGTAATGGTCTGATCACCCACCTAATCGGAAATGGAACCCTTGCTGAGATACCTGAGTATATAATTAAATCCTATGGCTTAGAAAGAAGGGTAGCTTTATTCATCGATGAAAATGTAGCCGAACATTATGGCGCAGGTTTAGAGATTGAATTTGAAAAGAAAAAGATTAGTTGCCAAATATTTAAAGTGCCATCCGGAGAAACTAGTAAATCGGTGTCGAAGCTAGAGTATTACTGCACTCAGCTTTCCAAAAATGGATTTAGTAGAAAAGATTTACTGATCGCAATAGGGGGCGGAGTTACTGGCGATTTAGTTGGGTTTATAGCTTCAGTATATTTGCGAGGCGTAAAGTTGATTCAGGTTCCAAGTACTGTTGTGGCACAAGTTGACTCTGCGATAGGTGGAAAAACTGGAGTCAATCTGACAACTGGTAAAAATCTGGTAGGAACATTCTATCCAGCAGATGTTGTTTGGACAGATGTTAGTCTCTTGAAAACTTTGCCAAAGCGGGAATTCGTATCTGGACTTGCTGAAGTAATCAAATATGGCGCGATAGTTGATTCAAAATTTTTTGATTGGCTAAAGCCTAACAGTCAAAAAATATTATCTAAAAAGGACACTGAGCTACTTGAAATAGTAAAGGTGTCGACGGCAGCTAAGATAGCCGTTGTTACTGAAGACCTATTGGATCTCAATAACTCAAGAGCAAGACTAAATTTTGGGCATACCTTTGGCCATGCGATAGAAAATATTTGTGGCTATGGAACTTATCTTCACGGAGAAGCAGTGGCTATAGGAATGGTCATGGCAGCTGGCATAGGTGAGAGATTTGGATTCACAGCGCCAGGAACAAAAGAAGAGATAATGGAACTCCTGGAGCAATTTGGATTACCAACTAGTTTGAAGCTTGAGCCGGAATTAGAAAGCGAATTACAAGATTACGTTTCAAAGTTATTAGAATCTTCAACTGAAAACAATTGTGACATGTCCTCGTTGGAGGATATGTCACAGTTAGTTAATAAGAAACAATTGCTGGACCATCCGTACATAAAGAGATGGGGCTCAGTAGTTCGAGCAGATAAAAAGAGCGCCGGCAAAAATACTAGTTATGTTGTTTTAGAAAAGATTGGTAAGTCCAAAGTAGAGGAAGTTGAGGTAAACTTACTTGCGACAATTGCTGCATTAGAGTTGGTGAATAACCGAACTTAGTAAAATTTACGATAATTTCACTGTCTAGCTGAATCAGTAGTGAAGTTGAAAATATAAATGAGTTAGTTGATAGAAACTCCGTTTATTTGGGTTTAAAAATTATGACTTTCAAAATTAACGCTTTGAGAAGGGAGGAGAGAAAAATGTCTCTGCAAAAGAAAGTATTGGTAAGTTTTGTGGCGTTAGTAATCGGAGTGAGTGTTGCTGCCTGCGGAAACAATTCTAACAATGACCAGGGAACTTCATTTCTGGCACTTGGATATTTTACTCTAATTGATGATGAAGTTGTGCCTACAACTCAAGTTTCATTTAGTTTGGAAAGTGATATTCCGCTAGGAGCAGGAACAGGCTCAGAGGCAAATGTCCTGATCGGACTTGAAAACAGACTAGCGACTCAGTTCATTAGAATAGAGCGTTATGATTGTAGTTATGACGTTCCAGGGGCGCAGCCTGGATTCACTGTTCCTGATTTTACGGAAAGAGCTTCTTTCGTAATCGGCGCAGCTGGTGTTGGAGGAGATGGTGAAGAGGGAGATGCAAGGTTCCCTTCTGATGATGAAGCTGTTCGGCCGCAGGTGCTTTTTAGCAACATTGCTATTTTATCCACTGATACGGTTCAATTCTTGAATGTAAATCGTAACAGCATACCTCCGCTACCATTTACCATGACTGCGACTTGTCGAGCTGTCGGAATTACTCAAGCCGGAGATGTATTGACAACTAACCCGGTTTCTATACCAGTCCTGCTTGTCAGAAGTAGTTTCTTGAATCCTCCTGCAGGTGGTGGGGCTCCAATATTACCTGATGCTGATAATCAGGCTACTATCGATGAAAATACAGGGGTCTTTACAGCTCAGGATGACAGCCAGAGTGATGCTCAGGACATAGAGGTGGCCCCAGGGCTAACGGTTGAGTAGGTAAGATTATTTAAGTTAATTGTTTGAAAAAGGCAGAAATTGAGGGAGCCAAAAATGTTTATTTCCAGAAAAGGAAAGTTTGACTTGAAAAACCTCAGCAGAGTAGGACTGGCTATTGTTGTGGCTGGTCTGTTGTCTGCATGTGAGCAGGGAGACACAGATGGTGGGGAAGCTGTAGACGTTTCAGACAGCACTTTTCCTGAATTTGTATCAAATGGTGGATCGCTACAAATTGACCTAACCACAAGTAGGCTTGAACTTGGCGGAAAGGGAGGATTCTTTGTTAGAGTCCGAGACGCTAATGGAGCTCCTATTGAAGGTATTCGTATTAGCTGCTTTGCAGAGAATGGCCTTGATTTGTTTTCTGGTATTAATGAGATAACAAACGACAACGGTGAAGTTAGTGGTAATTTTTGTGGCGTAGCTGGCGGTAGTTTTATTCTTGAGTGTCGAGCTCCTATTGGATTTAACCTTATCGACCGTGACTCAGTAGTTGTTAGCCATGACGGTAACGGTGAATGTAAAGGTAGCGGTGACACCACAACGACCTTGTCTGATTCAGGCGAGGGAACTGGTGGAAGAATCGCAGCCATTAGCTACAGCGATGCTGGTGGAAACACTATATCTGGACCACTAGATATTGAAGCAGGCCAATGTGCGGATGGAAGTGCAGAACCTTTTGGTCCGGTTAGGTTTAACCTTGCTTTGGAAAATGCTTCCGAGTTTACAGCTAACTCTGTGAGCTTTACATTCTCAGGCTCAGGTGGAGTTATTTCAACTGGTCCATTGGCGATTGACTCAGCAGATGGAGATACACTGAGTGGTGTCCTCGAGAACATCGAAGGGGTTGCCAGCGCAGGGGCAGGAACATATGCCGTGAGTGTAGCGATTGATGGTCAAGGAGCTGATGGAACTATTTCAAGGCTTAGTGCCCAGTCAACTGTGACGTTTGGCTCAGTTGATAACTGCTAAGGAGTTTTCAGGAAAACGTCCAAGTTAATAAGTCTCTTGGATGAATAGAGAATGACTCAGTAGTTAATAAAAGAAAAAGCCCGCCGAGAAAGCGGGCTTTTTTATTTGAAGAGGTAAAGAATCGATGAGCGAGCATATAGAAAGTTTTAAAAAAGCTTGTAATGAAGGTTTAGCAAAAGAAAAGCTTGAGAGCCTTTTTGATGAGTTCGAAAAGGATAAAAAACTCAGGATTGAGGCTCGTGAATATTGTTTGGGTGAATTGAAGGATGACCCTAAAAATGGTCGTTGCAGGCTCTTTCTGGCGAATCTTTATTACATAGATGGCTATGCAGAGTTTTGTGTGCGAGAGTTGATTGAGCTTAAAAAGTACAGCGAGCTTGAGTCAGTAGATAGGTTGTTGGAGTCTTTTGGTAACTTTGGACAGTCATTCGTTCAACCTGTTGTAGCTAGTGATGCAACGGAAGAGACTGAAATAGAAGGGGAAGCTAGCGATGTTGTGGCAGAGCTTGATTTCGATTCAGACTTTATAGATGTATTAGATGAGTTAGACGAAGAAGACCTTCAATAGAGAGTGAGATAGGGAACAATGGCTGGTAAAATAGCACTTATTAATGGCCCCAACCTTAATATGCTGGGTAGCAGAGATCCTGAAATTTATGGATCTGATACCCTAGGTTCAATAATTGATACCTTAACGGCCTATGCTGAGCAGGCTAAGTATGAACTCGTTGCGGTTCAGTCCAATTTAGAGGGAGAGGTTATAAATGCCATCCACGAGGCAATAAATACCTGCTCTGGAATCATTATTAACCCAGGAGGTTACTCACACACGAGCATTGCTATTAGAGATGCAGTGGAAATTGCCTCAGTGCCAGTGGTTGAGGTTCACCTCTCCAACATTTATGCGAGGGAAGAATTTCGCCAACATTCCTTTGTGAGTGAAGTTGCTGATGGTGTTATTGCTGGTCTAGGGAGCCATGGATATATTTTGGCATTTGGTGCTCTGCTTCAGCTGATAAAGAACAAGGCTTAACGTTTTGAGGTCATTGTTCTTGGTTGGCTAGTTTAAGAACCTCATCTGCGCAGCCCCAGGCCACTGTAAAACCTCCACCACCATGGCCGTAGTTATGAATTATCTTTTTGTTTTGCCCTATAGTTTCAATTTCTAGCCGAACTTCCTTTCTGCCTGGTCTGAGGCCAACGCCACTTCCCAAAATTTCACATTTTTTGATATCGGGGTTCAGTTTGGAGCAGCGCTCAATGATGGTCTTAGCGTCTCTTTCTTGAGGTTCTCTACTCCAGTCACCTTCTTGGGCTGTTCCACCAAGCACTAGGTCGTTTTCTCTAGGCAATACTAAGGTGAATTTGTCTTCTTTTTGATAAATTCTGGAAGATGCCTTTAAACCTTTGGGTAATGAAAGACGGACAACCTGTCCTCGAATTGGGTAAACTTCCTCGTCTTTGGCAAAGTGACGAGCATCAACGCCGGTGCAGTTAATGACTAAACTATATTCTGAAAATAGTTGGCTAGGGGACTCTATGTGCTTTTCGAAGAAGCCTATGCCTAACTTGTCTGCTTGAGCTTTTAGACGAGGCATATACACAGGTACGTTAATTACTGGCACTACTACCTTAAAGGCTTCGTGGCAGGGTATCCCAAAGTCACAGCCGTCTATCTCTTTCCATTCTTCTACTAGGTTCAAGACATATTTACTGTCGTCAGGATCTAAGCAGTAGCGATAATGTTCTTGGAAAGAGACTCCAGAGTTTGTTTTGGTAGCGTCCAGTTTATATTGTTCAAACGTTGCTTTGGACCACTGAGAAACTCTATCCTCTGGGTAAGTTTTATGTGGCCACCAATAAGCTCCGGCAGACATTGAGGTGGTTTCGGTGAATTTTTCTTTTGAAAAAATATCTACGGAATAGCCTTTCTCAGCTAGTCTGATTGCCGAGGTCAATCCAATTACTCCTTGGCCAACTACAGCTATTTTGAGATTAGACAATTTAGCCTATTGAATTTTTCTGGATTTTTCACCAAGGTAACCGCCGTGGTGTCGCCTAGCCCAGTCTTCTCTGGAAAAACCACGCTCTTCCATTACGATCAGCGCAAGTGCATCAGAAATCGCAATCATCGCTGCAGTGCTTGAAGTTGGAGTTAATTGATATGGGCAAGCTTCAGTGATTTTTCCGATGGGGAGAACTAAGTCAGCTTCTTCAGCAAGTGGCGTATCTGGTGTGGCTGAAACAGCAATTACTTTCTCAACGCCTAGTGATTTAGCAAATTTTACAGTTTCAATTACTTCACGAGTTTTACCACTGTTAGAGTAGGCAATCAGTAAATCTCCCTCAGCAAAAACTCCTGCGTCGCCATGAGCTGATTCAGCTGGGTGAACAAACAAAGAAGGACTTCCAGTGGTGGAAAAAGTTGAAGCAGCCTTTCTAGCAATAAAGCCCGCTTTACCCACACCGGTCGTAAAAACTTTGCCTTTACAGTTTAATATCGCTTCAACGGTTTCTTCGCAGCGTTCGTCAAGTGGAATAGCTTTAATAGCCTCAGCTTCACTCTCTAAATATATTCTGATTCTCTCAGTAATCATTTTTTAGACTTCTAGTCACGCCATTGCAGTTTTCACAACGAATTCGGTAAGTTATGCTGTTACCAAAGTCCGGTAGAGGTGGTAACGGCATAGTATACTCCTCTACGCCCCAGGGTTCAACTTCCGCTGGTCCCTTAGCTTGAAACAATCCTTTTCTTTGTTTTCTTCTAAACTTATTATTAGAGATTGAAATTCGCACGTCTTTGGCGGCAACTGGTGCATTATTACGAAGCGTAAGACTTACTTGTCTTTGCTCTACCTCTAAGGCTGTAACTTTAAGCTTGGCCTCGAGGCATTTGAATCGAAAAGGAAGCACTGCATTGCGATAACCATCATTGCAAATAACGCTTCCATCTGAATCTGGGCCTGCTTCACAGTCTATTCCATTGTGTGCAGAACAATTTTTAGGAGTAATAGCTTTAATTTTACCGATTTTTTCTTCGTAATTTTCTTTTTGAATTTCTGGAAGCTGAGTAGCCTTGGCTTTTTCATCAGACGGCTTAGTTGAAAAATGAACCTTGCCGTTTTGATCGGTCCATTTATAGATTTTGGCTGACTCGTTATTTTTAGTCGTTTCAGCCGTCAAGGCTAGCGGATAGGAGAGTATTGTTAGTACAAAAAGAAGGCTTAGTGAGGCTTCAACTGATTTCATACTTCTTAAGTTTATAAAGTAAGGTGCGGTGACTGACTTCTAATAATTTAGCAGCGTAAGTGCGGTTTCCACCAGTCTTTTTCAGTGCAGAGGATATTAAAAGTTTCTCCAGATCTCCACAGTTTTTCTTGAGAGAAAGGGAGTCAGGATTTTGAAAATCAGGAGCGAAACTAGCCTCGTGTTCTAGAATATCAGCTGGTAAGTTCTCGACTCTTACAATGCTACGGTCAGACATTATTATTGCTCGCTCAAGGGAATTCTCAAGCTCTCTGATATTGCCAGGCCAGGAATAGTTGAGCAATGCTTCCATAACTTGATCTTCTAGACCTAGAGGGTCTATTCCCATTTGTCCTGAATAGCGTTCTATGAAACTAGTGACTATTAATGGAATATCTTCTTTTCTTTCCCTCAACGGTGGAAGCTTTAATCGAAGAACATTCAATCTGAAATATAGGTCTTGTCTAAATAACCCGTCCTCTATGTCTTGTTCAAGATCCCTAAGAGTGGCAGCCACTACCCTTACATCAACAGGCTCATTTTCTGTGGCTCCTACCGGTCTAACTTCTCGTTCTTGAAGCACTCTTAGCAGCTTTACTTGGAGTTTTAGAGGAAGCTCCCCAATTTCATCCAGTAGAATAGTTCCACCATCAGCGGCTTTGAAAAGCCCAGATTTATTAGCGCTAGCATCAGTGAAAGCCCCTTTTTTATGGCCAAAGAGCTCCGACTCAAGGAGTGTCTCAGGTATAGCACCGCAGTTTACTGCGATGAAGGGCTTTTCCCGCCGAGCAGAATTTTTATGAATAGCTCGAGCAATTAGTTCCTTTCCTGTCCCTGACTCCCCTTCGATAAGAACTGTTGTGCTAAAATCAGAGACTTTTTTTACCTTCTCCAAAATTCTAATTATTTCGTGATTGGTGCCCAGAATTTCTGCATTAGCCGAGTGATTGATTAGTTCTGCGTTGAGTCTATCATTTTCCTTTTTAAGCTTTAGTCTTTCTCGAGTTTTAGCTACTGACCAAAGTAGGTCTTCGGGCATAAAGGGTTTTGATAAATAGTCTTGAGCCCCTTCCGAAATGGCTTCAAATGCCATATCGATGGTTGCGTAGGCTGACATTAGAATAATAGGAAGGTTTTTATAGTCTTTTCGAGCCGCTTTGATGAACTCCAGACCATTGCACTTAGGCATTTTTAAGTCAGTTAGCACTAGACTGCATTCAGTCTTCTTTAAAATAGCGAGGGCGGCTAGCCCATCACTAGCTTCAATAGTCTGGTAGCCTGCCGCTTTTAGGGTGTTGTTGATTGCCTTACGGACTTCCTTCTCATCATCTACTACAAGTATAGGAGGCTCGCTGGGAGTCTGACACCTAAGCTGGTTTGGAAAAGAAGAAAAAACCATAGATTATAAAAATTACCTTAGATTTTGAGATAGTCCATGAATTGGAAGTCGCAAAAGATATAGATGAGAGAGCCAGCCGCCAACCATGGTCCAAAAGGAATTTCAGTTTTTCTTCCGGATTTATTGATCATCATCATTGCTATTCCGACAATAGCTCCAAGGAAACATCCAGCAAAAATTGTAGAGATAAGTGATTCCCAACCTAATATGGCTCCGATCATTGCTGTGAGTTTTACATCGCCCCCACCTAGTCCAACAACTCCACTCATTCGGTAGTAAATTTCACCAATAATCCAAAAGAAACCACCGCCCGCAAGAAATCCGATAAGAGAGTCCAAAGCCCCAGATGTTACTGGCCAGCTAAACCAATCTACGTATTGAGTTAAGCACCCTAAAAATAGACCGAAAGCCATCCCAGGGAAACTAATGACGTTGGGAATAATCATATGATCTAAGTCTATGAAACTGATTACAATCATTGTTGCAGTAAAAAAATATATGAGTACAGCAGTTGGCGTTGCTCCGAACTTTATAGCTGCTAACGCTGCTGCAATTGCACTTAGTAGCTCTACAAAGGGATAGCGTCCTGAAATAGGTTCCTTACAAGTTCTGCATTTAGCTCTAAGCATTAGCCAGCTAATTACTGGAATATTCTCCCACCAAAGCAATTGAGTTTCGCACTTAGGGCAAAAGCTTCTTTTCGGAGACATCACTGACTTTTTGAGTGGAACACGCCAAATTGCAACGTTGAGGAAGCTGCCAACAAGCAGTCCAAACAAAGTAAAAATTGCTACAATCTCCATATATACTCAACCTACTTTAAATTTCGTCTTTTAAGGGAGTGGTCGGGGTTGAGTATATCCACCATGCGTTAGCATGGCCAGAGGACAGATACTGCGCCTAGGAATCTGTAAAACGCGACCAGCGTTTTGCCTCTAGAGTCTCCAAATACCTCGATTTCCCAGTTTAATAATTAATTTAGACAAGACCTAAAGGTCTTGAAAAGCATATTTTGAGGTTGAGTATACCTGCCTAATGGCCTCGCCTACGCTCGGCTTATACTGCGCCTATGCTTAATCCAGCAAAACCGAATTTTCAATGAGGCGCAGTATATCTCCCGCTGCTATTTGCTAGCCTAAAACTCTTTGAAAAAAGCTGCCTTAACAAGTACTGATTTTTCAGTAGGGTAAAATACTATCCACCCCATAGTTAATTTGATTCATTAAGGCTGATTTTTAGTCCAAATTTTTGCATAGAGATCTTGGAGAGTCTTTGGCCCTAAATCTAGGCCTTATTTGCTCCTTAACTTCTTAAAGTTTTTCCTCAAGTCTGGGGAATAATATTGCTATAAGAACCATCTAAACTATTTTACCCGGTCAGAAAGAGTAATTACAATCTTGAGTAAAGAGCATCAAAATACTCTCCTTTTCTTTTCTTCAGAGGAGGGGACTTATCAACGGCAGCGCGTAGAGGCCCTTGCTAAGAGCCTGGAAGGGCTCGGTGATATTGCTAAAGACTATAGCTTCACGCCTAGTAATCGTCAGAGCGTCTTTAAGTTTTTAAGTAATTATCTTAAATCCGCTTTAAAGATTATTTTTAGTAAAGTAGACACGGTCGTTTTTGAGTTGGGAGCCAGTTTTTTACTTTTACTCTTACTTACTAAGCTAAAACGCTCAAACACAGTGGTGCTAGTAGAGGGTTTGGATCAAAGCTGGCATCGAGAGAAGTTAAGCCTTTGCAAAAAAATGACCAAAGCTTTGCTAAGTAGGTTCTCTAATTTGATTGTTTGTTCTACTTCTATTGATAGCTCCCTGCTTTTACCCAAAGGAGCTAAAAAAGTTGAACGAGGTTTTCTTACTACGCCTTTTCCACCACCAACTGAAAGATTATTGAGCTCAGGATATTCTGAAAAAGATTGGAAAAAGCTAGCTCAGCAGCGAGATATAAAGCGAGCAGAGCTTTGCTCCACTCTGGATTTACCCGAGAAGTCTCTACTACTTTTGAGCTTGTCGCCCTTAGTTGTAGAGCAGAGCTTGGAGACTATTGTAAGAGCCTTAGCCGACGTTGATAAAAAGATATATTTGATTATTGCGGCTGATGGGCCAGATAGAGATCGGATATTATCTCTGATAGTTGGTTTAGGACTAACCGAGCAAATAGTGTTACTTAGTCAGCCTGAAAATGTTCCCAATCTAGTCTTCTCTGTTGATGTCCTGATAGTGCCGAAAGCGTTTAGTTATGAAGACCCAGTTCTTGATGCGATTACTGCAGGGACAGGTTTGCTATTAGGTGGGGATGAATCTTTGCTTGATATTGTTTGTGAAGAAGATCAAGTTTTTGACCCAGAGCATGTAGGGGAACTTTCTCTTAAACTTAAAGAGCTCTCAGGCAGAAAATCAGCCTTAGAGGAGAATATGAAGGCAAGTATGGAGGCTGGGTTTAAGCTCAATAGCGATTGGGTGAAGTCAATAAAAGAACAATTGAAAGACCCGGAACAGGAGCGTAGACTATAGAGGATTCTCTCTTTAGCTCTCGAGCCGTAACCCATAGCAAGATAGACTTTTTTAGTTTCGATAGATTTTATGGCCAAAATTAGAAAATTAAGTTCTGCCAGAATTAAAAAAATTTCTGGGGGTAAAGAGCCTCCAAAGTTAGTAGAAGAATTTATGATTCGTCGCGGCTTTGACCCAGATTCTTGTCTTCAGCAAAAGACCGCTGAAATTGCGACTTGGTCAGTGCCTCTTAGCGATGAAGAAGAGTTAGAAATAACACTTGAAGGCCTTAATCGACCAGCCGAGACTACTCTTTACATGGGAGTAAATATTCTAACTGTGCCGGTTCGAGAATTATATAAAACGCTTATTGCTGTTCTTACAATTGCTGATACTTTGATTGGTGCTAAACTTAGTTTAGTAAACTATGACATTGTCTTAAGTGTAACTCAGTATACATCCAACCTAGGTGTTGATGATATTGACTACTATTTCGAATTGTTATCCAGACAGAAAGTAATCATGCAGGATGCAATTATTGACGAGATTCACCACTAAACAACGAGCTTCGGCCATTTGTATTGCCTAGGCTTTTTAAAAATACCTCAGAGGGTAAATGCTCAAATACCAAATCTTTTTTCTTAGTTTTTTCTTTTTACTTCCAACCTCAGCGTTAGCTGATACCAGAAAATCCTTGGTAAAAATCTATTCTGTTCATAATAACCCTGACTTTTACAATCCTTGGAGTATGCAAGGTCCAAGAAGCTCCACAGGCTCAGGGGCTGTAATTTCTGGGAAAAGAATACTTACTAATGCTCATGTTGTTAGTAACAGTACTTTTATACAGGTTAGAAAATACGGAGAATCAAGAAAATATCGTGCATCGGTATTAAGTGTATCTCATGACAGTGATTTAGCTTTGCTTGAGGTTTCTGATCCTGAATTTTTTAAAGGAATGAAACCTTTAAAGTTTGGCGGCCTGCCAGAAACTCAAGAAGAGGTGTTAGTCTATGGATTTCCTCTAGGCGGAGATCAGCTTAGCATAACAAAAGGTGTGGTCTCTCGAGTAGAACACCAAAATTATGTGCATAGCTCGGAGTCCTTGTTAGCAATTCAAATTGATGCAGCGATCAACCCTGGTAACAGTGGAGGTCCAGTAATTAGTAAGGGGTCGATCATTGGAGTGGTAATGCAGGGCATTCGCTATGCAGATAATATTGGGTATCTCGTACCAGTACCGGTCATTAAACACTTCCTTACGGATATTGAAGATGGCAAGTATGATGGATTTCCGACCCTTGGAATTTCTTTTCAAAGCTTAGAGAATAAAGATTTACGTCGCTATCACAAGGTTCCCGAGGACGCGAGCGGTATACTTGTTAACAAAGTTGTACCTGGCACAGCAGCTGATGGAGTAATAGAGGAAGGTGATGTTTTAGTTTCCGTTAATGGAAGTAATATTGACGACGACGGCTCAGTTGAGTTTCGAAAGAATGAACGGACCAGTATGGCTTACTTTATCCAGAAAGTTCAGGTCGGTGAATCGCTTAGTTTATCGGTATTAAGAAAAGGAGAGACTAAAAAACTAGAAGTAAACCTAGTAAGTGCTCTCAAGGATAGAAGCTTAGTGCCAATGGAGCTTTATGACGTTCTTCCTTCTTACTATATATATGGTGGTGTAGTTTTCACCCCGCTAAATAAGAGTCTTATGAAAAGTTTTGGCTCAAAGTGGTACTCTTCAGCTCCCAAAGACTTGACGGCTTTATTGACCTCAAACTTCAAGGAAAAGAAAGGCCAAGAAATTGTTTTAGCCTTGAAGGTATTGTCTTCAGAGCTAAACGAGGGTTACAGCAGAGTTTCATGGTGGCCAGTGGCATCAGTGAATGGAGTTGATGTTGTTAACCTGAAGCAATTGAGCGAACTTGTTGAGAATAGTGATAGTGAGTTTGTGGTATTTAAAGATCAAGATGGAAAAGAGTTGGTCTTAAATCGTAAGCAGGTTGCTGAGAAGGGCGATGAGATACTTGCTACTTATAAAATTCCCGAAGATCGTTCAGCTGACCTTATTCCTGAGCCAGTACCTATGGCGAGGTAGAAACCGAACTGACATATTAATAGTTTGGACTGGGCACTAGTATAAGCGCCTGTAAATACGCAGGTATTAATAGGCCTTACCGTATAACTCACAAATTTGATGAAAATCTGAATAACGAATCAGAGGGGGCTAGGACTATGCATTTGCCGTCCAAGTCTTCCTACTAGTAGTAAAGGTTTTTTAATTAGTTATTAAGGTTTTTAGTATGTCCTCACGTAGTTTTCCTTCAAATTTCCCTTTGTTTTCATTCTTTCTGACTGCACTTATTTTAACTAGTGCAGCCAACGCCCAAGATATGGCTGAGGAGTCTGATATGAATGAAATGCCCGATTCTACAATAACGATAGAAGGTGAGGCTGATTTGGTTGAGATGTCTGATCAAACTATAACCATAGAAGGCGATGCTGGAACCGTTGGGATTCAAGAGCAAGGCTTAACGATAGCAGAAGTTTCTGATCCCTATCCTTTTCCTGGAAGATTTAATCTAAGAGCACGGTTTAAACCGTTAACTAGTTATCTTCGTCTAGCCTTTGAGGAAGCGGATGGCAGTCAAAGAGTTGTAAATAGTCATCCTATGTCTTCAAGAAGAATACGAAGTGTTGGTTTTGCAGGGGTTGGCACTAGTCGAGTCGATGGCGTCTTTGGAAAAAACGCGATGCGTTTTGATGGTCCGACCGGCGTAGTTTCATTTGATAACGTGCGTCTAAATAAGCACCAAATGACTTTTTCAAGCTGGATCAGATTTGATGAAGCTAAAAGCTCGACTATTGTATCTGTGGCAAAAAAGCATATCCCTACACGAATCACTCACCGCAATACGGCAATGATCTCAGAAGATGCACCGATGGCTGTGGAAATGATGGAAGATATAGATGCCACTGAAGTAACGGTGGGGACGGCTGAAGTTACAGTAGCAATAACAGCTCCAGCAACTGAGAATTCGGACGGAATGGAGTCAGCTATGGATGAAGAAGAGCCAATGGCTGAAGAAATGCCGGATTCATCTGATATGGACTCATCTATGGATGTGCTGATCCAAATGGATCCTCA
Source organism: uncultured Bdellovibrionales bacterium (assembly GCA_964510575.1). GTDB lineage: Bacteria > Bdellovibrionota_C > UBA2361 > SZUA-149 > CALKYB01 > CALKYB01. The sequence continues at coordinate 6,688 of CAZECN010000010.1, read as the reverse complement.
ACACGATGAGCTAAGATTTCGAATTATTGCTGATTCAGAGGAGGCGCCTAGCCTATTGGTTTCGATGTATCTCAATGGTCAGGATGTAGAGCTACGCACGGAGCCACTTGAGCAGTTGACTGAAGATGAGTGGCATCATGTAGGAGCTAGAGTTTTCAATGGTATGATGAATATCTTTCTCAATGGAGAAAGTGTTGCCAGTAGAGAGATACCAGTTGAGAGCTTCAACTTAAGATCTCGATTTAACAGGAATTCGTCTAGCCTAACAGTTGCTGGTAGAGCAGCAACCATAAGCTATCCTGTTCTGCCACAACCATGTTTTACCAACGGTGTCGGCCTTGTGGCATGCCTAAATTCATCACAGGGCGTGATGGAATCAGCTGATATTGATGATGTACAAACCGATGTTGCCCCTCAATTATTTGCGCCATTCGAGGATCTATTCATGGGAGACATGGATGAGGTTCGTTTGGAATCTAGAGCCCGTAATGATCAGTTTTTTATGCGTCACTATCAGCGAGGTATGATGAAACTTGAAGAAGGCTCAGGAAGTACTTGTTCACGAGAGAGGATGCCAGTTTGTGGTTTAGATGCAGATGGAATGGAGACTACTTATGCCAATCTTTGTCTTGCTGAAGCTGCAGGGGCAACGGAAATATCAGAAGGAGAGTGTGAAGAAATTACGGTTTGTACAATGGAATTTGGACCAGTGTGTGGCCTGAATGAAGATGGAGAAGAGCAAACTTATGATAATCTTTGCTTTGCAGAGGCTGATGGAGCCACTTCAATAATGCAGGGAGAGTGTGAACCAATGTCTTCGGGTTGCACAACGGAATTTGCTCCAGTTTGCGGATCTATTGGGGAAGGAGAAATACCTCAAACTTTTCCCAATCTCTGTGAAGCTGAAAGAGCAGGGGCTTTGGAAATTACTGAAGGCGAGTGTGAAGAAGAGCCTGTAATTTGCAACTCTGATTTTGCGCCTGTTTGTGGGGTTAATGAAGAGGGGGTAGAGGAAACATATTCAAATCTTTGTATGGCAGAGGCTGATGGAGCCACTTCAATAATGCAAGGAGAGTGTGCAGAAGATCCTCTTACATGTACGGAAGAATTTGCACCTGTCTGCGGGTTGAACGAAGAAGGTCAGCAGGAAACTTATCCAAATCTTTGTGAAGCTGAGAGAGCAATGGCCTCAGATATTACTGAAGGAGAGTGTTCGACTGAAAGCTGCACGGATGATGGGAGTCTAGTTTGCGCTGTGACTACTCAAGACCATCTGATTACTTTTGCTGGTCAATGCCAAGCAGAGAATGCTGGAGCAATAGTAGTAGATACTGAAGCTTGTGGAGTTAATATTGATGCGTGTATTACATCAGGCTATGATCCTGTATGTGCGACTTCCTTACACGGTGTAGAGCAAACTTATACAAATGATTGTTACTCGGAAATTGTCGGAGCAACGATTGTTTCTGAGGGAGCTTGCGTGGATTCTGAGAATGGCACTATCATAGCTGGGGACGCAGCAGTTCAGTTCTAGAACTTTCTAAAATGCCAAAACCGGTTTCTAGTAGTAGTTTTCGAGGAAACCAGAGCCTCGATCTTCGACAAGATGATCTGGAATATCTTCGATAAAACGCGATGGCATTCCGTTATACCAACTGTTTCTTCCAAAAGTAGTGCGATTGGTAGAGCGTGTAAGGTGTAAGACTTTTCTTGCTCTGGTTACACCAACATAAAAAAGGCGCCTTTCTTCTTCTAAATCTTCCTTACATTCCAAAGAGCGAGAATGGGGCAATAATCCTTCTTCTAGACCAAGTAAAAATACAACATCAAACTCTAGGCCTTTGGCGAGGTGCAGCGTCATTAAGGACACTGCTTCATCCATTTCGTTTTTATCCTTTTCAATGTCTTTATCTAAATCGGAAGCCAAGCTGGTTCGGTCTAGGAAATCTTCTAGCCCAGGTAGATTACCTTCTTCATCTTCATTTCTGGCTACAAAGTCTGCAGCTACTCGCATTAACTCTGTTATATTCTCTATTCGACTTTCGGCCTCAGGCGTATTTTCACTTTTAAGTTTTGACAAATACTTACTGTGTTCAGCTATTGAACGAATTAGCTCTGCAATCGCGTTGTAGTTTTCTTCAGAGAGGGAATCTTGGCTAACAAGCTTCTTTCGTGCGGATTCAGATTTTTGCCTAAGAGAGATAATGAGATCATAAAAGGTTTTTAACTTTTTTAGAACTGCCCCACTTAAGCTACTGCTTTGACCATCAACTATTCTTTCCATTGCTTCAAAACAAGAGAGTTTCTCTTGATTTGCAAAAGCTATTAGTTTCCCCACTGTGGTATTCCCAATACCTCTAGCTGGAGTATTTATAACTCTTAGAAAAGCTTCGTTATCTTGCTGATTTAGCAATAGCCTGTAGTAAGCGATGATGTCTTTGATTTCCTTTCTTTCGTAGAATTTATGAGAACCAAAGATATTGTAGGCAATGCCGGCATCGAACAAAGCCTCTTCAATTGCCCTAGACTGAGCATTAGTCCTGTAAAATACAGCCATGTCTGCAGGGGAAATTCCATTTGAAAGAAAGCTTGAAATTTCTCTTATTACAAACTCGGCTTCCTCTTGGTCATCGTAGGATTTTATACAGTTTATTTTTGGACCATCTGGGTTACCAGTAACCATCGTTTTTTCCTGGCGTGCTTTATTGGGGGCAATGATTGAATTGGCAACTTTAAGAATATTTTGAGTTGAGCGGTAGTTAGTATCAAGAGTTACGGTGACAGCATCTTTATAGTCTTCCGAGAAGCTCAGAATATTTTTTATAGTAGCTCCGCGAAAAGCGTAGATTGATTGGTCGTCATCACCTACCACGCATAGGTTTTTATGTTCTGCGGCGAGAAGATTGATTAGTTGATACTGAACTTCGTTGGTATCTTGGTACTCGTCGACTAGAATATACTTAAATTGCTGACGATACTTATCTCTCACGGTGCTATCAATTTTGATGAGAGACAGTGTGTTGCAAAGTAAGTCACCAAAGTCCATGGCATTACAAGACTGTAGTTCGTCTTGATAAGCTTGATATAAGTCAGCCACTAACTCAATCATATTGTCTGGCAAGAGGGCGCTATGACGTAGATCCTCAGGGTCCATAAAGCTATTCTTCGACTTATCAATTGTAGAAAGAACAGTTTTTGGTTCGATAATTCGGGGGTCTATTCCAATTTGTTTGTAGACCCGCTTCATAACAGCTTTACTGTCAGAGCTGTCGTAAATTGCAAATTGAGAGCTATAACCTAAGTCAGTAGCATGATTCCGCAAGATCCTTACACAGGCTGAGTGAAAGGTTGCAATCCACATGCTGTTGATGTTTCTACCTAGCAGCGTAGCTACTCTGTTTCTCATCTCAGCCGCAGCTTTGTTAGTGAAAGTTACGGCAAGTATATTGGCAGGATGAACCCCATGGTTTTGAATTAGGTTCGCGATTCTTCTAGTTAGTACTCGAGTTTTTCCACTTCCGGCACCCGCGAATACCAATAGAGGACCTTCAGTATGCTCAACAGCTTTTTTTTGAGCTGGGTTTAAATCTGAAAACACGTCTTTCATATTAGGCTTCGCTACCATGCATAGAACTTTAATTTTTAGTCTATAAGGGTTTTAGGTTTTAATAACTTTTTAATTACTACCGTATTTTTTTTCTCGTAGAGACTTAGAAAATAACTTCTATATGCACTCTTGTCGAGGAAACGAAGAGAAGAGTGCATATAGAAGTTGTTAAAAAAAAGGCTCCCATAGCGGGAGCCTTCGAGTGCCAGTCCTTGGACTAGCATTTGGGGATTTTGGGTACAGCTTGTTTGTTCGAGGGTTTGATTGAAACATTCTATAGTATCGCTAGATTACAGAGATGTTTACTAATTTAATAAAATCCTTTAGTTCCAGTTTTATGCTCCTTCTGAACAGCCACCTCTAGCCGAGCAGTTTAGATAGCTATTTGATTAAGTAGCGATCTTTTAGGAGTGGAGATCAAAGAGCCGGCACTAGCCACCTGACTTAAGTTGTCCCACAAACTGAGATTGTTTCTTTTCTTAGAGTTTTTCTTGTCAATGCGCTTAGCTTCTCGTCTTGCACAGCCCCAGTAGCCCAAGCCTGCTGAAAGACCAATCGCTCCTACATTTTTGTGTAGAGGAGCTCGTTGCCCCTGGCTAGATGTCGAAGCTGAACTTTCATTGGCTGATTGCCAAAGGTCTTCTAGAGCTAGCTTTCCGACATAGACAATAGTTAGTACTATAGCTGCTAGTTCAAGGATCGCCTGCGGTTCAATAAGTGCGGCAGAGTGGTTCATATTTCTATTCCTCCATGCTATTTATGCTGAATTCTGTAACAAAGCTTAAGAGTCTCTCTCTTTGCAGAATCAGGTTTGAAAACTTTTATCGAAATATTATGCAAATTGTTTCGATAAAAGTTTTATAGAAAAATAATAGAAACTAATCAACGGGAAAATTGAGATTTTAGTGGAAAATTAAATAACTTACTGAAATAACTATCATTATGGGCAAGGCTTATCAAAGAAAAGACGGCTTTTATCGCAAGGCCAAAGAGGCGGGTTATAGATCTCGCGCCAGTTATAAGCTGATTGAGCTCAACCAAAGAGCCCGTTTGTTTAAAAAAGGACAAAAGGTCGTGGACCTAGGCTGCTTCCCTGGTGGCTGGTTGCAGGTCGCTTCTGACCTCACAGGGCCCTCTGGGAAAGTCGTAGGTATAGACCTTAAGGACGTTGAACCTCTGAATAAAGAAGGTGTCTTGATTCATAAGGGTGATATTACCTCTATCGAGAATCAAACTCAGGTTCTATCGTCTCTAGGAGGCAAAGCGGATTTGTTGCTGTCCGATATGAGTGCGCCACTGACTGGCGTTTCTTTTAGAGATGCTTGCCGTTCGGCTGAACTGGCTGAGTTGGTTTTGGAACTTTCAGGTTCGCTACTCAAAAATGGAGGTGCCGTTGTTGCCAAGGTGTTCCCAAGTGCTGAGGCAGATCAGGTTTTTCAAAATTACCGTGGCAGTTTTGGCAGCTTTAAAAGGTTCAAGTTGAAGTCCACTCGTGGTTCTTCAAGTGAACTTTATTTTGTGGGTCAGGGATTTAAAGGTCTACAAAACAACTAACAGGAAATAACGGGTTTGCTACAAAAAATACTGAAAGTTCCAATACAGCTTGGCGAAACTATTATCGATAACCTTCGAGGTTTTGGTGCAGCCTGGCTTTTCCTTTTTCAGATTATTTGGCGAGCTTTTTTACCTCCTTGGCATTTTTCTCTTCTTTTTAAACAAATTTACCAAATTGGTGTCGGCTCTATTGCAGTTGTTACTTTGGTTGGAGGATTCACTGGAGCTGTTCTGGCAGTACAGGGTGAGCATACTCTTTCAAAGTTTGGAGCAACAGCTTTTACTAGTCCGATGATTGCCTTGGGCTTGCTTCGAGAACTAGGGCCTGTTCTTACAGCCTTAATGGTAAATGGTCGTGCCGGCTCAGCAATGACTGCTGAGCTTGGGATTATGAAGATAACCGAGCAGGTTGATGCCCTTCGTTCAATGGCGGTTGATCCAATTCAGCACTTGATGGTGCCAAGGTTACTTGCCGGAATAATTTGTCTGCCGATTCTTTCACTCTTCTTTAATTGTATGGGAATATTCGGTGGCTATTTAGTGGGTGTAGGGACTCTTGATTTGGCTTCGGGAACTTTTATTTCTCAGATGACCTCTGCGGTCGCTCCGGTTGACGTTTATTCTGGTATTGTTAAGGCCCTTGTGTTTGGCCTCTGCTTTGCCTGGATCTCCTGCTACAAAGGCTGGACCTGTGGTTTTGGAGCGGTTGGGGTTAATGCAGCCACTACCAGCGCAGTCGTAACTTCTTCTGTTACTATTTTGGTTGTAGATTATTTTCTTACTTCTATTCTCACTCAGGTATTTTTTTAGTATCTGGAAGCTTTCTAATGATCCGAATTGAAAACTTGCATAAAAGTTTTGGAAGTCAGCAAGTGTTGCGGGGCGTTAATCTTGAAATAGCTTCAGGAGAAACCATTGCTATTGTCGGACCTAGCGGCACGGGCAAAAGTGTCTTGCTGAAAATCATCTCTGGTTTACTTGAAGCTGATAAAGGAGAGATTTGGATAGGGGATAAATCTGTAACTGCGGCAGAGTCTCCCAGAGCAAGGCAAAGGATATGTCAGAATATGGGAATATTGTTTCAGTCTGCAGCCTTGTTTGACTCAATGACTCTTTACGATAACGTGGCTTTTCCTTTGCGTTATAATAGTTCGTTAACCAAAGACGAGATTCATGAAAGGGTGGTAAAGAGAATAGATGATGTTGGCATGACTGGTAAGCAGTTTTCTTTGCCAGGGGAAGTTTCGATTGGCATGAGAAAAAGAATTGGAATTGCCAGAGCCCTCGTTACGGAGCCCGAGATCATTCTTTTTGATGAGCCTAACACTGGTCTTGATCCTTACATGGGTCAGGAAATCTATGAGTTAATTGCTGAGATGCAAACTAGGGCAGGCTTTACAGGAATAGTTATCTCTCACGAGATACCTGAAGTCTTTCAGGTCAGTAATAGAGTTGCTATGCTTTATGGAGGAGTGGTCAGGGAGCTGGGATCGGTTGCTGAGTTTACTGGTTCCACTGATGAGGTTG
>CAZECN010000009.1:75048-88750 GCA_964510575.1 uncultured Bdellovibrionales bacterium | reverse complement strand
CTTTTAGCCTAAGGGGCAAAGAATGACTGAAGAAAGCTCTAAAACGGATCAAGATGTTTCCTTTAAACCACCCCGCAAGAGTTTCAGCTTAGAGATAATAGTTGGCATTTTTGGTCTGCTTGGATTACTAGCTTTTGGGTATCTTGCAATTAACATTGGGGGGTTAAAGCTATTTAAGGGCAACCAATATCAAGTGCTTGCCGAATTCGACAATATTTCTGGCCTGACAATTGGAGCCCCGGTAGAGATTGCTGGAGTGCCAATTGGTGAAGTAAGTTCTATAAAGCTTAGTGATACCACTGCTGTTGTCGTTTTGGATATTGATATTAATCACCAGCTTAGAGATGACGATATCGCGTCTATAAGAACTAAGGGAATTATCGGTGATAAGTATCTTAGAATTAGTCCAGGTTCTTCAGATGAGAAGATTGAGAATCAAGGTCATATTTTCGACACTGAATCTGTTGTAGATATGGAAGATATCATCGGCAAATTGATTCATAGTCTAGATTCGTAGTGTTAAATTTTACCAATTCTCAGTCGTCTACATAGATAGAAGAGGCTTTTTCAGCTTGTAGAGAGGTCTAAGAGGAGACAAAATCAATGAAAGCAATAGTTAAAAAATTTCTAGCATTTGCCCTAGTTTTAATAATACCTGGCGCTACCGTTCAGGCTTTGGACACCGCAGGCCCTAAGGCTTCGGTTGAGACTACAATTGAAAAAGCCAGAGCTATGGTGAATCAACCAGGTGTTGATATAAACAGCCCGGCGTTCAGAGGAGAGTTTGAGAAAGTTATCTTCGAAATTTTTGATTTTAATGAAATGTCTCGGCGAAGCTTAGGGAAAAATTGGAAGACTGCTTCTTCTGAAGAGAAAAGTCGGTTTGTGGATCTTTTCAGCCAGCTTTTATCCAAAACTTATATGAATCGAGTTATAAATGGTTTCCCGAATAGCACAATAAAATACGGCGAAGAAAAAGTCTCAACCAAGAAAGCATCTCTGAAGACCAAGATCGTTTCGGATGGAGAAAATATCAATGTTAATTATCGTCTCAAAAAAGGCGCTGAGTCTTGGAGAGTTTACGACATTGTGATTGAGAACGTGAGTCTTGTCTCAAATTACCGAAGTGAATTTGCCGGTATAATAAGAAAAGACAATATGGCGGGTCTGATTACTATGCTAGAGAATAAACTCAAATAGTCTACAATCTTTAAAGCGGCTCTTCTTGAAGCTTTTGGTGATTTCCAGTGAAGAAAATAATACAGAGTCTTTTTGGCAAATCTCCTTCAACTGATAGGCCATCGTCCCCCGAAGATATACTTTTTCATTCACTTTTTTTTCTGGCCGGTAGGCTTGTTGTTGCCGATGGAACGGTTTCAGAAGAGGAAGTTGCCTCAGTAGAGAAATTTGCAGTGGATGCACTTCATCTTTCTCCTAAACGTCAAAAACAAACCTTAGAGTGGTTTAAAGAGGGGCAGAAGGGTGAAAGCCTTAGTATCAACAATTTAGCAGCCCAAATTGTTGCAGCTTATCCAAACAACCATACCCTTTATGACGTAGTATTAGACATCCTTCTGCAAATTTCTGTTGCAGACAATGAGTACTGTGAAGATGAGCAAGTTATAGTTGAAGAGGTGGCCAGGACTCTTGGAATTCCTCAAGAAGAATGGGAGCACTTTAGATTTCATTACACGGATACATGGCAAGATGATGAGAATTCCGCCTATTATAACTTGATAGGTTGTTCACCTAAGTCTAGCGGTGAAGAAGTGAAGATGAAATTTGCTCGTTTCATGTCTAGATATGGCCCTCAGGCGATCCATGAATTGCCGGCGGAGCTAGAGTATTACTCAGGGAATCGTTATCAACGTTTAGAGCAGGCCTTTAAGATAGTTTTGGCTGATAAAAATCTTAGTATTTAACCCTTTCTCAGGGCTATAAGCTTTCAGCAAAGCTCTCGATTATTGAATCTGCGATGCTAAAACCTGAAGGGCTAATTTGAAAAAAGTCCTTAGAGTTCTGCATTAAACCTTCCGAAACCAAGTTTTCTTTTAGGGACTTTATTTTCTCGATTTCAGTATTGTCAAAAACACTGAGTAATTGATCACTACTAAACCCTTGAGCAGTTCTCAGTTTTAAGAATAAAAATTCCAGTTTGCTTTTATCTAAATCAATTTCCTCAGATGAAGAAATTGCTATGCCCTTTTCCTGGACTCGTTTCATGTAGTCTTCTGGCCCAGGAATATTCCACCAACGGTGAGAAGGTAATTCACTAGAGAGAAAACTATGCGCTCCAGCTCCGACTCCGAGATAGCTATCCCCTGACCAGTAAAGTTGATTATGGGTGCATTCGCAGCCTACTTTAGCGTAGTTTGATATTTCGTATCTTTCAAAGCCATGTTTAGCCAATTTCTCAGAGGCTTCTAGGTACATCTGATTCATTTCTTCTTCACTAGTAGTAAGCTTAAAGCCTTTTCTAGCTTTTCTCCCGAACTCAGTTCCGGGCTCTATGGTTAGCGAGTATGCAGAGATATGTTTGGGGTTTAAATTTATGGCTTGGTTAAGATCTAGCATCCAATCTTCAAATTTTTCTCCTTTACAGCCAAAGATAAGGTCGAGGTTAAAATTATTAAAACCAGCAAGAGTAATATTTTCTACAGATTTAAAAATATCGTTTGGAAGATGAACTCTACCGAGTTGGGTTAACTTGTTTTCCGAAAAACTTTGGGCACCAAGGCTGATTCGGTTAATGCCACTGTCGTTGAATTCTTTTAACTTTTCTGCGCTAACAGGCTCCGAAATACTTCCAGGATTTGCCTCCAAGGTAATTTCAAGCTTAGCAATATTAGTTTTACTAAGCCTTTCGATTGTTTTAAGAAGAAATTCGACTGATCTCGCAGACATTAAAGAGGGTGTACCTCCTCCAAAAAATATAGATTTCAGCTCTAAGTTACAGAAATTGGCAGATGAAAGATAATGTTCAATTTCCAGTGCCAGAGCCTCTACATACTCTTTTTCTTGTTGGGTAAATTTATCTAGTCCGTAGGAGTTAAAGTCACAATAAGGGCACTTGGTAATGCACCAAGGGTAGTGCAGGTAAATAGAAAACGCCTCGGACATTGTTTTAGGAAACTAAGTTCCAGGTCATTCCCTGGGAATAAACTTTTTGCTGGCTATCTGCATTTTTTAAAAGAGCAAACCCCCAGCTTTCAGAACCATTAGAATAGGAGGATGTGAAGACTCCGCAAACCTCCGTCTGTTCAGGGTCACTAAATAATTCAGCTTCCGAAGTTTTCTTGTCTATAGAACTCGGAGAGTGAAGCTGAACTAGCTTTTTATTTACCCTGCCCAAAGCCACAGATTTCTCTACCACTTCCTGGCCAGCGTAGCAGCCCTTAGTGAATGAAACGAATTTTTCCAAATTGAGAACTCCCGCTGTATGAGAGTTTTTAAAGTCTCGACCAAATACAGGGTAGCCCTTGGCTACACAGAGATCAGAAAATCCACTTTGCTCAGCGGCATCTTTAGGATTTTCTCCAATCATGAAGAAACCAATATCTCGAAGGGGAAGATTTATTTTTTCTTCATCAAGAATCGAGAGAGTTTCTTTTCTAGAAAAGAATACTGCCTCTTGTGACGCTTCGATCTCAATCTGATCTGCTACCTTAAATCTTAATAAATCTTGGACTAGGTTTTCCCCGTTTTGATCCTCAGGGCAGGGTGCTAGAGCAAAGTAAGTTTCCTTAACTTTAAAAAGAACCAATTGACCCAGTATTTTACCCTGTGGAGATAAAAGCAGAGACTCCACGGCAGGCTCTTGCTCTAAGGCTTTAATATCCTGAGTTAGTCTTCCTTGTAGGTATCGAGTAGAGTCTATTCCGGTAATTTTGAGAAGTTTCCAGCTTTCCAATGAGAAAACTTTTGAGTGGCCTTCCATATTACCTGATTATGTTAAACATTCTTTTCAGGGCAAAACTGGAGTTCCAGAAGACAATAAAAGCTCTTCCTTTAACTCGGGAAGTTTCTAGGTAGGGTGGACTCCAGAATCTACCATCTTTAGACATGTCCCTATTATCCCCAAGCAAAAAGATGTGTCCTTCTGGAACTATGCCTTTTTGAAAATCATGAGCTCCTCCATTTTGCCATCGGGCGTAGGATTCTTCTTGGCGCTCTCCATTAACGTAAAGGTAGGTTCCGCGAACTTCGACCTCGTCTCCGCCTATGCCTACTACTCGTTTGATAATATTTGTATCTGACTCATCTTCGTCGGGTGATCTGGGATCATCTGGTCGCGTAAAGACTACAATATCTCCCCTAGCCGGGGAGTCATAATCAAAAACAGTCTCAGCAACCAAAGGAAGTCTGATACCATAGCTTAGTTTGTTAACTAAGAGGTGGTCACCTATCTCCAATGTTGGTTCCATAGAGCCTGATGGAATCCGGAATGCTTCAACTACCGAAGCGCGTAAAGTTAGGGCTATAGCAAAAAAAATGGTGATGCTTTTTATAAAGCTTATCGCCTCTGACACATGCTCAGAGCGATTGGCAGCGGCGCTTCCTGGAGTGTTTATGTTTTTTTTGCTGCGTGGGTCAAACGTTACTGACATATTTTATTTGTTTGGGTGTTCCAAAAGTCCTGGAGTGGTTGTCGTACAACAGCAGAAATGAAGCTGTCCTAGTTGTATACTAAACAGCTGTTAGATATGTCAAAATAACTTGTTTGAGTTATTAAAGTAGTCCCCTAGGCGTTAAAATCAGCTCTTTTGCCAAAGATTACCTTTTTGCAAACCACTTCAACTTTAGGTTCAGTGTTAAGAATTTTAGAGACAAAAATTCCAGGTTCAAAAACACGTTCTTTCAAGACAGACAGTTGGTCTACTGAAGCAATTTTTAGTTTTGCCCTTATTTGAAAATTGAGCTCGAGAATGACACTACTCTCGTCTTCTTCAACTATTTTGGTAATCATTCCATACACTGGGTAAGTTTTACCAACCTCAACAGCGCTTTTGGCCACTTTTAGCCCTTCAGCGTCGAACAAATTTTCACTTCTTTTAACTGCTTCCACTTTCTTAAACCTTGCTGTGTGTATTCAAACTAGTATTGAATCACGAGTTGACCTGTAATCGAAATGTTTCCGACTACTTTTGTTTGTTATTAGCGAATTTACTTGATGCGTGACCAGATTCTTAACCTGTTGAAGATACTGAGACTTATTAAGACCTATCCTCCTGATAACAGTGACTTTTTGTTGAGAGCTTGTTGGAGCCCCAATAGCCATAGCAGGAGTTAAGATATCTTAGCAGTGGCTTGAGCATTTAGTTTTAAAAATAAGCTTCGGACAGAAATTTTCTGCAAGATGTCGCGAATTAAACATTACAACAGTTTTGTCTAATAAAACTAGAATTAGAGTTCCGATCCTAATTCAACATTTCACGTTTCGAATCTGGAGATGGCATTGAAATATATAGAAGTCGCACCTGGGCCTAGATCATTTCAACAAGGCCATTTAGCTAGTTGTTCCAGTCCAGAGGCTAGGTGTTTGATAGAAAGGCAGCACGCTTTAGAATATGGGGTTCTTCCTCTCAGAGTATTTGACGATAGCTTTGGAAGAAGAACAGTTAGTTTTGTTCTAGATGATGAAAAAAATCAGCTAGAAATTGTCGAGAAACTTAAATACCTTGTTTCTGCCGAAGTAGAAGTGGAAGCTTATAAAGAGAAGAGTTTATATAAATCGGTGATCTTATCTTACCTTCAAGATCGAGATTCTGCGGGAAATGATTTATTAGAAGAGGTGCTGTATTTGTCTTGGGCTCTAGACGCCAGTGACTTTCACTTTATGCCCACTGCTGAGGAGATCGATCTTAAACTTCGAGTGAATGGAGAAATGGTTAGTTCCTACTATTTCGCTCCGAATCTTAGTTTTGATGCGGACTCCTATCAGGAAATGTTGCGTCGACTAAAAAACTTAGCTTCCCTGGACCTAACAGAACATAACTTGCCGCAAGAGGGTGCTTGTTCTTTTCAGTGTGAATTATTCAAGGTCCGTCTTCGAATATCAATTATTCCAGGTAAGTTTGGACCTTACCTTTCAGTGCGGTTAATCGGAGTGGGAGAGTTTAGTTCTAGTGAAAGTCTAGAATTCTCTAAGCTAGGATTTAACCTTTCTCAAAGTAGATGTGTTCAGCGAGAAATAGAAAAAAATAATGGGGTAATTTTATTTACTGGACCTACGGGTAGTGGGAAATCAACTGCGCTTCAGGCTTGTCTAAAGCATCTTAGTGGTGAGCAAAAGCGCATTGTTTCAGTAGAGGATCCTGTAGAAAGGGAGTTGTCGAGTGTAACTCAGATAGAGGTAGATTTGGGACGTATGCGCTCTTACTGTGACTACCTGCCTGTTATTCTGAGACAAGACCCAGATATAATAGGAATCGGTGAGATAAGAGATAAGGATTCGGCACGTTTTGTGTTTGACGCTGGCAGTACTGGACACTTAGTTCTTTCGGGAATGCATGCTGAAAGTGTAGTGAGCGCAATGATGAGACTTCTAGATTTCGGCCTGACGGCTAATCGTCTGTTAAGTGCGATTAATCTTGTTGTTAATCAACGACTAGTTCTAGCCAACTGCCAGCACTGCTTAAAAGAGGAGCCTGCTGCAGATCCGATAAGAAAGTTTTTTAGATTTAATCAGCATGATAAAACTTACAGATCTCGGGGATGCAAGTCTTGCTCATGGTCTGGTCATGGCGGAAGAGTTCCGGTCTATGATTTAGTTGAAGGTGCTAAGATCCGAACATTAATTCAAGGTATGTCCAAGGGTGAACCTCCTAGAGTTTTATTTAGACCAATCGGTATTTACGAGTCTCTTCGCAAACTAATTGCGACTGGCACCATTCCTCCTAAAGAAGCTTTGAAGACCTTGGGTTTAGATTAAGTTTCTGTCTTGTACGCAGCTTAGGCTGATCTACTTTAGAGGATGACTTCTCGTAGGAGAAAATTAGGGGATTCCACCAAAAGTTTTAAATTTATTAAGACTTATCTAAATCTAGACGATTACCCTCAACATGGATATGGAAAGTGATAAAGATAGTTTAGACGGAGTTAGTCGAGTTTATGAGCTCTTACTTCACTCTGCAGAAGCGGTTGAGAATTCGATGTTTGGGGAGAGCGATCCTCAAATAAGGTCATGTATGGCTATTCTACTGGATGATATTGATAGTTTGATAGAAGAATCACAGTTTTTAATACTCTGTGAACCATGCACGAACACACTCTTTTCTCTAGAGAGTAGAGCTGACACGGTGTTGGGAGAGGTAAAGAAGCTTCTTCGTTCAAGTTTGCCACAGTATTTGCCACAGGCAGAAACTAGTTGGCGATTGGGCCGGTCATATTACAAAAACTAACAGTATTGTAATTGCTTTAAATTATTCCGAATAGGGTTTGAGCAGTCCACTGGCCTGCCTACTTTTATTTGCTCTCTTTGAATAATAGGGGTGAATTTGATAAATTCTAAAGGGTGACACTGTAGCCTTTTTTGGAATTTATTTTGCTCTTAAACACCTCAACTCGTTTAGTATTTAAACATGAATCCAAGGACGAGGATTTTCAAGAACGAGCAAAGTCACTAGCTGACTGTCTTTCAGTAGATCCCTACTTTGCAATGATTCTGATTAGCAGAGGAATCGTTGATGAGAAACAAGCCAGAGCCTTTCTTGCCCCTACTTTAAAAAACGACCTTCCAGACCCCAGTAATATCAAAGGTATACAACGGGCAGCTGAGATTGTAGCCGAGGCTGTTCTCGAGAAGAAAAACATTACTGTTTTTACTGATTTTGACGTTGATGGACTCAGTTCAGGAGCGCAACTAGTTCTTTTCTTAAAGCAGTGTGGCGCTCGGGTCTCGAGCTATACTCCCAACAGATTTACAGAAGGCTACGGACTATCTGCAGACGCAGTCCGAAAAATTGCAGAATGTGGAGCTAGTCTTTTAGTTACAGTTGATTGTGGAATAAGCAACAAGGCTGAGATCACGCTTGCCAAGGAATTGGGTATGAAGTCTGTGATACTGGACCACCATTTGCCTCATGAGATGCCTGAGGCGGATGCAGTTGTTGACCCAGCACAGGAGGGTTGTCCTTTTAACCCCTATGGTCTGGCTGCTGCCGGACTAGTTTTCATGTTCCTAATAGTTCTCAGACGCGCTTTTATTGAGAAAGGTTTAACTAAGGTGCCTAATCCAAAAGACTTCCTTGACTTAGCTGCCTTGGGGACGATTTGCGACATGGTTCCTCTTCAAGGGCCGAACCGACTTATTGCCCTAAGAGGGCTTGAAGCCCTTGAAAGAACGACTCGCCCAGGTTTGCAGTCTCTAAAAGATGTTTGTGGGGTAAAACCTGGCAAAAGTTTTTCTTCTGGTCATGTTGGCTTCATGCTTGGACCACGCATAAACGCTGCAGGAAGAGTTGGTGAGGGGAAAGACGTGATGGAGCTTTTTACTACCCCTGATAGCAAGAAAGCTAAAAAACTCGCTAAGTCCATGGATAAGTTAAACCAGAAGCGCCAGTTTCTGGAGCGGGAAGGTCTTCGTGTTTCGTTGGAGTTACTGGAGGATGTTGAAAGTCGTTCAAGTATTGCTGTTTATCACGAGTCTTTTCATCTGGGAGTAATTGGAATAATTGCTCAGCGCTTAGTTGAAAAACACCATAAACCAACAGCTGTTATGGGACCCTCTGCCTTAGATTCTGAGGATCCTATTATCAAGGGTTCTGTCAGGAGTATATCTGCCTTTCATGTAGCTGATAACCTAGAGAAACTTGAACATCTTCTTTTGAACTTTGGCGGGCATGCCGCTGCAGGTGGCTTTAGTTTAAAACTATCTAAGCTTGAAGAATTCGGCGCTGCTTGGGAAAAGTTGGCAAACTCCTGTCTTACAGAAGATGATTTAGCCCCAAAGCAGAAAGTGGACCTTGAAATTAGTCTTGAGCATATTAATTTTGAATTTGTTTCTAATCTTAAAAGTTTGGAGCCGTTTGGTGTGGGAAACCCTTCCCCTGTTTTTTATAGTGATCAGCTTGAAGTTGAATCTGTAAAACAAATTGGAGAAAATCATCTTAAGCTCTTGCTTAGTCAGCAAAAGAAGAAAATTCAAGCAGTTGCCTGGAAGTTGGCCGGTCACCCTTTGTTGGTCAAGGGAAAGACAATTAGAGCCGCATATTCCCCTGAAATTAACAATTATGGTGGAGTTTCGACGGTGCAGTTAAATATAAAGGAAGTTTGGACAGACTCCGTTTAAGCGACTTCATAAGCAATGACTTGCTTGGGTCGTTCTAAGGAAGCTGAATATACCCCGTCTACCATAAACTTCAGCTTTTTCTGTGCCTGTCGTAAAGGGGTATAATCAGTGCGTAGCACTGCCAGACAACAAAGTATACTGAAACCTGATGTAAGCACTTGCAAAACACGGAATTGAAACTGGTTTCAGTATAAACTGCGAGTAAAAGTTCGATTGTACAATTTTGTAAGTTTTTTAAAGTTAGACTTGCCTTGATTTAGTTCTAAGTTTCAATTCGCAAGTATGTTTGTACCTTTTTGCACGAATGACCATTCGTTCTACAGAAAAAGGCCAGTTTTAGAAGATTTAACTGGATTTTTTGAAGCAATTCGTTCACAATAGTAGATGGACGGTGTTTCGTTCCAACTAAAGTGTGCAGCAGATTAGAATTTTTAAGGCTATCGCCTAAATTAACTTCTAAAGTAAATAGTAGAATACTGTCGTTGAACTAGTCTGGGTTTTTAATTAGTGCAGGGAGTTTCAGGTTTTAACCTTAGCCCCACAATTTTTTTGGTTTTTTCCTTAGTACGGAGGTTTTGTAGATGAACGGAAGAACAAGTGGTACATTCGCTCGTATGGGTCCAGCCAGGGCTCAAGCAAGAAGAGATAGATTATTATATGTAGGCGGAGGCAGCGTTATGGTTGTGCTCATCGCCCTAGCGGTACTTCTTTTAACTAACCGCTCTACAGTAGAAGCTCGAAGCAACTTTCAGCCTCTTGAGGGAGCTGAAGATGAGTTGGCTTACAATATGGTGGTTTTATTAGCCCCAACAGCCGAAGTTCCTAAAGGTACCAAGGTTGGTAGAGTTTCTCTTGAAAGAATTCATTGGCCTAGAGATCAGGTACCTGAAGGCGCAGTTAGAGAAACTGAGAAAATTCAAGACATGTTCACCAAAGTACCGTTGAGAGCGAATCAGCCGATAATCAGGACTGACCTATCTGCGCAAGCTCCTCAATTTGGAATTATGGATTATCTTCCCCCTGGGCATAGAGCTGTAACAATTGAGGTTGATGCAACTGCCGGAGTCGAGGGGTGGGCAACACCTGGAGCTCATGTTGATGTTCTTTTGACTTATATTGATAAAGCAGAAGGTGGCAGCACAACTAGAGTTGCTGTTGAGGATGCGATAGTTCTTTCTTATGACGGAAGCACGACAGTTACTACTTCAGAAGCTGGAGTGAACAACAATCGTTTTAGACAAGGAAACTCTGGAAGAAGCACTGTAACTCTGATGGTTTCATTGGAAGAAGCCCTGCAACTTCAAACGGCAAAGAACATGGGGAAAATTAATCTTGTTCTTAGAAATGTTTCTGATACCACTATTGTCACAAGAACCGAGTTCAAAGAAAGGGACTGGGATAAAAAAGCTGTGACCAAGAAGGTTGAAAAGAAAAATCTAGGTTACGTAAGTTTCTCAGATAAAAGAGGTCAAGATAAGACTTTTGTTATCAAAGAGGACAATAGCTGGTGGGAGCAAGGTGGAGCCAATGCTGATGATGATTTTGGCGGCTGATTCTAAAATCCCATAAATTAAAAAACCCCTCTTTTGATCTCCGCAAAAGAGGGGTTTTTTGTGACCTCTCGCCTTTCAGTTGATTTGTGATAGGTAAAATGAATGAAAATAATCGAACTATTCGTAGCAGCTTATTTAGCGCTGAGCTTTCTATCCTGCTCCTGCCCTCAGTCTACCAAAAGTAATAGTTCGACCATTGATAGCCTTTCAGTTGAGTATCGCGAAGCTTATCCAGATGTTATTCAAGTGGAATACGTTGGGGTTAAAGAACTGATAGGGTCCGGAAAAGCTGTCTTGATTGATGTTAGAACTTCAGAAGAAACAGAAGTTTCTATAATCCCTGGCGCTATTCTAAAAAAAGATTTTCAATTAAATAGACATTTATACAAGGGCAAAACTATTATTCCATATTGCACCATAGGTTATCGTAGTGGGCTTTATGCAAAGGAGTTGATGGCTGCCAGTTTCGAAGCTCTCAACTTTAAAGGTGGTATTCTGTCTTGGATTAATTCGGGTGGAGCCTTGCAAGAGAGATCGGGAAAAAACACCAACAAGGTTCATGTCTACGGAAGAAAGTGGAATCTTGTTCCTAAAACTTTTACAGCTCAATGGTAGCGAGATGACTCGATTAATATTAGATTTTTAATGGCTTGTTATAGAAATTTAGGAGCCTTGGGATTAGTCATTGGCCAGTTCAGCTGCATAGCTCTTCTTGTATTCACTGCACCTGTGTTTAGCTCAGTTGTTTGGATTCTAAGTATTCAGGTTTTAGGAGTTTCATGGGGTCTTTACTCGATATTTGAAATGAGATCAGGAAACTTAACGGCATCACCTTTACCAAGAGAAGACGCTAGCTTAGTAATGAGCGGTCCCTATAAGTATGTTCGTCATCCAATGTATACCTCGTTGATTATGATGTTTCTTCCAGCAGTTGCCGAGAATTTCACCCCCACCCGATTGGTAGTTCTAACTCTACTTTTGCTGATAATCAGCTTTAAGATAAAACTGGAGGAAGAGTTATTAGGAGCCCGCTATCCAGACTATTCAGATTACAAGAGGAAAACGAAAAATCTTTTTCCTTATTTATTTTAACTGATTAAATTCTTCAGATAAGCGATTAAACAGCTCAGGCCCAGCAAAGAGAAAGCTTTTTGCAAAAGACGAGTATTCTGATTTGGCATCTATTGGATTAGATATTTTTCCGCCAGCTTCTTCTACAATCAAGCTTCCAGCGGCAACATCCCAAGGCTTTATTCCAACTTCGAAATAGCCATCTAGTCGCCCGCAAGCGACCCAACATTGGTCAATACAAGCCGAACCGAAAGTTCTCATATCTCGAGATTGTTCGAAGAACAAATCGTAAACTGGCTTTAAATTCGGCCAATCCTTTACTCGGCTGTAAGGATAGCCAGTGGCAACTACTGATTTTTTTAGTTCTCTTTGATCAGAGACCTCAATTTTTGTTCCGTTCAGTGTAGCACCTTTACCTTTTACAGCAGAGAACATCTCATCCCGGAAGGGGTCGTAAACCACTCCTACTACTCTTTTGCCATTTTCGCTTATGCCGATAGAGACAGAGGCATGAGGAATGCCACTAACAAAATTAGTAGTTCCGTCAATAGGGTCTATCGTCCAACAAAAGCCTTCGGAGTATTCTGTCTCTCGCTCAGTAATAGTTGATACATCTGGAGCTGACTCTTCTCCAAGAATCTGATGACCTGGAAATGCTTCCTTGATTCTTCTAGTAACCTCTTTCTCAGCCCAAAGATCAATTTCTGTAACAAGGTCGGTAGGAGATTTAAAGGAAACCTCAACGTCTAGCCTTTGGCTTTGTACCTCCAGCAGTCTTCGCCCTACTTCAATAGAGGCATCTTCTGCTAAGTTTCTAAATTCCTGATAGATGGACATAGGCTCTAGCCGCTTAAGAAAACAATGGGATTCTACGTCCCTATACTGCCTCTCAGCCAATTAAATAAAAAGATAGAATTTGCCCTTCTGTGGCCCCAGATTAGCTTTGGCTATTTGCTGAACGATCCCTAAGCCTTAGAGCTCCTATACTAGAGTTTGTGGCCTGAGAGTATCATTATCCAAGGAAAATTTTTGTCTTTTTAGCCGTTTTTTTCCCTGATATTCTGTGTCCGTTATGAACAGATTCTTTTCAAGCTCACTGGTAGTATCTTTTTTTTACGCACTACTAGGATTTTTCTTCCTGAATGTGAGTTCAGAGTACTTATTGCTGGCGAGTGCGGTAGTGGTGGTCTCGGGACTACTGCCAGATATTGATGGAAGCGATGAGATTCCATCTCGTGAATTAGCAGGGTTACTTGCTGCCGTGTCACCTCTACTATTCTTTGAACTCTACCCAGGTCTTTTCGCTCAGCGTATTTCTAGAGTGGCTCTAATAGTAATCTGCTGTTACCTGCTCACCCGTATTGTAATAATGAAGTTAATGCGCCTGGTCTTTAATCCCAGAGGAATGATTCACTCCATCCCTGCTGCTGTCGTGACGGGTCAGGTTGTTTTCTTGATGTTCTATGACCTTAACCTAGTAGATAGGAGCTATGTGGCTATCGGGGCTTTTCTGGGCTTTCTATTTCATTTGATTATCGAAGCTTATTCAGGAGTAGATTTCGTTGCTACGGCGGTAGGTGAATCGGTACCTAAGGGAGGAGAGCCAGTTCTTAAGATGTTTGGAAGGTCCTGGGGTGCAACCGCTGTTATGTACTGCTCTATGGTTTTTCTGGGAGTTTTAATTGTAAGAGAAGTCTTTCCAAACCTAGGTGTCTCAGCAGAGTTGACCTATTAGAATATACCCCGTCTACTTAAAAATTCGGCTTTTTCTGTACCTGTCGTAAAGGGG
>CAZECN010000009.1:0-74948 GCA_964510575.1 uncultured Bdellovibrionales bacterium | reverse complement strand
GAATATACCCCGTCTACTTAAAAATTCGGCTTTTTCTGTACCTGTCGTAAAGGGGATCTGATTTCAGTATTTCAAATAAAGCAAATTCACTTATTTCTTTGTAGAAACAGTGTCGTTACCATTGTTATGGCAAATAGCAGTCCCCACGAGCATATAATAGAAGCTAGGGCGGGACTGGCCAAAGGAAGCTGAAGGATTGAATATAACTCTCTAGGGGCAACGGTGATCTCGAAGCTTTTTTGTATTGAAACTGACCAGTAGGCGTAAATAATTGCCGGTGTTACCAGAGTCAAAGCAACTTTGGCTAGATTCGATTTAAACGCCATTGACCTATAGGCCACGAGAATCGTTAGACCGAAGTATATTATGGCAATTCCTAGCTCGACTCCGTTGCTTTGGATCGGATTAAAGTTGAGCCATTGTAAAGATAGAAGTTGTCCCGAAGATATGGCTTTGTAGTTGCTTATTGCTGGGCTCATTACCGCAATCGCAGTTAACTGTTCGGAAGCAGCAGATAGAGCTGCTGTGATTGAAGATACATCAGCAGTTCTGTGGCTTTGATAAACTGGGATTAAAAACTTTGTAGTTAAAACAGAACCAGCCAAAAGCATGAAGGTTAGGCTAATAAAAACAGTTCTTAGCACATGAAGCATAGATTGACTGAAGGTGCTTAAGGCTATTAGCGGTAAAGCTAAAAGTAGGCTCCCTGCAAAAGCGCGAGGCAATATTGTTAGTAGCAGGTAAGCTCCGGAGTCTTTTGTCATGAATTGAAATAGGTTGGAAAATTGAGAGGCAAGTGCAGCAATCATAATAATTGTTGCAATAGTTACCATTGAGAAAGTCAATTGATTAGAACAGAGTTTGAGAGTTTTTTTCAAAGCAGGCTTAGCCATTGAGACAATTTGTTTGAATGTCGCCTTTTGTTTACTCGTATTCTTTCGGAACTTTTCTTTACTAGGAAGAATGATGTCAGATAGATCGCCCTCAATAGATTTTTCCGCTATGTCTTCCAATGCGAACAAAAAGGCAGGGTTAACACAGGGCCCTGTTCCTTCGATCTTTTTCCCCGTGGTGTATATATATCCTCGTGATTCGTACTGGGTTACGTAATCGATAATTGCCCCAGAGGTTTCAAATCTATCTAATGGCGATTTGGCCAGTAGCTTTAAGATTAGTCTGTTAAACCAAGCCGGAGTGTCTTTATTTAGTACTTTTGGTGGCACGGGTTCAGAGTCTAAGTGTAAGCGCATCAAAGCGGCAGGGGACTCAGCGTCGAAAGGGATTGTGCCAGTTGCGATTTCGTAGAATATGATTCCGAGGCTATAAAGGTCCACGGATGGAGCAATCACATCACCTTCCCAAATTTCTGGAGCCACGTAGGCTGCCGATCCTACAATTTCGTTATGAGCTGTGAGGTCAGAGCTTTGCGGACGGGCAACACCAAAGTCAGTAATCTTGATAGTTCCATCTTCCAGTAGAAGAATATTTCCAGGTTTAAGATCTCTATGAACTATCCCTGCTTCATGAATTGCCTCAAGCCCCTCGCATATTTGAGAAACAATAGAGATTGTATTTTGAACAGGGAAAGTATTGGTATCAATCAGTATGTCCAGTGAACTGGCTTTGATGTATTCCATCGTGAAGTAAACGATATTACCGTCAGCTCCCACATCAAAGGTTCTCACCACGTTGGGATGATTCACTTTGTGCATTAGCTTTACTTCTCTTAGGAATCTTTTGGTGTGTTGCTCATTAAAGGAAAATTCACGATGAAGTATTTTAAGAGCAACGAGTACACCATCGAGAATTGTATCTTTGGCAAGATACACGCAGCCCATGCCTCCTTGGCCAAGGGCGTGAACAATTTCATAGCGATTAGCTACCTTTGTTCCAGGCTTTAACTCCTCCCTATCATGTTGGGGCTCGTTATCAGGGGTTTCTTCAACAGTGGTCACGATACTTTGGTTTAAATTTTTAATTTACCAACTACCTAATGATTGTCGGCACTTAGGACCTTAATCTTTAACAAGGATAGAAGGCTGATAGCCGCTAAGCATACGTAATATCAATAGGTTAGGGGAATGAGATTGTAGTGAACTAGTTCTTAGTAGCTCTAGTTGCTTCTGAGGGGAGGGAGACAAAGGTGTTAGCTTAGAAGCTAAGGCAAAAAAAAAGCCCCTCCGAAGAGCGGCTTTTAAACTTCTACTTACCTCAACTCTAGTTAAGAGTTTTGACAGTCTTAAGGTTAGTCTTAATACCATCACTAAGGTTTTCGTAGTCTCTTGCTGAGACATACCCAATTGCTTCTTTCTTTCTAGAAAGAATGTTTAGGATTGGGTAAGACACGTGCAAGCTCAGTGGCTCAGTCTGCCCGGTTGTTTGCTTTTGAGACAACCAGAAAAGTTTGTACTGAGACATCGAAACTTTAAAGACACTGGTAATAAAGGCCTCTTTTTCCATCGATTCCGGTGGCATGTGAAGAGGTTTAATCTTGCTCCCATCGTCCCAAAAACGCTTGGTTCCGGAGTAGATGCTTTTTATCTCTTCCGTGGACATTTCCGTAACAGGATTATTTTTATTTACCAGTACCAGTATTGTTTCCGCAGCAGCAGTTTGAGCCCCCACAACGCCCCAAAACAGAAGCGCTGTGGTTAATAGTTTAACGTAGGTTTTCATAATACTATATCTCCTTCGTTAACTAGAATGATGCAGTTACAGAAAACTGTAGCTGATTGAAGTCACGGTCCTGTCCAAGAGAATCTTGGTCAACATCGTACTCATTAAAAGTGTACTGAGCTCTAAGCCTGACTTTTTCGTCAAAGAAATAGTTCAGTCCAACAATATGTTCAACTTCGTCTCTTCCAGGAACAACCGTATCATCAAGATCAATAGAATCATATCTGTAGAAAAGAATGAAATCACCCAAAGTAACGAATGGCTGAACATAAAAAGCTTCTTCGTCTTCTCTAATATCTAGAGAGCTGTTGTACCACTCAGCTTTCATACCAAAATGATTGTAGTTGAGTAGAAGGTCGACCCCAAAAGCATTATAGGTTTCATCTTCACCAGATCCAGTTTTAACACCATTCTGGTAAGAGCCTCCTAGTACAGCTATGTCTCCAGGAATATCCCAAGTCAAACGACCACCAAAAACGCTTTCTCCTGGTTCTCCTGAGAACTGGCCGTAATAAGCGTTGTAACTAATTGTCTGTTCTGCAAATCCACCTGATGCCTCTACTCCATTTAAGAAGTTTGGAATAGTAAGGTTCCCTTCAAAAGGTCGAAGAAAAATGGGTTGATTCAGTTCCTGCAAAGTTGGAGGAAAATGCTCGGTGTTAATAATACCCCATGGTGTAATGAATCGACCTGCTTTGACTGCCAGACTATTACCAAAAGTGTGCTCCCACCAACCGATAATAAGTGGGTTTCTATTGATACTACGACCGAACCCTCTTAAAGTAACGTCTTGGAGAGTGTGTTCATTGTCGAAATCGTGCTGTCTAAGATAACCAAGAGAAGCAAAAAATCGGTCTTCCTCAGTAATATCAGCACTCAATAGAAGCTCTATGTTAGTCTGGTCGAACTGGTCATCAGTTGAAAAATCTCCAGCGTGGTTGACTGTATACGTTTGAGTTATGAAACCACCAAGGTTAAATTTAATGGAATCAAAAGTGTTGATTGGAACCTCACTAGAGTTTTCTACCTGAAGGTCAATCAATTGTTCGCTTAGGAACTGTACTTCTTGCTCCAAGTTAAGCATTCTTTGCTCACTAGACTGAGCGAACGCTGAAGAGCTCAAGCAGCTGGTCAAAGCTAATGCTCCTAAGCCCCCTTTTAAATAATTTGTAAGTTTTTTTGATTCTATTTTCATCGTAAATATCCCCCGGGATCGATGTATTTTATAAATTTTTCACTACAACTCGTGAAATGTTATCAACAGGAATTTGACTTGGCCATGAAAAACTTACCCTTTGATCGCTCTCTTTGGGCTTGAATTAGAGACTAGGGCTTTAAGTAGAAAAAAGCATCAGCGATTTTAGCTGATATTTTTTTTCACTTTTGTTTGGTTTAAGTTAGATGAAATTGTTTTCTAGGTTGTTGCTGGCAAGTAGCTAAAATCGAACGCAGCCAGCCCTTTTTTCAGCGCCTTGTAGCTTTCTCAGCTTTTGAGTTTTCGAAATGTCTTAAAATTTTAAGCCTTTAGGTTCTCATTCTGAGGTGATTTTATTAACTGATGTCTTTCGGCTAATTTAGGGCTTCAGTTGTGTGAGAGTGAAGGAAGACTCTCAGACAGCTGTAGGAGTAAGGTTTTATGGTTGAGAATTCTTGAGATCAGCTTGTCTAATCTGAAGCATTCTCAACGTTAAGGAAAGATTATGAAATGTCGTACGATTAAAGTTCCAGTCTATGGCGAAGTTTTTTTTAGTGAAGAAGGAATAGTTGAAAGAGTGGGTTTAACGCAGGAAGTTGAAGTTTGTTTTTCTTCTGGAAATCCCTTCCATACCTCCGAAGTAGAAGGTGGTGAAGAACTAGCAGTTAAAATAGCTAAGCAAATTTTAAAAAATGAACTCGGGGAATTACCTGGTAATCTTGAGTTTAAGGCAAGTCCTTCTTCTTGGGGATGTTACCAACCAGCTTTTGCGATACAGTTTAGGTGGTAAAATATTAATTGGCCAACAATTTTGAAGTGTCAGATATTTGACACTTCAAAATTATCTACAGTTGTCCATTTATTTTGGGAACCTTAATTTAAAATTATTTCGACAGGCTAAAAAAATTAATAGCAGTTTCGCTGGTTTTTTTAGCAACTTCCTCTAGAGAAATTTCCTTAACTTCTGCAATCATTTGGGCCACTTTGTAAACATGCATCGGCTCACTTGGCTTGCCTCGAAAAGGCTCGGGCGCCATATAGGGCATGTCAGTTTCAAGCATAATCTGCTCAAGCGGAATTCCAGCAACAGCTTCTCTACGATCGTGAGCTTTTTTAAAGGTAATATTACCTGTAAAAGAAACCAGAAAATTCAAATCAGCAATTTTCCTAGCGAATTCAGCGTCTTCCGCGTAGCAGTGAAAAACACCGCCAACCTTATCAGCGGAAAGTTCTTTTAGGGTAGCGAAAGTCTCATCAGCAGCTTCTCGACAATGGATAATAAGAGGTTTCTTAATGTCTTTTGCAAGCTCTATCGAGTAGCGAAATAATTTTCTTTGATCTTCAACAGGAGCCCAGTCTCTAAAAAAATCAAGCCCAGTTTCTCCGACTGCCACTACTTTTTCTTCTTCAAAAAGTTTCTCTATTTCTTTTAAGTTTTGATGATGACCAGCATCGTGAGGGTGTACTCCCACGGAACAAAAAACCCGAGGGTACTGTTTAGTTAACTCAATAGCATCGTGAGCTGAAATAATTCCGTCGCTAGCTCCAACGCAAACAAAACGATTTACTGAACATTCTTTAGCTCGTTCGAAAATTGCCGGTAGTTTTTCTCTCTCTACTGCCGTTAGATGACAATGAGTGTCTATCAATTCCATCAGGTTAGCTGATTTTACCTCCGACCTTAATAAGGTCTCCCGGGTAAACTAATTCCAGATTGCCAGCATCGTCACTGGCAGCAAGCAGCATGCCTTCACTTAACTCACCTCTAAGCTTAGCCGGTTTCAAGTTCGAGACCACAGCGACCTTCCGACCAACTAGTTCTTCCGCTTGGTAATGCTTAGCAATTCCGGCCACAACTTGCCTTTGATCTTCACTACCTATGTCGACTTTTAGTTTTAAAAGTTTATCGGCATCTTCAATTTTCGAAGCTTCCATAATTTGGCCAACTGTTAGTTCTATTTTTTGAAAATCTCCAAAACCAATAAGTCCTGCTTTTTCTTCTGTCACTTTTTCCCCCTTTGGTTTTGCTGCTATTTTTTTCTCAGTCTTTTCTTCCTTACTCACTTCAAGTCTTGGAAACAGAGCTTCTCCTTTCTCAACTTTAGAGCCTTCTTTCAGAAATTCAAATTTTTCAAAAAAGTCAGGCTTTATTTTTGAGTCAATTCCAAGAAAAGATAGAATTTTGGGCGCTGTGTCTGGCATGAAAGGCAGCAGGCATCCCGCAGCAATCCTAATGCACTCTAATTGGCAATAAAGCGTTTCATCGAGTTGGTCAGCGTTCTCTTCGTTTTTAGCTAGAGACCAAGGTTTACTGCGGTCAATGTAAACGTTAACTAGATCTATTAATTCCCAAATTCTGCCGGCAGCTTTGTGAAATTCTCTTTTTTCAACGAACTGCCCCATTTCCTCGAAACAGTTTAGAGCGTTGGTTTTTAGTTCTTGAGATTCTCCATTTAAGCTTTTTGCAATTGGAACTTCTCCGTCTCGATACTTGTGGACCATGCTAAGTGATCGACTGACCAAGTTGCCTAGGTTATTTGCCAAGTCTGCATTGTAGCGAGTTTCGAGAGCTTCTCCGCTGTAGTTTCCATCGAGTCCGAAGGTCATTTCTCTCATAACGAAATAACGAAAGACATCCATTCCGACATGTCTCTTTACTTCAAGAGGGTCGACTGCATTGCCTAAACTTTTGGACATTTTACCGCTGGGAGTATTCCAGTAGCCGTGCACGGTAAGGTTTTTGTATAAAGGAATTCCGGCGGCCAGAAGCATTGTAGGCCAAAAAACCCCGTGGGGTTTTACAATGTCTTTTCCAATTAGGTGTTCTGAGTTCTCCCAACGCTCTTTAGCCTTTTCTTGGTCCGGATAGCCGATACCGGTTAAATAGTTTACCAGTGCGTCGAACCAAACGTATGTGACGTAGTTTTCATCAAAGGGAAGAGGAATTCCCCAACTAAGTCGAGAAGTAGGTCTAGAGATACAAAGATCTTCAAGTGGTTCTCTTAGTAGTCCTAATACTTCATTTTTGTATCTATCTGGCCTGATAAAATCAGGATTAGCTTTGATGTGATCAAGAAGTTGGTCTTGATATTTGCTCATCTTGAAAAAATAATTTTTCTCACTGACCCACTCAGGAGTGGTTTGATGGTCAGGACATTTACCGTCATCGAGCTCTTTTTCAGTTAAAAAACGCTCGCAGCCAGTGCAGTAATGACCACCATATTCCCCAAAGTAAATATCTCCTTGGTCGTATATTTTTTGAAGAATATTTTGAACATTCTCTTTGTGATCGTCATCTGTGGTTCGAATAAATCGGGAAGGGTTTAGACCAAGTTCTTTCCAGGCCGATTCAAACTTGGAGCTTACTTCGTCTGTGAATTCCTTGGGGCTTTTACCAAGCTTTTCTGCAGCTTGCTGAACTTTGTCTCCGTGCTCGTCTGTGCCGGTGAGGAAGAAAGTATCCCTGCCAAGCATGCTGTAGTAGCGCACTAAAAAATCTGCCAAAGTCGTAGTGTAGGTGCTACCAATGTGAGGTAGGCCATTGGCGTAGTATATAGGGGTTGTGACGTAGTAGGCGCTCATCTTTGCAATTGTTAAGATAAAGTCTAGCTCTTTAGATCAAGTGCAGCTAACTTTAAAAATACCTGGCTAAGCTGCATTTGAGCATTAGCGCTTCTTTCTTTAACCCACTTTTCAGCAGTTAGCACCTCTTCAAGTAAATCAGCGGCATTTTTTTGAGTTCGGCCCTCAGAACTTCTAATTAGCTGGCTAGAGATATTCCTCAAAACTGGCCAAAGAGCCTGAGGCTCTGAGGAAACAAGCTCAGCTGCCAAGGATAGGGCATTGGCTTCGGAAAGCTCTCTTACCTTTAAGATTCTGTCTTTGAGCTGGCCAATATCCGAAACTAGGTTGCTCAAGTGTTCAGAAACAGAGTCGAGGTTATCTAGTTGACCTGTTTCAGGATTTCTAAATTTTTCTAAGCCTAAAATAGTTAGATTGCCTGCTGCAATTTCGGAGAGTTTAGAGGTTTTACCTGCTAGGGTGGGAGAGATGTTTTCAATGATTTTAGTTATCTCATCGACTTTAAGATCACCAAAGGACACAGTTTGAAGTCTGGAAATTATTGTTTCCGGTAAACGATGCTTAGCGCTGCTAATAACAATGAGGTGACTGTGAGCATTCGGCTCTTCTAAGGTTTTTAAAAGTGAATTGGAAGCAGTTAAGGAAAACCTTTCTGCTTGGTCAATAATCGCTACTATTTTTTTTCCAGCATAGGGTTTAAGCTGAAGTTTTGAAATAAGCTGTCTGGTTGTTTCAGCTGAAATATCTTTTTTACCAGGTTCCGGATAGAGAAGGTGTAGGTCTGGGTGCGGTTTGTTTGCCAATTGAGGCTCTTCAAGAAGAGCAGTTGCTAGGGCCCTCGCAATTTTAAATTTTCCGACACCCGATGGCCCGGCTAGCAATAGAGCGTGAGGAATTCTCCCGTGTTGTAAAAGGCCTTCTAGTTGAGCAAGTGACTCTTGATGTCCAACAATACTGTTAAAGAGGTTCGACATTAAAGAACCTCTCCCACTATTTTTTTGGCTTGGGAAATAACCTCAGCTTCACTCTTTTCGGCATCAATAATTTTTATGTTTTGACTCGAGTCTTTTGCAAGTTCAAGGAAACCATCTCTCAGTTTCTGATGGAAATCTAACTTTTCTTGCTCGAACCTTGTCCAGCCGCTTTCGGATTCTGGTGCTTCTTGGTCAGCTCTTTTTCTAGCCCTGGCTAAACCAGTTTCAGGATTAAGATCCAGAAGAATCGTTAGGTCAGGCTTAAGCCCTGATGTTGCAATTAGGTTTAGTTTATTAAGTAATTCTATATCTAAGCCTCTGCCAAAGCCTTGGTAGGCCAGGGTAGAGTGGATAAAACGGTCACAAATAACCAGCTTGCCTTGTACAAGAGAGGGTCTAATTAGCTCTTCCACGTGTTCAGCTCTGTCAGCTGCAAATAGTAAGACTTCGGCTAAGGAACTAGGAGGGTTTTCGTGATTATCTAGTAGAAGCGTTCTAATAGAGGAGCCGAGTTTTGTACCTCCCGGTTCACGGGTACAGGTAACATTGTGGCCTTTAGATTCTGCGAAGATCTTTAGACCTTCGATCAAGGAGGTTTTACCTGCTCCCTCGATTCCTTCAATGGTTATCATCTTTCCTGCCATAGACGCAGGCTAGCACAAAGGAGAGTAAACGGTAAGTTGAGGTCAGGTTAGACTAAGCTACTAAATGTAACCTAGAATCAATTTAATGCCAGCTAGTAGCTGCCTAGTATTAAAAGGCTTAGTTATGTAGTAGTCTACTGCGTAAGTTTTATACCCTTCGATTACATCTTCGTCTGAAGCTTTGGCAGTAACCATCATGATCGGTATGTTTTGCAGCTTTGGGTTCAGCTTCATTCTTTCAACTACCTGATAGCCGTTCATCTCCGGCATCATGATATCCAGAATGATTAGAGCGGGCTTATCAATCTTTTCCATGATCTCGACTGCTTCGACTCCATTACACCCAGTGGTGACTTCAAAGCCTTTGTCTTCGAGAATTGTTCTCACCATTGAACGACAATCTTCATCGTCATCTATAACCAAAATTGATCGGTTTTCTTTGCTCATTATATTCTTTAAAACGTTGCCCTAATTTGCTCTTCCTTTACCACTATCGGTTTAGATGAGCTGTGACTTGATAATGGTTTCGATTTTGACGCAATGATAAGTTAAATTTTTCCTAGTTCCAGTGGGTTAGGAATTAATCCCCTAAAATCAGGCCTAAATTCAAAACCCCTAGATTAGTGGGAAATAGTCTAAATCAGCATTAATCACTGAAAAGATGTATATTTGACAAGATTGGTGTTGATAAAGTAGAAAACTGCGCTCCTCAGTAACAACTCAGCAGGGGAAAAATTTAATTTAAAAAGTTCAGGAAAGTTCAATGAGAGATAAAATTAAACTAGTTTCTTCTGCCGGAACAGGTCACTTCTACACAACAACCAAAAACAAGCGTAAGACTACTGAGAAGCTTGAAATGAAGAAGTATGATCCAGTTGTTCGTAAGCATGTCCCTTACAAAGAATCGAAGATTACTTAAGACCAAATAGAGTAGGTCGAACAGCTAACCTTAGTTAAAAAACTATCTATTTTAAAGAAAACTGGCCGGCAACTCGTATCGTGCTGCCGACCGTTTACTTTTTAAAAGGAACTAGTCTCTATATTAGAGGTTCAGGATCCCGGCGATACCCTTGTTGAGAACGCATCATCGAGAATTGTTCCATCAATCGCCAAAAGAGCGCCATTTATACAGACTCGATTTGGGCTCCAATCTTTTGCATTGAACATACTTGGCAGCATCTCCATTAGAGCATTACCAAAAAGCTCGGATGACTCTGCTCCACCAGCACTTGGCATGTTGGGAACAACCGAAATATAGCGATTGGGGGTCCAATTGCCAAAGCGTTTATCAAAGGTTGTATATTGACCTTTTTTGACACGCTGCTGAGCACCTTCGAAACAGCCTCCCTGATCATTGGCCGGGTCTATTGCTACAGCCCCTTTCCTTGAATACTTGCTCCAGTCTTCGCTTGTGAAAACACATGGACTTTTCTTGCCAGGGATAAGAACTGCTCCAACTGCAAAGTATGCGTCGGCTATTGCATCCAGAAACTGTTCTCTATCATCAGTTCGGAAACGACAATGTTGAGGGTAAGTTTCCAAAACGGTATCGTTTATGTCTCCGACAAAGATCTGACTTTCAGGGATTCCCAGGTTAATAAATTCACTAAATGCAGCCCGTCCCAGAACCCCACCTCCGAAAATTACCACTTTGGCATTAATAAATGCTTTGGGGCGAAATTCTTTCAGCCAAGCCGCAGACAGCCGACCTGTAAAGTCAGACATAGCCACAAGTACTGGTCTTGGAGAATCAAAACTATCTTTAGGCAGCTTCATGTCCTGGTCTAGAGTTATTAAGCCAGCTCCAGAGTTTACTGCCTCTAATCCTCCTTCGACATTACAATTAGCCCCATGGTGGAACCTGATGTCGTAGCGACCATAATGTTGGCCAGGCCCAGTTCCTTTGACAGCAATACAGAGATGAGAGTTGCGAGCTGCTTCTGGTCCCGCAATGCTAGCCCCAGCGTTTTTGTAATCTTCATCGCTGAAGCCTGCTGCTAAACCGGCTTCGGATTCAATTTGAATCTGAAGATTACTATAATCCTGCAAGAGTCGAGCTACTTGAGTGGGTATAAAGGATACTCGTTTTTCATTTTTGGCAGTAGTTTCCTGCCGGATGTGCATAATGTATTTTTTACTCATGATTTTTCTACCTTGGTAGTGAAAAACCTACTCACTCGTCAGTGAATAGGGGTAGGTAAACAGCAAAACCTTATCTGTTCGACCAGTCCTTCGGATAAAAGTCCTGAAGGACTGGTGAATATCAATGTCTACAAGAATTTTGTTTTAAGAGAACGTGAGGAAAAATGTGGCTCTAGTGAACTATCAAAAGGGAGGGGCACTGTAAATCTAGACACTTATTGTCTAAAAAATATTAAATATTACTGGTGCTCTAAGGAGGTAGCCGATCACTTTAGGGCAAAATTGATCGAGGCAGGAATTTCAGCTGGAGAGTTGACCACCATCTTTGCCTCAGAAAATTCCCGTAAATCACCATACCCATAGCTGACTGAAATTGGGACAATGCCATGAGCTTTAGCCCCCTCGATGTCATGATGCCGATCCCCAATCATCAAGCACTCTTTTGGTTTTAATTTTTGCTCTTCCAGTGCCAGTCCGAGAATTCTACCCTTCTCTGGCATCTCTCCATGTTCACCGCTGCCGTATATTTCCTTAAAAAACTGATCCATCTTAAAATGTTTAGCTACTGTTTTAGCT
This sequence comes from uncultured Bdellovibrionales bacterium, assembly GCA_964510575.1. Lineage (GTDB taxonomy): Bacteria > Bdellovibrionota_C > UBA2361 > SZUA-149 > CALKYB01 > CALKYB01. The sequence goes on along the minus strand of CAZECN010000009.1, from coordinate 63,159 downwards.
TGAGGGGTGGGCTTACTAGTTGCGATGAATAAAGTATATTTTTCAGCTAGTTCTTTCAAAACTTCTTCTATCCCTGCGTAGAGCCTATTTTGATAGAGACCTTCTTTGACAAATTTGCCTCGGTAAATTTCAACTGCGTGGCTGACTTTTTTAGGGTCAGAGTCTCCAATCAGCTTGGCAACGCTTTCTTCAAAAGGTGGCCCAATTACCCAACTGAGATCTTCCTCAGGAATAGCAATCTCTAGTTCTGACAGCATGAACTTAACAGTACCTATTATTCCTTCGGCACTGTCTGTAATAGTCCCATCAAGATCGAAAAAAATATTCTTAATCATTTGCTGATTTGAGCTGAGAAATAACTTGGAAACGAGTCAAAGCAAGCTCAATTAGTTGGTCAATTAGTTCAGGGTAGGAAATTCCGCTGGCTTCCCACATTTGAGGATACATGCTGATTGCAGTGAAGCCGGGGAGAGTATTTATCTCATTAACCATCCATTCTTTTTCTTCAGTTAAGAAAAAATCAACCCTCGCTAAACCAGAACACTCTAGTGCTTTGTAAGCAGCTATAGCAGTTTTTTGCAGAGCTGAAAGTTCTTCGTCTTCTAATTCTGCTGGTATCTGAAGCTTAGCCCCATCTTCACTAATATATTTGGTTTCAAAAGAATAAAAATCATCGCTTAGAATTAATTCGCCAGGCAGTGAAGCCACTGGTCTGGTGTTTCCCAAAACAGAACACTCGATCTCCCTTCCCTCGACTCCGCGCTCTACGACAAGCTTCGTGTCAAACTTAAAAGCCTGTTTCATTCCACTTTCAAACTCTTCCTCAGTCCTAACTTTATAAACACCGATGCTTGAGCCTTGGTTCGCTGGCTTTATAAACATCGGAGTTCCAAGGCTTTCCTTGGCTTCTTTAAAGTGTAAGTCTGGGCCATCCTTTTCAGCAATTAGGTATTCAGCGTTTTTAATTTCTGCTTGGCTTAATAATCTTTTAGTAATGTCTTTATCCATGCAAGCCGCGGAGGATAAAACATCGCAACCCACAAAAGGAATTCCGCTAAGTTTAAGCATTCCTTGAATTGTACCATCTTCACCTTTCGGGCCATGAAGAACTGGAAAGATACAGTCGATTGGACCAAGAGTTTCTTCGTCTACTTTAAAACTAGCTGTGCCATCTCCGGGAAAAAAGCTTACTCGCTTTCCCCCTGGGCTGAGTTCAACCGATTTTGGATCTGTTTCGTTTAGAGCCGGCTTGTCTTTATCTTGAAGTAGCCACTCTCCTTTGCGATTAATTCCAAGAGGAATAATTTCGTATTTTTCCGGATCCATCGCTGAAATCACATTACATGCGGAAATCAGTGAAATCTCATGCTCCGAGGACTGACCACCCATCAGAACAGCTACGGTTATTTTTTGCTTTTTGTTTACTGTCATGTTGAAGAGACTAAAGGAAAAACCACAAGCTGCAAAGGGTTTCGAATGGTTGAGCAATTAGAAGCAATTGAAGAAGTAACTTTAACAGACAGGCGCGTCTACCCACCCCATGTTTTGGTGTTTTCAGTCTTTGCTTCAATCACACTCTGTTTTTTCTCAGACATCAGAATCTTTGATTCTCCTTTGCCGGGTTACTTCGGAGCTTTACTATCAATATTTGGTATTTGGTTGGTTATCTCCTGCCGAAAGCTTTTTATTAAGTTTGAAACGGAGATCACTCCTTTCAAAGAGTCTAGTACATTGCTTCAGCTTGGGCCTTACTCTTACTCAAGAAATCCAATTTATCTAGGGATGACTTTGGTTTTGCTTGGTATTTGTCTTCAGTTGAATGACCCTTTACCTTTCTTGGTTCCTTTGATTTTCTTCATTTGGGTGAATATTTGTTTTGTTCTGCCTGAAGAGAAAATGATGCGAGAGGTCTATGGAGAGCAGTTTGTGGAATACACCAGAAAGGTTCGGCGCTGGCTCTAGGGTATTTGGTAGGCCAGCAGGCTCTCTTTGGGCCATAAAATCTCACTCAGTTTTTGGGGACAACCTATAAATGAAGACAAATTTTTTGGCGCCATTAAGGATAGTTTGAAACTAGGCCCTGATTCTTCGCAAAGTGCCAGAGCTGAAACTTCTTCCGCTATTTCAATTGTGTTGCTCGCGGAGTAAAGGATTAGCTGTTGGTGATCTTCACCAGAGACTTGTTTAATTTTGATATTTCCAACAGCAATGACAAGGGTAAGGGAGTTTTCTGGGTTAAGAATCAATTCTCCATCAATTTCAAAGTCACCACCAATAAAATAGAGCGGAAGCTTTAAAAACTGATCCTGCTTGCTTAGAATATTCCCACCATATGCCGGAAAAAAGTCTTCTAATCCCAAGCAGGACAGGGCAGCGGTAGCTCCAGTTTTTTGATTTGATTGATAACAATCTTTCTTTGGTAAAGCTTCCAGCAGGTTCCAGTCGGGAGAGGGGAAGTCAATGCGTTTGTTGGACCAACTCAGGCTTGCTTCAAAATCTCCAGCTTTAAAGATTTCTCTCTCAAGTTTCCTAGTCTGTTTCTCTACTGCATGGAGTTGCCCTTCTTTGAGCTTTTTTATTATTTCTTCCCGCAAAGCCAATGAAACTTGCAGATTTTGAACTAAACCTTTTTTTGAAATTGTATTTTTAAAAATAATAGCCGATAGCGAAAGCATCAAGGCTGAAAAAAGAATTGCGCCAATTAGCGCTCCCCCTCTATTTGATGTTTCTACTAGTAGATTCGTCATAAGTTAAGCCACTCGAGATGAGAAGACTTTTTCTTTATCACCGAAAATTTTAGCTCCCTTTGTGTACCCCCCTTTAGCCTCCAGCTGATAGTAATGATCTCTTTAAAATCTTCTTCGACTATAAAGTTCTCAAGGTCAGCGATTATTTTTTGGTTACTCCGGCTGAGCAGAGATATGCGGCGCAGTTCGCCATCTGAATTCAGAGAGAGACTTACTAAATCGCGAACTCCAATCACTGCTAGACTAGGTTCAAGCGAGCTAGTAGTTTGATTGTTGAGTAGTTCAATTTCTTCTACAAGATCTTGCTGACAAAGCTTTCTGCCAGTTCTTCGATTTGGGTTTAACTTTAAAAGTTTGTAACCCGAAACTGTAACAGCGAGGACGGCTCTTATTCCGGAATGTGTTTTACTTAGTTGAAAGCAGGTGTCTTCTAGCTTGCCAACTACACTGCTGTCAGAAAGTAGAAAAGCCAGTTCACCTGAGTTTGTAGTGTAAACCTGTCTTAGGCCAGCAATTTGCTCGGAGTTGTTGAAGAAATTGTAGATTGTCTCTTCTAGTTTTTGATTACTAAGCTGGGTTTGGTGTTCTTCAAAGTTTTTGAATTGGAACTGATAGCCAGATTTTATAGATGGTGCGAGAAGCGCTAAGCTGCTCAGAGATATTAGAGTTGCGACTAAAAGTTCTGGTAGAGAGAACCCTTTAGCTCTATTTGTTAAGGAAGACATAGACTATACTCTAGGTCTTCAAAGAAACACTTAAAGGCTTCACAATTTTCTGAGCTACCAAGTTTCTCGCAATTTTCACCAAGTTTTTCTAGACGAATTAGATTTTTTTGATTCTCTATGTCTTGCCTAATTTTTGAGATAGTTTCGATTCTAAGTTTAAAAATTGTTTCTACTGCGCTGTGCTGGCTGGCAGCAGCATTAAAGCCAGCTAGTGCGGAGAGTATAATTGTTAAACTAACTAGGACTTCACCGAAACTCATGACTTTTCCTTAGGAATGCAATGGTTTGTAACATAGCCATAAATTGAAACGGTCAAGTCACAGCTTTTGTTGTTTTGGTTGGTTAAGGTCAGCTTACCCGGAGAAGCTGAACCACTTGCAGAGAATTTGATCTGATTTTCGAATATGCCGAAAGAAGGCTTTAGTTTTACCCCTTTCAAGTTTATTTTTCTTAGAGGGTGAGCTGCGCCCCTAACCTCAATAGAACTTTGGTTTAGTACAACAGAGAGGGGACTTTGGGTTACCATAGATACCAGCTGTACCCTCTCTAGCTCTTGTTCGATCATATTTGAGTTTAGGGTTAGGGAACTGCCTCTTAGAAAATCTGAACTTGTGGTTGAAAATAAAAGAATTATTCCCATTACGCTTAAGCCAGCTATCAACTCCGAGAGAGAGAAGCCCTCCTCGTTGTTAGCTATTTTCATCAGTTTGTTAGTCATGAACAGTTCTTCGCCATTGAGGATAGATATTTTCAGTTTTTGAGAAGAAATCTCAAAAAGGACTGGTTGAAAGCCTTGATTTGAGTTGGTGAGGTTACTATAACCGCGGGGTTCAATCGCAAAATAGGAAGCGGAGTAAAAAAATGTCCCAAAAGTTCAGAACTGAGAAAGATTCAATGGGTGAAATGCAGGTTCCTGCATCTGCCTACTATGCGGCTCAAACACAAAGAGCAGTAGAAAATTTTCCAATAAGCACGCTGAAGTTTACTGAGCCAATGATTAAAGCCATGGGCTTAGTTAAGCGCTCTGCCGCAGTGGTAAATAATCAGCTGGGGGTTTTGGACGACGCTATGAAAGACGCGATTGTTGCAGCTGCCGAAGAGGTAGAAAGCGGCAAGCTAAACGACCACTTTGTTGTAGACATCTTTCAGACTGGTTCGGGCACCTCAAGTAACATGAACGTCAACGAAGTGGTGGCTAACCGAGCAAAAGAAATGTCCGGTGGCGAAATTAAGGTTCACCCTAACGATCATGTTAATGCTAGCCAATCCTCTAACGATACAATCCCAACTGAAATTCACATAGCAACTGCCAGAGAAATCAATGATGAGTTAATTCCGGGCCTAAAAGTTTTTGCTGAGTCTCTTGGCAAGAAAGCGGAAGAATACAAAGATCTAGTAAAAACTGGACGAACGCACTTGCAAGATGCAACGCCGGTTACTCTTGGCCAGGAGTTTGGAGGATATAAAGCTCAGATTGAGCAAGGGGTTCGAAGACTGGAACGTTCTCTTGAAACTATCTATGAGCTTCCTTTGGGAGGAACTGCCGTAGGGACAGGGCTTAACACCCCTCTTGGTTTTGCGGATAAAGTAATTAAGGAAATTGCCTCTCGCTCTGGATTACCGTTTGTTGAAGCAAGTAATCATTTTGAAGCTCAGTCTGCTAAAGACGCGCTTGTAGAAATGAGCGGGCAGTTAAAGACGATTGCTACCAGTGTAATTAAGATTGCCAACGATATTAGATTGCTTGGTACTGGTCCACGTTGTGGATTGGGTGAGATTTCCCTTCCAGCAGTTCAGCCTGGCTCATCCATTATGCCTGGTAAGATTAACCCTGTTATTTGTGAGTCAGCTATAATGGTTGGTTGCCAAGTCATTGGAAACGATGCCGCTGTTACCACTGCGGGTCATGTTGGAAGCACTTTTGAGCTCAACGTGGCTATGCCGGTGATTGCTCATAATATTCTTGAGTCGATTAGCCTTTTGGCTAACACCGCTCGTAATATGGCCACGAAGTGTGTTGATGGTATCACTGCCAATCCAGAAAGATTGCATGAGCTGGCTGAGGCTAATATCTCAACCGTAACAGCTCTAGTTCCTATTATTGGCTACGACAAGTCAGCGGAGATTGCCAAAACAGCTTGGAAAACAGGGGAGCCCCTAAGAGCCGTTGCCCTTAGAGAATCCGGACTTCCAGAAGATGAGCTGAACAAGGCACTAGATCTCGTCAAAATGACTAAGCCGGGGCTGTAAACTTTAAGATTTTAGAGCTGCAACTAGCCACCAGCTTATAAAAATCGTAAACTCCGCTCTACCAGCGAAAGAGCGGAGTTATGGATAAAGCGGAACAAATTCAAAGACAAAAGCTTGGCAATGCCAAGAGATTAGTCATTAAGCTTGGCACTAGAGTTATCAGTGATGATTCTGGTCGTCCTGATCAGTCGCGCCTAAAATCCATTGCTGGTGAAATTGCTAGATTGGTTGCTGAAGATAGAGAAGTTGTTTTGGTTAGCTCAGGGGCGATCGGAGCAGGTATCGAAGCTTTAGGCTTAGCGGAAAGACCGAAGACTCTTTCCTCTCTTCAGATGTGCGCTGCGGTTGGTCAGAGCAGATTAATGTCTACTTATGAAGAACTCTTTTCAGCTTTTGGTTTAAAGGTTGGTCAAGTTTTGTTAACCCGTGATGGATTGGCTGACCGAAAGAGGTATTTAAATATTAAGAATACCTTAAGAGAACTCTTTGAGCGTAAGATCGTTCCAGTTGTTAACGAAAACGATGTGGTTTCAGTTGAGGAACTATGTTTCGGTGATAACGACATGCTTGCCGCTATGGTTTCAGTTCTAACTGACTCTGATGGATTGCTTCTTCTTTCAACTGCGGATGGTTTAAGAAAGGACTTGAATGATCCGGACTCAAGAATCTCTTTTATTAGTGACTTAGGTGATAGTGAGTATCAGTTTGTTTCTGATCAATCTGACAAACTTTCTACTGGTGGTATGAAGTCTAAACTGGAGGCTGCCGCTTTGGCCACTGGCTCAGGGGTGCCAACGATAATTGCCTCTGGTGCGGAGCGAGGTGTTGTGGAGAGCTGCTTATCAAAGAAAGACATAGGAAGTCTTTTTGGGGCGAAAGAGACTGAAAGCAGCAGCCCTAGAAAGAAGTGGTTGGCTATTTTTCCTCAAGTTTCTGGTACGCTTGTTGTGGATTCCGGAGCGGAAAAAGCTCTTAAAAAGCAAGGGGTCAGTCTTATACCTGTTGGTATAAAAGCTATTGAGGACGAATTTGAGTCCGGTGACCTGGTTGCTATAAAGAATGAATCTGGTGAAATTATTGCTCGAGGCCTAACCGCCTATTCCCACAAAGAGCTTGAAGAAATAAAAGGTCTTAGTTCTTCAGAGTGTCGCGAAAAATTAGGGAACACATTGTCGGACGAAGTTGTGCATCGAGATAATATGGTGATCGTATGAGTACTATAAGAACGTTGGGAGAACAGGCTCGGGCAGCAAGCTTTGAGCTACTTGCTCTAGACACAGCGAAGAAAAATAAAGTATTGGCCTCAATGGCTGATGCTCTAGAAGCTTCCAGATCGGATTTGAAAGAAGCCAACCAAAAAGACCTTGAAGCAGGCAGAGCTGCCGAAATCAGCTCTGCACTACTTGACCGCTTAGAATTAACCGACTCTCGTACTGATGCCATGATTCAAGGAGTTCGGGATATTATCGATCTTCCTGACCCAGTAGGAGGGGAGATTAAATCTATCTTAAGGCCTAACGGTCTTGAGATTAAGAAAGTCCGAGTACCCATTGGAGTTATTGGCTTTATTTATGAATCTCGGCCCAACGTAACAGTTGATTCAACTGCGCTTTGTTTCAAGTCCTCGAATGCAATAATTTTAAGAGGTGGAAAAGAAGCGATTGAGAGCAATAAAGTTATATCTAAAGCTCTTGTTGAGGGTGGAGTAGCAGCTGGTATGCCAGAACATGCTGTGCAGTTGGTTCAGACCACTGATCGCGAAGCGGTAAAGGAGTTGGTGCAGCTTGAAGGCTTAGTAGACGTTGTAATTCCTCGAGGTGGGGAGGGATTAATCAACGCAGTTACAGAAATGGCCCGAGTTCCAGTTCTCAAGCACTACAAGGGAGTTTGCCATATATATGTGGACGATTCTGCAGATTTGGCGAAAGCAGCAAGTATTGTACAAAATGCAAAATGCCAGCGTCCAGGAGTATGTAATGCAATGGAAACGCTACTCGTTCATAGAGATGTGGCGGAAGGCTTTGTAGCAAATCTCCCAGAATTGCTTACTGGCGTTGAAATTAGAGGAGACGAGGCTGTCCAAAAGTTAATTCCTAGCGCAAAAGCCGCTAGCGAAGAGGATTGGCATGCTGAATACTTGGATTTAATTTTAGCAGTCAAGGTCGTGGATTCAGTTGATTCTGCCATAGCCCATATTAATGAATATGGATCTAGGCACACAGATGCAATTGTAACTGGATCAGAAGAATCCACCAGGAAGTTTCAGAATCAAGTTGATGCTTCAACCGTTTGTGTCAATGCCTCTACGAGATTTGCTGATGGCTCAGTTTTTGGAATGGGTGCTGAGATCGGGATAAGTACGGACAAACTTCATGCTAGAGGGCCAATGGGTTTAGAGGACCTCACTACTTATAAGTATTTAGTTGCTGGGAATGGTCAGATAAGGGAATAGGTGATGAGTAAAACTTCAGTACTTTTTGTTTGCTTAGGAAATATCTGTCGGTCTCCTCTTGCTGAAGGAATTTTTCGTAGTCAAGTTGAAGAGAAAGGAATAGCAGACAAATTTAATATTGACTCATGTGGAACTGGGCAGTGGCATGTGGGTAATTCTCCTCATCCTGAGTCAGTGGCAGTAGCTAAAAAGAATGGAGTATCTTTAGCAGGTCAGAAATCACGCCAGTTAGATGATCAGGATTATTTCGAGTTCGACTATATTGTTGCCATGGATGAGTCTAACCTTAGAGACATTGAAGCTAGGAAAATTGGCGGAGAGTCTGAAATATTTTGTCTTAGAAAATACGATCCAGAAGGTGGGGGCTTAAGTGTTCCTGACCCTTACTACGAAGGTGGATTTGATGGTGTCTACAACATGATAGAAAGAAGCCTTGAGAAATTTTTAGAGACTATTAGTTAACGGTAAGGGTTTTTCCTGTTTCAATAAAGTGATGCTTAAGTCCGTCAGGACCTAGAAGTAGGAAGGTTCTGTATTTGCCAGACGGTAGATTTTTCTTTTCTACTAATACTGTAAATCCTGGTGTGCTACCTCGTTCGCTACCGAAGTATAGTTCTAAATCAGGCCTGCTGTACTGAACTGTCTGAATAGTGAAGGCAGCTCCATTTTCATTTACTAGTCTAACTGAAATTTTAGCCTGTTCGTTTACTTTCTCTAGAGGCATCACAAAACCTTCCATATAAAGCTGGTCTTTTGAATCGATAAAATATTCAAAATCACCGATAAGATTTCCTTCCTCTACTCTAAAGTCTTCCTGCTTTACTGGTTGCACCAGAGTCAGGTGGGCGACCTTAGGTAGTGAATAGATCTTTGAAGCTTCACTTTTTTTAAGTATTGGAATGGCTACATTTTGATCAGGATGGTTAAGACCAAGCCCAGTAGTTTTATATCTTGTAACTGAGTTGCTGTGTTTACTGAAAAGATAGGGGTAAAAGTCGAAATACTGAGTCCAAGACCAAGCATAAAATAGAATAGAAGCTGCGAACAAAGAGATCGGGACAAACAATCTGGCCACACTTATCTTTCTAGTTCCAATGCATATGGCAATTGCTGATAAAGCCATAATTGAGCAGGATACTAGACGATAACGAGATTCTACAAACCCACCACCCAGTCCTAGGTGCAATCTCATTACTGAGGCTAGTAAAGCGGATAGAAGAAAAAATAAAAGTGAAAGAAAGACAAAGCGATTAAGTTTAAAACTTACTCCAAGTGAAATAATTGCAGCTGCCAAAACATAAATCCCCAAGCCAATTGCTTGCTCAAAGCTAGTAGCTAGAGGAGCGCCTAGAAGGCTTAAAAAATAGTTTAAATTATCCTGAAATTGAATGGTAATGGTTGGGGAGGGACTGCTCAGCTTCTTTACAAATCCAAGAGCTAAAAACAGCAGGCAGTATATACCAAAGTATTTTTTCTTTCCTGCTAATATAAAATTGAAGGCCAGCAAGGCAAAGACTAAAAGTCCATTGGCTTGGGTTAAAAAAGCGAGTGTTGCAAAAAGCAATGATCGAATAGGTGCTGGGTTTTCTCTCTTCCCGTAGTAGAGAGAAGAAAGAGCAAAAAAGATTACTCCCATATTTGAAAGAGCAGCTGTCGCCCAAACACTAGATTGATGTATTTGGGGATGGAAGTAGAGAAAGGGTATTCCTAGTAAGGTAATACTTGAAGCAGCTCTGTTAGTTCTTGCACCCCTAATTAAGAATAGAGCGGCAAGAAAAAGAAATAAGTTTCCAGTAACGACTAGGGCAATAAAATTTACTTCCCCAAGTCCAAAGTAGCTAAGAAGTCCTATTGTTTTAGGAACTGCGACGAAGTGTTCACCATGAGAGTCAAAGAGGCCAAGAAGTTTATCCAAAGGATTAGCCTCTTCAATAAAGTTAAGGGTTCCAGTAAGGAAAACATCAAAATCGTCGGCAGCTGGTATGTTTTCGACAAAGGCAAGCACACAGGCTAAGTGGGCAGCAAAGACAATGAAGGTTAAGAGGGTTAATTTAATCATTGTATGATGCTTGCTGGTTTAGAGTAATTAGCTAAATTACCTAACTCAATTTTATAGAGATCACTAGTGTCAAATAGAGATTGGTTCGCAAGCCAGTCGACTACAGACAGATAAGATATCTGGAGTAGCCGACTGGTGCGAAAACCTTATGCGGATTTATAGCGACGGTCGCAGAAGTCAATCATATTGCCCCATCTATGAATCGTTGAAGAGTGTTTTTGAACTTCAGGATTCATGGATGATATGGAGGCAATATGAAGACCAATGCCTTTGTCACTTGGCCGCTTTGGGTTTTGTAGAACCTCAAACCCAACAGCACTTTCCAAGGCGCGCATTTCAGAGTCCAACGATTTGGTAAGATTTTCGAGTGGATGCTCAGTGTTCTTTCGAACTGAACAAATTACCCAAAACTCATCACCGCTCGTTCGTCTTAATATGCTAACGTTTTCGAAGTGCATTCCAAAAACTTGGTGCATTATACAAATACAAGCCAGCAGGTATAAATCTCCTGCTGGTAAGCCGTGCTTGTCATTAACACCACCAAGATTTTCAGCATCTACCAGACTAAGTAACACTTCCTCTTTTTCTTTTGAGGCGATGTGCATTACCGAATCTAAAAACTCTCTTACATCATATCCCTCAAAAGCGTTGGGATAAATGTGAGTCTTTTTAGGTAGATCGAGACTAACTGGGCTTAGATTTTGCAATCCAATTTTTTCCGCAGCTAGTCTTCTTTTCTTTATGAGGGGGCATGCTCCCTTTTGTATTTGCTTGAACTCTTCAAACGTACTGTGAAAATAGTTATTGATGTAAGTTTTTAGAGCTCTCTCACCTCCGCATTTTTTTACAGCAGCAGAGTTTTTCATCAGCTTGGCCCTCCCGGGCCGGGTTATGTTGAGCGGGATTTTTTTTAGCGTGATAGCGGGGAGTGTGTACAACCTTGATTCTTGCGAACCTGTCCAAAGATAATATTTTATCTCGCACAGCTTCGGCCTATCCCAGCTCCAAATAAGATGGAGACTAGAGACGAGGCTAAGCCCTCTACCCAGATTCAATTCTCAGTCCAAGAGTTATGGAGAGTTGTAAAATAGATGTGCCAAAAAACCTTAGAAAAAAGGGGGTAATTACTCTGAATTAATCAGTAAAGCCATTTCTTGGAAGATTTGGATGGCATCCAGACATTCAGTTTCTGACATTCCTGAAAGCTTTCTTATTTCTGACAATGAATTCAGGCCATTACATAGTTTAAGAAACTCGAGCATAGGCTCATTAAGCTTTACAAACTCAAAGCGACAGTTAACGGAAACCCCAGGAAAAACGTCTTGGTGGGTGCTAAGGGGGCAACAAAACGGTTTTTTAAGCTCCTTAGAAACGGGAAGCTCTGCGCTGAAGAATTCTATCGCCTCTCCGGCTAGCAGGCTTTGAATGGTCTTAGAGTCAGAAACTTTGGCTAGCTCAGAATAGGGAATTGAAGCTGGCCAGCTATTTGAAAGAAGGCTCAGTGCCGCTGCCACTGATTTTTCAAATCTTATTTCCTCACCTACAGGTGAATAGAAAAGGGAAGGTTCAGCGCTTTCCTCAGCTGGGACAAACTTGCTGGTAAACCAACCTGCTTCAAGCATAGAGGTTGGGCTCTTGGCCGGTTTTTTGTTTTTTAGTAATACAACGTTTCTAATGCTTCTTTCGTTTATTCTTTGAATCGGGGGAATGGCTTTTAGTCCAAGATCTACAACCGGATCTAGAGTTTCTAAATCGTGAGCTGAAGTAAGCTTGGCAAATTCGCTTGAAGAACAACAATCAGCATCAGGGTTTAAAAGCTCATGGAATATAAAACTATCTGATGCTTCGGTGATAATGTTTCTAGCTTCTTCAGCTAGTTTTAAGCCATGAACTGAGCTTTCACCAATTTCACTAAGCTTTTCTCTTGCTTCATTCGGAGTTTGACAACTCTTGCGAAGAGTCTCGGCCAATTCGCTTCTACTTTTCCAACCTGGATAGAGATTATGATTAAAAATGGCAAAGCCAGTTGCCCCTAAGGCATCAGAGGTTACTTCTAGAAGTTTTTCTCGAGAAGAAGTAGGTATCCAAGAATAAACGCCATACGCCAAGACTACATCAAACTTTTTAGAAACTTCAAAATGTTCAAGTTCGACTGCTTTAAATTTAATGTTGCTTAGGCCGAGATCCTTGGCAGTTTTTGATGCCGTTTCAATAGCTGCTTGGTCGCTGTCGATTCCAATAAAGGTTTTACTTGGGTTAAACCATGCTAATGAAATTAGATAGCTCCCCTGACCACAACCAATTTCTAGCAAAGAATTCCAAGGTTCAGTCTCAAATCCAGCCAGCTCTACTCTCAGGCGGTTAAAATCAGGATGTTTATTCGGAGTAGGGCGAGCTACAAAAGGGTATTTCTGATAATTCATATTGAACAATAGACAGTTTTTGACCTAGTTTGAACATAGTCTATGCTAAATAAATAGTTAAAGTTTTTAGGAAGCAAAAGGAGATAATATAGATGCCTCGTTATGGTAGATTTCCAATGGGAAGGTTTCCTGGGAGAATGGGTCGTAGAGGTAGAAGAGGGGGCCGGTTTAGATTGTGGCCGATTGCTCTATTTGCCTTATTTGGTCTGTTTTATTTTTTTTCAAATTCCGAAACAGTAGAGATAACTGGCCGTCGACAGATTGTAGATATCTCAGAAGATCAGGAAATTACCCTAGGTCTTAATTCTTACAATCAAATTTTAAATCAATCTGATGTAGTTCCTCACGGGCGCGAAGTTGACCTAGTTAATGACATTGGGCGAAGAATTGCTAGTGTTACTGGAGAGACTGATTTTCCTTGGGAGTTCAACTTAATACGTTCGGACCAAGCCAATGCATTTGCCTTACCAGGGGGAAAGGTTGCGGTTTACAGTGGAATTCTTCCAGTAGCTAAAAATGTGGACGGGCTAGCAGTAATCATGGGGCATGAAGTGGCACATGCCATTGCCCGTCATGGTGCTGAGAGAATGACTCACCAAAAGCTAAAACAATGGGGCACCATGGCCATTGGAATGGCAGTGGGAGAGATGGATATTGGCACACAGAGAACTGTAATGGGTGCTTTGGGTGTGGGTTCTCAGTTTGGAATCATGCTCCCCTTTTCCAGAAAGCACGAGAGTGAAGCTGACTACATAGGCTTGATTTATGTAGCTAGAGCTTGTTTTGACCCCAGAGAAGCTCCAAAAGTTTGGGAGAGAATGGAAAAGGCGAGCAAAGGAGACGGGCCGGGTGAATTTATGTCGACTCACCCTAGTCCAAAAACTAGGATAGAACAGTTTAAGAAGTGGATGCCAGAGGCCCTAGCTGAAAGAGAAAAGCATTGTGGTCGTCAGGCAGGGTTTTAGTATAAATAGAGAGAACTATTTTTTAGTTATCGTGAGGTCTATTATGAAACATATATACTCATTTTTGATTCTTTTATTTTTTATTTCTTCTTTGGCTCAGGCTCAGGAAAACGAGTTAGCTTTTACTGATAGACAAAGTATTGGTGACGGTAAAAACGGAAGAACTTGGTCGCAGTGGAAAAAAGATGTCGGTGACAAACGAATTGGTAAGGTTACTGTTGTTGCTCGAAAACAAGGGGGCAAGAACGCCTATTTAAACCTCCGTTTTGGAAATGGTAGAACTTTAGACAACGGAAAAAGGGAGTCTCTTGTCAGTAACGATTCGCAAACCTTAAGTTGGAATGTAGGTGGACAGCGTTCCAGTGGAGAGCCATTGGTTATCAAGGTTTACAATGGAAGAGCTTTAATTGAGTCGGTTAAAGTGGAGGTTTTGCCGGAACCTCTTAAACCGGAACCAAAACCAGCAGCAGTCCAAAACTCGCAACCTGCTCCAGCACCTGTGACTAGACAAAGCAGGGAGGAAAGACGCAATAGTTTGGATCCGGAAGCTCGCAGTGGTTGTGAGCGTAGAGAAAGCCTTCGTCAAGCAACAATTGAAGTTTCTCGAGTTAAAGAGAGTGGTGGCTTATTTTCAGGAAAACGAAGAGTTTCTGGTAATATAAAAGCGGCTTGTATTGAAGAAGCTGGTTACTACGAAAATGGACAGCTCGTAAGCTCTTTCGATTTACCTTTTCAAAACCGTTTTAGTCGTAGTCAATTTGAGGTTCGGGTGCGCTCTGGAAAGAATGGTGAGTTCAGAGTGCTGACTTACGACGGTCATGAGGAGGTCTTAAATGTGGACCAAATTATCGTAGAGGCGACCGAACAGGATAGACTAAAGCGAAAACGGCGCAGGCAGGGAAGTCCTTATTAGGGACGTAGAGGATAGTAGTAGCTTGGGGCTTCGAGCTTTAGTTTATGGAAGGGTGCAGGGAGTTGCATTTCGCTATAATACGAAGCTTCGAGCCGAGGAACTTGGTCTAAATGGTTGGGTTAGAAATACCCCAGAGGGTACGGTGGAGGCCTTAGCTCAGGGAAGAGCAGAGGATATTGAGAAATTTAAAGAGTTTCTTAAAGTTGGAACGCACCCTGCTAAAGTAGAAAAGGTAGAATTTTCGAAGGTTAATCCTAGTGATCAATTTAGTAGTTTTAAAATTATTAGGTAGGACAACTTTTTTTACTTTATTGTCTTTTCCCTTCATAGCCCAAGCCGATAGTTCTCTGGATGAAAATTCAAAAGATAAACTACTTCAGCTGAAAGAGTCTTGTAGTGGAGTTCTTTATCGCTCTAAAAAAGATGAGATTCCTGTTTATGCTGAGCCAGATGAAACCGCACAGGTCGTTTATAGATTAAAGCTTGGCGAGAAGGTTTGTTATATCGGTGAGAAGGGTTCGTTTGCTATTTTAAATTGGGAGAGTTTTTTAAGCTCTGAAGAGAGAGAGCTTAGTAAAGAGAAGCTGGCTTATTCAAGACTGGTGGATCTTTGGCCGCCAAAGGATGGATCTGGAAAAAAAGAACACCTGCCAGGGCTAGCTGGATTCTTCTCTAAAGCACGCAGTATATTCCAGAGGATGGGCTATGGGCACCCACCAGAGGATGCGTTGGAGCCTTATGAGCCGATTATTGGACCGTTCAAAAATAATGATCCTCAGCCGGCTCAAAATGCATGTGAAACCAGCATCGATTGTGATGGTTCCAGCCCGGAAGCAAAGTAGTGGTGAATTGCCAAGTAACTGAATGTTCAGCTTATTTTAGCTAAAATATTACATTTTGTTTAAGCACATAGGCTCTATTTGAATTCAAGCCCCGCTGACTGGATAATTATCCTGAAAACTACTAGAATAGTGGGGGTTTGTTGATCGGGAGAAATCAGCAAGTTTAAAACTATTTCATGTCAAATTGGGGCTAGAAAAATTGAATAGCGAAACAGTTCAACAAGAACGTCCAGGAGCCGAGCTACGAGGACAAGAGGTATTGGTTACCGGGGCAACTGGTTTTGTTGGGAACCATTTAACCAGGCGTTTGCTGGGAATAGGAGCTGAGGTTCGTATTCTGGTCAGAAAATCCAGTAACTCAGAGTTGGTTTCAGAGTTGGAACAACTAGGAGCCAGAGTATTTTATGGTGATGTTTCCGACCAAGATTCAGTTGATGAGGCTGCCGACGGAGTCTCTTTTATTTTTCATATAGCTGCTCTTTTTAGACAAGCTAAGTTTGATGATAGCGTTTACTATGACGTTAATGTCGAGGGCGTTAGGCATATGATTAATGCTGCTGAAAAGAACAATGTTCAACGATTGGTTCATTGTTCAACAATTGGTGTGCATAGCCATATTTTAAACCCTCCAGCTGATGAAAATGAAGATTACCGCCCTGACGACATCTATCAAGTAACAAAATGTGAAGGTGAGAAACTTGCCAAAGAAGCTTTTAAGGCTGGGCGAGTTAAGGGAGCAATTATTCGCCCGGCCATGATTTGGGGTGAGGGGGATACTCGGATTCTCAAACTTTTCAAGGGAGTGAGTAAAAGGACAATGCCGATCATTGGTGACGGCAAGACTATGACTCACTGGATTTATGTTCACGACTTGGTAGACGGTTTCATTTTAGCAGCAATTAAAGAAGCAGCGATTGGCCAAGTTTATATTATTGCTGGTAGAAGAGCTGTGCCCTTAGAAGAGCTGGTTGAAAGGGTTGCTGAATGCGCTGGTACTAAACCTTTACCTGTCAAGATTCCGGCTTGCCCCGTGCAGGTTGCGGGTTCAATCACTGAGGCGATATGTAAGCCTTTTGGGATTGAACCTCCACTATATAGAAGGAGAGTAGATTTCTTCACCAAAGATCGTCATTTTGATACAACTAAAGCCCAGACTGAACTTGGCTTCCAGCCTCGGAATACTTTTGAGGAAGAGGTTTCAAACATTTTCAATTGGTATCAAGACCAGGGCTGGCTATAGTAGATTCATAATTATTGATGGGGCCACTTAAGGATGATCGAAGGTAATAGGACTCCAAGAGTGACTCTACTAGGTAACTTTAGCCAAGGCGAAGCTGGTAAGTTATCAGTTCTTGTTTCAATGATTAAGCAACTTACTAAAGTTTCTCGACGCTCAATTTTATTTGAAGTTAGTTCTGGCTCACCTTCGTTTATTAGATCTTACTTAGGTAAAGATCTAGATATTATCCCATTTAATGCATCTTCTTTAACTGCCAGTTTCGGATACTTTGGAATACCTAGCCTTCTAAGTATCAAGCGTTCTGACCTGGTTGTAGTGGTTGATGAGAGTCTTCGAAAAAAATCATGGCTTAATCCCTTTAGTAATAATTTACTTGGGTTATTTTTAGTTTCGAAGTATGCAAAACTTAAAGGAAAGCCCTTAGTTTTTTTAAACACTGAGGCCGGTGAATTTACGTCTGGTATTTCTAGGCTTGTTTTGAAAAAACTTTTGGAAGCGACAGACTTGATAGTTTGTCGAGATCAGGTCTCAAGAGACAACCTTCATGGCCTTTTACTTAGTAAGCCCGTCTTTTGCACAGCAAACTTGGCTGTTTCTAAAAGTGAAGAAACAGGGCGAGTCGGAGTTAAGGCTCTAAGCGCTTTGGGAGTTGAAAGGCAAGCAAATCAATTTTTATTAGCTCTCGAAGCTCCTAATTCTAACTCTAGTGCAGAGCTAGACTTGATTAGTGAAGCGGTTGCTGGACTAAAACTGAATCGAAATTTAGATACTGTTTTGTTTAGCTTTCAGGAAGGAAGCTATCAAATAGCTAGAAACTTATCAGATAGAATTGCAACAATTTACCATGAAATATCAGGTAAAAGCTGGCGACCAGCTATTGTCTCTAGTAGAGATCATTTACCTGAACAGCTTCGCAGTGTGTTGATGAGCTTTGACCTTTTTGCAGTCACCTCAACTCAAGCTTTAACCTTTGCTATGGGAGCTAAGCTTCCAGTGGTGACAATGCCTGTTGCTGACCATTTTAGAGATCTTGCTCAGATTAATGATCAGCAAGGTTTGTTTTTGAATTTGCCAGTTTTGGATGCTGCTTTTCTAGAAGAGAAAATCATTGAAGTTCTTTCTAGTGGTGAATTATTGAGTAGTAATCAGGTTCATCAAAGAGCTAAGATCATTGATAAATCTCATGATGCTGTGGAACTTATAGTAAAGAAATTTTTCTCTTTACCAGGTAGAGTTCCAGGCTTGAGTAAAAAGTTTAGTAACGCCCAGTTCGAATAATGATTAAGGTCCTATTTACTATAATTGTATTTGGTTTTTTAGCCTGGCTGGTTGATTTCGGAGAGCTAGCCAATACCCTAATCAATATACGCCTCGACTATTTAGTCTTACTGTTTCTTATTGGTATTTTAATGGTTTGGCTTAGTGCTTTGAAGTGGCAGGTTTTTGTAAGAGCTGCCGGTCATGACGCCGGAATACTTCATTTGATGAAGCTTTACACCGTTGGCTATTTCTTCAATACCTTTACTCCTTCCTACATTGGTGGAGATATTGCCCGTAGTTATCACTTAGGACGTTTCCTTAATAATCAAAAGGATGCTTTTGCTGCGACCTTCTTGGAGAGATTCACTGGACTTTTGGCGATGTCTATTTTAGGAGTTTCGTTCGTTTGCCTTGGAGCCAAAGTCACTGCTGGAGTAGAGTATGCAATTTTTATTGTAGCCATAGGTGCTGTTGCCCTGGCTTTGATATTTTTCTCCAGAAAGTTTTGCCAGCTCTTTGAATCTATAGCCACGACCCTGATGGTCAGATTCTTACCTGAGAAATATAGCAAAAAAGGAAAGAGTATTATGACCAAGGTTCTTTCTGCTATGGAGTCGGCTCGAGGAAATATGCCCTTATTTGTTAAAGCCATGATGTTGTCCCTGGCTTTTCATGTAGGTACAGTTCTTAATACTTGGGCTGCGGCTAGAGCTGTAGGTTGGGAGAATCCTGATCCTATGGGCCTGTTTATTGTAGTGCCTTTGGTGCTTCTTGTAAGCATGGTGCCTCTTACGCCAGCGGGTATAGGTATCCAAGAGGGTGCGTTTTTATTCTTTCTGCAGAGAATTGGAGCAACAGAGGCTCAAGGATTAGGGGTTGGGGTAGTTCTTAGAGCAAAAGTAATGGTCATAG
The DNA here is from genome assembly GCA_964510575.1 of uncultured Bdellovibrionales bacterium. Classification (GTDB taxonomy): domain Bacteria; phylum Bdellovibrionota_C; class UBA2361; order SZUA-149; family CALKYB01; genus CALKYB01. The sequence continues at coordinate 44,371 of CAZECN010000009.1, read as the reverse complement.
CCATGCTTGGTGGCTTACTATGGCTGTATGTTAGGAAGAGTGAAGACTCTACTTCTTGATTAAGCTACCCGACACCTCTTATTACCCAAGGAATGTTAAAGTATCTTAAATTTGCTGGTTTACTGGTTCTACCGCTTTGCTTTGCGCTTTTCTTCCATAATTCAGGAACTGGTTTTACTCTATATTCCCAACCAGATTTACCAAAATTTGCTCTTCTTTTAGGATTGCTGGCTGCTTTAGTGATAAGTCGCTCTATTGTACCTTTGTTCTGTTATCCCCTGGTATTATTTTGTGGACTGTTGGTTGGAATTTCCTTTTTGAATTACTCTGGAGGTCGGATTCTTTTTAGCGACGACCATCCAAGTTTTCTTTATCGGTTTTTCTTACTGAAAGAGCATTTTCCGAATATTCCTTTTTATAATCCATTTTGGAATGCTGGTTACTCAGCTCGTGAGTTCCTACCCTCAGGAATGCTCAATTGTTTCTTTTTAGCTTCACCAATAATTTACCTGACCGATCTAAGTGATATCTCAGGAGGCTACTGGGGTTTGGGTGCTTATAATCTGATTCTGATTTGGCTATACTTAATACTTGTCCCGGCTGTGATTTGGTTGTCAGCTAGATTGATAGATTTAGATCGTCAGACTGCGGCTATCGCATCTTTACTAGCCTTTGCTCCTTCACTCTCGTATTTCGAATGGTTATTGAAATATGGCACCCTAGGTTTTATTTTTTCATCGGCTTGTGTCCCGTTAACTTTCGCTTTGATTTATCGCCTAATTTTTGCAGAAAGAGACGCTAGCTGGCCTGATGTTTTCTATCTTCTTTTTGGCTCTTTCTTTGCAGTTTCTTGGGCACTTACTGGCTTCGTCTTTATTCCCCTTGTAGTTCTGGGTTTGGCCAAAATAATGCTTAGCGTTGATTTTAAGAGACTCAAACTGGCCCTAGCGTTTGTTGCATTGTTTGGCCTTTGCAACGGACCTTGGATTAAGGTCTTTATCGAGGAGTCCAAGGTATTCTCTTTTGTTGGTGGCAGCGAGATGCCAGGGGTTGCTGAGCGAGAAAGTGAACTTGAAGCAGCTCCAATAGATCGTTGGTATGCTGGAATATTGCCCTCCGGTACTGAGACTAAAAGAGTAGAAGAGGCAGAGAAGGTTCTAGGTAGGAACTTAAGAAAACTTAATCCTTTGTTAATTATTTTTATATTGCCGGGAGTTATATTTTTAAAGAACAAGTGGTTAAAAGTCTGCTTTGCAGCTGTAAGTTTATGGCTCTTGGGGCTCGGTTTTTTTGGAACGATCTTAAAGCCTCAATTAGAATTATCTAGAATGACCTTGCCACTTGGTTTCATGCTAGTTTTTCCAGCAGCTGGGTATTTATCCTGGATGCTTAACTTTACAATTCCTGCTCTTAAAGCAGAGCGAGTTCTGAAAATTATTGCTTTTACTTCAGTTTGGTTAGCCAGTGGTTTGATACTGGTTCACCCCTATGCCTCTCTAGCAGCATGGACCAATGAATCTGCTGAGAAATTTGTGTTGGAGCCTAAAGATTTTAAAGATATATCGAATGCAGTGCTAGAGCATTCAGGCGAAGGGAGAGTTTTCTTTCTGGGTTTTGTTCTTCATGAATTAGGTTCCACACATGGCATTAGTCAGGATGGAGGGCACATAGCTCCTCTTCCAGCTATTACTGGCGTATCGATGTATTCATCAGATTTTTATCATGCGAAGTGGTCTACATCTGACCCAATTCCTGAGTACTATCGTAGTCGTGGTTCGGAGGGAGTAGAGGAGTTTTTAGATCTGGTTAATGCAAGCTCGGTGATTACGGCCAAGAAGGAGTGGGTTGAGTTTTGTAATAGTGATCCTAGATATTCGAAAGTTTACTCAGGAAAACATTTTACTATGTTTACCAGAGCCAGTGATAACTTAGGGTGGTTTCTTGAAGGTGATGGTGAAGTTGAACTATTGCCAAACGGAATTAGGGTTAGGCCAAGCACAGCAGAGGTTGTGCTTAAATTTCGAAGATTGCCTAAATTGATTTCCAGCGAACCTGGAGTAGCTATTTTTAGTCACCCTGCCTTTACTGAAGATTTTGGAAAGAGTTCTAGCAAAGATGTCGAGTTCATCGGTCTTCGCTTCTTTGAGAATCCAGCTGACGGGAAATCTTCCGTCGATCTCACTTACTAGCACCAGTAATAGATTCCCCTATAGACAATCAAAGTCCCTGAGTTATTGGTCAATTTTGTCATTTTTATGTCTATTTCAATATTTATGAGTAATTAAGTTAAGATTTTAGATCTAAACTGCCGATTAAATTACTAGGAATAGGGGGCTTTATAGAAAGCTGTAATTACTTAGGTTTTATCGGAGTTATGCGAGAATACACTAAAAATTTAGTAGGTTTTTTACTTATCACTGTTGTTTTGTTGGGAGTGGCTTCTTCATCAGCTGCTTTGGACCTAGATGGCTTCGATACTGGTACTGAGGGAGATGGACAAGGTCTTTCAATGACTTTGGGTCCTGGTAATGTTCCTTCTTTAGCTCATTTCAATAGCCGAACCGGAGACCTGCGCCATACCTCAAAGGCGGGAAAAAATTGGTTTACCGAAAAAGTCAGATCTAACCCAGGTAATCGAGACTCAGATACTGCGGTCGCCGTATACAATAATCAAGCTTATATTTTTTACTATAATCTCTTAGGTCAACTTAACCTTAGCCGTAGAACCTCTGATGGCTGGTCTCACCGAGTCATTGATAGTGCTGGTGGTGGAGCTGGATCAATCTCAGCCTCTGTTTGTGCCAATGAGATTTGTGTAGCTTGGTATAGTGAATCCACCGGAGCTCTTCGTTTCACTCGAGGTATTGCTAGTAGTTGGGATAGTTCAGTAGTAGACCCAACCAATGGCGTTGGAGAAAGCAACGATATCGCCATACAAAAAAATGGTCTTCCCCTTATAGTTTATTATGATAGCAATCAACAAAAACCAAAGATTGCATATCAACAAAAGACTGGGGGCTGGATATTTGAAACAGTTCAATACTCAAGCCATAGTTTTGGAAATAAACCTAGTATTCGTTTCGAGGTAGACGGGACTCTTCATTTTACGTCGTCTAGACCTGCAGGAAGTGCTGAGTATGACTTAGCCGTTTACTATGCTGTTAAGAAGCCGGGTCGAAGCTGGAACGTTTCTCTTGTAAGTAATAACTTCTCGGGAGAGAGGTCTGCAGTTATCAATGCTAGTTCAGGAAGACCGTTGGTTGTTAATCGTTATCAACGAATTAGCGCCTCCTATGGAAACTACAGTGGTGTTGAAGTTTCAGAACTAGAAAGTAGTGGTCTATGGAATACTGAACTCTACTCAGGAGAGAGTGCTGCTGCTGAATCTTTATATCAGTTTAAAAATGTAAATATGGTGGGAGGTAGTTTTGGAGATCCAATTATTGCTTCTTGTTTTTCAGTTGGCTCTATCGCTGGACAACCAGCCCAGCAAGCCATTCGCTTGCATACTTTGGTAGATACGGACGGCGACAACATTCCTGATGTAGAAGAGAAAAGAATAGGTACTAATGCAAGAAGAGCTGATTCAGACGGAGATGGCTATGATGATGGAGTGGAAGTGCTGCTTTACATGACTGATCCGCTTAAGACTAATAACTCAGTTCCTACTGGCGATTCTGATAGAGATGGAGTTATTGATGCTTGGGACTATGATGACGACAACGATGGCTTAACCGACATCGATGAGCTTGCTGCAGGAACCAACGCTAGGAAAAGTGATACCGATGGGGATGGAGTAGAAGATGGGCAAGAGCTAGTGGATGGAAGTAATCCACTGGACTCTGGAAGTTTTATTGAAGCTCTTGGAACTACCCTATGTAGCGAATGGAATGGTTTTCTCGACGGTATGCTGAACATTTTAGAGCAGGTAAATCTTAGTTCAGACACTATTCAATCCAATGCGGTTCTATACGATATTTCTGGAAATCCAGTTTCAAATTCCAGTTGCCAAATAGCACCTGGGGCTCAGTGTGATTTACTGGTTCATGACATGCCTGGTCGAGTGGCTAACTCCTACGGACGCATTTGTCTAAGCCATTCGGGTGAAGAAGGGGAGCTTGATGGACGTATGGTCTATTACAAAGCTGATGTTACCCCAGGTGACTTTCAGTTTGCTTTCTCTATGCCTTTTACAAATGGCATTACTGGCAATCAATTTGTATCATTCAACACTTTCCAACCTAGTGCTAATGTTTGGGATGCTAGTAACATTGTAGCTAATTGGATTCAGATTACTAATAATTCTGAGCGAGCTCAAAATGGTTCTCTAATTTTTTATGATGAGACAGGTTCAGTTTTAAGTCGACAGGATGTGAGAATTGAAGCTGGTGCCAGACGAGATTTTGCTGGTCATGAGGTGGGTTCTTCAAGATACGGAATGATCGAGTGGAGGCCTGATAATAAAAACGCAGTATTTCAGCTTCGTAACATTAGATATCTATATGACAATCCGTGGGGAGCCAACAGCTTCGCTACTGCTTTTCAGTTAGAAGGGTCAACAGGTAACAAGGGGCGACAAGTGGTACCTCTTTCTACAGAGTCTTCTTCGGCAATCATTGAGCTAATGAACCCTGGAAATTCAGCTACGAACGCGACAGTCCAAATTTACTCTGAGAATGGACTTTTGAGAGATAGCTTCCAATTCTTCCTTGCACCAAAGTCAAGTTTTCATTTGGTGACAGACGCAATACTAGGAGTAGGTGAAAAAGGTGTAGGAGTAGTCGAGTCACCTGGTGGAGCTGTCATGGCCGTTAATATGCAGTATGAAAGAGATCCCTCTGGATCTATCGTTGCCATGCATGGAGTAAGAGCTAGGGAGTCTTTGGGGTTTGTTTTGCGAGGATCCTACAATACGTTTCTTGGACAAGACTCCAATTTGCTTCTTGTAAACAGTACTGATCAGCGAACTGAAGCATTTCTTTCTATGGTCAGATCAGATGGCTCTGCAGCAGTACTTGGTCATGCAGTGTCAGTTCCTGCTAATGGACAAACTCAGGTAAGGCTAAATGATTTTGATTTTGCTGATAACTATGGTGTTGTGACGGTGCATAGTTCAGCTGGAAGTGTCATTTCTGCCTGGGTTAATAGAAAAAAGGAAGGAAACTTCACTATTCCTACGATTTTAAGGCAGTAGGGTCTTTGCTCAATTAAATTCACTATATAGAATGGCACCTTCGATTATGTGTTATTCTTTTCTATTATAGAAGGCGTGGATTTCAATCAACTGCTTGTGGATCAGTTTACCGGAGATTTAAATTTTATCTCCAGGGAAAGGCTTGATCCTTTAATCTACCTAATATTTAAGGGAGAAAGTTTGCCCTCAAGTCTCAACTACAGACTTGGTCAGGGATTAATCTTCCTACTTGGCCTTATATTTCTTTCACAATCTACATCCACAGGCTCTGGAAAGCTATTCAGATTACTGACCGCTTCTTCTACTTTTTGTTTAACGCTAGCGATATTTGGAGTACGTTTTTTTGAAGCCCATGCGCAGTGGTTTCCTTGGTTTGCCATTGCTAGCGTTTGTTTTGTTAAAAAAAATGGAATTTACACGGGCCTAGCCTTGCTAGCTACTGGACTTATTTGGGTGCTAACGGCAGGGCCACTTGCAGGATTTGGAGTTTTTATCATCCTAGCTTTAGGACTCTTTCTAAGAGTGGATAAAGCTGGATGGCTGTTATCGATTACAGGTTTTCTATTTTTGATTGGAGTATTTTATCTTCCGCAATACCCTTTTCCAGACTACCCTAGTTCGGCAAGACTTGTGCCAGCCAGTATTTTTGACTTGCGGCCTATATCATTGGTGGGTGCTGACCCAAGACCAAATATGCTTTTGGCAGATCAATATTTCTCTGAGCTGAAAGTTATAGCTTTATTCATGGCTGTCGTGATGGGAATACTAGCAGTGTTTTCTAGTTCAAATAGAAGAAAATATCTTGTTCCTGGCTTTTGTTTAGTTATTTTAGTGTTGTTGGAAGTGGCTTTAGAAAGAAGAGGGATTTACCATTCTCCCTCGTTTTTTTTAGGTCAACTAATTCCTGGAATGTCCTTAGCTAGTTTGTTTTGGCGACCATTAATTCCGCTAACCGCCCTTTCTTTAGTTTATGCTTGCTTTTCAGCCAATCAAAAGAGTTTGATTTATGTTTCTGTAGTTTCAATTCTATTCCTAGTCTCGAGGTTGCTTCCTATTGAGGCGCTTGAATATTACGTGATTGAGAATAGGTCTATCTATCAAAAAAGTGATGAAACTGATGTAGACGGTTTACTTTTTTCTCCTTCAAACTATGTCGCTTCCAATATAGGGGCATGGACTTTAGTTTCAGGTGAGGGAAATCGTAGAAATTTCGAAGAACTTGAGAGAATTTTTGAAGACCCTTCTTATCCCTGGAATATTAAAGCAGGTGAAGGTCAAAATGATATTGCTCTTCTTTCTGATTTAAAAACTCCGAGTTGGTGGAGAGCTGTGGGGCCTGATTCATCTACTCGTTGGTTTGAAATCGAGTTCAGTAGGCCTGAGAAGATAACTAGGGTTGATCTTTTTCTAGGTGGATTAATTTATGAATACCCCCGTGGCTTAGAGATTGAGTATACCTTAGCCGGTAGTGGACGAACTGTTGTCGATAAGCGCTATACGCCCTGGGAAGGCCCTGTTAAGTGGATCAAGAATGGGTATCCTTACCTTGGTCTAGATAGTGAAGTTTTTCTAGATTTTCCTCAGGAAATAATAGTCAGTAAGCTACTTTTCAGGCAAACAGTAGTCGATCCTGCCATTCCTTGGAGTGTCTCTGAAGTTAAGCTTTATCGTGCTAAGGTAGTGGACGACTACAGTTTAAGTACTAAATGACGTTATTTTTGAGTAATGAGTAAGTTTAAAATAGATCTAGATGTACGTGGTTCTTTAGCTCAGGGCGAAGCGGTCTTGGTGTATCTGCCAGAGCAGCTTGTCGAAGAGAAAAGTAGTTTTTCTCAAGAGCGTTTTAAAAACCTGATAGTATTAAACTCTCCTTTGCCTTCCACAGAAGATCTCGAAGAATTTTCAGAGGCTCTAGTAAAAGGAATCAAAGATCTAGGTGTGAAGAGAGCAACTATTATTGGGGTTAGAGGCGGAGGAGTTATCGCCCAAGCAATAACGCTAGCTGACCGTAAACTTTGTCGTAGGCTAGTTCTAATCAATCCTTCAACTAGATTGGAACCTGGCTTTTTTCAATCGGTGATTGATTTTGTAGAACGGGTATTGCCTTTCGGTTTGCCTCTAAGACTATCAAGAGGTGAGTTTGATTCACGTTCTTACGCCCATCGCATAGATTGTCCTGCATTGGTTTTAACCTGTAGCGACTCAACTTCTTATGAGAAAAGGCAAGCTAAGCAATTTCAATATGCTCTGCCAAATGTCTGGAATATTAGGTGCGAGAGTCAGCTTTATGGCAAGGGTAAGGACCTATCTGGGGCTATTTGTGATTTAGTGGAGGAGTTCATGAATATTCCACCAAGGCGACCACAGAAAAATCTAGGAACCAGTCTGATCAATTCGCAAATTAATCAAAGTGGTTAGAATTCCAATTAAACCCTAGTGATCTCTGTCTGACATTACCCGACTATCTATACTTTGTAGTGCTCCTATATGGTCACCAGCTCTTTTCAAGCGTTCAATGATTGCTCCTGCAGCTGCTTCTTCTTCAACCTGTTCGGTTATGAACCATTGAGTGAAGATTTCAGTAGCATAGTCATTTTCTTTTCGAGCTAGCTTCATTAGCTCGCTATAAGATTTGGTAACTTTTTGTTCGTGGGCAAGTGAAGCTTCCATGATTTCTAGAAGAGACTTGAATTTGGTAGAGGCTTCTTCAATTGCTAAAAACTGCACTTCTTCGCCTTGGTCGAGTAAGTAATCTATAACTTTCATTCCATGAGCTCTCTCTTCAGCTGCCTGAGCAGAGAACCACTGAGCAAACCCACTCCATTCTCTCGCCTTACACCAGGCGGCCATGGCCAAATAAGCATATTCAGCGGTTAGTTCGAGATTGACTTGTTGGTAAAGCTTGTCGCGGACGGAACTTGAAATCATGATTTTACCTTAAGTTTTAGTGCTTTATTATCTACTTAGTAATACTAACAAAATTAGGAAGTTCTTCATAGTGAGGCGGTGTTGAAATAATCCTCTAATGTAGGGTGACTGAACTTAAAACCAGATTCAGTAAGCAATCGAGGCTCTGCCCTGTTGCTAATTAAAAAAGTATTTTGAGCCATTTCTCCAGCGACCGTTTTTAATACAAACTCAGGAACTCTGAAGAATGTGGGTCTACCTAACTTGCTACCAAGAGCTTTGGCGAAGGTATTATTGTCTACAGTCCCGGGGCTACAGACATTGATAGGGCCTTCGAGAGATTCGTTCTCAATTGAAAAATGAATAACCTTAACCAGGTCCTCAAGACTAATCCAACTCATCCACTGGTTGCCACTACCAAGTGGACCTCCAAGACCTAGGCGAAAAGCGGGTAACATTTTTTGAAGAGCACCGCCTTTCGGACTAAGGACTACCGAAATTCTCAAATTCACTACACGGGTTCCCACATCTTTAATCTCTGAGCAAGCGTCTTCCCAGTCTTGAGCTAGTTTAGAAAGATAGAGATCATCTTCTAGTCTACTTTGCTCAGTAAGAATCTCATCTCCTCTACTGCCATAAATTCCGATACCACTGGCACAAACAAATACTTTAGGTATAGAGCCTGATTCAATCAGACTTCTGCAGAGGTTTTTAGTGGATTCGACTCGACTTTTAGTCATTCGTTCTTTTTTAGCTTGAGACCAAAGTCCAAGAATTCCTTCTCCAGCAAGATGCACGACAGCATCAGCTTTTGGTAAGTCCTTAACTACTTCAAGTGGTTTCCAAAGATGAGTGCTAGAGTCCCCTGAAAGCTTAGGCTCGGAGCGCACCATTTTAATGGGATCTGTGTTTTTTTCACTACAGCTTTCAATGAAAGCTTTTCCTACAAGACCTGAAGATCCGGTTACGAGAGCTTTCAATCTTCATCCTCGAAGGCAATTACCTCAACCAAATTTCCTGTTGAATCAGAGATGAAACAGGATCTAGATCCATCCTTATTTTTCTTAAGAGTGCCGTAAGTATCAGCATCATTTTTTCTGAAGGCTAGGTGAGACGGGCGTTGGCTGGGAAGTAGTAACTGAAGCTTTACGTTTTCGAACTCGAGCATAGCCTCGGTTTCGGTCTTATAAAGAACCTGGCAGTCAAAGCTACCTTGATACCAACTAACTGACTGGTCAATGTTACTTACTGTAATAGCCGTGTGGTCAAGTCTATCCATAGGTTTATCCCGGAAAGGAACAAATATCGCTTAGGCAGCAGTTTTCACAGTCTGGCTTTCTAGCCTTACAAACTCTTCGACCATGAAAGATTAGCCTTAAGCTAAACATCGTCCAATGCTCTTTTCTTAAAAGATCGTTTAATTGATATTCTATTTTTACAGCATCTTTATCTTTAGTAAGACCAAGTTTATTACATAGTCTGGTGACATGAGTGTCTACTGGTAAGCCTGGAATTCCAAAACTATTTCCTAAAACGACATTAGCAGTTTTTCTTCCTACACCTGGTAGGGCATGAAGTTCTTTCATCGTTTTTGGAACTTTGCTGTCATGTTGTTCCACTATGGTTTTCATTGCTCCTCTAATGTTTTTCGCTTTCATTCGAAAGAAACCAGTAGAGTTGATCATCGTCTCGAGTTTTTTGTGAGGCTTATTTAGGTAATCTTCTGGAGTTTTAAATTCTTTAAAGAGCTCCTTTGTGACTTTGTTTACTCTCTCGTCAGTGCACTGTGCCGATAAAATTGTGGCAACCAAAAGCTGGAGCGGGTTTTCAAAGTCTAGTGCGCAATGTGCGTCGGGATGCTCTTTGGTTAACCGTCTGTTGACTAAGCTAGCTTTCTTTTTCAGTTCGGCCTTGGAGACTCTGGACATTAGGTTCTCCGAGATTCGAAATGTTCTTCGATCTTCTTCAGGCTAAGACAGCTGAGAGAGTCTTTCTTAGTCAATCCGGCTTTCCTTGCTACATTAACTCCAAATGCAACATGGGAAATGCCCTCAGTTGAGTGAGCATCCGGATTGATTGGTATGCTAACCCCTAAGCTTTTAGCTTTAGCTGCAAAACGCCAGTCTAAGTCTAGACGCCTTGGATTGGCATTAATTTCAATTGCTACTCCATGTTCAGCACAAGCATCAATGACAGCCGGAATATTCAAGTCATAGCCATCACGCTTTAATAGAAGTCTGCCAGTGGGGTGGCCAAGGATAGTAGTAAACGGGTTACTTACTGCTTTGATAATCCTTTTGGTTTGATCTTTTTCAGACAGAGTAAATTGAGAATGAACAGAGGCGATAATAAAATCGAAGCTCTCTAGCACTTTCTTTGAGTAGTCCAGTGAGCCGTCAGCCAAGATATCACTTTCAATTCCTTTAAGAATTTTAAAAGGGGCGAGTTTTTTGTTTAGCTCATCAATTTCTTTATGTTGCTTCTTGATCGCTGCAGGCTTTAGCCCCCCAGCATAGGCTGCTGTTTGGGAGTGGTCAGTAATACCCAAGTATTGGTAACCAGCTGCTTTACAAGCCTTAGCCATCTCTTCAAGAGTGTGCTCACCATCAGAGTAAGTGGAATGAGCGTGTAGAATGCCTTTTAGATCTTTAACTTTAAGAAGTTCTGGAAAAGTCTTGTCTTTTTCAAGCAGCTTAGTGGCTCGGTCTATTTCACCTAAGTCTTCTCTTAGCTCTGGTGGTACCCAGCAAAGGTCGAGCTTCTTATATATTTCTTCTTCGGACTTTAGACCAAGAGCTTTTTCTCCTTTGAATAGTCCATATTCGTTTAGCTTTAAATTCTTTTTTATAGCAATACTTCTAAGGACCGTGTTGTGCTCTTTGCTGCCTGTAAAATGAAGTAGAGCAGCAGGGAATTCCTTTTTTGTAACTACTCTCAAGTCCACTGCCAACCCGTCTTCAAGTAAAATGGAAGACTTAGTTTCTCCATGGGCTATTACTTGAATTACACCTTCAAGCCCTACGAAGGCTTCCATTAGCTTTTTCGGTTTCGTAGAGGTTGCGATAATGTCGATATCTTTTACAACTTCCTTGGCTCTCCGAAGAGAACCTGCAACTTCAATCTCTTCAGCCAAGCCAGTTTTCTTAAGAGCTTTAAGAAGTGGAGTTGAACGAGCAAAAGCATCTCGGAAAAGAAACTGGCTACTAAAGTTTCTATAGCGCTCAATGGCTTCTATGATATTTTTCTCAGTCTTATTACTAAAGCCTTTCAGCTGAGCTAGCTGTTCATCCTTGCAGGCTTGCTCAAGTTCATCGATTGATTCAATTTCTAACTGCTCATAGAGAGCTTTAACTTTTTTTGCACCTAGGCCAGGAATATTAAGAATTTCTAGCAGGCTTTCGGGAAAACTGTCTCTTAGCTCATCTAGGAATGGAAGCTCTCCGGTTTCATAAAGAGCCTCTATATCTCCACTCAGTGCAGGTCCAATTCCTTTTACTTTGCCATCACTGGCGTCTCTTACAAATGTTTCTAGGTCGGCCTCAAGGCTACGAAGTATTCTTGAGGCATTGTTGAATGCTCTAATTCTAAAGGTATTGGCACCCTGGAGTTCTAGTAACGTAGCAATCTCTTCGAGGCTTGATGCTATTTGTTTTGATGTCATGGAGTCAGTTTAGACTATAGGAGCCTGGTCAGCTAGTTTGCTTTGAGTATATACATGACTGAAACAAGAGCATACCCTGATTTTTCGGGTATGCTCTTGAGTATAAATAGAATAACCCGCTCTAATTATAAGCTGGGTTTAAGTCGAAGCGGTCTAACTCCATCACTTTGCCCCAAGCTGCTACGAAATCTTCAACAAACTTGGTTTTGGCATCATTGGAAGCATAAACCTCAGCTAAGGCTCTAAGCTCATGGTTGTGACCAAAGATAAGGTCAACTCTGCTAGCACTCCACTTAGCTTTTCCGTCTTTACGGCTAATTCCTTCAAACTTTTGATTCATATCGTCTAGAGGTTTCCACTCTGTCGACATGTCTAAAAGATTGATGAAAAAGTCATTCGTGAGAACACCTACTTTGTCCGTGAAGACACCTTCCTTATTGCCGGCATTGTTAGCTCCAAGGACCCGCATTCCACCGACCAAAACAGTCATTTCTGGAGGAGTAAGAGTCAGAAGATGGGCTTTGTCGACAAGTAGTGATTCAGCCGGAACGGTGTAGACCATTTTCATATAATTTCTAAAACCGTCAGCTTCTGGCTCAAGCGGCTCAAATGACTCGACATCTGTATGCTCATCAGCGGCATCAACTCTACCAGCAGTAAACGGCACAGACACACTGTGACCAGCGTCTTTAGCTGCTTTCTCAATTGCTGCACAGCCACCAAGAACTATCAAGTCAGCTATTGAAACCTCTTTACCGAAATCCTTCTTAATGCCTTCAAGAATCTCCAGAGTTTTGGAAAGCTGTTCCGGATCGTTAGCTTGCCAATCTTTTTGTGGTTCAAGTCTTAACCTTGCACCATTAGCTCCGCCTCTTCGGTCAGAATTTCTAAAAGTTGAAGCAGAGGCCCAGGCTGTGTTCACAAGCTGCCCAACTGTTAGTCCGCAACCTAAAAGCTTTTCTTTTAGTGAAGAAACGTCCGCATCCGAAAGGGAAGGGGATTTCGCTTCGGGAAGCGGGTCTTGCCAAGCTAGAACCTCTGAAGGGACGTCCACCCCAAGATATCTCTTAATTGGCCCCATGTCTCTGTGCGTAAGCTTGTACCAGGCTCGGGCATAGGCATCCGCAAAGTACTCATGGTCATCATGGAACTTCTTAGACACTTTTAAGTATTCCGGGTCGGTAATTAAGGCGATATCAGTCGTGGCCATCATTGTTGGAACTTTCTTACCTGATCCATCCACTTCAGGTGCATGATCCAGGTCTTCTTGGTCCACTGCGTACCACTGCCAGGCACCTGCAGGGGATTTCATTTTTTCCCACTTATATTTAAAGAGCATGTCAAAATACCCTGAATCCCATTTAATTGGATTCGCAGTCCAGGCTCCCTCAAGGCCGCTTGTTATAGTGTCTACGCCGTGCCCTGACAGGTGTTCGTTTTTCCACCCAAAGCCTTGTTCTTCGATTCCTGTAGCGTTTGGTTCTTTTCCAACATTGCTATCTGGAGCAGCACCATGGCATTTACCAAATGTGTGCCCACCAGCGATTAGAGCGACAGTTTCTTCGTCGTTCATCGCCATTCTCCCGAAACTGACTCTGATATCCCTAGCGGAATCCATTGGATTAGGTTCGCCATTTGGCCCTTCAGGGTTAACATAAATTAGACCCATATGAACGGCAGCTAGTGGTCTGGCAAGACCCTCTGGACCAGAACTTTCTCGACCACCGCTGTAACGCTCTTTGTTACCTAGCCATTCTGTTTCTTCACCCCAGTAAATGTCTTCGGCTGGTTCCCAAATATCTTCTCTACCTCCGCCAAAGCCGAAGGTTTTGAATCCCATTGATTCGTGGGCCATGTTGCCACATAAAATAAACAAATCAGCCCAAGAAATTTTTCGGCCATACTTTTGTTTGATTGGCCAAAGAAGTCTTCTTGCTTTGTCTAGGTTGGCGTTATCTGGCCAGCTGTTCGTTGGCGCGAATCTTTGGAGTCCTTGAGAACTACCGGCTCTTCCATCACTGGTTCTGTATGTTCCAGCAACGTGCCAAGCCATTCTGATAAAAAATGGCCCATAATGTCCATAGTCTGCTGGCCACCAGTCCTGGCTGTCAGTCATAAGTTGCTGCAGATCTTTTTTTACTGCTTCGAGGTCTAAAGATTTGAACTCTTTCAAGTAGTCAAAATCTTTTTCCATTGGGTCTGAGAGTTCAGAGTGTTGGCGAAGAACTTGTAAATTGAGCAGCTCTGGCCACCAGTCTTTATTTCTTTGCCCGCCGCCAACCGGACACTTAGAACCAGCACCAGTAACAGGGCACCCTCCAGAACTTTTCATTTTACTCATTTTTTTCTCCTTTTTTGCATTTAAAGTTTAAATTTAAATTATAACTATTTGCAGTCCTTACAATGACCCCAAAAAACTACCTCAGCCTCATCGGCTTGAAAGCCACTGGATTTTGGTATTTCTAAACAAGGCGCACTGCCTACGGCGCAATCGATATCAGTTGTTTTGCCACACTTCCTACAAATGGCGTGATGATGGTTATCACCAACTCTGTCTTCGTAAATTGCAGGGAAGCCTGCAGGCTGAATTTTTCGAATTAAATCGTTTTTGGATAAAGCTTCCAAAGCATCGTAAACAGCTTGTTTTGAAATGCTGCCAATTTGCTTATTAACGGTTTGAAGTATTTGTTCGCTACTTGAGTGAGGGTTGATTGAAACAGCCTCCATAACTGCCAGTCTTTGGGCGGTTACTTGCAGTCCCTTATCTCGAAGATCTGTTTCGAACTTTTTCAACATCAGATGTTTAAATAGAACAGGTTAAGTTTAGGATTTTCCTAAACTGAGCGAAGGGGAGTTTCTAGAGCCAATTCTGGACTAAGTCAAGAATCGCAATGGGTATGGAATACTGACACTTAATTAGGTGGAAAAAGGTCCTTTAGGTAGGTGTTCAAATGATTCTTGTCGAAACTAAGAAAAGAGCTTGATGAAGGCTTATAAAAAAAGCCGGCTGCTTTTATGGCAGCCGGCCTTTCTATTTTAGATTATCAGGGAGTGCTTACTTTCTAGTAATAACTACTGATACTCTTCTGTTTTGAGCACGACCTTCGTCTGTGTCATTCGAAGCAATTGGGCTCTCCTGACCAAAACCAGCTGACTCAAGTCTATCTCCAGCAATTCCTTTATCCATAAGAGTTTGCTTAACAGAAGCAGCTCTTTTCTCAGATAAAGTTTTGTTTGCTGCAGCATTACCAGTGTTGTCAGTATGACCTTCAACTCTGATTGCTGAATTAGGATAAGCAGTCATCAATGAAGCCAAGTTGTTTAACTGTCTCATTGATTCAGCCGTAATGTTTGCTGATCCTGTTTGGAAGTTAACTCCGTCAAAGTCAAAGTTAACTGGCTCAGTGGAAGCTCCAGAGCTACCAAGATATTCAGCAACTTTAGTTGTGAATGAACCTTCTGGTGTTTCAATAGTTTGACCACCAGGAAGAGTCAGACTTCCAAGACTAGCAACAGCATCGCCAGCTTTGTCCATTGCACCCTGAGCGGCGTCACCCATGGCTCCGGCAGCATCGCCAACCATGTCAGCAGCTCCGCCAGCTACGTCACCAACAGCTCCGGCAGCATCGCCAACCATGTCGGCAGCTCCGCCAGCTACATCACCGACAGCTCCAGCAGCATCTTTAGCCATATCAGCAGCTCCGCCAGCTACGTCGCCAACCATATCGGCAGCACCACCAGCAACATCGCCAACAGCCCCAATTCCTGATTTCATCGTATCTCCGACTCCACCCACTAGGTCTCCCCCTGGTACGCTTGCGGAACCACAGAAGCAGGACCTAAGAAGGAAAAGAGCAGCAAGTGCCAGTATCAAAGGTAGGAGCCAGCCAGGCAGGCCTCCTCCTCCGCCACCTCCGCTAACTTTAGCTCCTCCTGAAGAAGAACCACCAGTTGAAGCGGAACCTCCAGAACTAGCAACTTTAGCTCCAGTGGATCCAGAGGAACCGCCAGCAGCTAGTCCTAGGTTTCCAGTAAGAGCTGACGGTATGCCGGCCATGATGTTGCTTTTTTGTTCGCCAAAGAATCTTGAAAGTCCAACAGCATCTAAAGCTTGTGACTTGATATGGTGTCCAACTGTGCTCATGATAAATGGCGCAGCCATCTTTAGAAGACCTCCTCCGCTTTGTGTTCCCATGCCAGTGAACTTTCCAAAAGTTTCCATAAAGCCGTTAGTAGCTTTACTTCCACCCAAAAGGTATTCAAGAATTCCGTTACCAGACTTGGTGATAGCGTCAGTTTTAGCTCCACCGCTTAGTAAATCTCCAACTTCACCACCTAGTAGGTTTCCAAAATCTTGTTTACCAATGAAATCAAGAAGTTCAGAAGAACCGCCTTGGGCAGAGCTCTTGTTCATCATTGCTCCCAGTAGAGATGGGATAGCTGAATCCATTGCACTTGTGACACCAGTTTCGCTGACGCCCAAAGAGCCGGCTAACTTAGACATAATTGCTTGTCCGATAGCACCCTTTACGTGATCGACGAGGTTAAAAGACATAGTAATATTCCCCTTTATGAAATTTGCTGAAAACTTAGGTTGTGAAAGTTATTATGGTCTACAACTTACCTAACCACCAGATAAGACAAACAACTGTAGAGTATCTTGGCAAGGATAGAGTTTCAAAAAAAAGCGGAAAAAGCCCTTGGGCAGCAATTATTTCTGACCTTGGAGTTAGAGTTTGGTGGATAGGTTAGGTAAGTAAAGGGAGAGCTGTTGACTATTTGGCTCAAGAATCTAACTAACAGTTGGAACGGCTGATCTAAATGCCCTAGTTCTAGGCAAATCTATTTTGATTTGCCGATCCTGAAATTTATCTAACAGGAAGAGAAATCGAATTGTCTACATGGGTTAGGTTTCCTCTGGATACTGACGGATTTAGCTAGATTTATTTAACAAGCATTACTTGGGAGAGTGTTAAGGTAGCTCTACTTTACAGCTTTTAGAGCTTTACTACTGCCGTAGCTGTGTTCTTCAGTAGGGAATTGGCCGTCTTCAACTTCAGAAATAAACTGTTTTGCAGCTGAAAGAACAGCTTCTCGCAGATCCGTATATTTCTTAACAAACTTAGGACTAAAATCGTTACCTACAGGCTTGAGTCCAAGTAAGTCGTGCATCACAAGCACTTGCCCAGAACAATGAACTCCAGCGCCAATACCAATTGTTGGTATTGAAAGTTCTTTAGTAACACGTCTAGCAAGGTCTTCTGGGATTCCTTCGAGCACTACACAAAATGCTCCAGCTGCTTCAACAGCCCGAGCATCTTCTATTACTCTTTTCTCATCTTTAGATTTTCTACCTTGAACTTTGAGTCCAGTTTGATGAATTGATTGTGGGGTTAAGCCAACATGACCAACTACAGGGATTCCAGCAGAGGTTATTTTTTCAATGGCTTCCTTAACTTTTTGGCCTCCTTCAAGCTTGACGGCACCAACTCCGGACTCTTTCATTATATTTCCGGCCTGGCGAAGAGCCTCTTCGGCGTTAAGCTGATAAGACATAAAGGGCATATCTGCGATAACAAGAGCAGATTTGGCAGCGCGAGCTACTTGCTCGGAGTGATAAATAGTTTGTTCAACAGTTACGGCAAGAGTGCTTTCTTTACCCTGAACCACATTTCCCAATGAATCCCCAACTAGAAGCATATCTACGCCGGCATGGTCGAAAAGACTGGCAAAAGTATAGTCATAAGCTGTGACCATCACCAACTTCTCACCAGTTTGGTATTTCTTTAAAATGTCGGGTACATATTTTTTGCTCATCTGCTGAACCTTAAGAATTTCTTTGCTGCTAGTTGTTCAATAATCATTGTTTATCTTCTCGGCAAGCTTGGAATTGATAAGTAGTTGAAACTGTGAAAAAAATCAAAAATCTCAGCGAGTTCGTTAGTGAATTAGTTGGAAGGAAGATTATCTATTGATGGAAGTGCTCTTCTATTTAGAGTTGTACTAACCTTAGTGCTAAGAATTAGATCTTTTGCAGCCTCTTTTGACTGAGAGCCCCAGATTCCGTCGATCTCTCCGTTGTAGAATTCAAACTTCTTTAAGAAAGTTTGAGCTAGTTCGATATCTTCCTGACTTGCTTTTGTTCCGTCCGCAACTTTAACAATCTGCTCTAAGCCCAAGTCTACCTCTTGCTTTAGAGACATCACCTCCCTAAGACTTTCCTTAGCCTGTTCTCTATACCTTAGTCTGATAAGCTCAAGATCTTCTATCGTGAAATTATCAATTTGAGCCGTTGAAGCTTCCCTAGCTTGATAGAATTCCCGAGAAGTCTGAACGTATGGCGGAACAGTTGTTCTCTCTATGACTTCAAGGTCTGGAATATCCTTTGAAATCAAAATATCCCTGACGCTTTCAACCATGAAACGGGTTGTCATGAAATACGAGTCCCGAACCACCTCAAAGGACTGGTCTCCAAGCAGTTCTTGATAGCGATCTTTGGGTAAACTGTAGTTAAGGCCTATGCTATATATTCTCTCAATCTCTTTTCTAACCTGTCGCTCCACCTCTGGGTCACTTAGATCGGCGTTGTAGTTCAACGACGCAGTATCTGAAACGAGTTCATTGATTTGTTTAAGGGTGCCAGAATAAAGATGGTCTGGAGAAGCTTTGCCCAGATATGATTGCATTTTAGGGTTTTTTGAAAATATTGATTCAAATGCAGAATGGGAGAGTTCGTTTGCCACTATCGAGCTTTCACGGGTTTTAAGAAATACACCAGGAGTTCCTGGCCAGCGAAACCCTAGATAGGGATTTCCTGTTCCCTTACTGGCCCCAGCAAGCTCTTCGATTGATTTATCGAGCATTTGAAATGAAGGTCTTAGTTCATTCATTTCTTCTTTTGAGATCAAACTGGTAAAAAGTTCTTGAAGGATTGGAAAATCTGAAAGCTTTCGTGGAGCTTCTTGGTCTACTCTGTAGTGTCTGTACTCTCCTCGGCCAACCGAAGCGAGTACGTGATGATGACTCAGTGAATGTTTTAGGTATTGTCTGAATTCATCTCGGCTTAGTTCCTGTATCGCTTTGTTTGTTATTTTTTGCCCAGCCTCTATTTGGGAAGGTGTGCCAAATCCAACAATTGATATATGGGCGTCAAAGAGTTTATCAGGAGACATTCCTTTGTATTTTAGATTAAATTGATTGAGCAATGGATCTACTTGAGTGTCACTGTTAATTAAGAGAGGGAAAGTTTTTTGAGGAAGAGATAGCCGATTGCCGGAGCTCTGAGTTGGCTTCGTATCACTTTTCTTATTTCCATTTTCTGCCGCAAGTAAGTCAGACACAACTTCACCCTTGAGAGATTTCGGTTCATATTGATATTTCAGGTGATTGATCTAAAAACCTGTTTAGCTTGTTATGCCTGGTTGCATGCACTCTGACGCTAAAAAAACTCTTTTAATTACGAAAGCTTAAACCGATTAAGCTTGGTTTGTGACGAGGTCTGAGCCAATTTCTGAAATAGTACCAGGAGAATGACCTTCTGAGCGATTGTTTACTATGATGTAGGCTTTTGATTTTTTCTCGATGGCACGCTTGGCTAAGCGAACAACGTCTTCTCTCATCGACTGATTTTTTAGCTTAATGTTGTCGTAAGGTTGAAACTTACCAACGGCTTCTCCATAGTTTAACCCAAGAGGAGTAAGAATTCTTGCCACAAAAAATGGAGCCCTCAAGCCACCAGCCATTGCTGCAGCCTTCATTTGGTCAATCAGTGGAGGCATGTAGCTCCAATGGTTGAAACAATGGGTCGCTGAATTTTTGTTCAATATTGAGAAGTAGTCGGCTACCAGAAAGTTCTTATTTCTAATTTCGGTAGCATAATTAAAACTGGGATCGATTTTTGATAAGAAGCGGTCCAGTTTATCAAAGAAGATATCTGACTTGGAACTCATTTCTCCAGTTATGTTTTGAAACTGGAAAACCATTGGGCCACAGTGTTTTTTGAAAGATGGATTGTCTTTGTAGGGGCCCAAGACTTCTCTGTTGAATAATGCAGAGGAAAGGAAGTCAGGATTAGTTTTGCCGGCTGCTGAGCCATAGCGAGCATGCTTGGGGAATACTGGGATGGTAATTCGCTCCCAAACCTTGGAAACCCATTTGAAATTGTTTGGAACTTGTTTGCTGTAGTTCGCTAGGGTCTTTTCTTTGAGTGGTCCGTAAAAACTGCTATCGATGCCAACAGTTCTAAACCAAGGAAATTGACAATACTCTTCCAGGCTGCCCGCCTTAAAAGCTTTTTCACTCTTGTAGTCGCGACTGTATACTGAGCCTTTCCAACCCGGATAGGTCCAAGAGCTGGTCCCGAACAGAACTTGCGCCGGTAATTTTTCGGCCAGCTCGAGGTTGTAGTCCATTGGAGAGTTTTAGCTTGCTGTTGTCGTATGCTTTGCGAAAGCCATTTTTAATATAGCCTCTTGTTCTAGAGCATGAGCTTTAGGGGAACCAGTAGAGGGACTAGCACTTTCAGACCTTCTTACAGTCGAAACAGGTTTGCCTCCAGCTATTCTCTCAAGCAATGGTCTCACGTAGAATAGTGCACCCATATTAGATGGTTCTTCTTGAACCCAGGTTATTGACTGGTAGTTTTCATACTTCGCAAGCAACTCTCTAATTTCCTGTTCAGGAAACGGATACATCTGTTCCAAGCTAACAACAGCAACGTCATTGGCGCCTTTTTTCTCTCTTTCTTTTCTAAGTTCATGAACTATTTTGCCGGAGCAAAAGATAATTCTAGTTGCATTTTCAAAGCCCGGTTGGTCATCCAATACGTTCTTGAAGCCACCATCAGTAAACTCAGAGCGTTCACTTGCTGCTGCAGGATTTCTGAGCATACTCTTTGGAGTAAATACAACGAGAGGTTTTCTCCAACGTCTAAGTACTTGACGTCTTAAAACATGAAAATATTGGGAAGCCGTGGAAGGATAAACCACTTGCATATTATCCTCAGCGCATAATTGTAAGAACCTTTCTACTCTAGCACTCGAGTGTTCAGGGCCTTGTCCTTCATAACCATGAGGTAGAAGCATCACTACACCTGAGAGTAAATGCCACTTATCTTCTGCTGCACTAATAAATTGGTCAAAAATTATTTGAGCACCGTTAGCAAAGTCTCCAAACTGAGCTTCCCAAAGAACTAAACCATCAGGGTATTCTCGGCTATAACCATATTCAAAACCAAGAGCTGCAGCCTCTGAGAGCATTGAGTCGAAAACATCAAAAGTCCCTTGGTCTGGGTGAAGGTTGCGAAGAGGCATATATTCTTCAGCGCTTTCGATATCAAAGTTAACCGATTGGCGATGGTTAAACGTTCCTCGTCTACTGTCCTGACCCACTAACCTAACTGGGACGGATTCCCAAAGTAGTGAGCCAAAGGCCAACTGTTCGGCCATGCCCCAGTCTATTGGTTTTTCAGCCATGCCCATTTTTAGTCGATCTGTCAGTCCTCGTCCGAGTTTTCGGTGTTGTTTGAAACCTTCTGGTAGAGTTGAAACGCATTTAGCTATTTTTTCAATGACGTCCTCAGCTACGGAGGTATCAACTTCCAATTCAGGGGAGTAAAACTCACCGACGTAACTGTCCCAGTGCTCTGGCAGCTGTGCTAATGAAGGTTGCTTTTCAATTTTTCTCCCACGTTCAAGAGCCGCATCCAGTTCTTCTATGTAGGAGGACTCATGAGTTTTGACTTGTTCTTCCGTTAGGCCAATGTCTTCACCAAACCTTTGATATAGTAAGGGATGTGAAACAATTTTTTCATAAAGAACAGGCTGGGTAAGAGTTGGGTCATCAATTTCGCTGTGCCCGTATCGACGGTAACCGATCAAGTCAATAACCACATCGGTCTTGAACTTCGAGCGATAGTCCATTGCCATTGCTCCGGTCTTAATTACTTCTTTAGGAAACTCACCGTTGACATGAAAAATAGGAACGGGAAGTCTTTTTGCAACATTGGTACAGAACTTTTGACCGTAAAGAGATTGGGGTTTAGCAGTAAAGCCAACCAAGTTATTGACCACGATATGAACCGTCCCGCCAATATCAAAACCATCAATGCCCATGAAGTTTAGGGTCTCTGCATTTATTCCCTGTCCTGCAAATGCAGCATCACCATGTAGAACGATAGCTAAGACTTTTCTTCCTCTGCGGTCACCTATTCTTCTTTGACGAGCACGCGTTCTTCCCATCACTACAGGGTTGATGGCTTCCAAGTGACTGGGGTTAGAAGCAAGATGAACATTAATGGTTTTCCCAGCTTGTGTCGTGTAAGGGCCAGTTGCACCTTTATGGTACTTTACATCACCACTTCCTAGAACACTTCTAGGATCTACATCTTCAAACCCAGCAAAGATATTCATCGGTTTGGTTCCAACAATATGAACCATCGTATTCAAGCGACCCCGGTGACTCATTCCGATCATCACCGTTGTGAAACCATGCTGTCCCGCTTGCTCAAGAATTGAATCCATTAGTGGAATCATCATTGCTAGACCATCTAGCGAAAAGCGTTTGTTACCCACGTAACGGGTATGAATGAACTTTTCCAAAAGCTCGGCTTTCATGATTCTTTCGAAGATGAACTTGTCTTCGAGATTGGGATTAAGCTCTTCCATACGAGCTGCCACCCACTCCGCGCGCTCAGGAATTGGTATGTGCATGAACTCGGCACCAATCTTGCCGCAGTAAATTTCTCTAAGTTTCTCTGCTTCTGAGCCAGAGGCTTCGTCTAGGTATTTGTGAGGGGTCGGCGCCAACCTACCAAAAACATCAAGATTGGCTTGTAAATATCCCCAGCGGCGGAAGTTGTCGGCGATTGTTTGAGAGTTATTGGACTCGGTCATTATTTCTAAGCTATTGATTATTCGGAAAAAAACCAGTTCATACTTTAACTAATTTAACAGCTAGAGAACTACTCTAAACTGCTGAAAATTGAAACCTTTTGATTGGAGTTTACTAAATGAGAAAATCAGCCTTTGTCCTCGCTTTTTTCATGTTCTTGTTTTTGCCTACACATGTTTTCGCTCATTGCCAGGTGCCTTGTGGAATATTTGATGACGCGGCTCGGGTTTCTGAGCTTGAGGAGAATATTACGACTATAGAAAAGGCAATTAAACTAATTAATGAGCTTTCTGGTAAGTCTGATGCGCAGTCAGTGAATCAGAGAACTAGATGGGTGGTGGTCAAGGAACAGCACGCCGAGAAAATTATCGAGATGGTTTCAGACTATTTTTTGGCCCAGAGAGTTAAGCAACCGGCAGATGCTAAAGCCGACCAGAGCAAGTATCTATCTAGCCTAGCCAGTCACCATGAAGTTATGGTCGCAGCCATGAAAGCAAAGCAAGGAGCAGATTCGAGCTCAGTAGCCAGGCTAAAGAAAGCAGTTGCAGGAATTGCTTCGCTCTACAAATAACTTCTTAGCTGGCTATAGAATAGATTCAAGAACTCTCGATTTGGTTTACCTAACACCAAATCGAGAGTTTGCTATTTTTAGGAAGTGCTTCTACTGACGAACCACTTCACCTACAAAAGTTCTGCTGCAGGTTAAGGAAGCCCCAGGATCAACTTCAGGTGGAGCAGGCCGAGTGACTGCAGTCAGTGTGTCACCACCGATATTTAAAAATTCGACCGCCTCAGGACAGCCGTCATCTGAGGTTTGAAATTCTATTTCAAAAATAGTTCCTCGTATTCCATTGTAGAGGCAGTTCTGGAACCTTAGTGTTCCTGACTGACCAAAGTCATCTGCGCCGATTATCATAAAATCAGCTTGGATTGTCTCACTTTCAACCCTGCTGAAAGAGCTCGAGCCATCACTACAAACTTCGCTTTGTTGAGTGAGAACTCCACTCCAGTCTCCAGTGATCGGAGAAAAGTCAGTTAGAAGTTGTTCGTCATTTCCTTCTGTAAAAATTTCATTGCTTTCCTCCAGACTGTCTTCCATGGAGACCACTGGGTCCTGCCCTTCGTCGCTGTTGCTTCCGCTTCCGCACCCAAAGATTCCATGTAAAAGGAGTAGTGTGAGAGGTAAATATTTGTGATTTATGTAGCTACTTTTCATGTGATTCATCCTTATTTTGACCAGCTTGAAGACAAAGAGTTTTTAGTTTCGTGAGTTTAAAAATATAAAACAAAGGGGTTAGATAACCTGTCCTGCTAAAAGTGAAAAGTTCTACACGGAGTGTTAGCAAAAATCACTAGTAGAGCAAAAAAGTTCAGTTTTTATTTATTGTTTTAAACAATTAGATATTAAGTGGTTTAAATTACCAAGCTAATTAATTCCTAGAAAAGCCGGAATTAAAAGTAGATGGCGTATATACCTTTAGAATAAAGAGACTTATAGGTTGCCGATGGAGAAGAATTTTATATCAGCTTCTGCTATACTTTAGGCTCCATGGTAGAAGAGGAGAGGGTTTTTAATGAATTTCAGTTCTAGTATTTTAGCTATGACTGGTCCTGAGAAAGAGGGTTTACATACTTGGGGTGGTAGAGTCGAAGGCTATCGCATTGGTGGTCGACTTGATTTGTTTTCGAAGAAAGTTATACAGATCGCCACGTTTTTAGACTTATGGGATAAGTCGGTTGTGGTAATATCGCATGATTTGGAATTTATTCTAGCTGGTCAGGGAGAACCTAAAAGGATCGCGGTCTTGAAATCGTTTGAGCTTTCTGCAGTTAATAGTAGTTCAGAAGGTCCGCTCGAACTGGTCGATGAGCGCTTTGAAGGACTTTTTCTGGATGACGCCACTACTATCGGATTTGGAGAATTATTTCTTGCTGCCCCAGAGATACGAGATTCGATTTCTAGAATGGTATTGAACGAAGATTTTTCTATAAGCGGGCTATACCCAGTTCTTAAGCTGAGGGTGAATGTTTGTGTGCCTTTCGATTCTTATGATGGTTTGAAGAATTAATTACTCAAGCCTGCAGCAGCTGATATTTACTCGGGATTATGAATAGAGAGAGTTTTTTCCTAAACTAGTAAAGTTGAAATTAGGAGAAAACGCATGAAGAAATCGAAGAAAGAAGCTACCCTGGAAGAGAGTCTAAAATTCCGTTATCAAGAAAAACATCAAAAATAGAAGGCAGTTCAGAAACGACGATTCTCTATTGAAAATCGTTTTTCTCAATGTTAGAAATATTTCTCAGAAGTGGAAGTCTGTTCGAAACTGGTCCACCATTTACAATCAGCTTTGTCTGATTTTTAAAGATAGAACGACCGATTCAAAGCAGAATTTCTGAGAGTTGATAAATCGAAAAAACTCTCTCTTACACTCTCCATTGCCGGAGGAATTATGGGAACCGCTGTTCTCACCACGTTGATGTATCAGGGCATGCCCAAGATGATAGGCCAACGAATTGATATTGCCTCTTTAATTGGCATGGCTATAGGCAACAATCCTTCTATGGGGCTGGCTGTGTTCTATTTTATTGGTGCAGTAGTTTCTCCTCTAGTGTTCGGATTGGTTCTCTCTCCGCGGTTACCGGGACATTTAATTCAGAAAGGAGCGATCTGGGGAATAATTCTCTGGCTGGTGTCACAGCTTTTCTGTATGCCCATGACCGGAGCTGGTTTTTTCAGTAGCAATATTGGAGGAATCAGCCTGGTAATAGTTAGTTTAATAGGACACATGTCTTATGGAGTTATCTTAGGAGCCTACTGTAGTTGTGCCAGCTGTGTTGGCAATTGCGAGTTACCTGCAGGCAAGCCCGTCTCCCCAACTCAGGGCAGGCTTTTATGAGTGAAACAGTTTCCTATGGGAATGAGCTTTTCGGGAAAGAATTGAAAAATGTTTCCCTGATAGAAAACACACTTGCGGTTGGTTCATTTGTGAAGAGAGGCACTTCAGATTCTAGTGAAGTGGCAGCTATTGCCAAGGAAGTTGCCTTGGAGGGAGACTAAAAGTGCCCTGCGGTGTCCTGGACAAGCCATGTTATGGATTTAAACCTCCTTTGCTTCTCAGGTCAGGGCATGTGCAGACCTTGCTAGCTGGTTTTCGCAAAGCCGAGCAACATGCCTCCATTATAAGCGAAAGAATCTCTACTCCAGATGGAGATTTTCTGGATTTAAACTGGTCTCATTGCACGCCATCAGCAAAGAAGAATTTGGCTATTTTATGTCATGGCCTGGAGGGAAATTATTCCAGGTCCTATATGACAGGCATGTCTAATGCTCTAAATGCTAATGGCTGGGATTCTCTGGGATGGAATTTGCGTGGCTGTAGCGAAGAGATAAACAAGTCAGCTAAGTTATACCATGCTGGCTGTACAGATGATTTGAATACTGTGTGTGAACACGCGGTGTCTACCCAAGGTTACTCAAAAATTATTTTAATTGGATTTAGCCTTGGCGCAAACTTAACCCTTCTTTACGCAAGTGAGAACCGAAAAAGCCTTAAAGATATTCTCTCTAAAGTCATATCCATTTCAGCTCCAATAGACATGACTTCCAGCGCTAGAGCCTTAGCCAGATTTTTTCATAGAGGATATGAAAAGAGATTCTTAAGTTCAATGAAAGAAAAGATTAAATTGAAAGCTCGGCAGTTTCCCCTGGAATACGATATTGATTTGCTGGACCGCGTCGACACTATAGAAGAGTTTGATCGAACTTTTGTAGCGCCCTTTCACGGATTCTCCGATGAGAAAGATTATTGGCAAAAGTGCAGCTCACTGCCTAAGCTGGGTAAAATCTCTGTTCCAACACTGATAGTTAACGCAAAAGACGACCCTTTTCTTGGACCAGAATGTTATCCCTCTGGGGTGAATGAAGAGAACGGCCTAATTACTTTTGAGGCCCCAGTGAACGGTGGTCATGTTGGCTTCTTTGATTCTTACAACACTCGCCAGACTTGGGCTGAGAAGAGATCAATTGCATTTATCACGGAGAGTAAAGCCCTGAGTCAAGATTAAACTAGTATACGGAGCCAAGAATTCCGAATAGAAGCATTTATCGAGATTCTCAACAAGAAGTTTTAAATGAAGAAAATGGACCAACTAAAAGAATTCCCTGTTGTTTATGATTACAAAATTGCCTGGGGAGAGATGGATGCCTTCCAACATGTAAACAATATAAATTATTTCAGATATTTTGAATTCGCCAGGACTGATTATTTTAACCAAATTGGCCTGGTTGAATATTACGAACAAACTGGAGTTGCCCCAGTATTGGCCAACTTAAGTTGCAAGTTTCGACTCCCGTTGAAGTACCCAGACACCATTCATATTGGGTGCAGAATTGTTTCACTGGAGGACGACTCTTTTACCATGCTTTACAGGATAGTGAGCGCCGGTAGCGGAGAAATCGCTGCCGAGGGTGAAAGTTTAATAGTAGTTTATGATTTCAAGACTGGCTCTAAAACCAGTTTTTCAAAAACTATATTTGAAATTATTCACAAAAAGGAACAGGCCACTAAAATGGCGGGAGTGTAACGAAAAGTGTGTAAAGGCAATAATTTGAATGTTGTTTGATTGATTGTCCCGAGTAAATTCCTGTCCCAGCTTGCTGGGGCAGGAATTTACTCGGGATTATGAATAGAGAGAGTTTTTTCCTAAACTAGTAAAGTTGAAATTAGGAGAAAACGCATGAAGAAATCGAAGAAAGAAGCTACCCTGGAAGAGAGTCTAAAATTCCGTTATCAAGAAAAACATCAAAAATAGAAGGCAGTTCAGAAACGACGATTCTCTATTGAAAATCGTTTTTCTCAATGTTAGAAATATTTCTCAGAAGTGGAAGTCTGTTCGAAACTGGTCCACCATTTACAATCAGCTTTGTCTGATTTTTAAAGATAGAACGACCGATTCAAAGCAGAATTTCTGAGAGTTGATAAATCGAAAAAACTCTCTCTTACACACTTTATGTTACACTCTCCAAAGCAGGAGGTTTCTTTTACAAAAAGGTTTATCTTCTACTTTGGAACACTTTTTTGATATTACTAATTACCTGCTGTGTCTTTAATACAGTCATTGAATCTTTGGTTGGCTTCGTTAATAAATGCCACCTCTTGATTGAACCTTTCTTGGTCTTCTCGTAAATTTTGAACCCGCTCATTGTAGTTAGCAATCTCGCTGTTGATTGAATCTGGATGGATAAACTGCTGTTGTAGTGCTTCTATTTCCTGCTTGTAGGCCTCTAGGTCTTCGATATCCTTTTGGATAGCATCTCTAAAGCCTTCTAGTTGAGAGGGATCTTCTGGCTCTCCACAATTACTTTTTGGTGTTCCAAAAGACTGAACAGCGAGCCAAACCTCTCGTCCACCATCAGTTGTTTGGCCAACAGCAATACCTATTTCAGTAAAAGCTGATTTCATAATATTTTCACGGTGTCCTGGGCTATCCATCCAAGCCTGAACCAGTTTTTTATCAGTCTTGAAGTTACCCTTAGCTAAGTTTTCACCGACAACAATGAAATCGTATTCATACTCTCTGGCAAGATCTCCTGGACCTACTCCATCTGGAGAGACGTGTTCAAAGTAATTATTTTCAAACATATCGGCCACTTTAGCAGCAGCGACCTGATTTAAGGTCTGGTTAAGAGTTAGTTCGTGCAGGGCTTCCGAGTCTCTGTGCTTGTTGGTCCAACGAAGAATACCAGGTACGCTTAGGTAAGTAGGACTGTCGGTATAGGCAATTGAAAGTGGAGAGGAGAGAAATTGATTGGTCTCAATTTTTACTTTTTCAAGACCATCACCAAGGTCTACTTCTGCAATTCTTGGAGATTGTAACAGGCTAAAGTTTTCTACTGAGTCTTGTCTTAATAAGAATTGTGCTGTGAGAAATACAGCTAGAGCGAACAACCCAAGAGTAAGTAGAAAAGTTACAAACTTTTTCAAAATAATCTCCCAGATTTACCTTACAAAACAGGCCTACTAAAAGCAGGTCTTTCTAAAAGAAGGTAGAGAAGGTTATCAGAAAAGGTATTATCCTCTATCAGACCTAGATGGTCTTCAAATATAAAGTAAACACCAGTCCAGCCTATTGGACTAATTAGCTTAGGTTTATTGGAGTTTTCATTTCTTTTGTCAGCTAGCGCACTTTTTCTAGTAACAATTCCATCTCCAGGTGAATGCATAGTAAAAGATAGTTCCCCATATTTATTTACCTTTCCTTTTTCTGCTGTAGGGTTAGCATCGCCAGTGAAGAGATAGATTGAGAGGCCCTCGGGAGGCCGAGCTTTGAGGTCTAAGGTTTGATGAAATCGTTTTGCGTATTTGAGAAGTCTAGAGAGATGTTCCTTCGCGGTACTTCTGCGTTCGTCTGGGGTTTGAATATTAGGTAAAAGCACCTTTAGATGCTTGTCAGAGCTTAGTAGACCCCAGTTGTAGTGTTCCCATATTTGAGAATCAAATAGATCGATCTGTTTTTGTTTGCCTTTTAGAGAAACAGGAGTATCGGAGTTTCTAGGCAAAAGCTCGTATAGAGAAGGAAAGCTACCCATCAGCACAGGACTGTAGAAGGGTAAAAAGATGCTATCTTTTCGTCCTTTGAGCAGAGATTGAAAGGAATGTAGAGAGCCTAAGTTAGGTGTGCCTACTGTAATAAGTTTATCAACGTGTTTTGCCCCAGCCCAGTTTAAAACTGGCAGTGGTCCTTCTAGGTTTAGAGGCTGATTGCCATAGCGCAAGTAGTAGCGTGATAGAAGTCCTCCCATAGAATGAGCGACAATATCGAATTTAATTTCCTTTGGTTCAGTTTTATATCTTCTGCGGTATTCATTTTCGATATATTTTTTCTTTTCTTTGATAAAGCTATCTAGTTTTGCTGCATTGGCTGCGTTGGACTTTCTCCAATCATAATCAAATTGAAAACAAGTAAAATGTTCGTCGCCGTAGTCGATGGAGTTTCCCTGACTACTAGCCATTGTCTGGTCGATATAACCACCAGCTCCAAGTGTAACTAGAAGCTGGGCATAAGCTTTGAAGCCAACAGGAAAGCCAAAAACCCTTAATCTAATTCGTTCAAGAGCACCAGCATTAGTTACGCTATCTTCCAGTCTAAATGGATCTAGGGAAGGGTCTAAGGGCAAGGCAATTAGTCTGGCTTCTTTATCTATTTTAGGATTTGCAAACTCTCCATCCCAAGCTCCCCAAATACTTTTGCCGGTTGCGGAATCTACAAGATTACTTCCCAGAACCCCTGGAATGACGATTACTGGATTACGAGTGGGAGCCGATTGTTGAATTGATTTATTGTACAGCTCCCCCAAGTCTGGGCTGAACGCTGCTCTAAAGCATGCACTAAAGGTCAGTGAATAAAGAATTAAAGAGATGTATGAAAGAATTTTCAAAAGATTTAAGTCTAAATAGTAAGGTTTGCTCTTCAACTTAAGGGGAAGATTCTCAGATTCTGAGAAAATATGGAAGTCCACTAGGAGAGCCACAATTAGCTAACTTTTACAATATCTTCTGCGACCAAATTAACAACTCCTTCTGCTCTTTGAACCTTTCCTCGAGCTATAAGGCACCTACTCTCCATAATTTGTCTTCTAAGTCGCTTATAGTTTTTAGACTGCACGACAATATTTGCCCATCCGGTTTCATCCTCTATTGTTAAAAAAGTTGTGCCTTTGGCAGTGGGTGGCTTCTGACGTACTAAAACTAAACCACTAATGGTGATGTCTTTTCCATTTGGAGTCGAGTTTGAATCCTGTAGACTTGCTAGTTCCATGATACCATTAGCTGCAAGCCTCTCTCTTACAAACTCCATAGGATGAGCCTTAAGTGAATGGCCGGTGTGCTGATAGTCAAAAAGGACATGTAGTTTTTCTGATAGAACAGGCAGGTTACTTTCATAGTTTTCTTGTCTCTCTAATTGCTCAAACAGTGGAAGGCTTTGATCGCTTAATTTTTTAAGCTGCCAAAGAGCCTGCTGACGATTTACTCCGAAAGAACGAAAAGCGTCGGCTCTGGCAAGTTTTCTAAGCGAGCTAACTTTTGTCCCAGAGAGTTTCCAAAGTTCTCTAAGCTCTGTTGGTCTACGACTAAGCTGAGTTATTTTCTCAACCTCTTTTTGGCTAAGGCCTTGTACTAGGCGCAAGCCCAGCCTCATCTTTGGCTGTCCATTGGAAGGTTCAAGCTTACAGTCCCAATCGCTGTAACTTATGTCGACTGGCAATACTCTAACGCCATGCCTCTCAGCATCCTGAATAATTTGAGAAGGGTGATAAAAGCCCATTGGCTGGGAGTTAATTAGAGCAGCAGCAAAAGCAGCAGGATGATGCTTTTTAAGCCAAGAGGAAGTGTAGACAATTAGTGCAAAGGAAGCTGCATGAGACTGAGGAAAACCATATTCAGAAAAACCCTTAATTTGGCGAAAGACCTGTTTGGCAAACTGAACGCTATAGCCTCTTTCTAAGAAACCTTTAACTAGTTTTTTACCATAACGACTCATCGCTGCTTTGTTTCTCTTCCAACTAGCTATTGCTCGTCTTAGCTGATCTGCCTCACCAGGACTAAAACCAGCTCCATGAACAGCAAGCTCCATGATTTGCTCTTGAAAAATTGGAACACCTAAAGTTGTTTCCAGTATTTCTTTTATTTTTTCACTAGGGTAAGAAATTTTTGGTTGGTATTTTCTTCTTTTTAGGTAAGGGTGAACCATTCCGCCTTGAATAGGTCCAGGGCGAACAATTGCCACTTCTACTACCAAATCATAGAAACAACGTGGCTTAAGTCTTGGAAGCATGTTCATCTGAGCTCGGGATTCGACTTGAAAAACTCCAATAGTGTCGGCAGCGCAGAGCATGTCGTAGACCGCTGGATCTTCTGGCGGAATGTTATGCATTAAAAGTTCTTGATGGTTCCAGCTTTTGCTGTTTTGGCCATTAGAGTTGACCATCTCAAGTGCTTTGCGAATGCAAGTGAGCATGCCTAGCCCAAGTACATCAATTTTTAACATTCCAAGTGCTTCGATATCGTCTTTGTCCCAAGCAATCATTGTTCTGCCAGGCATCGCTGTATTCTCAACAGATATAAAGCTACTCAGTTTTTCCTGAGAAATAATAAAACCGCTAGAATGTTGAGTCAGATGGCGAGGAAAGCCTTTAATCTGATCGACTAGTTCAAGGCAGTTTCTGATACGCAAATCATTGGGATTAATTCCCTCCTTAGCTATTTCTTCAATACTGACAGGGTCATCCTCAGTCCGCCTATAGAAAATTTTTTGGAGGGTTTCTATTGTATCAATAGAAAGACCAAGAGCTTTTCCTACTTCTCGAATAGCACTTTTTTTTCGATAAGTTATTACAGCAGAAACCAGCGCAGCCCGTTCTCTACCAAACTTGTTGTATATATACTGAATAACTTCTTCTCGTCTTTCGTGCTCAAAGTCGATATCGATATCTGGTGGTTCGCCCCTTTCCTTACTAATAAAACGTTCCAGTAAAAGTCTGGTGCGTGAAGGATCAACTGCAGTGATGCCTAGACAGTAACAAACAGCGGAATTGGCAGCAGCTCCACGGCCCTGACATAGGATTCCCTGAGCTTTAGCAAACCTTACTATATCGTTTACGGTTAAGAAGTACCTGGCGTAGTTAAGTTCTTCGATTAGCGAAAATTCATGTTGTAGCTGTTCTTTAACTTTTCTAGGTATTCCTTTAGGAAACCTCTTCCTTGCTCCGGCCAGAGTTAATTCTTTAAGGTAAAGCTGAGGGCTTTTTCCATTAGGGCATACTTCTTCGGGATATTCGTAGCTAAGCTGATCTAAGGAGAAGTTTGAGCTAGCTTCTCTAATTTCTTCAGAACGTTTTAATGCATTAGGAAAGGATCTAAATAGACGGCAAATTTCTTCGGGGGATTTTAAAAATCTTTCTGAATTTTGTGAAAGAAGAAAACCAGCTCTTTCGACACTAGTTCTATTTCGTATTGAAGTTAGAACATCTTGGAGCTTACGTCGGCTTGGTTCGTGATAAAAAACTCGGTTTGTTGATAAAAGTGGAAGAGAGAAAGTTTTAGCAATTGCTAGAGTGGCGGAACTGACTTGAGATTCGTTTGCTGAGTAGGTTCTGCTTATTGAAACCGAAAGCATATCCTTAAAAAAGTCCTTTAGATTTTTTAGAGAAGGAAGAATAAGCTTATGTTTTGGGTCAAGGATATGAACAACGGCATGCATAGCTTCTAACTGAGAGAAGCAATCCTCCAAAGTCAGCCAACAGTGGCCTTTTGGAGCCCGTAGCTTACCAGTACTTAGAAGCCTACAGAGTGAAGAATATTGAGCTGTGTTTGTAGGGTAAAGGCTCAGAGAGATAGGTAGTAGGGGAAGAAGGTGGTCGAGGTTATAGTGATCTTCTGTAATCCAAACTGTTTCCTCTTCTGCTGGTTTTTCAGGAAGGTAGCTGAGTAGTGAAATCTCACAACCTGAAATTAGATCGATTCCTGCTTTTTGAGCTTCGACATGGGCTCGTACAAGGCCAGAAATGCTATTTTTATCTGTAATGCCAATAGCCGTGTAGCCAAGAACAGCCGCTTGTTGAACTATTTCTTCTGGGTGACTGGCTCCCTGAAGAAAAGAAAAGTTGGAGTAACTGCAAAGTTCTACGAAGCTCATCGTCTAAACTATGACCAAACTCCGTGAACGAACCATTGGTGTTTCGAAGCAGTATTTATTTCACGATAAATCCAAATCCAAAGACCAGAAGGAATTTGAACTTTAAAATAATCACGCTCAGGAATTTTTTTATTATTTTTCCACCATTCTGATGAAATTCTTTCTGGGCCAATCCCGTTTTTGATGAGATGAGTTTCGTTCTTCCATGTTATTTTAGAAGGGGGTTTATCTGGTAGTAGTGCAATTGCAGAAGCTGGTTGAGGGTGTGTGAAAAGTTTACTTGGACGTTTCGCTCTGAGAAGTCGAGCCTTAGGGTCTTTTTTCTTTGGATTTTGATACTTTTCGAAGGAAAACTGTTCTTCCGGAATAAAACTTTCCTTGCACAGAAGTTCTCGAATGTTTTTTGCCCCAAGGGCATAGGAAAGATTATCTATTAGCTCCGATAATTCTTTCATGTTTCTAGGAGCATTGTTTTGCTTTTTGAATATATAATCATCGCAACTTGATTTTACTGCGCTAGTCTTTTTTATTTCTAGAGTAACCTCTGTTATGCCTTCACCCATTTGTAGGTTTTCGAGCCATGGTAAGGTTATTTTTTTAACATGATCTATGTTTAAAGTGCCGGAAGTTAGAGAGAAGTTTTTTTCTGATTGAGAGACGCCTTGTGCCTCGACTTTTATATTTAAGACGGCAATTTTTTGTTGTTTTTCTTTGAAAATCTCGATTACCTCCTTACCTAGTTTTTCAACTGAACCAGTTAATGCTTCTAAAGACTTTTGAGGACCTGAGAAAACGCACTTTCTTGTTTCCGCCTCTTTCACTCTTACAGTAGTAAAGCCTTCTTTTTTTTTGCCTAAGGCTTCGTCCATTCTGTTAATTAATTCGTAATCAAAGCGCTCAGATAAAGAAGAGAAAGGAATCTTATAGAGATGTTCTATTCGGCTAATGTTAACTTCTGCCAAACTCTGGCTAGTTTTTCTACTGAGTCTAAGGGCGCTTACTGGTAAAGCCGCTAAGGCAGATCTAAGAGCCGTTTTGTTTTTAACGAAAAAAGAGCTTTTGCTTCCATAGCGAGAAAGAGCCCATGCTCCACCATATGAAGGTGCAATTGCTAAGCGAGAGCAAAAACCCAGAGCTGCTAGTTCGGCTGATAGTTTTTTTATTAAACTATCATAACCTGAAAAAAGTCTTTCTTCTCCGGTAACATCTAGCAGAAGTCCACTAAAGCGAGGGTCGTTTATCGAAAAACTTTTTTTATGTTTAGGATCTTCAGGATTGCGATCTATAGAGACAACAGGAGAAAAGCGAATAGCCCAGCGAGCAAGGGACTTTAGCATTTTTTCTTCGTGCTCTGGTTCAAAAGCTAGGCAGTAAAAGTTTTCAGTTAAAGCTTTTGCATTGCTAAGGTTCATGCCCGTACTCACTCCCAGGCGCTTTGCTTTTGGGCAGCAGCGAAGCACGATCTCTTTTCCAGCTTTAGCAGCTGTTAAAAGAAGAACTTTTCCTTCTGGAGCATATCCTGGAGAGAAGTTTTGAGATGAGGTTTGATTAGATAAATTTTCTTTGTTCTGTACGCTACTTTCTCTCTCCTTAAGGCGAAGACGGCTTAACTCTACCGACCAAAGCGGTAGGAATACCGAGAGAAACATCTTTTTCATTTGAGCGTTCGGGCACCTTTTGCCTTCGTTAAAATTAGCAGAGACAATTCTTAACCGATTGCCAACCTATTCTATATAGAAAAATACTAGAAAAGACAATCTATGGTGTAAAAAACTAGATAAAAAATCACCTAAAAATTAATTCTCCTGAAAAAGGAGGGAGAGAATATACGAAAGAACCCTAAGTTAGGCGTTTTAAAGGGCTAATATCGACTAAACTAGTAGGTAATACGGAGGGTTATCTCTTCTACCCCCATGTCACAAAAATAGCGGAAGTTGTCATAACAGTAATAGAGGTAAATCACGGAACTGAAACATGGTTGCAATTGATCCAACATCGCAAACTGCTCAATCACAGCAGGAACTAACTCTATCTGGACTGAAGTCACCGCTACAAGGAGTGAACTATTCCAATATGGTTGGGGTAGGGCAGAAGAACAGTGCTTCTCTAGTAGTGGAAGTTCAAAAAGCCTTAAAAGACAAAGGTATTTACAAAGGTGAGCTTGATGGAAAAGTTGGGGCACTCACCACTGCAGCAATTAAAAAATATCAAAATAGTATTTCAGCTTTGAAGAGTGATGGCATCGTTGGTCCAAGAACAGCAGCTAGTTTATTAGGATTACCTCTACCGCCAAGGCCAACTCGGCAGCTAGGGCCACTTGTACTAGAGCCAAAAAATACTCCCAACTATAGGATGACAAACTATAATACTAAAGGAGTAAGTGTTGTTGATGCTAGCTATCAATTCGGTCTTTCTACTGAAAAGACCCGAAGCCATGAAGAAGGACTTAGAATTCTTGGAATTGATCCTTATAAACTCACAAGAGATAGCAATGGCAATCTACGAACTAGAGGTGCAACCTCCTCGCAAGGCTTATCGATTTTCGCGAGCAGAGGAGTAATTGGTAGTGGCTTTGGTCAAACTGGTCTTCAAGGAGTAGATAAGGATTTGCTTGAAACAATTGCTGGAGTGAATCAACAATCCTTTTACAAAACAGGTAAGGGAATGGTCTTAACCGGCGGAAAAGAGTTGGGAGATTCTCGTGGCCGTAGACATGCTAATGGAGCAGTAAGTCACATGACAGGCCAAAAAGTAGACATCAATGCGGACCCCTCATTTAACAAGTTTTTGATGACCAATTCTGACTTTACTCGAACCGCAACAAAATTTGGTTCAGTAGCTTTGTTACACAAGCCTAGCAATACTGTTTGGGAGCTAGAGGGTGGAGCCCATGGACACTGGGACGTTCGTAAAGCTTAGTCTAACTCAACTTAAAGTTGAGAATATACTGCGCCTATACTAAATCTAGCAAAACCTAAATTTATATGAGGCGCAGTATATGAAGTTAACACCTCTCAAATATTTCAATATACCTCTTCCTCTGCTAGTTATTTCAAAAGGTAAAAATCATATTTTGAAATAATGGCTAATTCTATAGTTTGGTTCAGACGAGATCTTCGTCTTAAGGATAACCCAGCACTATCAGCTGCTGTAAAAAACTCAGATCAAGTTATTCCTGTTTTTATACATTCCCCCGAAGAAGAGAAAAACTGGCGTCCAGGAGAAGCTAGTGATTGGTGGTTACACCATTCTCTATTATCTTTGGATCAAAGCTTGAGAAAAAAAGGCAGCAGCTTGTTATTGAAGCAAGGAGCTAGTCTTGAAGTTTTAACTAACTTGTCTAAAGAGTTTGGGGTAGAGCAGGTTTATTGGAACAGGCTTTACGACCCTGAGGTAGTCAAAAGAGACAAGGAAATTAAGCAAGCCCTTATAGAATCAGGTATCAAGACAGAGTCTTTTAATGGCTACCTTCTAACAGAGCCTTGGGAAATAAAAAATGGCTCAGGAGAATGTTATAAAGTTTATACCCCTTTTTCGAAAAATATTTTTAAAACTTTCAGCTGTCCAGAAAGGTTTTCAGAGCCAAAAAAAATACTTTCATTTGAGAATATAATTGTCAGTCGTGATAAATTTGAAACAGACCTTGCTGCTTTAGAACTTTTACCTTCTATTGATTGGGATAAGGAGTTTTATGACCACTGGAGTCCGGGTGAACAAGTGGCTCGAAAAGTTTTAAGTAAGTTTTCTAGCAAGGCTGATAGAAATTACTCTGATAATCGAGATATTCCCTCTATTGATGGAACTTCTCTTCTTTCGCCTCACCTTCATTTCGGAGAGATTTCTCCGCAAGAAATATGGCGATCTGTTAGTGACAGTGAAATATCCTCTTCTGAAAAACACGCATATTTGCGACAATTGATATGGCGAGACTTCGCTTTTAGCCTTCTTTTCAATTTTCCTAAGAGCAGTGACAAACCACTAAGGTCAGAGTATTCGAAATTTCCTTGGAAAAAAAATAAAAAGCAACTTGCGGCTTGGCAAAAAGGTCAAACAGGATATCCCTTGGTTGATGCGGGAATGCGTCAGCTTTGGCGCACAGGTTGGATGCATAACCGTGTTCGCATGGTTGCAGGTTCTCTACTTGTTAAACACCTGCTTCAACCTTGGCAGGAAGGAGCAAAATGGTTTTGGGAGACTTTAGTTGATGCCGACTTGGCTAATAATTCAATGGGTTGGCAGTGGGTTGCAGGTAGTGGAGCTGATGCAGCACCTTACTTCAGAGTTTTTAATCCTGTTAGGCAGGGAGAGAGGTTTGACGCAGATGGAGAGTATATAAAAAAATGGGTGCCAGAGCTAAAAGACCTACCAAAAAAATGGATACATTGTCCTTGGGATGCACCAGAGTTAGTTTTAGAAGAGGCCGGGGTGAAGTTAGGAAAAAATTATCCATTTCCTTTGGTGGAGCCTTCTGAGGGACGTTCTCGTGCTCTGGAGGCCTATGATAATTTTAAGGACCTAACTGCAAATGATTAATAAACTGATTAATGACCCCGGAGTGTTAGAGGGGTATTCAGAGGATGGAGGAGGTACCCAGTTAGTACCTGATTACTTGGCTCGACCCAGTAGTGTGGAAGAACTACAGGAAATAGTTAAATACTGTGCTGCGGAATCTATTCCAATCACTCCCACCGGAGCGAGAACTTGTGATACAGGTTCAGGCTTAACAGACAAGGGATTGATTTTATCTAACGAAAAAAGAAAAAAAATTCTGGAGATCAACGAAGATCAAGGTTTTTGCGACGTGGAGCCTGGAATTTATCTTTATGATTTGAAGCAGGAGTTGAAGGGCAGAGGCTTCTTTTATCCGCCTGACCCTTCGAGTGAGAAGATTGCGACCTTAGGTGGTACTGTTGCTACCAACGCAGCCGGAGCTCGCAGTTTTAAATATGGTCAGACAGCAGATCATGTAATCGGCATGGAAGTGGTTCTAGCAGATGGTAGCAAAGAGTGGGTTGCTAACTATCAAGGCACTAAGTGCACAACAGGCCCGGCTTCGTTGCAACAACTTGGTCGACTATTTGTTGGTTCAGAGGGGATCTTTGGAGTTTTTTCGAAGTTTAGACTTAAGATTTATCCAGAGTCTTTTGAAACATTTGCGATTTGTGCATATTTTAAAACTACTGAAGATATGCATGCCTTTAATCGAGATATAAATGCTGGTCTTTACGAAGCTGTGAGTCCTCGATCTCTTGAATTTATGGATGAGAGTTGCCTTAATTTAATTAAAAATTCAGGCAAATTTCCGCAAGTTCCTGAGACTGGAAGTTGTACTGTCATTTTGGAGCAAGAGTTTCAAGCTGAACAGCAGGAGAGATACCTCATGGCTTGGCTTGATGTTTTAGAGAAGGCTGGAGCTATAGTAGAAGATACAGTTGTTGCTGACAGTGACGGTAAGATAGCTGAACTTAGGGAGCTTAGGCACTACCCTCCTTCAAGGATCTGGGAAATGGGCAAACAGGTTCAATCGGAAGGCGGCAAGAAAGTTTCTACTGACTGGGCTGTCCCAGTTAATCAACTGGAAGCTATGATGGAGAAAGCAGAGCCGCTTTGTGAAAGTTTTGGTTTTCCTAAAGAAAGAGTGTTTCGTTACGCTCATCTAGGGGACGGTCATCCACACTATAATTTTGTGCCACGTAATCATCAGGAGACGAAAAATGCTTTAGAATTGAGGAAAGAGTTATCTAAACTTGCTCTTCAGTTTGGTGGCACTATTGCCGGAGAGCATGGGGTAGGCAAATTCAGAAAAGAGCTCTTTTATATGGAAAAAGCCCACTTAAAAATGAGATTGATGAGATCATTAAAAGAAGAACTGGATCCTAATGGACTATTTTCTCCAGGTAACATCACCACTTAACTCTTTTGGGAGTTTGCTGGATTAGAATGACTGTTCTGCAGAAAAAATGAAGTTTATTAAAACTTCGTTACAAAACTGTGATATAATAATCATTAGGTTTTCAATTTATAGTTTGTAGGTTTTTATGAAGCACTCCTTATCTACAGTTCGTTCGAACGATGATAATTACTTATCGGAAATTAAAGATTCCTCAGAGAATTACTCCTTTGGGGCAATTAGAGGTGTAACATCAGCTGCTGTAGTCTTTGCAATGGTTGAATCTGAAAAGACACTAGAGCATGCCCCAAGAATTGCTAGTAATATCGTAATCGACCAATGCCTGAATTCGGACAATGAAGTTACTTTTGACTCTGCTCAAAGCGCTCTTCAAATAGCAGACAGGGTTCTAAAGGACATTGTTAAATTGGATAAAGAACCCTTAGATTGCTCCTGTCGTATTTTGGTTGTTTGTTTTGGTCAAGGGAACAGTTTTTTCTTTCAAACTGGTTTTTCTAAACTAATGTCCGGCAAATCTCAGAAAGGGCAACTGTCAGAAATAGAAAAAATATTCAATTTAAGTGAGCAACAAACAGGCTCTCTGGAGAGTTTCTTCAGTAGAGTTAGTCTATCTGAGATGGACGACTGTATTGGAGGTAAGCATGAAGCTGATATTATTTCAGGCAAACATTCGATAGAGTTCAAAGATGGAAGTTCCGTTGTTGCTTTTACGGAGTTGGGAGAAAAAGTCAGCTATGACCTTTCTAACCTTGCGGCAGAGGGATATTCACCTTCTGAAACAGCTATTTTCCGATCTAGAAAAGTATCTCCCGACTTATCGATAGCTAACCTTCTTTATGGGCCTTGGAGGTTTGAGCGGACTGATAAATTTTCCCAAAATCAAAAGCGATATACGCTGACTTCTATAGTTGAAAGTTGTAGGGCCCTAGATCACAATCCTCAATATGAAGACTTAGGCGATTTTGAATATACCTTTTCAACAGAAGATACCAATAACACACATACTAGCTCAGAGTTTACTAGCTTGCCTAAATTAGCAGTCACACCAGCCCTGTCTTGGCTGCTGTGTTTGTCAGTTGTGGTATTGCTTAGTGTGCTCGCTTTTCCTTCCAGTTTATAACTCCAATTAGACAAAACTTAACTGGCTCAAAGGGATTTGCAGGGGGGGATGAATAATCCCCCTTTTTTATTTGGTGCAGATTTGGGCGCGCCAAACAGTACTCTCAGATCCAAAAGACCAGGATAGAGGTTGGTAATCTTTATCACTATTAAGCTGTTGCACTTCAGTTTTCCACTGAGGACAAGAATCTATTTTGCAAATAAACTCTGGGCTGTTGAAAAAGCTAGAAGCTCCCAAAAGTATGCCGGTAATTAAAAGAACAGCTGAAGAAATATCCAATATCTCTCGTGGCCAATCTTGCTCATCTCCAATATTAGCTATCAGTATGAAGAGTAGCGTAACTCCACCCGTAAAGAAGTTAACATTCTGTAAATTTTGAATGTCGGCAAATATCGTTGTGAAAAAAGCTGAAAGTATAAAACTCAGTACTAATTGAATTTGCTGCTTAGTAAATTGAAAGTTGGTAAGTATGAAAATAGTCACTGTTATAATCAAACTTAATGCAAGAAAACAGCTTCCAGCCGCCCAGCTTCGAGGCTGATCTAATCCAAAGTAATTGATAAGTCTGTAAGAATTATATTCCGTTAGAATTGGAGTAAGGAAGTGTCGGTCTAGCGCTAGCTCCAATCTTCTAACTAAATCTAGTCCTTGCGGAACAATATCACCCCAATTTTGAGCATCAGAGAAAGCAGAAGTTACTTGTACCAGAAAGGCTAGGGTAAGAATGCCAAACAGAAAGAAGCTACTCCGTCTGTTTTCAACTAAAATTCTCAGGAAGAACACGGGCCACAGTATTATAGTGTAAGGTCCGGAAAGTCCGGCAAGTCCTACCAAGAATCCGTAAAATAGAAGTCTAGGCAGGGAAATATCGCCCATATCTTCCATTAAAATTATCACGGCTGTTATTCCTAAATAGGCTGGAGCTCCTCCTAAGTTCAACCATAAATCTCCAGTTGCTGGAGGTCCTAATAAAACTGCTAAGCAACCAAAGAACTTTTTCGGACCTGTTGTAAAAATATAGGAGCGCCCAAACAGAATTATTAGGAAAGGTATGACTTGAATTAAAAAAGATAGATATGTTGTTACATATGGAGCTTCAGTTAGAGGTACTAGTGTGCTCGCAAGATATCCTCCAATGTTACCAATCAAGTTTAAAAAACCACTTTCTGGATCTCTTAGGGTTATTGTATTCCATAAATTTGAACAGGAAGCTTTGGCTAGAAAGAAAGCTCCATCTTCTTTCCATAACCTAGGCTCTAAAAAGAGCGAAAGATTACGCTTAGCGGATAAGGCAATTAGTCCAACAAGGAATAGAGTTTTCCAGATTAGTTGTAGAAGCATGGTACTGCTATGCCCTAGTAATTATACTCTAGAATCTAAAAGACTTTGAACGACAGAAGGGTCAGCCAGTGTGCTGGTGTCACCAATTTCATCCACTTTGTTTTCGGCAATTTTTCTTAACACTCTCCTCATTATTTTCCCCGAGCGAGTTTTAGGCAAGGAGGGGGTAAAGTGAATTTTATCAGGCGTTGCAATTGGACTAATCTCAGTCCTGACGTGCTGGACTAGTGTCTTTCTTAATTCGTCACTTGGGTCAGTGTCAGAGTTTAGAGTTACGAAGCAGTAAATTCCTTGCCCCTTCGTATCATGCGGAAAACCAACGACAGCTGATTCGGCTACATGCTCGTTTGAGACTAGAGCTGATTCAATTTCAGCAGTAGCAAATCTGTGGGCAGAAACGTTAATCACGTCATCGATTCTACCTAGCAGCCAATAGTAACCATCTTCATCAATTCTGCAGCCATCCCCAGCGAAATACTTTCCAGGAAACATTGAAAAATAAACTTTCTTAATCAGTTCATTTTTCTTATCCCCGTAAGTCCCTCTCAACATGCCAGGCCAAGGCTTAGTGATAGTCAGGCAACCGCCTTCATTAACATCGGCTTGTGTTCCATCGTTTCTTAGAATAGCAGGTTCAACTCCAAAGAATGGTTTTCCAGCTGAGCCCGGTTTAGTAGCTAAAGCCCCAGGTAGAGTTGTAATCATTATTCCACCTGTTTCGGTTTGCCACCAAGTGTCGACAATAGGACATTTACCTTTACCGATCACCTCGTTGTACCAAATCCAGGCTTCGGGGTTGATAGGTTCTCCAACTGTTCCAAGTAATCTTAAACTGGATAGGTCATATTTTTCAGGCCACTCCTCACCTAATCTCATCAATGCTCTGATCGCGGTTGGTGCTGTGTAAAAAAGAGAAACTTTATATTGGTCAGTAATACTCCAAAAACGATCTGGTGTTGGATAAGTAGGAACTCCTTCAAACATGACTTGGGTGGCGCCATTGGACATCGGCCCATAAACGAAATAGGAGTGCCCAGTAATCCATCCGACATCCGCGGTGCACCAGAAAATATCAGTGTCTTTTATATCGAAAACATATTTAAAAGTTAGGTGGGCATAAAGCTGGTATCCAGCATTGGTGTGAAGGACACCTTTTGGTTTTCCAGTGCTTCCGCTGGTATATAGGATAAAAAGAGGATCTTCGGCATCTAGATGTTCAGGTTCGCAGTCAGCGGAGACCTTCTCTGTTTCTTCCTTCCACCAAAAGTCGCGTCCTTCTTTCATTTCAGGAGAGGTATTGCCTCTATCGAAGACCATTACAGTTTTAACAGATGGACAGTCAGCAACAGCCTGGTCCACTTTCTCTTTTAGATTTAGGGTTTTGCCAGCGTGGTAGCTAACATCACTAGTCACAACCACTTCACTAGCACAGTCATTGATTCGACTTTTTAAAGATTCAGGACTGAAGGCCGAGAAAACAACACTGTGAATCGCACCAATTCTTGCACAGGCAAGTAAAGCAACAGCAGCCTCTGGAATCATTGGCATAAATATAGTTACAACGGTTCCTTTTTTAGCCCCCTTACTTTTAAGAACATTGGCAAACTTACAAACTTCTTGATGAAGTTCTTTGTAGGAGACTTTTCTTTCTTCTTCAGCGTTTTCTCCCTGCCAAATTAGAGCGAGTTTATCTCCATTGCCTGCTTCAATATGTCTGTCCAGACAGTTATAACTGGCGTTTATTTTTCCGCCTTTGAACCACTCTACATAGGGCGCTTCTTTTTCACCGACTGATGAAAAATCACTTGAGACTACAGAGTCCCATTCTTTGAACCAGTGTAGATTTTTTTTAGCCTGCTCTCCCCAGAATGCCTCAGGATTCTCAATAGATTCTTGGTAGAGTTTTAAATACTCGGCTTCACTGCCAATTTTTGCTTGTCCTTTGAAAGCCTCTGACGGCTCGAAAGTTCTGTTTTCTTTTAGATGGGAGTCGATATTTTTTTCAGACATCGTGGGCAGCTTCCTTGATAATTAAAAACAAAATTCGGCACTTCTCGCCTTATCAACAGGCAAAAAGCTACCAAGATATTGCGTAAATTTCAAAGAGGTGGGGCAGGGGGCTAAGATACCGAACTTAATGAAATTTTATTGGATGTCGCCACTTTTATTAGCAAGACTATTCTTGCGTAAGCCTTTAAAGAAGCTTTGTAGTAACTCCTTAGACTCGGCAGCTAGTACTTCACTGACTACCTTCATTTTGTCTGTTCTAAGATCGTAAAGAGATCCCAGTGCTCCAAACTTCTGATCGTAACAGCCGAAAATAATGTTTTGGATGCGAGCTTGTTTAATTGCTCCGAAACACATCGTGCAAGGCTCGACCGTCACATAAATGGTCGCATCACTTAAACGCCAGCGCCCCAGCTTACTGCTACTTTCTTTAATTACTTTTATCTCAGCGTGGGAAGTTGCGTCGGTGTCGGCTTCAATAGAGTTATGGCCTGCCGCAACGACCTGATCGTCAATAACCAGCACCGCACCAATCGGTACCTCATCCGCTTCGAAGGCTTGTTTTGCCTGTTCTAGCGCAAGCTTCATAAATTGTTGGTGATAATCGGACAAACTAAAGTTTCCAAAAAATGGAAAAAATGGGGG
>CAZECN010000008.1:31879-91981 GCA_964510575.1 uncultured Bdellovibrionales bacterium | reverse complement strand
AGATTTTTTTAAGTCCTGACTCGGCTAAAAAACATGCCTTATGGCATCTTTTTCTCACGCCGACTTGCTACCCCACTTAAATCATAGCGGCACCACCACTAGCCTGCGTGGCGACTGAACGCTGTTGCGCAAGCAATATGCACTACACCACCCGGGCATAGACAAAGTTAGTAGTATTAAAAACCTGAATAGGCTGAGAAGTTAAATCTCCAGCTTCTCTTTAATCTTAACCTTTCCAGATTTATCAAGAATAATCCTTACTGCCTCGGTCTGTAAATCATGCTCAAAAACGATTGTCCAGTCTTGATCCGAGGCTTGCTCAAGAAAACTACGCTTTTCCACAAGAGTCTTCTCAGCCGAAAGGTCGTAGCCCATAATATAAGGTAAGTCCAAGTGATGAGCCGTTGGAATTAAATCTGAGGGATAAGCTAGGGTTTTATCTCCGTTGCTCAGCTTGATCCACTGTAGCCCCGGGGTATGCCCGTCAACTTGGTGCAGGCTTATGCCACTTTCTAGCTCAACGCCGTC
The DNA here is from genome assembly GCA_964510575.1 of uncultured Bdellovibrionales bacterium. GTDB lineage: Bacteria > Bdellovibrionota_C > UBA2361 > SZUA-149 > CALKYB01 > CALKYB01. The sequence goes on along the minus strand of CAZECN010000008.1, from coordinate 91,453 downwards.
TTCCACCAAATTAAGGTTCATATTGGATAAAGGAAGAATATTCTCATCGATAAAACTGGCTCGGTCTCGAACTTCAGGATTTCGGGCATGCTCGTATTGTATCCGATTAACATATACACTTGCCTTTTCGTAAGTTGCGACTGGCTTACCATTTTCGGAAAGTCGAGAAACTCCCCCGCCATGATCAAAATGCAAGTGGGTTAAGATTACGGAATCCACTTCCGTGGGTAAGGGTGCTAAATTCTCAATTCCGTATATAGCTCTTGGCTTATCCTCCCACTTATCTCCGCAACCGGTATCAACAAGATAAGTTTTTGAAGCTGATTCAATTTTTAACAAACGACAGCCAAGAGGAATCCTGTTTTGCTGATCGGGTTCGATTCGTTTAGCCCAAAGGTTCTTAGGCACTGAACCAAACATCGCACCACCATCAAGCCAAAGCTTATCGACAGTAACTGTAGAAATTTTAAAATCCCCTATCTCAACCATTACCTTCTAGGAGCCCCTCATATAATTTTAAAAGCCTACGATTAAACGACTGACGACTATACTTTTCTTTCACCAAAGACTCTGCTTTTTCAACAATAGCCCTAGAATCTTCCCTCAAGGCCAAAACAATTTTCTTAGCAAAGTCTTCGGGCTCGGGCGCTGCAAGGTAGGCAGATTCCTGAGATAAAACTTGGGTGTGAGAATAAATATCCGTAGCGACCAAAGGCCTACCGCTAGCCATATATGAATAAACCTTTAGCGGGGTATTTTCTCCTTGAATGCGAGGCGAAACAACGACACTGGCTAGGTCTAAAAAACTACTCATCTCCTCAAGAGGCCTGTTCCCGGTTAGCTTCACTCTCTCTTGAAGTCCTAGTTCAGAAACCTTAGCAGAAATTTTATCAAACAAAGGATCTCCCTCTAACCCTCCGCCTACAAGAAGAAGTATAAATTCTTCTTTCGCCGAGGCAACGGCCACTGCATCGAGAAGCATTTCAATTCCTTGGGCCCTATGGAAGTTGCCTGTATAGACAACCAACTTTCGCTGCCCTAGTTCAAACTGATCTTTTAACCTCTTAACGGTGGCAGGCTCTGGCGGTGAAGTATCAGTAGGAAAATCTTCTATCTGGGATATCTTTTCAGCGGGCACTATACTTTCAGCTTTTCTTGTCAAAGCTTCGCAAACAGTCAAAACAGCACTAGCTGTCTTCATCGCCAGTTTTTCGACAAGACCAGCAGGCACTGAAAGAATCTTCCAATGCACCTTACCACTGTCTTTCAATTGTTCGGGAATCGAAGAATCCATATCGAAAATTGACTTCGAACGTCTAAAAACCGATAGCAACACCGCCAACACCGCTCCTTCCTCAACTCCATGAATCAAATCATACTTCCTACCCCAAACCAGCCTGACAGCTGTAAGGAACATGAAGCAATCTAAAATAAGTTTCGAAAAGGAGATTCCGACGGGAACTTCTTTTATCCACGGAAGATCTACTGTTCTTATAATCCTAACACCAGGAAGCTCCAGGTTTTCGCCTTGAGGGAAAACAAGTAGGTCTACTTTGTAGCCAGCTTCCCCTAAACACTCACAAATAGCGCGAACGTTCATGGGAGTACCCCTATTAGCGAAAAAGGGTTGAGGAGCAATTATTAGAATATTTTTTTGACTGGGCATCCACTTCGCTGAAGGGGGAATTAAACTGGTCTTCTGGTCACCTTCTAACACACTATTTATTTTGACATTAGAATCCTCAGGCGATAATTTTACAGCACCTCCTCAGAACTCGTTAAGACTGAATTTTATGCTAACTTTGCTAGGCCAGCTACACAATATATTTAGAGCAAGAAAGCCAACAGCCTTTGCAATAGCTGCAAGCCTAGTGATTTCAAACTACCAAGCTCTGGCTGAAGTAAGAATAACCGATTCTGCTGACCTAGCCGGCAGGCTTGTGTTCACGAAGATCTCCCCAAATGGGCAGAAAGACTTAATGGTAGCGAATCTTGATACTGGCGAAACTAGAGAGCTTTTCGCATCAAAATCTCTTGAAGAGTATCCTTCCTGGTCACCGGATGGAAAAGAAGTGCTGTTCTATTCTGACATCTGTGGAGACCGGGAAATTTTCAGCATCAGATCAGACGGAAAAGACTTAAAACGACTTACCAAGTCAAAAGGTGTTGATGAAGATCCAGACTGGTCCCCAGACGGGGAAAAAATAGTTTTCAAAAGCTCAAGGGGCTCCAAAGAAAGCTCCAACATTTTTGTAATGAATGCGGATGGCTCTAGGGTCATTCAGCTAACCGATTTACGAAAAGACAATGCTGTCCCCAAGTGGTCACCCAACGGCGATGAAATAGTTTTTGCAAGCAACAAAGACTGGCCAGGATGGGACTTACTAATTCATCACCTACCGACTAAGACAAATTTCCAACTAACAACTGGCACGAAGAACTATAGCAGAGCAGCTTGGCATCCCAGTGGAAACACTATCGCCTTCTCTTTCGGTGAAAGCACAGATGTTGGGATATATGCGATTAGAAAAGGAAAAGGCAAAGCTGAAAAAATGACCGAAAATGCTGGGAGACATTTTGACCCTGTGTTTTCTGATAACGGCAAAGTGATTCTTTTTACCAAAGAAGTGAACCCAGGAAAAAAGAACTACCAAGTCTTTACTAAAGGCAATGATACCGGCAGCCCTAAACAAATTACAGATGGAAGCTCCTCTGTTAGAAATGTTTCCTGGACTTCCTTGCCCGACTACCCTTTTTCTGAGGAACCAACACAAGCCGAAGAGTCTTCCTCTGAAGAAGCTAGCCCGACAGAACTGCATGAAATAAGTTTTGACGAGAGAGCCGATCAAGCTTGTGGCAGAAGACTAAAAAAGCGACCTATTAAGCTGCAGCCAGCCCCAGAAAATTCTGCACAACCCACAGAAAAACCAAGAAACATAATTAGAAACCTCGAGGACCTGGAGAAAGAACAATGACAAAAACATTTCTTTTATATTGTTCTATTATTTTCCTTAACATCAATGCTCTGGCGCAAGTACCACCCGGCGCTGTCCTTCAAAGCTCCTTTCTTGAAGATATTAATGGAGATGGACAAATAGAAGTGCTTGCCTTTGGAGACAGTATTACTCGAGGAGTTGGAGACTTTAACCCTTTTGGCAGTTTAGTAGATGAGGAAGATGCCAGCTCAGTCCCATTTGGTGAAGCTGGATTTCCTTTACGATTGGAAACTTTTCTAGGAATTGGCATATCTAACCAAGGCCTACCTGGAGAACTTATAAATGGAGATGGAATCGGTAGGTTTGCCAGGGTTATAAGCTCAGAAAGACCTGATTACGCGATAATCCTAACTGGTAGCAACGACGCCTTCACTGGAACCAGAAGTGGTCAGATATTCTTCAGCTATCAAGCCTTGGTGAACATAGCCCGAGCTAATGGAGTTGAACCTATTTTAATAACTCCCACTCCCACATGTTGTGACCGAGCCTCCCTAAACCCTTTTTTAACGACTTACGCTGCCGAAGCTCGTAGTGTTGGTGATATAAACGGAATTAGTATTGTCGATGCAAACAGAGCTTTCAGAAATGGCTGTCCAGCTCTTGGTTCCTGCCCCCTGCTTAATCGTCCTGAAGGTCTACATCCCAATCAAGGAGGGTATGACGTAATTGGAGAAGTGATACTAGCCACTCTTCTTAACATAGATATTTTTTCTGGTAGCGGAGCCAGTGATTTAGCAAGTCGACTTGGCCTTCCTGAGGAATCAGTTTTAACTCAGCCTGATGCTCAATAAAGACAGTAAGCACGGCATTGGTAAAACTGCAGCATTCATACTTCTAGGTGCTTTTCTAGCCGTCAATTATCTTTCTGGATGCTCTCCAACATATATAGCAAAAGCTGGCTGGGAAGAAGCACAAATACTTTGGGGCAAAGAACCTATTCCGGAAGTTTTAAGTAGAGAAGACACCTCTGAGGAATTAAAGAAAAACCTTTCCTTAGTACTGGATGTTAGAAAATTTTGTGAAGAACAAGGTCTAACTCCAGGTGGAAGCTACACAGAGTATTACGACATAAAAAGAGATGTACTTGTGTGGGTGCTGAGCGCTGCCCCTAAGGAATCTTTCGCACCTCATACCTGGTGGTTTCCTATTGTTGGCAGCGTTCCTTATAAAGGTTTTTTTGACAAAGAACAGGGCCTAGAAGAAGCCAGAGACTTTGAGAAAAAAGGTTATGATATTTATCTCAGGCCATCACCTGCTTTCAGTACTCTAGGATGGTTTAAAGACCCTTTCCTCTCAACCATGGTCTCGAAGGATGAAATTGCAACAGCCAACCTGATTATTCATGAGTTACTGCACAATACTCTTTGGATTAGGAATCATGTGTCTTTCAATGAAACAATGGCCAATGTGACTGGAGCTGCTGGGGCAATTGCATACTTTGAAATGAGAGACGGGCCCAGCAGTCCCTTAGCCGTAAAAGCTAGGGAAAGATTTGAAGACGAACTTTTGTATGCCGACTATCTTGGGCAATCGATCGACAGAATTGAAAAGCTTTACAAACAGGGCCTTTCTAAAGACGAACTATTAGAAGCGAGAAAAGTTCTTTTTGAGGATATTTTAAAAGGCTGGGAAGAAGTAAAACCTAAGTTGAAAAGCGGTGGGTATAGTAGCTTCGGTAAAAACCTCAACAACGCCGTCATACTCTCCAGAAGGGCTTATTTTGACCGATACAGAACTTTCTACAAGCTATATAAGGTTAGAAGTAACTCGAACTTTTCGGTCTTTTTGGAACAAATAAAAAAACTAGCTGAAATCGCCAAAAGCTCAGATTCTGAAATTTGGCAACTGCTGGAGGATTTTATTGCTTCAGACCCTATTCCAGCTACCTCCTGAACGACCAATCAGCAATCATTGCTTGTTCTCTGATTTTATTTTAGAAAGCTTTGGATTCTTAAATAGGTGCTAGGAGTATTATGTCAATGATGCCCAAAGGTCGTCCAGGCTCCAGAGACAAAGGCGGCAAAAATCGTATTTCTTCCGGTGTGATTATCGAATATGAACACCACGGCAATTCCGTGCTCGCCGTCGTAAACAAACCTGTAAAAAAGAAATGGCTAGTGCTCGATGAAAACTCGAAAGAAGTGTCACTAGCAGTAGAACGAATCTATCTACTTCCTGCTCGACTACCGGCAACCGACTGGCCAAAAGGAAAAAAGGTTAGCTTCCTTCAGCAACTTTCCAAAAAAGCCAACCAGAAAGTAACTTCCTTGGACATGGAGGAAGTTTGGAAAAAATGTCAGGCCAGTGGCGAAAATAGTGAAAAGGCTCAATCAATCAGTGACCACACCCGTGCAGTTTTTAAAAGTGATCAAGTAGTCCAACATTTGGCTTTAAGAAGAGCCTTTTTACTGGATGAAGTTTTCTTTACTCGTCGAGGACAAAACTTTCAAGCTCGAAAAGAGCAAGATGTAGAGAAGAGAAAAAAAGAAGCGGAAAAGAGGTTAGAAGCAGCTGAAAAGATCAATACGCTAATCTCAGCAATCGCTACTAGACTGAAAGACGAAGACACCGAACTTCCAGAAGAAATCAGCCTGGTAGAAGATCTTGCCCTATGGGGCGTCAAGCATGCTTCCGCTAAACAAGCTCGCGAAGTATTAAACAGATGTTCGAGTGAAATCGAAGGGTTTAAGCTGGATGGCAAACCTGCTGACCAAGCCATGCTACTTCTAGAAAAACTGGGGCATTTCAAAGAGAATGAAAATCTTCCAGTAATTAGACATAGAATATCCAGGGTCTTTTCTGAAGAAATTATGGAAGCGGTGGAAGCCATTGCTAAAATAGAGATTGATCAAGGTTCGGAAAACACCGCTAGCAAACGCGAAGATTTTAGCGGAATGTGCTGTTTTAGTATCGACGGAGTAGGCACCCAGGATATTGACGATGCCCTATCTTTCGACTCCGATACCGGAGAGCTGGGGATTCATATCAGCGATGTTTCAGAACGAGTTCAACCTGAGTCCTTACTAGATAAATTGGCTGTTTCCCGAGGAAGTTCCATTTACTGTGCAGATGAGAGCATACACATGTTCCCGGATGCGCTCTCTTGCGACAAGCTAAGCCTCAAGGCAGATCAACTGCGACCTGCAATAAGTTATATAGTTAAGCTATCTGATAACGGCGAGGTCGATTCCTTTAGAATCGTGCGCTCTATTGTAAAAGTAGCTTCTAACCTAAGTTATGAATTAGCTAATGGGGAACTCTGTGATGGCACTAGTGATCTAGCACCTGATATTAAGTCGAGCCTACTTTCCCTTTGGGACATGGCGGCCAAAAGAGATGCTTACAGGATTGAGTCAGGCGCTACTCATCTTGATCGCAGAGATCTTAGCCCTAAAATTGATGCTGAAGGTAATATAAGCCTCCAGCCAGTCAGCGATGACTCACCGGCTTTTAAACTGGTCAGTGAAATGATGATTCTGGCAAACGAATGTTCAGCTGCTTTCGCAACCGGGCATGGCTTCCCTCTAGTTTTTAGATCACAACCTGAACCGGACAGAACTTTTGAAAGTGTAACTGAAAACACTAAAGAAGGCCCTGCTAGAGAGTACGCACTCCGTGGTTTACTTAAGCGCTCAGAAACAAGTGTTAAAGCGGCTTCACATTTCGGACTGGGAGTTAAGCAGTACGCTCAAACTACAAGCCCAATACGTAGGGCGTCTGACCTAGCCAACCAGCAACAGATCAGCAACTTTTTGAAAAGCGGAGAGGCGTGTTTTGATGAAGAAAATCTAACGGAACGAATCTCCCAGTTAGAAGGTCCGTCTGAAAAAGCTGGTTTGGTGCAGTATGAGAGAAATAGATACTGGCTACTAAAGTATATCGAAACTCAGGGATTAAAAGAGTTAAATGCAACTATCGTCAAAGTTGCAGGTCCTAAACCTCTGGCCGAGCTTGAACTCAGTCAAACCACTGCCACTTTCAAGACAGATAGAAAAGATAAGAAAATAAAAGCTAGAAACGGAGAAAAAATTGTTTTGAAGATTGATAGCATCAATTCAAAACGTGGATCTTTGAGGCTTTCTGAAAAGCTAGCTTAGCCCGGATCTCCAAGACTAGCTCTGGCTTTAGCTCTATCAGCATCTACATCCTCCACCGAGTGAGCTTCTAACATTCCACCAGGGCTAGCTACGAACTTGTCGAACTTTGCTACAACAGATCCGATATAAACACTGCTAGATACTTGCAAAATTTCCCGACTATCGTCAGCCGTAATCCATAAAGCTGCAGACTTTAATTTCTTCTCTCCCTCGGTATCAGTCAGCTTTTGGACAGAAGGAACAACTTTAAAAGCTTCAACAGACTGGCCCTTAACCTTAATTCTCTCGAGTTTCTCTACTTCAAAGTCTATTAAGTAACGATGCTTACCATTAAAAACATCGAAACTGACTTTTCTCCCAACCCTCAAATCCAAACTCTTAGCTAGAAAAGCAGCCGAGATTGGATCGAAAAGTGGATTCTCAGGTCGAAATTCTTGGACTGTTTTCGCTCGACCCTCTCTCCAACGAGCAGAGCGAACTAAACCATCTTTTTTAAAATCAACTTCCCTAAATTTTTCTTTTCTTCTTTCCTTTTGATTACTCGAATAATGAACAGGACGAAAAGTTCCCTTCTCAAACATACTTTCTGAGCGATGTTTCATTTTATAAAAAGCAGCAACCAAACCTTTAGTTTTGGTTCGAGCAACAACTCTAACTGGTGAGCTAGCTGAAGAGACGGGATATACTTCAATTTCAGCATCAGCTACTGGCATACCTTGCCAAGTTACTTTGTAATGATAAGTCCCCGAAGTCAGTTCTTCAGCTCCGGGTTTGTAAGCGACTGTCTGAACCTTGACATCACCAGGCTCTATGTAATCCGCCTGACTTGAAACAGAAAAGGCCACCAGGGAAAGTCCGATCAGACCGGCTAACAAATATCGTCTAAAGAAAGTATGTTGAAGTGCCTTATTCATATACCAAGCGTTTTTTCCTGCAGACATCGGACGTTTGGAAATTAGATCTAATACAAAAATTACCAGAGCAATCGAGACTAATTACCTATAATTTACATGTATTTTTGCAATTACGCAACAGATAGACTTTCTCCGAATAGAACTTGGGCAACTCCCTTTTGAATTCTTTGAAGCTTTACCCAAATCATGGTTAAGTCGCTAACTTACTAAAGAAAATTCTAATTAGCTTGATTGAATTTGGATAGCTTCCAAGAGCTGCAGTAGATGAACAAGAATCCAACCCCCTCTTTCAACTCACCTACCCCTTTTAAGTCATTGAGCCCAAAAATAGAGCTTAGCTCTCCAAAACTAAAAGGCACCTTAGAGAGGATTTACCCAGAAAATGTGGTACTGACACTTAAAGATGCTTACAAAATGGCTATGTCCTCGGGCGGGGCGACCGAGATTGATTTCAAAAGAGAGGAAGGAGTATCTTTCAATCCTCTTCCGGCCAGAGTTGCCCTGATTCAACTTGACGAAGCAAAGCTTGATGACCCGGAGACGCTTAAAACAAGTATTCTTCATTCAATAGATAGGCCTAAATCTGACCCAGCTAGTGTCAGGCTGTTTCACTGGTTCGACCGAGCCAGACATGCCCATTTAGCTAATAGTTCGAAAAAAGTTGAGCTAATGGAACAGCTCCTTATCCAAAGTGAGAAACATTTAGCTGAGGCAGTAAAATCTGCGCCTGCACTGGTTGGGAAGATAGAGCTATGGCAAAGTCGTGCTCAAAGATTAATCCTCTGACGGTATGAAATGTCTAAACTAGTTTCGTGGCTTTTAACTCCTATCTTCTACCTTGGCTTTGCCTTGGTGCTGCTCTACTTCGAGCTGGAGTTCCGAATTGGCCAGCTACTGGGCAAACCCTCCTTTAACTCCACTCGGGACCGTCTTCATTTTTGCTTAACGGGATTACTAAAACTTATTGGTTGCTCAATCGGAGTTAGCGGAAGAGAGAACATTCAAGATGATAAGAGCTATTTGTTTCTTTGCAATCATCAATCAATGTTTGATTTAACTCTCCTATTCACAACATTGGCCCCTCTGAGACCTGTTTTTGTGCCTAAAAAAGAGCTAGCCAAGGGCATTCCTTCAATATCTTTTGTGATCAACAGAGACGGCTCAGCTATCATAGACAGAAAAAATCCTAAACAGTCGCTTCGCGCACTAGCTGCACTCGGCAAAAGAACCAAGGAAAAAAAACTATCGGTAGTTCTATTTCCAGCTGGGACCAGGTCCTCCGACGGTTCTGTGGGGAGCTACAAGCATGCTGGACTAAGTTCCTTGATCAAGTCAGCCGGACAGGACCTAAAAGTAATACCCACCTACCTTCATGGTCCAGCCAAAATTGTAGGAGGAGTTTTTAAACCTGTTGGAGTAGGTTCTAAACTAAATATCGTATTTGGTGATGAAATTGACCACAGTTCCTTCGAAGGAGGGCATAAAGCAATGGTCAATGAAGTGGAAGAATGGGCCAGACAACAACACGAAAATTTTAACATTGAAAAGAGTTAGTCTTTATCTAATGTCCAAAACAAAGCTTTCAATTTTATATTTTGTTTTGGAAGGAGCCCTCTCCTCTTTTTTACGGGAGACTACTCTGGGTGATTTTAAAGGTTCACCATCCATACCAATCAAAGACTTCAATTTCTTCGACCCACTTACTTGACCTTTCTCTTCCCCCTTTTTCCATTGAAGCTGAGGAATCTCGCCCCAGGGCACTGTTTCAGAAACTGACTTAACTGCTCTGAACCCTGCCTTTCTAATCGACAATTGATGAGACCCTATTTTGGATAAAGGAGACTGAAACGCTTTATCAGCCTTGTCTGAAGAAATTTTGCCTGACTCAATCCTTTTTCTAATTTGCGCAAGCTGAGCTATTCCTGCCAACTCTTCTTTGTTTAACTCCCCACTAACCAAAATGTTTATCCTTTCAATAGAAATTGCGCCCTTTGAATGGAGAGAAAGTAAGTAGCTTAGATTGTCATTAAAATGAGGGTTTTCAAGCTTACTAAGCCAAGCGTTTACTACCATCCGCTTGGGCTTATCTTCTCTCTCCGAGCTAAGTTCTGGCTTTATCTGGTCAGCCGCAATACTGCTATCAGTTTTGCTAGATCGTTCCTGCCTATTCCTAATCAAAGGATTGGTCCGTGCCTTAACAGGGCTTTCAATAGATTTGTTAATAGCTCGCTCTTCGGCGAGCGTTGGGCCTATGTCGACGAGAAAGAATAAAGATAATAAAAATAACTGAAATGATCTCATAACCTTGTTATGAAGAAAATCGGTAATTTAGTGTGATCAGCCGCAGCCGATCCTTTTAGTGGAAACTACAATATTATCAAAATATCTAGATTGGTCTCTAGTGGCACCACCATTCCAAAAATTCTCAAAGAAAATAGTATTAATACCAAATTCAGTATAATCACCAACAAAGTCATAGTTGGTACCAGAAGCTTCTAGCACTCCATCAACCCAGAACTGCTGAATACCGTTTGATTGCTCTGGATCATTCAATCTTACTCGAGCTTCGATACAAAGCCATTGGTTAGAAAATGAGCTATGGTGAATCGGGGAAAAACCTCGGTTTATCCCTAGCCAATCAAAATTACTGAAATCGTTATAGCCACTGCAACGCACCTCTGTTCCTGAAACACAGTTCACCGGGTCCATTAGCAAAAGGTCATCATCACCATTGTTCCAAAGATGAGCAATCATTGCCTGAGACCAGTCTGCTTTAGCTAAGATGGTGGCCCTGGAAAGCTTAAAAGCTGGTCCTGTCCACCCTTCTTCAAATCTAATTAGGTGGCGATAGTAAATTTCACGAAAATTCCGGTCAGACTGAATGCCTTGATCCATGTAGGAGTCAGCTGCTCTACCAAATCCTAGTTTAACATCCCCAGCTTGAGCCTCGCCTTGCCTAAAGTTTCCGGCTAAAGCTCTGGAACCATCTAGCCCTACCCCTGACTCAACTGGAGGATTTCCAAAGGCTTCAAAATACCTACCCTCCATAACTAAAGGGGCATCTGTTTCGAAGTCATCACAAAAAATCCAGCTCGGGTCAGGATTATCACACTCTCGAATTGGAACACCCAAGCGAGAAGTAGCAGGAGTCGAAGAATCTAAAGAAACTTCACTATTATCATCTGAGCTAGAACCACCACCACAGGCAACGGCAGACAATGAAATGAAAAGGATAAAGGAGTAGGTGACTTTCGTTTTGATTATATTTCTCACGGCAGAATTTCCAATAGGTACAAAAAAATTTATGGAGAGAAAAAAACTCTATCAATCGCAATATTCACGATTGATAGGGCTAACATTTGAAGTAAAACGTAACATTAAGCAAGGTTTTTATCCTCTGTTCTTTTTACGCAATAGAGAACTCTTGTGACCTGTTCTCCGGGGGTTCATCTTCCTAGACACCGGTTTTCTATTAGGATGTTTATAGATAGGGTGCTGAAAGAAAAATTTACTCGATTTACCAGATGCGATTTGCCTCATGATATCTCCTTTTCGTTGACTCTATTTGAAGACAAATTCTGACCTCAAATAGAGTCAACTTAAAACCGATCAGCTTTCTTCTCTCTCCCTTACTTAAAGACTTACTCCATAAAGCAATAAAGAAAGAAGCATAAGAAATAATAACGAAAGGTCTGTTTCTGTCAAACCATGCTCACAGCATACAGACCTCGTAGCTTTGCTAAACACCTACTTTTATGGACTTATTTCTTTGTTAAAATAACCCCTCCCTCACTGAATTGAAATAAAAATCACATATAGATAGGATTCACTGCCACGTTAATTGCGCTTGTTCTTTCCACCACACCTCCTCGAGTAATTTCTACTTTCCAAGATTTTAGAAACACTTTTGACAACAGGTTCAAACCGGAGGTTATCTAATGACCAATGCATTTATGTATCAACAGGGGTTCACAGCTGATGCTGAAGAACTACCTTTCACCATCGATGGAACTATTTCACTTACTTGCTTCGGAACGGACGTAAGAGATTCACTTGTACTAGCGACTGACGTGAAATCATCAAGGTTCGGCTTAGCTTTTAATACTGATACTGTGACTAACTTAAAGTTTTGCAGAGTTAGTAAAATTGAGCCAAAGGGTAAACTTGGACAAGGCTTCCCCAACACAACATACTTTCATCCTTCGTATATAAGCCAAGGAATACTAAAAAAAGCTTTGGGGACTAAAAGCCCTAAATCTAAAGTACTGTTACCTTCTCTTATTGCTCCCTTCAACGAGTTAGTCATGCAGACTACAATGGACGGCATGACTCAACACGAAGAGGCGATGGAGCAAAGTGAAGCACTTCTTCGACCATCTTCTAGGCCTCTTTTTTTGGCAATAATGATTCAAAAGAGAAGCCTCAATCCAACCGGTGCAGAATTTGCCTATGCTTTAGTGCAGCATCTCAGAAGTCAAAATTGGCAAGGGCAAATTAAGGATCTAGAAACTACCTATCAGAGTCAGGACCATAGGATAGCGCAGTTTCACACTTACACCGGAACGTTTTACGGACCTGCGGGTAAATAAAACTTCCTGAATCACTTTTGAGGTTTTTTGAAAAGGATTTCAAACTCAAAAGTGTTTTTTAAAATCATGGGCAAGACTATATCCCTAATCTCCAACCGAACAGCATTCGCTGAAAGACAAACCCTAACCTCTTCCGAATGGAAGAGGTTTCTGTAAAACAAACTTTAAGATTAACTCAAAATAAATTCAAATTCCTTATCTCTTACTTCGCAAGTAGTGCGGTCTGGAGATCCGTTCATTGCAAACAAATTTAAAGCAGTATGAGCAAGAAGCTTCGAAAGTGTTCAAAAATTTGGAGAGTCACTTAAAAGGTTTCTGTAATTTTTCGTAACAGATAGATAGCCTAAGTGCTATATACTCAACCTACTATGAATTTCGGCCTTTAGAATACTAGCAAGGTTGAGTATATAAACTGAAAGAGCCATTCAATTCATCTAACTCGGAAGAATTTTTAATTTCCTGAAGTAAAAGCCTTAAATAAAAATCAGCGTTCAATCTATCACTCACTTAACCAGCCAAACCCTTTACCTTCTCCACCGAACTCTTAAGCCAGGAAAATAAAGCAGTAACTAACCAAAGAGACCAGGCCAGCGAAAAAGCTCTCCAGTAAGAAATAGGCCATGAAATAACCCATGGCCTCGTCAGCTCTCCAGAACTCTGATCAATATACCACTTAAGTGCGCTAGCATGAGACTGGTTACCGATAATTAACATTGGTGGTTTTAAGACCAACCCTGACATAACAATCTCATAAAGAACAAAAAGTGAAACAGTTACAAGTAAGCAAAAAGCAGCTGTTGTAACCTTGGTAAAACGAGAACTGATTTTATCCCGGTACCTGTCCAGCAAAACCAGACTGACCAGCCAGACAAGAGGAACCCAGAATCTAATCACTGGTAGAGAGGCTAGACCCAGGCCAAGAAAGCTGGCACTCCGTATTGAAAGAGGGATTAAGTTTAGTCTGCTTAGCGTGATACAGATAACAAGGAAGACAATTAGTTTGCTCCAAAAAATCACACTGGGTCCCCAGAGTGGACCACCTGTCCAAAGAATCCAGCGTTGGGCTCCGGGGTTAAGATTAATATTTACATTACTTGCGTCTGAGTTAATCTTTAGCGCGGGAAGCCTTTGGTAAAAGGAAGGCTTAGTGGAAGATTTATAACTTAATCGAACGTTATGGATACCAGGTGAGAGCAGAATCTCTCCTTTGTTGTTTTCAAACACACCTCGAGCACCATTGTCGTTTGATACAATATTTTTAATTCTAAAACCTTCCTCAAACTCAAACTTAAGATTAGACTGCTCCGTCACACGAGTGGTAATTGCAACATCTCCCGTAGTCAGTCCAGTTCCCCATTTCAAATCATGCTGCACGGAATCAATTGTGCTGAACTTTCCTTTGATAGTTTCAAGCTCAACAATCTTCACAGCAATAGTTTCTCTAGAAAAGGGTTCGAAGAGCCTGACTATTTTTTGATCTATCGAGTTCTTTGTTGGTTTCAGACCAGAGAAGGAACAGTTCAGCATTGTATTGCAGGAAACTCCCCATTTTTCAGTCAGGTTAGGAAGAGAAGAGGCTTTAATCGACCAGTCTCCCTCAGGTCTGTCTATTAAACTGGTGTATTCTTTTACGGCCTCATTAGGAGCAAAGCTGAGATTTAAAACACTTCCATTAACTTTTAATTTACCGGAAGTAATTTTTTCGTTTTCCAGTATCGGCACAGAAAGAGTTTTCTCTCTGGAGCGTTCCCCCAGCAACTGAACTTTAGTGCGGATAAGAATTTCCTCGGAAATAAATATATTCCTGGTAACAATGCCGTAGGCTGGAAGGTCGATCTTCTTACTCTCTTGTTGATTTTGAGAAGACAGTCCAGGGTTTTTATTCGAGCTGTCACTAATAGCAGTAAATCTCAAATCTCCTTTAATCGACCCAGTTTTGGAGACTCCTTCAACATACCAGTAACTAGAATCTACTGAGACATGAATTGGTTTTTCAGGAAGACTCAGAGAGAAGGCATTAGAGCTAGGAGTCCTGCCAGTTACTTCAATCAAGTTTTTTCCTTTAGAAATACCAACCAGTAAGTGCTGATTAGAGCCAATCACTGAATTTGTTTTTACACCATTTATTGTAACAACCTCAGGCACCAATACATTTGAAGGCCCGGGAAGAGTAATCAGGGTTTTCCCTTCGCTATTAGCCTCCAGCCTTAATCTAAAAGTATCCTCACTAATCGAAACTTTTAAAGACTCAATACTGGCACATTCTTTGTTTTTACATATAGAAGACTCTAACACTTTAGCCAGAGACTTAAGAGTTTGAGCATCAGGTATATCTGCCTGGGCGATACCGGGATTAAAAAAGACCAGCAAGGGAAAAACCAACAATGCAAAGCAGGAAGTTGTCAGCCCAGACTTAAGGGCAATTGATTTTTTAAATATTGATGAAAAGAACTCATCGTCTTTCTTGAAAATCTTCTTAAAGAGCATAAAAAGAACGTATAAAATCAGAAGAACCCTGAGGGCACAAATCACTCTAACAGTAGAATGAGATAAGGTAACTATTTTCAAGGAATGCTCTGAGGCAACTGGTGTATCAACCTGAATATAATGGCTTCTCCAGCTCCAGTTAGGAATTGCAGGGCCACTGGCAAGATTACGATTCAGACTGTTAACATTATTTTTTTTAGACTTACTCTCTAAATCTACTTCATCCCGAAGTGAATAATCCATTTCAGAAAGAAAGGATTTACCACGAGCCTTAGGCTTGGCAGGTGATGCTACTCCAGCAGACTGGCTGATACTTGACTGCACTGCAAATTCCTTGGAAGGGATTCTACCAGTGGAAGTAGATACAGAGAATAGTGCAACTACAATTGGTGCAAGGATAAAACCAATAACACCATACCTAAAAGTGCAAACAAATTTCTTTTTAAAACCTTGAAGACTCGAGAACTTCGTTAACCAAAGTATAATCAATCCAATATAAAATATCATAGCTGGCCAGACAAAAGGAGCACTATCAAGCGCATAGAACATCTCCTGTAAAAAGGAACGATATCTTGTTCCAGCCTGCAATTGAGGAAATAAAAACTGGGTAAACTGAAGCTTTGCAAATGAAAAAGTATGGGCAGCCAGCACTAAAAAAGTAGTTACCAGAAGTATATCGCAGATAGTGGAGTAAATAGAGCTACGATCACTTATTAATTTATCCCAGGCGATGAGTAAAAGAAGATGAATAAAAAGCATTTGCGGGGCAAGAAACTCACCATGATTAAGGACAATACATAAGCCAATCAACAAACTAAAAGTCATACCAACCAATTTATAACTGGCAATTATTATTAAGAAGCAAAGAAATATTTGAAGCAGCGTCCAGGAGTCGATCCATGCATTACTGGCATAACTTGCACCGAGCACAGTGATTAATTTCCAGGAAGGTGGCAGATTTAAATTTAAAGCAAATGAATTGGCTTCAGCATCCCAGCCGGTAGCTGGAATTCTACTGGTTTCTTCATACCTAGAAACAGTTTGCAGGGAGAAGTTTCTTTTATCTATCTCCAGGCCCCAGGCCTTACTCTTTGGATCCTGAGTAATAAGCTGAGGTTTGCCCTGAGAATCAGCCCTGCCCAGTTTAGTTTCAGGTAGGGCATTGAGTCTGAAATTCTTATTCATCTGCCCGCTAATAGTGTCCACGGCAGTGAAGCCCTGCCCTTTTAAATCAACCCAGAGATTTCTTGAAATATTTAGAGAATTCTCACCCGGCTTCAGCATACCTCTTCTAACTTCATCAAGTTTAATAGTGCTGGCAGGCAAAGCAAGATAAACAGCGCCTCCCTTAACTTGATGAGGAAGCTCAAAGGCGGACTCTGCAGTGGCTTTTGGGCCAGAGATTTTAACTGAGCGAAACTGTGGTTGATCTTTAAAAACGATAATTTCCCGCTCTACAGTCTCTTCTTTATTTACCTGCTTAAATCTTAGTTTAGGCAGAACTATTTCTTCTACAGGTTGTTGAAGTACAGAATTAATCACGACGGCGTGTTTTCCTGGGGCAAGCTGCAAGGCTAACTTACCTTTAGAATTCAAATAATACGACAGCCCAGATTCAATACTGGTAGGAACCGCCTGTTTGGGAAGAATACTTGCTATTTCCAGTGGGCGGCTACTGCCAGAAATACTTAACTGCAACACAGTGGTCATCCTCAGAGGAGAACCGTCTATTACCTTTCTAAAAACCTTAACGTTTAAGCTATCAACCTGATTCTCATTTTCATCACTTACAATAACCAGCGACTTCCCAACTCTTTTGAACTTATCAGAACCCAGTTCTGATTCTATGCTCCAAATTCCTATCTCCTCTGGTATAGGAAAATCATTTGGGACAGATTCATATTCAAAAAACCCCGTGACTTGGTATTGACCTGAAGGAAGTGAAATTTCTAGCTCACCTTTTTTATTCTTCCTGGTTTTTGGATGAACTGTCTTTCCAGACAATGTACGAGTAGTGAGTCTCTGAGGAACCAGTTGAGCCGAGGAAGGAACTATAATCTTCCCTTTAGCCAAAAGCTCAGCCTCTATTGCAAACTCAGCCCTTTTTTTACTAATTTCATAAGAAAGCTTCCCCGGAAAGACGCAATAGGAGTTCTTGTTGGCCCAAGCGCAATTCCAATTCGGGTTCTCTTGCTCCACCCAGGGAACCCAGGGTTCAAGCTCAGGGGGAACATAGATTTCTTCGGCTAGAACAGAAAAAGGAATTTGAGCCAGTAAAATTAATAGAAATACAATTCTCATTTTATACCTGTCAAAAAAGAGCTCACGGAATAATAGGTTGAATCTGACAGGTTGTTGTTAGTTGAACAATATAGGTAATTTCAACTACTAGCTAGAGAAGAGTTGGATCTCTTGTGGTCAGGATATTAAGAAAGACTTTTTCGGAACTTACTATGAGAGATACTAGTCAAAAAGAAAAATTCCTCGGGGCTAAATCAATGCTCTCCGGGGAATTTTTAATTTAATTATCTACGCCTTAATACAGTTCCTCTTACGTCTATCTTATTTAAATTCAAGACATAAGCCCAATACCATCTTTCACGTACTTCGATATCTGTCATAGTGTCTCCGCCTTTCTTAGCGATAGCACTATCAATTGCACGTTGAATTTTGTTAGTGTCTTGGATTGGAATAAAAGTGAAAAGACTAACCCCAGTAGCTGTCTCAGCTGACTCACCAACATTTTGATACAAAGATCGATTTACTTCAGGCTGAGGTATCTTGCAATAATTTCCCGAGCAAGCTTAGAACAGGCAAAGGATTAAAGTAAGCGTAATTTTTGTGCGAGTTTTCATGGATCTCCTTAAGATCTGAATTACCATAGTTAAAGATTCAATATATTTAACTAAATCAAATAAGCAAATGTAATCAGTTTTTTACAAACTTAACTTTAAGGATTTTTTGTCAAAAAGCTGGAGAAATAATTTCACGCAGAATCTTATCCACTAATAAGGTAAATCTACTATTGGAATCTCGATAATAAAAAGAGAGGTTACAAAGAAAACAGAACGACCTTCAATTCAACAACTTTTTTATCGAAAAACTACCTGATTCAATACTCTGGCACAGGAAAAACCCTACAGTCGAAGTTTCCCCTTATATTTAAATGATAGAATCGACCTAAAGATGTGGCACTAGTCCAGCTTGTTACTACTTCTTCTGGAATAGAACAGTAGTGATAGAAAGTATCTTAAGAACCTTCATCTTTTTTCCTAGTTTTCACAGCCACATGCTGTTCGCTTGGAGGCAGTAAAATACAACAAAAGCTCTGTATGATCCAAGTTAGACCTAACAGCTATAAATAGTTGAGCATAGTGTTAGCCTGCCCTCAAAACCCTTCAAATGAGAATCAGCAATTAACAACCACCTCGCGGCCAACTAGGAGTAAAGACAACAAAGAAATTAACTGGCCGCGCTCTTCGTTCATCCCCATCTCTCCGACGGCAGTCAATCCAAACCCTGGACTCTTCTGGTGATATTTTATTGTCTCGAAGAAGAGAACCGAAAGACGAAGAAAATAAATTTGCTTAGCAAATTTTGTTCCGCAGTCAGAAATCTGCAAAGTTTATCTCAAAGCCCTCACCAGAAGAGTCTAGGGTTTGGTAGAAGATCTATCTAGGCTAGGCAGGTAGGCCTTCGCCCTGTTCAATTTTTGAAGTTTGTAAAATCGAAAGAAGGCTACGGCCCACGGAAATTAACTTCCTGAAAGGAAGTTAAATGCCGGAGGCGAGAATCGAACTCGCACTCCCGTGAAGGAACTGGATTTTGAGTCCAGCGCGTCTACCAATTCCACCACTCCGGCATAAAAACAGAACAAATGGCCAGGTAGTGGCCGGCCGGAAACCTACCTCAAAATCGTTCTCCAGACCAGAGAGAGCTTGATTGTATTAGTTTTGTCACCCCAGAACCTAAAAACGGCATTGAAGTCATCCTAGAGTTGGAGAATAAACCTGGCAAATTAAAGGGTAAATATGTCGGAATATACAGAAATAGAAATCTTGGACGTTAGAATTGATACCACGATTGGTGACTTGATCTGCGCAATTCATGATGTGATTGGCGAAAGCACTGACCAAAAGCAAGACGAAACTGAGGTAGCCGCTTACGCTCAGCTAATTCTCGACAGCCTCAGGTTCAACCACGAAGTGAGACTCTAAAGCACGGAGCATTTTCCGTCCTTTTGGGTTTTGCAGGTTGGCGTAGGAGAACAATACAAACCCGTCCACTTGCTCTCTTCTCACGGATTCAATCTGCCTAATCATTTTCTCAGGCTTATCCAGAAGAAGCCAGGCTCCCAGCCCCATTAAAACTTTCTGATTGCCCCTCTTGGTCATCGCAAACTTTGCCATTTCGTTAACACTTTTGGTTTTCTTAGTGTACGCCATGGGCACTACGTAATCTAACACTCCCGATTCCACCCAAGTCGGCCAATCTTGATAGGCCCAATCAATAGCTCGCTTGTGTTTACCAACAACAGCTGCGGTAAGTTTTACGCCCGGAGCTTCCCTTTCAAGCATTTCTTTGATTTGCATAACAAGCAGACTAGTTTGAGAGCGCCTCCAATCCTCCCATACCTTTCCGCTAGTTTCAGTAGATCCCGTTAAACGCTCGAACTCGGAAACGGCGTGTTTTCCATGCCCAAATCGTAAGCGATTCCTTCCTTTTCTTTGAAGCATCGGCAGGGGGGAACGAACCATATCTAAATGTATCCCGTCTATGTCTGGATAATTAGCTACAATCTCACGAACAACTTCAATCATGTATTGTCGAAGTCTTTTATGAGAAGCATCTAGCCAAATACCAGGAGTTCCAACCCTGTACCTTCCAGCTAGTTTCCCAGGTGCCTTATCATGCCCAGGGTACTGTAAAATGCTGTTACCTTGGTTGTCTTGAAGTACGATATCCTCCCCTAGCATATCTAGCACTGGAGCTTTATCGTTATGGGCGATTCTCAAAGTGTTAACCCAGGCATGAACTTTCTGACCTCTGGAATGGGCTAGGTCGATAGTCTCTCTTAGTGGATCCACTCCATCCGCCTTGGCTTTATTGTAAGGGGTGGGGTCTGCGATTTTAGAAGGGAACCAACTCCGCCCACCTCGATATATCTGACAAAATATGTCAG
Organism: uncultured Bdellovibrionales bacterium; assembly: GCA_964510575.1. GTDB lineage: Bacteria > Bdellovibrionota_C > UBA2361 > SZUA-149 > CALKYB01 > CALKYB01. The sequence continues at coordinate 71,188 of CAZECN010000008.1, read as the reverse complement.
TAAAACTATGCTCTTGAATCAGCTTTAAATACTCATCGAAATTCTTTCGACTATCGAATGGTCTAACTTTCCCCTCAGCCTCTACCCATATTCCATAGTATTCTTCCGCTACAACTTCCTCCATAGGAAAAAAAAGCAGAAAAAACGAGACGATAACGCTGAAAACGAGTCTAAATAACTGAGTTTGGGTAGGAAATTTAGCTAATTTCGAGCCTATCATTGAGTTTTTGAATTAGCGGAATATCAAAGTAAGCCAAATTAGGGAGCCTAACAGAAGGGGATGTCTTCAAACAGAAAAAATAGCTCATCTAATCAAGTAGCTATACCTGATTACATTCGCACGCGGAGGCAGAGCAAGCGAGCGATTGCCTTTCTAGTTCTAATTCTCTCAGTTTTGCTCTTTGGAAACGGCGTGAAAGCTCTACAAAAGTCTGAGCTCCATAGAGCCTCAGCGGATGCTACCCAGCTAAAATTGGGAAAGCAGTATTGGGGTGTCTTCATGACAAGAGGCAAAAAAGGTTGTTTCAGTTGGCTAACAACCGATCTTCAATCCGTGGGGAGTGGCTATCGGCTTAAAATCAATGGAGAGGTTCCTCTGGCTGCTAGTGATGGTCAGAATAAAGTAATTATCAGTTCTACTTCAATTTTTTCCAGTTCAAGTTACTTGGAGACTTTTAAGTTTGATCTCCACTACCTTTCTGCCTCTCTGAAGGTAAGAAACATTCCTGGCCGGATTGGCAAACTCTCGGCGAAAGTAAAGTCTGAAGCGTTAGAGAAAGAGTTTACATTAGATCAACCTGGCATCCCCTATCTCCAAGAAATGGAAGGGGATAAGTTTGCTCTTCGCAGTGCCGGAAAATCTAGCACTTCAAGTTTCCCAAACCTCACTGATTCACAAATTAAAGAATTAATAGGGATTGAGGTCCAAGAAGTAGAAGAAAGCAGCTTGATAGAATGCAAACCAGAAAATCTTGAAGGCTTGCCTCTTACTGACATTGTCTCTGGGGTCTCACCTCAGATTAGAGATTTATTAATGAAAACACTACTCAACAACTAAAAGCATGATTGAAATAAAAAACCTGTCGAAAAGTTTTGGCGATTTCAAAGCCGTAAACGATATTAATTTAGAAGTTGAACCGGGAACAATATTTGCCTTTCTGGGAACCAATGGTGCCGGGAAAACAACTACCATCAAAATGATGACCGGTGTCCTTAAACCCACATCAGGTTCGGTCAGCATTGGCGGCTACGACATTAGCGAAAATCCGATAGAAGCAAAGTTTCTGATGGGTGTAATTCCTGACCGCCCCTACATTTATGGAAAGTTGACCGGGTACGAGTTTCTAAAGTTCATGGCAGATCTTTACAAAGTTCCTCATGACACATCGGAGCAAAGAATTTCCGACTTACTTGAACATTACGGTCTTACAAGCAAACAGAATGACCTAGTTGATGGTTATTCCCACGGCATGAAGCAAAGGCTTTTAATGTGCGCCTCTCAAGTTCACGATCCAAAACTTTTAGTAGTTGATGAGCCAATGGTAGGTCTTGACCCAAAAGGTGCCAAACTCTTAAAAGACACTTTTAGAAAAAGAGCCTCCGAGGGGCTAACAATTTTCATGTCAACTCACTCTCTTTCAGTTGCCGAGGAAGTTGCTGACAAACTAGCCATAATTAAGAATGGGGAAATTGTTGCTCACGGAAGCTTGGACGATCTCTATTCTCAAGCACAATCGGGAACTTCAGGACTTGAAAATGTCTTCTTAGATATAATTGCCGAGGCTGATGAAGAACAAATTCCGGAGCAACTAAAAGCAGAATTACAGGAGTAAGAGCTGTGCCAGCAGTACTTCTCAGACCTGCGATTCTATCCTTCAAGAATGCTGTTCTTGAGAAGCGTGAAGACACCTACGGTCTAGTCAGAGAATTAGTAGTGGCCTTGGTTCTAGTCGGAGCAATGATTGGAATCTACCTCTTTGCTGTGAACGGTCTTCAGACTTTCCTGAAGTTCGAAGACATAATCCCTGGAATGAGTGGTAAAGTCATTGGCTTAACTCTGCTTTTCTTATTCATCCTCTTGCAGTTTTCAAGTTTTATGGGGGCGATAGGAAAATTCTACACATCAAGTGATCTAGAATTTTACTTAGCCTTACCAATCTCCAACTGGCGTTTTTTGGGAGCCAGGACAATTGCAGTTGCCTTTCAGTCTGGGTGGATGCTTTTGCTTATGATGCTCCCTTGCCTACTAGCCATTCAAACAGTCTATCAACTAGACATTTGGTTCTTAGTAGTTGGCTGTGCACTTTTGATTCCGTTTATTCTAATCCCTTGCCTATTTTCAGTGGTCATTGCCACTCTGCTGGTTAACATCATTCCAGCAGCAAGAATTAAGGAATTTTTCGCGATTATTCTTAGTTTAATGTCCATTCTTTTTTACCTCGCAGGTAGAACTCTTTCTGAGGACATGAGCACACTCCAAGCCCAGGAAGACACCGACAAGGCGCTGCAAGTAATTGAGAAACTAGATGATCCAACACCCACCTGGCTCCCTCACCATCAATACAAGGATGTCGTTGTTTCATTTATGGAAAATAGACTGGTCAAAGCTACTACCCCTAGCCTTACCTTGTTTGGACTTACATCAATTCTAACTCTGGTTTGTTACTTTCTTCTAAATAATCTTCACTTTCGAGGTTGGTCAATGGCCAACTCTAACATTCAGCAAGGTGGGTCAGACCGCAAACGCTTCGCTTCACTAATCAGAACTTTTTTTCCAGTCAATCCACAATTCAGAGCCTTACTTTACAAAGATTTCAGATTAGTTTTAAGAGACACTGCTCAGAGTATGCAACTTTTAATGCTTCTACTATTAACTTTAATCTATCTTTATAACTTTAAATCATTGAAAAATGCCGGGCATCTTAACCCAGAAACTGCAGATTGGTGGAGGGCTATCCTTGGTTGCTCCAACATTTTGCTAAGTGGGTGTGTGGTTTCAGCTATTGCCACTAGGTTTGCTTATCCGGCAATTAGTATGGAAGGAAAAAGCTGGTGCCTAGTCCGCTTTACTCCCCTTAGCATCAAAGGCTTAGTCTCTCGAAAATTCTTGGTCTGGCTACTTCCAATGACCGTCGTTGGAGTAACTCTAATGATCTCAGGAGCCATGGCTATTCACCTCAGACCTGAAGCTGTGATTCTTTCTGCCTTTGTATCACTAGCATTGGCAGTGGGTATTATAGGCATGGCTGTAGGTATTGGTGGGATCTATGCAAAGTTCGACTGGGACAACTCTAATCAAATATCTTCAGGGGTAGGAAGTCTAATATTTATGGCTTCTAGCTTCGCTCTGCTTTTTGCCAACGAAATACTCGCTGCTCCAATAATAGCACTGACAGAGGTAGAGCTACTTCGCACATCCTTAGGAGAAAAAAACTATATAATCGTTAGCTTCCTTCTTATTTTTCTGATCTACCTCTTAAACTTTACAGTCGCTGCAAAGTCGATAGCGGCTGGTGCAATCTCTCTCGAAGAAAGGGAAGACTAGTTAAGTAGCTCTGAAACCGGTCGCTGTTGAAAGCTCCTAGGCACTCTCAAACTAAATAACTTCTCGGTTGTTCCCTCTGGCCAAAAAGGATTTATCAATAGGTCGGTATATCGGAGATCAATCTCAGTCCCATCCTCGAGCAACCAAAGCTTTAAGCCTTGCAAAAGGCCTGTAGTTTCTTCCCTATCATAAGTAGTAAAAGACTTTCTTTTTCCTTTAAAAGAGAGTTCAACCTGATCTAACTCTATCCGACCAAAAACTTTCTTAAAGAGCAAAACATACTCAAAGCCTTTACTATCTCTCAAAATCAAAAGAGACCTGTGGCCATCTTTTTCTTCCATATAAGTATAACGCTCTAAGCCTTCCCGAACAGAAACAAAAGGAACTGAACCAGAAAGCCAGGAGAACATTTGAGAGGAATTAATTGGGATACCAGTCATTTCTTCAACTAACTCATCGCTTAAATCGCCGGACCATGCCTTTTTTTGTGTTCTATCAATTACTGTCAATTGCTCCCCGTTGACTGCAGCAAGTAGAGCTGGAGTAGCCAGGTTTGAAGGGAAAAGTTCAAGCCTCAATCTATTGGATTGATCTACGGCCAGCGCCAAATTAAACCTTTTTTCAAAAACAGCCTTCCTGGCCTCCAGTTTAATAGAGGACTGCATGGCTCGAACCTCAGCTCTCTCACTGAGAAGTTCATTCATTTTCACCTGAGACTTTTCTGGGCCAACTGCTCGAAATTTCCTAAGGCTTGGCATTTTGGGTCCTGAGACAGAACAAGCTTGGAGGAAAAGAAGTGTAAATATAAAATAATAGGTTCGCTCTTTCATAAAAAGAAATGTTTAGTCCGACAAAACTACCCTAACGACTGGAATCAAACTCAGTTTCTAGCTTCTCAATTAGCTTCTCAATTCTTTCCTCAACCCCTTCTTCAGAGGATTCACCACTAAACTCTCTAGCTCGAAATAAAGTCTGCAATGCCTCTCTTTTTCTACCGGTTGCATTTTGAACAATAGCATAATGCTCTAGTATAACCGCGTCGCTTGGAACGAGTTCTGCGGCTCGACTAAGTTGAGTGTAAGCCTCATCAAGTCGCCCCATCTTGTAATAAACCCAACCTAAGCTATCAATAAAATAGCCGCTATCAGGTTGCAACTCGACTGCTCTCTTGATTAAATCCAAAGCGCCTTCCAAATCTTCGCCTCTATCCGCCATGGCGTAGCCTAGGTAGTTAAGTGCATCTGCATTCTTTGGGTTCAGAGCGATTGCTTTTCGAATAGACTTCTCACCTTTCTCAGCCTTACCTGCCTGATCCAAAAACACTCCTAAGGTAAAGTGGTGATTAGGGTTCTCTGGGTCCCGAGCGATAATTCTCTCTAAGGTTTCACTTGCCGCATCAACATCGCCTGCATCTTTCTGCAAACTCGCTAAAAAACTAAGGTGTTTCAAGGGGGCTTTTGATCCTTCGAGAGCCGGAGCCAAAGCCCTAGCCCCTTTTTTATTCTCCCCCAAATTTTTCAGCATCACCGCAGCCAACACTCTAGCCGGATTAAAATAAGGACTAGAGTCTTCTATCTCCATTAAAGCATCAACAGATTCTTCAGCTCTAGATAGCTTAGCAAGTGTACTACCAAGGTAATAACGGGCTGCTGCATTATCTTCATTCTCCCCTAAGATCAGACGAAGCTCGGCCTCGGCACCTACAAAATCACCTTTTTCAATTTTGATAATCGCAATTTTCAGCCGAGTTTCACTAGGATCATCCTCTCTCGCGCTGAGTTGTTCAAACTCTTCAAGTGCTTCATCAACTTTATTCTCTTTCAAAAGCATTTTTGCCATCAATCCTCGACTCTTGAGGTCAGAAGGATTCGACGCAATCAATCCTGTAAGGATTTCCTTCGCCTCAACCATATCATTCTGGCCAGCTAGGAATCTGGCATAGTCGTAGCGAACTCCTGTGGAGCCTCCTAGCGAAATTGATTTCTTGTAGTCAGCTCGCGCGCTACCCGCTTGTCCCAGAGCCTCATTAACTCTAGCTCGGTAGTAATGGCCAAATACTGAGCTAGACTTTTTTCCGATCAGCTCGTTGAGAACGGTCCTAGCTCCAGGAAGATCTCCCTGCTGTTCATATGTATTGGCAATGAGAATAAGAGTGTATTCTTCTGCTGGTGGAGCATTTTTAATTATTCTTCTATAGAGGCTAACAGCCTCAGGGTATTTTTTTTGATTGGCTAAAATTCCCGCATAAAGCTGAAGATACTCATTGTCGTCTACATCATTAGTTAAGCCGGCAGCCAATTCCTCTTCTGCATCTTTAATCTCTCCTTGCTGAAGGTAGAGTTGAGCAAGACGCTTGCGTAACGCTGTAGCAGGCTCACTCTCTAATTCAGATGCTTCCTCAAAGTGATCCAGTGCCTCCTCTAGGGAATTCTCTTTAAGAGCGAGCTCACCCAACATGAAGTTATAGTATCCCTCTGCATACTCAGGAACCTTGTTCATTCCCGCATCATTCCTAGCGAGCTGTTCTCTAAGCAAAGAACCTTGATAAACCTTACCAGGATCGGCCTCAGGGTCTTTTCTATTAATTGATGAACAAGAACACAGGAAAAGTAGAAGAGACAGGACAATTGCCAGTTTTAGATGGCTCTCAAACTGGGGCTTTAAGCGTAACTTTGTATTCAAACTAGTCATCGAACATTCGCACTCTAGGCAAAATCCTTATTCTGCTAGATATTCCTTCCTTTTTATTATCTTCTGCAGCGCCATCAACTACAGGCTGGGTGACTGCTGTATCCTGCATAAGTGTTTTAATATTGAGTTCACGGACTTTTTTCTCCGGCTCTTCACTGTATTGCACAGTCACTTCCGATCCGGCTGACAAGGAGGAAGTGTCAAGGGCACCCTCCAAAAGCTCTCGGCAACGCTCGATGTTTTGAACCACTCCACCACGAGACATACCAAGATTTTGCTCGGTTCCATTTCTGAAAACTACCTCGAGCATGTCCAGAATTTGACCCAAATCTCTTAGCTTCTGCTCCGCTTCGTTCTTATCCGACATAGCACTCCAAAGTAAGACTGTTTAGTTTTAGGATCTAGCACCTGATTACCACCCTGTCAGGGTTTTGTAAGGTCTAGGCTTATGTTTTCGACACTGTTTTAGTGCTGAAAACTCAAAGTCTTGCCTTTTTGTCAAAAATATAGAGAATGGCTCGACTTTTAGGGAGTCTGCTCTTAGAGAACTAAGCTCCCATTGATAATCGAAGACTACACTGAAGGAAGTGGTTAAATGACTAAGATCTTTGTAAACCAAAACCTTGAAAAAGCGATGAGGGTGTTAAAGCGCAAGCTCATCCGTGAAGGAGTTTTCAAAGAGCTTAAGGCCCGCCGTTTTTACGAGAAGCCCTCGGAAAAACGAAAGCGTAAAGCAAAAGAATCTTACAAGAAGAGAAAAAAGGATACCCAAAGAAACCGTAGAATGTACGGTTAGTCTGTCGGGCTTTTTTCACTCCTTTTTCATTTTTCATTTATTTCGTGCCGCCTTTTCAGGGCGTTCTCTATGATATTGTGCTAGGCTCACGCCTAAGCGGAGCGGCATAGCTATGGGAAGGCAGGTACTTTTTAAATATATCTTTAAGGAAACTCTTTTTCCTTTCCTAATCTCCTTGGTGGTTTTCACCGGGATTCTTTTTTTGTTTCGAGTTCTGAAACTTGTTGAACTAATCGTCAGCAAAAACGCTCCCTTCGTTGAAATCCTAACTTTATTTTCCTGCGTCATTCCAAGGTTTCTTGAGGTGGCGCTACCAATGTCCACCCTTCTAGGGGTTGTAATAGCCTTCGGCAGGCTCAGTAGTGATAGTGAAATCGTCGTGGTACGAGCCAGTGGACTGAGTCTCGGACAGCTGGTGAGGCCAATAATCCTATTCTCGACCTTAATAATGTTGCTCACTCTCTTGATGACCTTCTTTGTTACACCTAAGGCTAATCATCGTCTGGGCACCGGACTTTTTCAATTGGCCACGATGCAGGCTAGGTCAGGCCTACTACCAGGAGTATTCAATAGCTTTGGCCCGCTGACTGTTTATGCAGAAAATATTGAAGATGACGGGGCAGTGCTTGAAAAAATATTGATCTCAGACAGTTTAAAACCAGATCAACCCAAGTACTCAGTAGCTCGTTCTGGCCTACTGATTAGTGACAGCTCAAACAGAAGGCTAAGCCTTCGTCTCTACCAGGGAAAAGTTTTTGAGGGCGGAGGTCAAAATTTTAACGTGACCAGCTTTGATATAGAAAACGTTAACCTATCCACCGATGAGCTTACTGGAGGGGAAAAAACCCGAGACGGTAAAGTATCTTCGGAGTTAACCATGCCGGAGCTAAGCGCAAACCTCAAAGAACTTAAATCTAAACAAGACATGCTGGGCTCGGAAGAACTCAAACAGCTTGCTCGCTATAAAGTTGAGTGGCACCGAAGAATCGCTTTGCCGGTTGCTTGTATTGCTGTGGCTCTGGTCGCTATGTGTCTAGGAATCCAACCTAGTCGAGGAGATTTTTCTTGGGGCATGTCAGCTACAATAATTGTAGGGGTGCTTGCTATTATTCTTTACTATTTGGGACTTGCACTAGGAACCGCCCTGGGCAATGAATCTATCGCCCCTGCCTGGCTTGCCATGTGGGTTCCTAACCTTTTGTTTTTTGCCTTAGCTGCTTGGTTATTTAAACAAATCGGCTCAGAAAAATGGCTTACAGTAGGTCAGGCTCTCGGGACAGCTTTTGAGAAAATCTCTAACATTCCAAGCGCGATCCAAAGGCGATTTAATGTTTAACACTTTAGAGAAATATATCTTCAGGCAGTTCTTCAACGTGTTTGTCGTGTGTCTCCTTATTTTTTCTGCGGTTTTCATAGTTTTTGAATTCTTTGAAAGGGTAGACAATTTCATCAAAGAAGGCGCGACTATACTGCAAGTTATCAGCTATATGCTCTACAAAATTCCCTTTATCTTGCAGGTAATGTCACCAGTTGCAGTTTTAATTGCGGTTTTGCTCTCTGTAGGAAAATTAACCCAGCTATCAGAAGTAACTGCTATGAGGGCCTGCGGGGCAAGCATGTTCAGTATCATCAAACCCCTCTTGGTAGGAGGCACTATTATTTGGCTAGGGGTCTTCCTGGGCGGAGAAACAATTGTACCCTGGTCAAGCGACCGCCTGCAACAACTTTACTATCTTGATATTAGAAAGAAAGCTGAAACTGGTGCCTACAGTAGAAGTAACTTCTGGTTTAGAAACGACAATAGATTTTTCAAGGTAGACTATTACGACTCCCGCTTTGCTATTCTGCGAGACTTGGCAATTCTGGAAGTAAATGAAAGTTTTGACCTCACTCGACTCACTGAAGCTAAACAAGCTTCTTGGGGTCGGCCAGAAATTGGTTGGGTGATGGAAGATATAATTGAAAGAACCATTCCTACCTCTGGAGCGGTTGAACAAAGTTTTCTAAAAAGGGCTCCTTTGGTTATTGGCGAGCTCCCGGAAGACTTTTACAATTACAAGAGAAGACCTGAGGCGATGAGTTTTCTTGAATTGTCTGAATACACTGAGAAACTGGAATCTGAAGGTATACCTGTAACCCCACAAAAGGTTGACCTAGCCTCCAAGCTTTCTTTCCCTCTAGTGAACCTCATTGTAGTGCTTACAGCTTTTCCTTTCGCTTTGTTTCCTGCGCGCTCGGGAACTATGACTGCGAGCCTAATAGCCGGCTTAGGTCTTGGATTTGGCTACCACGTGCTCCACGCCTTTAGCTGCTCCCTGGGCGCTGCCGGTATTCTTCCAGTTACAATTAGCGCTTGGACGGCTAATATTATCTACACACTGATTGGTCTATTCTTTCTATTTGGTTCGGAGTACGACTAGTGCAAGTTGTCGAGACCCTTGCTGAACTCAGAGCAGATCTTTCAAAGCTCCGCTCCGATCAAAATACTCTAGCACTTGTTCCAACTATGGGGGCTTTGCATCAAGGACACCTTAGTTTGGTTGAAACCGCCAAGCCTCTGGCTGACATTGTCGCCATGAGCATTTTCGTCAATCCTCTTCAATTTAACAATAAAGAAGACCTAGCGAACTATCCAAACACTCGGGCTAAAGACTTGGAGCTAGCCAAGAAGGCTGGCGTTGGGTTGGTTTTTTCTCCCTCTCTAACAGAAATATATCCAGAAGAGATAAGCACGACGGTAAAAGCTGGTGACATGGCTGAAGGCCTTTGTGGAGCTGGTCGACCGGGCCATTTCGATGGAGTAGCCACTGTTGTTTCAATTCTATTCAATCTTTTTGAACCCAACTTTGCTGTCTTTGGTGAAAAGGACTTTCAGCAAGTAAAAGTTATTGAGCAACTAAACAAGGAGCTTCACTTTGGAATTAATATTGTTCGCTCGCCTTTGATTAGAGAAAATAGTGGGCTTGCTCTTAGCTCAAGAAATTCAAGACTAAGCTCTGAGCAGCAAGAAACTGCTTCTTTGATTTACAAAGCTCTTGCCGATGTTAAAAAAGAATTTCTAGAGAATAAGGTTGAGGCCGTTGAACTTAAAGCTAAGTTTAGAGAACACCTCAAGGACACAGAACTTAAAGTTGAATACGCAAAAGCGTTGGACGAGTTAACTTTAAGAGAAGTAGGAGCTCAGTCGAAAAAACTAAGATTCTTTGTAGCTGCTGAAATTGCTGGGATTCGGTTAATTGATAATTTAGCTCTTTATTAAAAAAAGGGAGCGACTGTATTTTCTTAAACACCTTAAGAAAAACAAAACACCAAAAGGGCGCAACAACTACACCCTTTTGGATTGGAATCAATTATTCATTTCACAGCTCTTGAAACTGAACTGATGTTTTGTGAGCACAGCTGTTTCATCATCAGTTAGGGGTCCACTTTTTTTAGCCGATTCCTCTGAAGACTCACTGGTGATAAATAAGCGCAAGCTGTCCATTATATAGGTCTGAACAGTTGGTACCCTACAGAATATAACCACTTCTCCGGCGCTAATCGAGACCCTCAGAGTGGAAGTTCCAATCTGAGAACTGTTTTGCTCAAACCAAGTGTCGAATTTCCCTGCTTCAATCGAGAAAAATTTAGAAGATTGGCCTAGGGTTTTGATCTCTATGATCATCTAGTTGTTCCTATAGTTATGGAAGATTTTCGACTCGGACAAGTCGTTTGGCAGAAGCTGCCAAACGACCTGTCCAATAATCAAAATCAACTAAAGGACTGAAAACCTTACAAAAAATACAGTCTACCCATAGATTATGTTACGCCAAGCGGCCTAATACCGAGTATATTAGTCGCAAATAGCAAGCTAGTCAATAGTCTGTACTAGAAACTACGTGTTCAGGCTTTAAAGAGCCCTACCTCCGTATTTCAAGTAAATCTCCATTTCAAATTTTAAACAGGCATTGAGCTATTCCTAGACCTTTTCTACACTCAGCTGCAGCACTACTCCCAATTTACCTAGAAAGAATAATTTTTATGCTCATCTTAATCGCAGACTATTTAGCACTATTTATTGGTAAGAGTTTAGTCTGGCCTCTTGCAGCTTTACCAGAAGGGCTCAGTGCTAAAGTTGCTAGAGTTTATGTCTCGATTATCTTTCTGCTCCGACCTCGCTTCAAAACAGTTGCTCTAAAAAACTTGGATATTGTTTTTCCTGAGAAGCCTTTAGCTGAGCGTGAAGAAATTTTTATAAAATCCAAAGAAGTTTTAGCTGAAAACATCATGGGTTTTGCTAGAATAGCTAGTCTTAGCCCTGAGAAAGCAGCTGAAATCTGTGACTACTCAAAAGTAAAAGTTCAGCTCGAAGAACTTAGAAAAAGGTTTAGTGATAAAGGAGCACTTATTACGACCATTCACTTCGACTCTTTTGAATATTTTATACAGGTTCATGCTCTTAACTATGGACCTGTCTCAATTCTAGCCAGAGGCTCTAACCTTCCTAGGTTTGATTCTTGGTGGAGAGGCTGCAGGGAGCGTTTTGGAAATAAAATCTTTGACCGAGCCGGTGGCTTTAAAGAAATATCGAAAAGGCTAAAAAACAAAGAAGACGTCGTAATTCTTTGTGACCAAAACGTTAAAAGAAACCACGCTGTCTTTGTCGACTTCTTTGGAGTTCCTGCCGCAACTTCAAAGACTATTGCCCTGACTGCTCTTCGTACTGGCTCACCCATAATGTTTGGGGCGCCTGTTTCTACAGGACCAGGCACTTTTGATGTTACTCTTAAAGAAATTCCTCACCCCAGTGAAGAGGAAGGCTCAACGGACGAAAAAATAGCGAAATGCACTGCCCACATGCATAAGGCTTTTGAAGAGCAGATTTTAAAACGCCCCGAAGCGTGGTTCTGGCTGCATAGGCGCTGGAAAACCAGGCCTGAAGGGGATCCTGAAACTTTTTACTAAGCAGTCTTTCTATAGAGATAATGGGCGTTCCCCACCATCTCCCCATTCATTGGCGAGAAAACAATCTTACAAAGGCAAAAATAATCGTTCCAGTGCTTAACACTGTCCGCCCCAAACTCAGGGCCAACGATATTATCAATATTCTGCCAAAACCTTTTATGCCACTCGTCTAGAGTTCTCCAATAGTTTCGCCCATTAATGTACCAGCTTTTCTCAAGCTCTAGGTGTTCATCATGAGACTCCAATTCAGCTACTGGCCAAACTCTTCCACCAGGGAAGTACTTATCGATTTTAGTTTTACCTGAGTCTAAAAAACGAGGGATTGCATGATAAGATGCTATTAGATGATGAAAACTAACTCCACCAGGCTTGAGCATTTTTTCCATGCGCTCCAAAGTTAACTTCACGTTCTTAATGTGCTCCATCACCCCGACAGAGAAAACTGCGTCATAGCATTCCTCTCCTAAGGATTCAGAAGAAACGGAAGCAAAATTGCCTTCCAACAGTTCAAACCGCCCTGAAGATAGAACACTATCGGGGTTGTTCATCTGCTCTTTTAAATACTTTACTTGAACGGCACTTGGAGTAATTCCAGTGATAGTCATCTCAGGGTATTTAGCCAGCAGGAACTTCTCAAGCGAACCAAAGCCACAGCCAAGGTTAAATACTTTCTCATTCCCCTTTAGCTGGGCTCGCTTACAGAATAGTTCAAACTTATTAGTCTGAGCTTCTTCAAGAGAAGATTTACTAGCTGCGATAACATCTGGCTCAGAACCGTAGTAGGCCATCGAATAAGCCATGAAGGATTGATCCAGGAAATTACAGAAAAACTCAGCCCGTTCATCATAATGACTGGCCATAAGTTTTTCAGTTTCTTCAGCAATCGGACCCTCTTTCGAAAGCTTTCCAAACTCAAACTGGCTGGGGTCAACCCTCAATGCTTGGCGATAAGAGCGAAGCAAAGCCAGCTCCATCCTTTTCTCAAAATCTCTATTCTCGGCTGAACCGTAAGGAAATATCCCTTCTCCCTTTAGTTTTTCAATTACTAAAGAAGCTTGCTCACTATACTCTGGTGAGTGATCAGCAAATTCAAATTCTTCTGATTTTCTTTTGGTCGAAGATTTCAAGGTCAGAAACTCTCCAAGTAGATATACCTAAATTACCAAGAGCAGTATGGCCTAAATCCGGCCATTTTTCAAAGCTTAGTTTAATAGAAGGTTTGGAACCCAGCGCTTTTGGAATAAGAAAAAAAGGAAAGGAAAAGCCCTTCGAAGCTGAATAAGCGCCTAGCGTGGTTCTAATCGAGGCGCTCAAAGGCTGACGAACGAGTCGTGTACTTTATATACTCAACCTAGTTTAAATTTCGGCTTTTAGAGACATTTAAAGGTTGAGCATATCCGCCATGTGTTAGCATGGCCATTAGATAAATACTGCGCCTATCTTACTTAAATCTAGCAAAACCGAAATTTCAATGAAGCGCAGTATACAGGTCACAGTGAGGAAGCCTGCCGAGCAACGAAGATAAGGAGCGCCTTGAGCGCTTATTTCTTGCCGAGTTGTTCGACCCAAAAAGCAAACAGACTGTGCAGCGTTCCATCAAGCTCAATCCTTGGCTTCCAGCCAAAATCTCGAGTAGCTTTTTCATGGCTGCCGTACATGTCAGTAATATCGACAGGTCGCATTCTGGCAGGATCTTCTTTAACTTCGACCTCAACTTCGGCTACTGCAATTAAGCGTTGAAGCAATTCACCAATTTCTATGCTCTGCCCTGAGCATAAATTATAAACATCTCCACGCTTTCCATTGAGAACAGCCTCTCTATAACCACGCACTATGTCGGAAACATCACTATAATCTCGCTTAGCTTCTAAGTTACCTACGCTTATCACAGGCTCTGCTTTGCCGAGCTTGATCTCAGCAAGCTGTCGAGCAAAGCTAGAAATTGCAAAGCAACTATTCTGACCAGGCCCAAGATGCGGGAACGGTCTAACCCTAATAACGTTAACGTTATTACGAAAAGCATACTTACCAGCTAAAAGATCCGCCGTAGATTTTGTCACACCATAGGTGCTAATCGGTCTCAATTCTGAGCTTTCTTTTAGAGGAAGGGTTCCAGGTCTGGGCTCACCATAAACTTCTGAAGAGCTAACAAACAAAACTCTACTTTGAGGGCTAAACTTTTCTACTGAATCAAGAAGATTGAGAGTTCCAAAAGTATTTATATCGAAGACTTTTTGTAGTTCCTTTTCAGCTCCGGGCACAAAGGTCACGGCAGCCAAATGATAAATCACATCTGGTCTAACCAACTGAATTAGTTGTTCAACAGATCCCTTATCTACTACATCAAGCCGAAAGGACTGGACTGAACCAGGCAGATCAACTCCAGCAGCTGCAGTATCATCTCCTTCGTCTTGACCTTCCGCCAAAGGCCTAGAGGTTACTGCTACATCATCCCCACACTTAACTAAGTGATGCGCTAAATGCCTACCCGCAAAACCTGTTCCACCCGTTATTAACGCTCGCATTTCTTACTACCCAGCCTTATGTCTTTCAATATCCGCATCAACCATCATTTTAACTAGAGACTCGAAGTCAACTTCCGGCTCCCAACCAAGTTCTTTCTTTGCTTTAGCAGGATCACCAATAAGTAAATCAACTTCGGCTGGCCGAACAAAACGCTGATCAGTAACAATATAATCACGCCAGTTTAAACCAGCATGACTAAATGCTACTTCTACCAGATCTTCAACTGACTTAGTGACTCCTGTTGAAATCACATAATCCTCTGGTTTATCTTGCTGGAGCATCAACCACATAGCTTTAACGTAGTCACCTGCAAAGCCCCAGTCACGTTGAGCATCTAGATTACCCATTCGTAACTCTTTGCTCTTGCCCGTTTTAATTCTGGCAACTCCATCAGTCACTTTTCTTGTAACAAATTCAAGTCCACGTCTTGGGGATTCGTGGTTGAATAAAATTCCTGACACGGCAAACATGTCATAACTTTCTCTGTAGTTGATGGTTATATAATGACCATAAACTTTAGCCACTCCATATGGAGAGCGTGGGTAAAACGGAGTATTTTCAGTCTGAGGAGTTTCAAGAACTTTACCAAACATTTCCGAGCTGGAGGCCTGGTAAAAACGTATTGATCGATCAACGAGCCTGACTGCTTCGAGCATGCGAGTCACACCCATCGCCGTAAACTCTCCGGTAAGGACAGGCTGTTCCCAACTTGTAGGAACAAAACTCTGAGCTGCTAAGTTATAAACTTCCACCGGCTTGATATCTTTCATCAAGTTTATCAACGAAAGCTGATCTAAGAGATCTCCCTGTCTAAGCTCAATGTCATCTTTGATATGTTCGATTCTCTCGAAATTTTCCCCAGAGGAACGACGAACCATACCGACTACGTGGTAGCCTTTAGAAAGCAAAAGCTCCGCAAGATAACTTCCATCCTGCCCTGTTACACCTGTAACTAGCGCTGTTTTTTTACTCATAGCAATTTAAATATTGTGACAAAAAGGTTAGAAAAATTAAGACCGAAGTCAGCATACAAAAAGAGAAACTCAACGTAGATAAATCCAAATAAAGCACGGGAAGCTTTTACTACAATCATAGGCCTAAGACCATAACACTATAGAAGCTTGGTTTTTCCTTCTTCTTGAAGCTCCGCTATCACTTTCTTAACATCCTGAGCCCTATCAGACGGCATAACCAGCAAAGCATCTCCTGTATCAACAATAATAAGGTTCTCTAGGCCAACACCTGCAATCAACCTAGACTGTGAATAAACAGAGCAAGCCTTTGAGTCGATGAGCTTTACATCGCCCGAGCAAACATTCCCATCCTTATCCCGAATTTCATCACTAGCACTTTCAGCCCAGGCGTCCCAAGCACCAACATCACTCCATTCCAACCCCTCAGCTGGGACCATCACTACATTTTCGGCCTTCTCCATCAACCCAGTGTCAATAGACTCAGAAGGAAGCTTAGGGAAACTCGCCCGAATACTCTTCTCTAGTGCATCACCATCAACTTTAAACATTAACTCAAGGCCTTGGTGCAGGTCAGGGAAATACTGTTTTAAGCTGCTTAGCAATACATCTGTGCGCCAAATGAACATCCCACTGTTCCAAAAGTATTCACCAGATTGCAAGTAACTCTCAGCGGTTTTGAGATCGGGTTTCTCCACAAACCTGTCTACATTAAATACCGGTAACTTACTGGCTCCAGTAACTTCATCCCCACACTTAATATATCCATAGCCCGTCTCTGGCTTAGTGGGTTTCAGGCCAATAGTTGCCAAGACATCCGAAGAGTTAATTTTCTCAAGAGCACAACTTATAACTTCCTCAAATCTCTCTAAGTTCTGAATAATATGATCTGCGGGTAGACAAAGCATTGCCTTAGGACCGACCTCAGACTCAATGCGCATCGCAGCATAGGCTACACAGGCTGCCGTATTCCTTGCGCAAGGCTCAGCAACTATTCCAGACTCCGGTAAATGCTGGCTAACCAAGTCAATATGACTTTCACCACTTGCCACCAAAACACTAGTTTTAAAAGGCAAAGCCTTTATTCTATCCCATGTAAGCTGAATTAAGCTTTTCTCGCCATCAACTATATCTAAAAACTGTTTAGGCTTGGCTTGACGACTTAAGGGCCAGAACCTGGTTCCACTGCCGCCAGCCATCACTACCACAACTAGATCACTATCTGGATCAAGCTTCCCTCTAAATAGAGCATTTGCCATTAGTAACCGGCCTCCTTTAAATAATCATCAAGTGTAGATTTCCAGTTAGGACACTCGCGACCCAATACTTTTTCCAGTTTGGATGTATCCATAGTCGAAAATACAGGTCGAGGAGCAGGTCTTCCCATCTGCTCAGTAGACTGACTAGAAAGTTTTATATTGGAACCGGTGCGGGAGAAAATTTCAGCCGCAAAATCATGCCATGTAATATTACCCTCAGAAGAGGCATGAAAAGTTCCTTTCACATCTTGAGCAATTAAGTCTCTGATCACCTCTGCTAACCAACCAGTCCATGTTGGTGATCCAGTCTGATCATTTACAACTTTTATTTCTTCAAGCTCTTTACCCAGTTTGATCATAGTTACTACGAAATTCGGGCCCCCTGCACCAAACAACCAGCTAGTCCTGAGAATCAGGTGAGCATCAGGTAATAGTTTTCTCAACTGCTGCTCACCCGCAAACTTGCTCTGACCGTATACACCGCAAGGTGCAGTATCGTCGTTCTCAGAAAAGGGTGTATTATGGGCTCTGTGCGGAGCACTGCCACCGAACACATAATCAGTGGAGATATGACAAACCTTAGATCCTTTAGTTGCAGCCGCGGAAGCCAGGTTTTCGACCCCTTTGTCATTTACAGCAAAAGCCGCTTCTCGTTCACTCTCAGCCAGATCCACAGCAGTAAAGGCAGCGCAGTTTACAATCCAATCCACATCCGCAGCAGCTAGAAGCTTAGCTACACTTTGTGAATCTGAAAGGTCCACTTGGTAATAGGGCAACGAGGACCATAGATTAGGAGCTTCTTCCTTTAGGTCAGCCAAATGCAAAGATGCATTTTCTCTGGAAAATAGCTTAATGCAATCGGTGGCGAGCATTCCATGAGCGCCAATAATTAAAATATTCTTACCTTTTAAAATATTCATCAGTAAAAAGTATTATCCTAGCCAGTTCGACTCTCTTTCTTAATAGGACGGTCTCGATAAGAGTTGAGATAATCACCGCATTGTACACTTTCCAACCATTCCGGATTCTCGACATACCACCGAACTGTTTCTGCCAATAACCTGCCTGGATCCTCGCTCGGCTTCCAGCCAAGCTCTCCAACACACTTAAACTTAAGCTCGTTCAACCAAGTTCTATTTTTAAGAGACGTTCCTTCAACGGCTTTGTGTTTACTATCTTGCCCTAACAATCGAGAAATTTCAGCAATTAGCTCAAACTCGGAAACTGTTTTAGCCAGTCTATCTGATAAAGTATATGAAGCTCCATTTTCACCACCAAGCAACAAACAGCTCAAAGCTGAAGATACTTGATCACAGTGAAACATAAGCTGTTTAGTCTTACTTCCACTTTCCAATCTTTGCCCACGAAGCAAAGCTGTAATAATCGAAGGTATTGGATAATCCGGAAACTGAGCTGGACCATAAACACTGCCTGGTACAAATATCAAAGCAGGTAAGTCACTTTCAAGAACGGCAGCCCGAACTAGGGAATCAGCAGCCAACTTAGAAGCTAGATAGCGGTTTGGGGGATTCTCTAGATTACTTCTACAAGTAGGAATCCTCTCGTCTTCTAAAATTGATGATACTTGAATAAATTTTTTACAAACAGAATTAGAAGCATCGATTAGAACTTGGACGCCTTCAATATTATTCTTCACATGAGCAAGAGGGTCCAAATCAGAACACTCAGCGTTCGCAAAATTAACTACAACATCTGGCTGGTGGTGACTAATAAGGCTCCCGACAAGCCTTGAATCTCGTATATCTCCGCGAACAAAGTCGAAACGTTGTTCATTAACCAATTGCTGGAGATTTAAGTAGTTTCCATTAGGCCTTAACAAATCCAGCCCAACCACAAGTTCAGTATCAATCTCTCGACACTTATCACTAAGCAGCCACTTGACAAAATTACTGCCCAGAAAGCCCGCTGCTCCAGTAACTAATATTTTCATCGGTCTCACCAAGCTCAAACGTCCCGTTAACCTAGAAAATCAAAGTAACTTAGGGACAAAACCCCTATAGTCGCTCGTCATCTTCAAAAGAAAGGAATTCACTACCCAATTCCCCTATTCCAATCAGAGTAAAAGTAAATGCCAAAGTGGTGTTATTTGGATTCACCCTGTCCAACACTTCTATATCAAATACCCAGCAGTTACATTTACTAGATAATCGCATACCAAACTTATTCTCGAGAAATTCCTTGTTCAGATCGTCATACCTTCCGTAATAGCCGAACTTAATATTTTCTGTTGCAACTATCTGGAAGCCAGCTTCAATCTGCCTGACAGAGTCATCGATAAACCGAAGCTGAGCCCTAAGTTCATCCCCCCTGCGATCAACCAATTGAGTCTGAATTGAGTAGGAACTAAAATCAGCGTCATAAACATCAATATTAGTCGTTCCTCTAAGCTTAACATGCCCATTAGGGTTTAAAACTAAATCAATATTCAGATCCGAAAAGGGCTCTTCCTCAGGAGAACGATTATTCAACTCTTCGTCAATATCGTAACTCTGCCCCAGGCTAAGATAGGCTAGCTCAACTTTAGAACCTCTTCGAATTCGTTGAAAATTCTTGTCAGCAGAAAACTGTGTCCCGAAAGTTAGCCCTGGGTCCACTGGACCTTCAGATCTTAAGCTTTCCAAGTCTTCCAATTCAGGAGCAATTGACTCATAGCCGAAAAGATATTCATCTCGAGGTTCATAACGAGCTGTAAACCTCTGTACCAGTTTCCAACTAGCCACATTCTGTCTTTCAAGACGATCCAAAGAATCAAAAATAGGATTCTCCGTTTGGTCCACAAAAGGAACATATCGATAGCTCAAAATTGGCTGCACACTATGCTGCAAGCGAGCTAGTTTTTCTTCTCGACCAATAGAGCCGAGTTCCACAATTTTTCTTAAAGCACTTTCCTCCGAGACATCAAAAACTTTCTCGACAACAGTGGATAAAGAACCACCAATTCCAGGAACCAAACGACTGGAACTGTCTTCGATTCCGAGACGATCATCGTTGTCCAAAATTTCTTCTTCAGTAAGCTCTTCGCCATCGGCGGCAACCACCAACTCTGGGGCACTATCCAAACTATAGCTAGACGCTCTAACGTCAAAGCTAAGGGAGGCATCAAAGTAGCTCTTAAAATAAAATGGAAAGCTAATTTCTTCGAAAATCTCTATTCTTGAACCATCATAATCTCGCCCTCGATCGAAACGAGTCGCAGCAAACTGCGAACGAAGCACTGACTTAAAGCCTAAGGAGTTTTCCCCAAAAGGTCGAAAAACATCAAAACCATTGATGGAAAACTCGGGCAAACGATGAAATACAGTATCATCATCTACAACTAAAGCTTGGTTATACTCAGCTGATAACTCAGCGGAGTAAGTGTCCCAAAAAGGAGCCCGCAAAAGAACTTGTGAGGTTACAAAACGATTACTGGATTCGCCGATCTCCGGAAGATCTAACTCTCGTAGAGTGAGGTCATCACTAACAAAACCGCCATCAGCTATGTATTGAAAATTAGCACTACCGATTTCAAAATTCGCAGTATGATCGAGCCAAGCGGCTATTCTGTTTTCGTCAATCGATGGATCAAAAAGTTCAGAAACATCAGTCCCAAACAAATCTTCACCCCGTTCTTTCTCGTCAGAGTACAAAACTCCAAAAAGTAGATTGTGACGTTCCGAAAATACTTTTCTAATTTCGTTTCTAACACCCTGTCGAGTCTTAGTCTGAATAAACGGTGTTATAGTCCAATCAGCAGAGCGACTAATCGCCCAGAAAAACGGAAGCTCCAATTGGAACTCACTATCCCTACCAAAACCTGCAGTAGCTGGGAGCAGCCCGGTTTGCCTGGAAGTTTTCGCTGGAAAAATTAGATATGGCAGGTAAAGAACTGGGGTATCGTAAACGTCCAGAGTAGCATTCCATACTTTCCCGTAACCATCCTTAGTTACTTCGGCTCTCGAGGCTGAAAGCTGCCACGGCATACACTCATCCCCTTCCGGGCATTTACAAGTAGTAAGGGCAGCATTCTCGAACTCATATTTCTCTTTATCATTTCGATCGACTGAACCCGCAAAAACTCGAAACTGACCTTGGCTAAAATCGACTTCGGCATTCCTCAGACTAGCGGCACCTGATTTTAGATTTAGCCGAGCCTCTTCAGCAACTAAGTCGCCAGCCACATCGGTAATTCTAACATCACCAGCGACATCTGCTTCATTGTTAGGAATTGAAAAACTACCTCGATCAGCTTCAACTAAAGTGGAAGAGTAATAAAGCGATACATCACCCCGAGCCGTAACTCTCTCTCCCTTAGAGTCGTAATCAATAGACTCTGCATTTATGTCGAATGGTAAATTCCCCTGTCTTTGCTGCCGACGGGCTAAATCTTGTTTGACTCGTTGCTCTCGTTTTCGTTGTTCCTCGATTTCCTTTTTCCGGCGATCCTCAAGAAACAAAAACTTTCGATCGGGTGGTTCTTGAGCGAAAGCCAAAGGGAGATCCACGAATAGGATCAGGACTAAAAGAAAAATACGTCGAGATTTAAGCATCGGCTCTCAAAAGTTCCAACATTTTACCCAAGGTTTCCTTCATCTCATCTCGACTAACTACAGCATCCAACATGCCATGTTCCAAGAGAAACTCTGCTCTCTGGAACCCCTCAGGCAACTTTCTGTGAATTGTCTGCTCAATTACTCTTGGCCCGGCGAAACCGATCAATGCACCTGGCTCTGCAATAATCAGATCACCCAGCATTGCAAAAGAGGCTGCAACACCTCCGGTAGTTGGATCACTAAGAACGGAAATATAGGGCAATCCCTTTTCCCCATGTCTAACCAAAGCGGCTGTTACTTTCGCCATCTGCATAAGGGAAAAGATCCCTTCCTGCATCCTAGCTCCACCAGAGGCAGAAACTATAATCATAGGAACACCACGGTCGGTTGCTTGCTCAACTGCCCGGGCAAGCTTCTCTCCAACCACAATCCCCATACTACCGCCAAGGAAGAAAAAATTAAAAACACCCAGCATCACGGGTTGGCCGTTGATCTTAGCCGATCCGCATATTAAGGCCTCCGAAGTATCGCTCTTCTTCTCTGCCTTTTTAAGCCTTTCCTTGTATTTAATTGAATCTTTAAATGAAAGAGGATCGTTAGTTCGCAAAGTGCCATAGCCCTCCTCAAAAGAGTGATCGTCACTGAGCAGATCCACTCTCTCTCTAGCAGAAATTCGATAATGATAGTTACACTTCGGACAAACCTTGAGCGAACGATCTAGTTCATTCTTATAGATAACTTCCGAGCAGGCAGGGCACTTAACCCAAAGATCACTTGGTATCTCAATCTTGTTGTCAGTCTCTTCGGGCCTGGCTTTAGGGGCCCTAACTCTGGAAAACCAAGCACACATGAAAATCCTCTATTTTTCCATCATTGATTCTATCCACCCCACCAAAATACGAGTAGACGAGGCTACTGAAGCGTCAAGGTATAGTTAAATCCGAGGACTATGGGAACAGCGAAGGGCGTTTTTCTATAAAAGAGATGAGTTTTCCACAGGAAAGGTGAATCAATGTTCTAGCGCCAGCACATTACTCAATTTTAAGGCTTTAAGGGCATACCCTTGCAAATTAATCGGAAATGCAATAGTTAGCGGCTCTATTATATGGAGGAAGATAAGCCTTGGCTGAACTCAATAAGATAGTATCCCTTCTAAACCTAAACCTTGCTCCAGAGCGATTCTCTGACGCAAGCCTGAACGGTCTTCAAATTGAAGGAACTACTAAAATAGAAAAAGTCGCTTTAGCTGTAGATGGCTGCTTAGAAAGCGTTGAGCTCGCTATTCAAAAAAAGGCCCAACTCTTGATAGTGCATCATGGACTGTTTTGGGGCTCACCTTTAGCGCTGACTGGATCTCATCAAAAGCTAGTTAAAGTGGCTCTGGAAGCAGGACTAAATCTATATGCTTCCCATCTTCCGTTGGATGCCCATCCTGACTTAGGTAACAACTTTCAGTTAGCGAAAAGTATGGGATTTAAGAACCTATCCCAAGCATTTGAATACAAAGGCCAGTTACTGGGTTGCTTAATTGAAAACTCAGAAGGGAAAAGGACCGAGGATATCCAGCTAGAACTTGCTAAGTTAGATGGCGCCAGTGTGAGCACCACCTTGGATTTTGGACCTAGAGAACCTAAAAAGATTCTTGTAGTAACAGGCTCTGCTGCTGACAGTCTATATCAGGCAGAGAATCTCGGCTTTGATACTCTAATAACTGGAGAGCCTAAACAATTCGCTTACCATTTTTGCAAAGAGCGAAGTTTAAATGCTTTTTTTGCAGGGCACTATGCCACTGAGACTTTAGGAGTTAAGGCAGTTGGAAAACTTCTAAGCGAAGAATTTGGCGTAGAGTCAGAGTTTCTCAACATTCCAACTGGAATTTAATTATTATCAATACTGAGGAAATGAAGATGAAGTTTATTGATCAAGTTGAACTGAAAGGAAAAACTGTTTTTTTAAGGTCAGACCTTAATGTGCCTCTAGATGATGATTTAAACATCACAGACGACAACAGGATAAAAGCATCTCTTCCTACTATTGAGCATATACTGAACAAAGGCGGAAAACTCGTTCTTTCCTGTCATCTTGGTCGGCCTGGTGGAAAAGCAGTCAAAGAACTAAGCCTCAAACCCGTGGCTTCTCGACTCGAAGAACTGATCGGGAAAAAAGTTAATCTTGCACCAGAATGTATTGGCCCAGAAGTTGATAGACTTAAATCAGAGCTGACCCAAGGAGAAATTCTCTTACTTGAAAACATTCGGTTTGAAGCAGGTGAAACTAAAAATGACCCAAGTTTCGCGAAAGAGTTATCCAAAGATATAGACATATTTGTAAACGACGCTTTTGGCACAGCCCACAGATCTCACGCTTCAACTGTGGGTATCGTAGAACATGTTGAAACTAAGGCTGGAGGATTCACTCTAAAAGACGAGATCGAATATTTTGATAAATGTTTCAAAAACCCAAGCTCACCTCTAGTTGCTATTTTTGGCGGAGCAAAAGTTTCTAGTAAGCTTGGAGCTATTCTTAATGTTGCTAAGAGAGCAGATGTGATTTTAATTGGTGGTGCGATGGCTAATACTTTTTTTGCTGCCAAAGGTCTAGGCGTAGGAAAGTCTTTGCATGAACCTGAGCTTCTTGCCCAAGCTAGAGAAACCGAAGAAGAACTAAAAAGACAGGGATGCGAACTAGTAATCCCATCTGACCTGATTGTAGCTAAAGAGTTTAGTGAGTCCGCTGAAACTCGGGTCTCCCCAATTGATCAGATTGCTGAAGATGAAATGGCTATGGACATTGGGCCGGACACCCTAAGTCATTATTCTAAAATTATCGATACCGCTTCAACAGTGGTATGGAATGGCCCAATGGGTGTCTTAGAGATGGACCCGTTTGCTCAGGGAACTTTCGGAATCGTTGATGCCCTCTGCAAAGCCAAAGCCCTAACTGTTGTAGGTGGTGGAGACACTGACCTTGCCCTACATAAAAAACACGCCTTTGATAAAGTAGACTACGTATCCACAGGTGGAGGGGCGTTTCTTGTACTTCTAGAAGGAAAAACCCTTAGTGCAGTTGAGGCCCTTAAGTAAGGGTCGACAATATTGTCAGGATGACCGTTCAAAACGGTCATTTTTGCGCACTTTTTCAATCAGTTTTGTAAGAAAATTACCGATTTCTAGCTAAGTAGCTGTAATTACTAGCTTCGGTTGTAACACTTTTTTCTAAAGTTTGTTCAAAATTGTGCCGTTACTCTTATTAGCAGGGAGAAACACGAGGTAATCGACTAAGGTCAAAAATAGCTCCCTCAAAATTAAAAATACAAGGAGTACAGAAGTGAGTCAGTCAGTCAGAAAAAGAATAGAAGATTTTAATGCCAATCAGCCAGCAGCTGAAGAAGAAAAAAAAGGGCGCAGAAGAAGCCCCACTTTGCTGAAAATGCAATGGTTGGCCGAGAGAGTTCGAAACGCAGAAACTATTAGAAAACAGGTTCAAAAAGGCACTTACAATGTGGACTCAAAAGAAGTTGCCAGAGCCTTGCTTGGAAAAGAAATCGGGTAAGCCTATTAGGGACTAAACTATGGTCCTTAAAACTCGGACTAAAGAGTTCGAGTACTAACAATGTTATCGTTGAGCCTTAGAGCTCAACATCTACTAAAATAATCGACTACGCTAAAAGGCCTGTTCCCCACAGGCCTTTTTTTACTTTAACCGGTGTGTTTAAAGTAAAAATGGACCCTTTGCTTCTGGACAAAAGGTTCTGTTCACAGCCATAGTCATGGTTATGAGCATAATTAAATCAACTCTCTCCACTCGTTCTGAAAAGTTCAAAAACAATGAGTCCGAATATCGTCTACTCATTGAAAAGCTTAACGACTTACAAAGCATTGCTTGTTATCCAGAATCAGAAAAATCTCTTGGTCGTTTAAAAGATAAGAATCAATTCCCTACTCAAGAGCGAATACAGCGTTTGATAGATCCGGGCTCTCCGATTCTTGAAATAGGATCACTGGCTGGGCTGGATCAATACGACGGGGTTCCCCCTGGAGCAGGTGTTAGAGCAGTAATTGCTTCCGTGGCTGGGACTGTTTCAATGATAATTGCAAACAATCCCTCTGTTAAAGGTGGAACTTATTTCCCCCTGTCCGTAAAAAAACACTTAAGGGCTCAAGCCATTGCCGATGATAACTTCCTTCCTTGCATACACCTTGTAGACAGTGGCGGGGCTTTCTTACCTCTTCAAAGTGAAGTCTTTCCTGACAGAGATCATTTTGGGAGAATTTTTTTCAACCAATCAAATATGAGTAAAAGAGGTATACCTCAAATTTCAGCAGTCCTTGGCTCTTGCACTGCTGGTGGCGCCTATGTTCCTGCGATGAGCGATGAAGCGATAATGGTAAGAGGCAACTCAAGTATTTTTTTAGGTGGCCCTCCCTTAGTTAAGGCTGCTACTGGAGAAGAAGTTACCGCCGAGGAACTTGGCGGAGCTGATGTGCATTGCAACATTAGCGGAGTTGCTGACCACTTAGTCGAGGATGAAGGTCAGGCACTCTCTAAGCTAAGGGAGATTGTTGCCACCACTAAAAATAGTATGCCAGGAAGACTACAGCCTTCTTCTAGCATAGAAGAGCCTGCCTACGACCCTTCCGAAATATATGGGCTATTCGGAACCGATCTCAGAAAATCCCCTCCTGTGCTTGAAATAATAGCTCGACTCGTTGACGGCTCTCGATTTGAACAGTTTAAGGCTGGGTTTGGTGAAACAGTAAAATGTGGCTTTGCTAGAATCCGAGGCTTTGATGTTGGAATCATAGCTAACGATGGAATTCTCTTTAGTGAATCAGCTTTGAAGGTTGCCCACTTTGTTCAAATTTGTGACAGAAGACGAACACCCATCCTTTTCCTACAGAACATTTCTGGATTCATGGTTGGAAAGGAATTTGAACATGGAGGAATCGCCAAACATGGGGCCAAAATGGTTAACGCTGTCTCTACCTGTTCCGTGCCCAAATACACTTTAATTATGGGTGGCTCATTTGGTGCTGGCAACTACGGTATGTGTGGCAGGGCCTATGATCCCAGATTTCTATTCGCATGGCCTGGCTCACGAATTTCCGTAATGGGAGGGGAGCAAGCCGCAAATGTTCTTGCCGAAGTATCGAAAAAGTCAGCCGCAGAGATTAAAAAGATGAAAGCTGAGGTTCAAGATAAATATGAAAAAGAGGGCAATGCTTTTCACGCCACCAGCTTACTTTGGGATGATGGAATAATTGACCCTCTATACACTAGGGAAACTCTAGCCTTAGCTTTAGGTTGCAGCCCAGATTGCAGTAAACAGCAACCCGAGTCCTTTGGCATCTTCAGAATGTAAGATGACCTTGAGTAGCATCAAAAGAATACTAATAGCTAATCGTGGAGAAATCGCTCGTCGGATCAATCGCACCTGTCAAAGACTAGGCATTGAAACAGTAGCTGTCTATAGTGATAAAGACCGACAGTTACCGCACCTGAGAGAAACAGACCTTAGCTTGAGAATAGGTCATTCCCTAGCCTACCTAGAACCGGAAACTATTGTTCAAGCTGCTCTAGATAGTAACTCTGACGCAATTCATCCTGGTTATGGTTTTCTTTCAGAAAACGCCCAACTTGCTAAGCTTTGCGAAGAAAACAAGCTAAACTTCATTGGACCAAGCTCCAAAACCTTGAAGCTTTTTGGCGACAAACTAAAAACCAGAGAACTTGCTACTAAGAATAAAGTTTCAATACCCAAGGGATTGGAGCTGAGAAATGGTGTCTCCAGTCAAGAATTGGCAGAATCCATAGGCCTTCCTTTGATGATCAAAGCCGCCCACGGGGGAGGTGGAAAAGGAATGCGTTTGGTCAGAAAGATTGAAGAACTAGACGATTCAATTGTTTCTGCCCGCCGAGAGGCGGAGAAAGCCTTTGCTTCGAGCGAATTAATTGCAGAAAGAGCAATCTTAAATGCCCGGCATATAGAAGTTCAGGTGATTGGAGATGGTAAGAATTGCTGTCATCTTTTCGACCGCGATTGTAGCCTACAGCGTAGACACCAAAAAATCATCGAAATTGCTCCTGCAGAAGGTCTTTCCAAAAAACTAAGAGAAAAGCTTTTCAAAGACTCTGTTGTTTTAGGGAAAGCAGCCTCTCTGAGAGGCCTGGCTACAGTCGAGTTTCTAGTTGACTCTGAGAGCGAGGACTATTTCTTACTCGAAGTTAATCCTCGAATTCAGGTGGAACATCCAGTCACCGAACTACTCTGTGAATTAGACCTAGTAGAGGAGCATCTAAAAGTCGCCACTGGTGAAAG
This sequence comes from uncultured Bdellovibrionales bacterium, assembly GCA_964510575.1. Classification (GTDB taxonomy): domain Bacteria; phylum Bdellovibrionota_C; class UBA2361; order SZUA-149; family CALKYB01; genus CALKYB01. The sequence goes on along the minus strand of CAZECN010000008.1, from coordinate 43,585 downwards.
CTTAAAATTGGACCCTAGCAAGATCTCTCCTTCCACTGTAGCCATTGAACTAAGAATTTGCGCTGAAAACCCCGTTGGAAACCTCCTTCCACAAACTGGTTTAATCACGAACCTTTCCTTACCCACGGAAAGCAAAAATCTACGAATTGACCATAACCTCTGTCAGTCTTTGCGAATTGGTGGAGACTACGATTCCTTACTCTGCAAGATGATTGCCGTGGAAGAAAGTCGAGAAGAAGCTGCTAGGTCTCTACTAGCTGCTTTAAAGGAGACTGAAATATCAGGACTGCAAACTAATATACCCTTACTACAGTCTCTGCTTAATCTTTACCTTGACCAAAGTTCTCATCCAACTACCAGATTTCTCGAAGAGAATTTCGAAAACCTTAGTCCTTCACCCTCTCTAAGCTTGGAGGAGGTTTTAGCTTTTGCAGGAGCACTAAGAGAACATTCACTCTCATCAAATTCAAGACTCAACCCACTTTCCTTATCTGGCCCAGTAGCACACAACCTAACTGTCAATTCATGTGTAGGGAGTGAGAAGGATCGAGTCAGTGTTGAAGATAGTGGAAAGGAAGCCTTTCAAGTTAAAGTCGGTACCAAAGACGAAATGAAAATAGCTTTTCTGGAAATTCAAGCAAACAGGGATCTCAAAGGAAAAGCAAAGCTAAATTCCAAACAATTTTCCTTTTCTACTCGAGTGGAGTCAACAAACGGTTTAGAACTCGACCTAAATATTGAGGGCTTCCGTTACCTAATCTCCCCTACCCCTGCTACGAGAATTGGTCAGCTATCTTCTCAATCGGAAGTCGTGTCCCCCTTACCTGGAAGCATAGTCGAAGTTCGGGTTAAAAAAGGAGAGAAAGTTGAAAAGGGACAGGTACTAGTTCTTTTGGAATCTATGAAAATGGAACATCCCGTTATTGCTAGCTACGATGGTTTAGTAACTGCCGTAGAAGTTTCTGAAGGCCAAACTGTAGAAATGGGCACTAAGTTAATTGAAGTCGATCCAGGATCTTAAATAAAGAATACTATCTAGTCAGCTTGAGAAACATCGAAAGCATAAAGTAAGCAATTAAACCGTAGAAAAAAGAACCAAGAATAATAATAGCCTCTGCACTCAGAAAGAACATAAAGTCATTAGTCCCACGGAACCCCTCTGCCGTTCCCCTAAACATCTTGTAGACCGGCTTATCCATAATTTGATAAACAAAATCCACCCCGGGTGTATTGGAATGGTGGCTAAGAAAAAGAGCAAAGACCTTGTTCTTTGGGAATAAGACCCCTAGCAATATAACGACATTAGCTACGATGAAATGGCTAATAGCAATAGCATCTGCAGTAATTCTAGCCTTGTTTTTGTCAGTATAGTACTGAACCATGACTGTCCCCTAAGCTCTCCTAAAATTGTAGCTGTGTATCAATCAATAAATTACTTGATACAGACCCTAGATCTAACAATTTTTGCTTTTGTTGGAAAAGATAAATTTCTACAATCCCTAAAGCCCTATTAAAGCGGGCAAATCGGAAGCAAACACCCCAAAAGGCAGCAAGAAGGAGCAAGTTTTGGCGATAAACAGTGAAAGCCTAGAACAGGAAATTCAGAACTTTGGTAGAGAGATAATCGAATTCGTAGACCAAACTAGTCAATCCATCTTCACCAGAGAGTTCTATAATTCCTGGCTGCTAGACTGGTCTATGAAGAACCCGGCTTTCAAAACTCGTCTTTTTCGCTTTATTGATGTTCTACCTGTCCTCGACAATGACCTGGAGCTAGTGGAACACGCCAGAGAATACTTCTCTCAAGTCGCGGATAGTCTACCTGCCGCTTTGAAGACAGCTCTCTATCTCAAGCCCGGAAGAATATCCTCTAGACTTGCTGCACCAATCATCCGCCAACAGGTAGAAAATGTAGCTGATAGTTTTATCTCTGGGGGAAATATTGAACTTGCAATGCCTAAGCTATCAGCACTCCTTGACGAAGAGAGGGCTTTTATCACCTGTTTTTTAGGCGACGCTGTTCTTAGCAAAAATGAAAGTCTAGCTTACCGCGACAAATACCTTTCTCTAATTGAAACTCTATCATCTCAACTAATAAACAGAAGGAGTTTCCTAAAATCCTACGCAGGACATAGAGGCTTAAGACATCGAGCTCAAATCTCAGTTAAACTTTCAACTCTATACTCCCAAGCTCGTCCCTTAAATCATGGTCGCTCCGTAGATACTCTCACTGAAAGATTTCTAGACCTCGCCTTAAAAGCCAAAGAAAATAAATGTGCTCTTTGTATCGATATGGAAGAATCTCATTTCGTGCCAGTTGCACTTGAAACTCTTTCCAGGGTGCTGAGCGACTCCAAGTTAGTTGGCTGGGACGGCCTAGGTATCGTTTTACAAGCTTATGCCAAAAGAACTGAAAATGACCTAGAGCAATTAATTTCATTTTCAAAAAAACATGATCAGCCTCTGTCCATTCGCTTGGTCAAAGGCGCTTACTGGGACTATGAGTCAATGGTAGCTGAGCAAAATGGCTGGGCTAATCCACTCTTTATTAGAAAATCCTCCACCGATGCCAATTATGAAAAACTTTCAAAGACACTTCTGGATAATAGTGAACTGATATATTCAGCCTTTGGATCTCATAATATTAGAAGCCTTGCCTCAGTTGCCGCCTACGCCAGGCTTAGAGGTGTCGACACCAAAAATTTTGAGTTTCAATTTCTCTATGGCATGGCAGAACCAATCAAAGACGGCTTTGCTCAAAAGGGGTATCTAACAAGAGACTATGTTCCAATTGGGGAGCTGATTCCTGGAATGGGCTATCTAGTTAGAAGACTACTGGAGAATACCTCGAATGAAGGATTCCTTCGGCAAAAGTTTCACGAAGACGAAACACCTGAACAGCTCCTTGCCAAACCAATCCCAGACGAGCCATCTACAACTAAAGAAAAATATGGCTTTCAAAACGAATCCCCTCTAGACCTCTCATTAGAGAAGGACAGAAGTTTAGTATCTGAAGCAATTCAAACGGCTCTAAGCGGAGCCAATAGAGGCCCGAAAGTAATCAAACCGATTATCAAGGGGCGCCAGATAGCATGCTCTAATCTTATAGAAACTAGATGCCCTTCAGAAAAAAGTTTAAAGATTGGAAAAATTAATCTCTCTTCCTTATCTACTCTAAACGATTGCGTTCAGTCTTTAGCTGAGGGCTTTGCTAATTGGTCATCTACGAGATACGAGGATCGTATTGAAGTCTTCAAAAGAATGTCCAATCTTCTCGCTAAACAAAAGGAATCTTTTATTGCAGAACTAGTGATCGAAATCGGAAAAAGCATAGAGGAAGCGGATGGAGAAGTTGCTGAGGCAATAGATTTCATTAACTATTACTGCGAACAAGCCCAGCGAATGTATTTAGAACGCGGTGTTCTTTCCTTACCCGGAGAAGATAATAGACTCGTCTACAAAGCTAGAGGAGTAACTGCAGTAATAGGTCCTTGGAATTTTCCCTTGGCTATTCCATGTGGCATGATGACTGCAGCATTGATTACGGGCAATTCTGTTCTCCTTAAACCTGCAGAACAAGCTTCAATAGTAGCTAAAAAACTATACGACTTAGCAATTGAGGCTGGTGTTCCATCTTCCGCCTTAGCTTTCTTGCCAGGGCTTGGAGAAGAAATAGGAGATTCCTTAGTAAGACACCCCGACGTGGTAACAATTGCCTTCACTGGCTCGAAAGCGGTAGGTCTGAGGATTAATCAGTTAGCAGCAAGTGCTCCCTCGGAGAAGCAAATTCATGTAAAAAGAGTTATCGCTGAGATGGGTGGCAAGAATGCAACTATAGTAGACTCCGATGCTGACCTGGATCAGGCTGTATCGGGAGTTTTAAAAGCTAGCTTTGGTTTTCAAGGACAAAAGTGTAGTGCCTGTTCTAGAGCAATTATTGTAAGCCCTACAACATATCAAAAGTTTAAACATCGACTTGTTCAAGCACTTGATAGCCTAGAGATTGGTCCGGCTTGGGAGCCTGACAAAGTTTTAGGTCCTCTAGTCAATGCAGAGCACCTAGAACATGTTAGAAAAATCGTTGAAGAAACGAAGGGATCCTGCAAAAAACTTTACGAATACCCTCAAAGCCCTGCGCTAGATAAAGGTTATTTTTTAAGACCAATTATTTTCGATCAAGTTAAACAAACGGATTCTATCTGGACTAAAGAAGTGTTTGGCCCTGTCTTAGCTATAACAGTGTGTGATAGTTTCGAAAAAGCTCTTGAGTTAGCAAACGACTCTCGTTTCGGACTAACTGGATCTGTTTATTCCAGAAATCCAAAAAATTTAGAGAGAGCAAAGAAATTTTTTCAAGCCGGGAACCTCTATATAAACAGAAAATCTACTGGTGCAATAGTTGGACGTCAGCCCTTTGGGGGCGCAAAAATGTCAGGTCTTGGTACTAAAGCAGGAGGGCCGGACTACCTGAAAGAGTTTGTAAACACACAATGCCTCACTGAAAATACCTTTAGAAGTGGCTTTCTTCCAGAACTGCTTTAAGTCACTTAGCAGTCTAAAACCGAAATTTTTCGCCTTAATTCGTCCAAAGATTCAATTTAAGAGGTGATATCGAATCTAGCACTTAGCTATGCTCCTAATATTATTAAGTTTTTCACATTAATTTTTCCCTCTTTCAGATCTAAGTCTCGCTCAAGTCCACCTTTCTATCTGTCGATCTAGATAATAGGAGAATCTCCCAGTTTCCACAGAAAAATGGCCAAGGAAATTAAGGGTTTTATAGTAATTGTTTATGTCCAAGAAGGGCGAAAAAAATATAACGGGAAGGCAAGGCCTTTCTCATCTCGATTTTTGTCGAGGATTCGTACGGAAACTGTTCCAGGTTGAGTCTGATCCCAGAAAAAGTTTAGCCGCTATAGTCACCTACTCCCTAAGGTTGCCAGGTGTTCATTCCGCAACTCTCCTTCTACCTTCAGTAAAAAACTCCTCAAGCTCTCATCTTGAACGAGTTGCGAACTTGGGTAAGCAAGTTGTCCCGCTTCAAGAAGATGCATCAACTCCAGCTAAGGTAGCTAAAAACGGAACTGGTGTATACTTGGTTGGCACTAGCCTAACTTACGTCGATGTCAATTGCGCTGATGACAAGCTTGGTAAACTGGGAGTAATGCATATGGCAGAGCCAAGCCAAGAAATTATTGCCTGCTTACGAGAACTCGCTTGGGCCTGTGGCATCGCCTACGAAAAACTTCAGCTAAAAACAGAGATTCGAACTAATAGAGAAAGGCTTGAAGTTCTCTCGGAGCTAAATCAGTTGGTTGTATCTGGATCGGATCTCGGCAGAATTTCGAAAACAATCTCAAGGGAGATTGCATTTAGATTCGGAGCTGACACTTCATTAATCTTTCTACTAAATGAAGAACAAGACAAAATGGAGATAAGTGGAAGTTACGGCTGTCCAAGAAATAGTTTACCCGCTGTAATTCCTGTTTCAAACACCCTACTAGCCAATTCTCTTCGCATCGGGGGCATTTCCTCTGTTCCGGATCTGTCCAGCCGTAAAGACGATAGCTTGAACTTTTTGGTTAAAAATAAAATTGGCTGTTTTCATTCTTACCCTCTTCAAGCTAAGGGACAAACGGTTGGTATTATTCTTGTTGGTTTTAAACAGAACACTGTTTTTAATAGCCAAAACACTTTAATGCTCAAGGAATTTGCCCAAGCTGCAGCAGTTGCAGTTGAAAACTCAAGATCACAAGAACGAGTCGCTGCTTACACTGAAAAACTTGAAGAGTTAGTTGAAAAAAGAACTGCAGACTTAGCCGTACAAATGTCTGAGTCAGAAAAAGCCAATATGGCGAAAAGCAGATTTGTAGCTAATATGAGTCATGAGCTTAGAACTCCTCTAACAGGAATCATTGGATACGCAAGTGTTCTACGTGATGGAGTCTACGGAGAGACCAATCAAAAACAAAAAGAAGCTCTCAATTCGATTGCAAAATCTAGTGAACATCTAAGAGACCTAATTGATGAAGTTCTAAACCTCTCTAAAATTGAAGCCGGTAAGGACATCGCTGAACCTAGTGCTGTTGAGGTAATTTCCCTTCTAAAGCAGAACTACAAGTTGATGCTCCAAAATGCCAACAGTAAAGGCTTAGAGCTGATTGGTTTACCTGAAGACGCAAGCGCTCTTAAAGGAGTCAAAGCTTGGGTTGACCCTAGACATATTAGGCAGGTGATCATTAACCTAATTTCTAATGCTATAAAATACACTCCTCAAGGCGGAAAAGTTAAAGTAGACGCTGAGATTGTCGGAGATAAGGTGAAAATATCGATCATCGATACTGGAGTTGGTATCTCAGAAGAGCATCAACGAAGGCTATTTACTAGATTCGAAAGGGGTGTCGATAGTTATAGTCAGACTCAAACTGGAACTGGAATTGGTCTATCACTTACTAAAAGATTAATAGAACTAAACGGTGGTAAAATAGGTGTTTCTAGTGTTGAAGGAAAAGGGTCAACCTTCTGGATCTTAATTCCTCTAGACACTTCTAGCTCAGTAAACCAGGTCAGCCCTGACGAGGAATCTACACGTAGAGTTGATAACAGACTGGATGGACTCAATATCCTTATAGTAGATGATAATGAAACTACATGTCAGGTTTTAGAAGCTATTGTCACCCGCGGAGGTGGAGCAGCTTTCTGTGCCACTACTGTAAAAGAAGCAAAGACTATTTCTCAATCCCAATCCATAGATGCTGCGTTGGTCGATCTTGCTATTCCAGGAGAAAGTGGACTCGATCTGATCAACTATATTAGAAAAGAAACAGCTCCTCCATTGGCAAACATGCCTCTAATAGTAGTAAGTGCCTGCGTATTCGACTCTGATCGAGAAAGAGCCATTGAAAGCGGGGCCTCGGACTTCATACCTAAACCTTTTAGACCTCACGAAATAGTGAAGGCTATCAGAGACTCGACTACTCAAAGTGTTCTACACAGTGGAACCTTTAAAATAACCGATGGAGGTCTAGGTGGAAGCTAAAACAGGTACTAGGTCTGCGAAACCTGGTCAAACAAGTGGGACCAATCCAATACTGCCAGCGTTAAAACACGCTCTTTGCGCAGCTGGAGATTTTCCAATTCGAGAGACAGTAGTAAAAGAACTTAGAGAAATGTCTCAAAAGCCAGGTGTCACGATTGACGAACTTGCTTCAATGGTACTAGCTGAACCGGCTCTAGGAGCAAGAATTGTTCATCTGGTAAACAGCGCTTACTGTAACTCTTCCACAGAAATTCTCACAGTATCTCAGGCAGTGGTCCAAGTAGGAATGAGAAACTTAGTAGATCTCTGCGCCGGACTAATTAGAGTACAGAGTCTTACCCAAGGTAAGAGGAAAGGAGATTTCTTTCAAAAAGAGCTCGCCCACTCTACTATGACCTCAATACTAGCTAGAAGTATTGCGGAAAATTCAAACAAAAAGAATCTGAAAGATGCCGAAGAGGCTTTCATTGCAGGAACGCTTTATTGCCTTGGTCAGCTTCTTCTATCTTTTTACTTTCCACAAATTTACGGCGCAGCTACACAAAGAGCCGAGAATAGAGGTTACTCTGTTGAAAAAAGTCTGTCAGAACTTCTTGGTCTAGATAGGGCAAGGCTAAATTTAGCAATAGCTGAGAGCTTAAAAATTCCCGATTTTTATAAAGCTATATTAATTGAAGCTAAGCCAAGTCAAAAACTTAGCGCAAGCCCTTTGGCCAGAATTCTTCCTCAAGCTGACCAGTTAGCTTCAGAAATCCTTCAGAGTAATTCTGCTAAGAATATCGAAGAAGCTATCCTCAAATTCTCCTCAAACAATCAAGGTCTTTCAGAGCAACAACTTAGAAAAGCTACTATTGAAGCCATCAAAGAATATAATCGGTATCTAAAGCTTGCTAACCTGCAAAACCTACATGAGCCAGCTCATCTGAAGGACTTTGTCTCCAATGCCCAGAGCTTGGTCAATGAGCAGCAAGAAGACGATTCAGGTCAAGAGGTCGCTACCGAGGAATTTAAAGAATACGTAGATGAGATAAAAGAAGCTATAGAATCCAGAGAACCGGTGTCTAGTATAATAGCCTCAGTTATGGAGGCTGTAGCTTTTGGTTTAGGTTTTGACCGAGTGATACTAATGCTTATCAATGGTCCCAAGACTGCTCTGATAGGTAGAATGTCTCTTGGCAATACAATAAACTTTGACCCTAAATCTATCGCCCGTTCATTAAATGATCCCGAAATAGAAGATGCTGTAGATATAAAGTGTTTTATGTCCGGAAATTTGACTACTGAGGGTCAAGCTCTAATTAGCGATTCCTCTTGCCATGTGGCGCTACCAATTGGCTACAAGAATGGCTCATTGGGGGTAATATACGCTGACAAAATTGGAGGCATTGAAGTGAAACCCTGTAGAAAAATGCAGGCCTGTTTGTTGATTTTGGTTGAAATTCTTGACGAAGCTGTGCAAGCTAGCAATTAGGAGAAGATTGAGAGAAATGTCCGAAAATATGAAAAAAACAATTGTTAGCGCTGACGACGATCCAGTAATTCGCGAGCTCGTTAAGGCGATTTTAGAAGCTGATGGCTATGACGTTGTTTCAGTTGAAGATGGCCTAGCGGTCTTTGAAGATATGGAAGAGGGTGGATACTTGGACAATATCTGCTGCTTTGTATTGGATATTGAAATGCCTAGAATGAATGGGCTAGACGTTCTAACCAAGCTGAAGCTATCAAGACAGACCCAACACATTCCAGTTATTCTGCTTACGGCTCAGTCTCAAAGTTCTGATCTTGTTCGAAGCTATAGCTGCAGTGCAGAACACTACATCCTGAAGCCTTTCACGAGGCAACAGCTTCTTGACGGTGTAGAGATGGCTCTAAACCAGCTGTAGAATTGTAGTGAATGATCCTTTTATTGCGATTTCTAAATCTTCCTGCTTCGTTGAGATGACAGTTTCTCAACATAAATACGCCAGGCAGTTCACATCTTCCTTTTTTTTAGTGGTTGTTTAAATACCTTCCTTGTTAAACAACTGGTAAGTTAATCAAATACAATCTTGGTATTTATCTCCAGAGCTGATTACCAAAAAATTCCTATTATTGATTTGCTTCAAAAGCTAAGTTCATCAAGGGCTAATTGTGCGAGATAGAATATTTTAAATTATGCCTTTTGAGGATTTAAATCAGTGGATGTCTGGAGAGAACTCGCTATACGCCCATATAGCTGTGTTCGCATCTCTTATTCTTGGGGGCTTTGGAGCTCCAATACCAGAAGATATTCCCCTATTACTATCAGGTTTGGCCGCATCAAAGGGGGTAGTATCTTTGCGAGGTATCTTTCTGACTTGCTACTTTGGTGTGGTTTTAGCGGATCAGCTGGTTTATCTAATGGGCTATTTTTTCGGTCCTAGCCTATTGGAGCTTGCGAACCGCAGTAAATTCTTCCCGGGAATAAACGAAGAAAAAGTAGAGAACATTAGAGAAGGACTTAGAAAACGAAGGTTTCTTTATATTTTTCTAGGTAGACATCTTTTCCCTTTGCGTAGTGCTACCTTTCTTACAGCTGGGGCTGTGAGAGTTCCATTTGTAGAATTTCTTATTTCCGACGCCTTTGCTGCACTTATCTCAGTTGGTGTTATGGTTGGTTTAGGATACTGGCTGGGCGAAATACTTTCCCCTGAAGTAATTGAAAAACTAACTTCACAAATACACTTTTACGTAACCTTAGCGGTTATTTTCATTGCAGCAGTATATTTGATTAAGAGATTTGTTTTCGCAAAGCTGTTTTACAAACAACAAGAGGGGAAGGAAAAAAGCTAGTGAATTCCTCCAGCTTCAATTCCACAGAGAAGATTCTCAAGCGCCTTGCCAAAAACCATTCTTAAAGACCTAGCCTCTGATTTTATCATTATTCCAGCAGATTCTATCACAGCGGAATAGAGTAACTTCTCGTTCAAACCTACATGTTGAATAAAAGCCTGCCTAGCTTCGAACTGCATAACCAGTTGCTCAACTGAAGGCAACCATAAGTATGTCTCTCTTAACTGACTTGGAGTCAGACCCTGAGGGTCAACTAAAATGGAAATTGTTTGGTAATCAGAACGAGACGCAATTTCATCTCCGATTTCCGGATTCCATCTCAACCCAGACGAATCTAGAACTCGAGAAGTGGATATAAAATTTTGGTAATCAAGCTTCATTACGAATTCAGCAATATTTATCTCTAACTATATTATCGGCTGATTCAAATCAGAGATAAATTAAAAAAATCGAATAGCTATTCTACTACTCTGAGAGGTTACTAGAATGGAGCTGGCGAAACACTTAGCTTCACCTCTGCTCACAGAGCTTTCGATTTTACTCTATATACTGAAACCACTATAAATTTCGTGTTTGGCAAGTGTTCTCATGAGGTTTCAGTATATCTGTTCTCTGGCAGTGCTACGCACTGTTTATACCCCTTTACCGACCGGTATAGAAAAAGCCGAAATTTCAAGTAGACGGGGTATAACTAGGGGTATTTCAGATTTAGGTATAGGCTCAGAGAAAAATCTTTACTTTAAGAGATCGGACTAATCTTTGGAGTGTATTGTTTTTAGAATGCATTCTAGCTCCGACTTTTTCTCAGCCGAAATCGAGCCTTTTCTTACGGCTATCTCAGAAGTTCTTTTAGCTAGCTGGGCATAAAGAAGCGCGATGTCTCTATGATCAGAAAGACAATCTAGCTCTTTTCTAACAACTTCAAGCTCCCCTCTTTCTATCGGGCCTGTTAAAGCCTTTTCAGTTCCTTGAGAAAAAACATTTTGCAAAACTTTTTGGCTAAGCTGCTCCAAGCCTCGAAAGCTTTTATCCAAACCAATTCCATTCAGTAACTCACCAGCAATATCAAGCAAAGTCACCAAGTAATTAGAAGCAAAGACTGCGGCGGAATGATATTTTAGTTTATTCTCAGAATTAATTCTAAAAGTCTTTGCTCCAAGTTTTGAAAATAGTTTCTCCAGCGCCTCGCAAGCTTCAGAATCTCCCTCCAAAACACATGAGGTTCCATCGAACTCTTCTAGGCTAATTAACTTTTCAGTGAAACTTTTTAAAGGGTGACAGCTAGCAACAAAAGTCCCATCAGCCTGTAGCTTAGAGAACACTTGAGAACTTTCGCTTCCCGATAAGTGGGCTATGACCTTACCCTTAGCAAGACCCGCATCTAATATGTTTTTGGAAAAACTCTCGAGAGCATCATCATCAATTGCAACAAGATAAATATCTGAACTAGGTAGGTCTTTAAAATCAGAACAGACTTTCTCTGCTCCAGTCTTTAAACCAGCAGCCTTAACTGCAGTTTTTTTTCGTCCATAAAGAGCAGATAGTTCTAGGCCTTCAGATTGAACTATCATGGAAGCTAAACTCGTCCCAACTCTACCACAACCTAGTATAGTAACTTTGAGGGCACTAGACATCAGAGTTAGGCCGAACTATGGAAAAGTCTGTAATCATCAAAGGAACTTTTCCAAACCAGTAGGTTTTTAGGCTTGCTCCCTGACCCTCTTCAAATGAACAACTCATCTCTATCTGCTGAAAGTCATCTTTACCAAGATCCGCAAAGGTAACCACCTGATCACAATCCCCAAGCATGACTTTGAAGGCAAGATCTTCGGGCGTAAATCTCTGCTCTTGCTCTT
>CAZECN010000008.1:0-31779 GCA_964510575.1 uncultured Bdellovibrionales bacterium | reverse complement strand
TGCTCTTGCTCTTCAGAGGGTGGGACTCTAACTTTAAATTTCAAGGAAAATTCTCCTTTAGGGAAACGATAGCTCTCTCCGTAAAAGACAAGTCCTTTTCGTTCCCCTAAGTCAGGGCTTAAGTAGAGAACTCTATGACTGTGATCCTCTTCCTGCTCGACAAAGGTATTACTATCTTCATGGAAATATTCCGGCTTACCCACTTTCCTAGGCAGGTCCAAGAACTCAATCTCCAGAGGAGAGGAGTAGTCGTTCAGAGGTACTTTATAAATCGAAGTTAAAGGAACTCCCATTGGGGCATGCGAAAACACATGTTCAAGGTTTTCCAAAGCCTCCGGTTTGCCATGTTTAACCTGATAAAAATGATGAGCAACCATGAAGTAATAACCTGGGCGAGGATCCATCGAGTGGACAAACTTTAGCCTTCGATCTTCAGGTTTAAAGAACCTTCGATATGCAAAATTAAAACTGTCTAGATCAGCTGCCGCGTAAATTTTATCGGATCTGTCTTTCTTTCTAGCATCCTGATCTAAAAACTCTAGAAGTTCTCGATGTCCTGAAAAGGGAATAGGACGCTTCAAATTGACAGCTTCTTTTAGTCCTCCAGAAAGCTGGCTACAATACAGCTGATGATCAGGACCCCAGTTAGCAAACTCATAGACGCTCCAGGATATAACCCCAGAGGCAAGTAAAATAGAAAAATAAACTGCTGGCGGGACTATTTTAAACAAATATCTAAACAAAAAGTAACTGCCCGACCCAGCAATTACATATAAAAAGGGAATCGCTGGCTGCGCGTATCTAAGCGACTGCTTTCCCGCAACCGAAAGCGGCACAATCCAGCAAATTACTACGATAACACTCAGCAGCACAAAACGATCCAGTGGAGTTTTTCTCACAAAGAGAAGTCGAGGCAAGCCAACAAGAGCTCCAACTACAAGACTAATACTGAGTAAATCCGGATGACGACTGAACAACATCCCCGGATAACCTCCGTCTGGTGGAAACCAAACAGCCCCGTAAGCAATGTGATACTTATTCCTTAGCCCAAACGCCCAAGTCCAGTAGAGAATTAGGTTTTCAACAACTGCTGGGACAAGTAAAAACACTGCTAAAATTACTGCCGTTACTGAAAACACACCTAAAACATGTCTAGACCTAAGCTTAAAAAACAACCAAGAAAACAAAATTAGAAAGATTAATCCTAAGCCAGCCGTAACAATTTCATTAGCTCTCAACCACATTGACAAGGAGTAAAGAGGTTCCCTTAAAGGGTTCTCTATTCCCATTCTCTCAACATAATCCCAGGGGCGGTGCCATGTTCGGGTGTAAAGAAGAGACAGGACAGCATGACCAATCACAACTGCCCAAATATCTCCCCAATTAACTATTGAGCGGTCTCCATCTCTGGCCATAAAACGCCTAAAGATTTTGAATATCAGAAAAGCTAGTATTAAGGCTCCGGCAGTTGGCTTAACTGCAATACAGAGACCCCAGAAGAAACCTGCCAAAAGCTTCAATAGGGTGCTTCCTTTTTCAACTGCAAAAAAATAAATCCCTGCAGTTAAAGTAGCCAAGTAAGTCAACATTCCATCTAGATGCATTATTCTAGAATAGGCAATGTTTTGAGGATCAAAGGCAAGGAAAAGGGCAACAGAAAAAGCCAGCACTTTGTTGCTCAAAGGAACTAGCAGTAAAAAGACAGCAGGAATCAATAATGAATTAACAGCAGATATGGCAAGTCTTCCAGAAATAAACCTGCTAAAATGGCCGGAATCTCCAAACTTAAAGTTTCGCCATTCATTATACTTATCACCTAAAACCTGGCCGGCAGCTATAGTAAGATTTGCTGGTATACCCGGTTGCCCAAGGTGAGTGGTAAGATGAACAAAATTACCATCTCGATAATTCTGTACAATTCTGAAACTTCTTTCTTGCCAATGATGCTCATCAGCTTGAGGTGAGGTTGAGTCCAACCAAAAGACCCTCAAGGTCATGGCAATCAGGTAAAGAACGAAGCAACAAAAAGCTTTATTCATCAGAGTTAGAAATCAATACGAAATATTCCTGGTTTCCTTTCTTAGCTCCTGTTTTAACAGAGGCTACACTACCTCGAAAGGATAAGCCGCACTCCCTACAATACTGCTCAACTAGATCTACCGCCAATTTTTGTTTCTTCAGGTCTCTAACTACTCCACCCGACTCAATATGTTCCTTTCCTAACTCAAATTGGGGCTTAACAAGCGCTATAATCTCAAACTCATGTGCCATCTCAGGAACAAGGAAAGGGAGCACCTTACGAAGAGAGATAAAGCTAACATCAACTACTCCAAGAGAGGGTTTAGGGCTAAAATTGCACCTAGCTAAATCCCTAGCATGGGTGTTCTCTAAAGAAACAATCCTCTCATCTTGCCTTAGGCTATAGTGAAGTTGGTTAGTTCCCACATCAACCGCATATATTTTAATAACCCCTCGCCGAAGTAAGCAGTCAGAAAATCCCCCTGTGGAAGCACCTAAGTCTACAACTACCTGACCAGAGGGATCGATCTCGAAATGAGCCAAAGCACCTTCAAGCTTATCTCCTCCTCGACTTACATAATTTTTAGGTTGTTTTTTTAAGCGGATTTCTGAATTGCTATCCACTGCCATGCCAGGCTTTTCAGCTGGCACATCGTTAACTAGAACTGTTCCAGACATTATTAAAGCCTGAGCTTTATTTCTGGTTTCAGCCAAGCCTCGCTCTACTAAAAGAAGGTCCAAACGGTCCTTCTTTCTACCGGACACAGCTACTTTTCAGAAGTCTTAGAGTTATCATTGACTACAACTTTCTCAGACTTCTCGCCAGGCTCATCTCTTTTGAAGATATTCCAGCTTTTCAACAACTTCAATGCTTCTTCAAGTTGAGTATCGTCTTCAAGAAGACGCGAAAGATCTGCTTTCATCGCCTCTCTAGATCCTGCTCTTAACTTATCCTTCTCATCTTTTTCTTGAACTTTCTTTTTACCCGCTGGGTTCTTAATAGCTCCCTTCAAATCTTTTTCTTTTGTAATTGAAGGTTCATCCTCTTCCAAAAGCTCCTCGGAATCTTTAGGGAACCTACCAGCCGGAACAACTATGTCAGGAGTCACACCCTTAGCCTGAATGGAATTGCCACTTTTAGTATAGTAGAGCGCTGTGGTTAGTCTAAGAGCACCACTGTTTTCCATGGGAAGAATAGTTTGAACCGAACCCTTACCAAAAGTTTGAGTTCCAAGAACAACCCCTCTCTTGTGATCTTTAAGAGCACCAGAAACAATTTCCGAAGCTGATGCAGAACCTCCATTAACCAAAACTACAATCGGGTATTCAGGCTCATTGCCATCATCATGACCATAGTATTTTTGCTTTTGGCTCTGCAAACGTCCATCGGTGTAAACAATTATTCCATCTTCAAGAAAGATATCTGAGACCTCTATAGCTTGAGTTAGTAGCCCTCCTGGATTATTTCTTAAATCAAGAACTAGGCCCGCTATTTTCTGCGATCCTAATTCTTTTTGCATTTTGTTGAGACCCTTTAGCACTTCATGGGAAGTACCTTCTTGAAACTGAGCAACTCTTACATAAACAAAACCATCATCGAGTTGACGGTATCTCACACTCTTAACTTTGATAACATCTCGAATCACCTTAATCGGTATCAGGCTGTTAGAGCCTTCACGATGAACCGAAATAGTAATTGGCGTTCCCCTGGGACCACGCATTTTTTTAACAGCCTCTACTAAAGTCAGGTCTTTAGTAAACTCATCTTCAATTTTTATTATTTGGTCACCCGCCTGAACCCCAGCTCGGGCAGCTGGCGAATCCTCAATAGGTGCAACTACGGTCAGTAGGCTATCCTTAACTGTAATTTCAATACCTAAACCACCAAAACGGCCTTTGGTCTCGACTTGAAGATCCTTGTACATATCCGGAGCCAAGTAAGAACTATGGGGATCCAAAGTCTGCAGCATCCCTTTAATGGCTCCATTAACCAGTTTGTCTACCCCGACTTCTTCAACATAATTTTTCTGAACCAATGCTAAGACATCGGTGAAATTTCGAAGAGAACTATAACCTTCCTCAACTGTATCCTTAGCGGCAACTTGATGAGCGAAATTAAAGGCCAAAATCACAGAAAGTAATGACCCTCCGAGCAAAAAGGCGAATGTTCGTTGGGTTAAGGTGATAGATTTGGTCATTTTTAATTCGGGCCTGCTTAAACGGATATATTGTCCTGAACATCGAAAAGGGTAAGAAAACACCCTGATGTTACTTGAGACTCTAAGATACCGAAATACCATAGTTCCGCCTCACTCAAAAGACCTTATAGATAGTTAAATAGTGTTAAATAGGCTTTCTGACAGCTTTAGGCTCTGCCTAGAGTAAAACTCTCACCGCAAATACAGTTCAGGATCTATAGCCCGACCCTTGTGACGTAACTCGAAATAGAAATTATCCGCTCCAACTTGCCCCAAGATGTCACCTTCCGCGACCAGACTACCCCGAGAAACTTTGACCTGGGCCATCCGGCCGTACAGTGTATAAAATCGTTTACCGTGGTCAACAATCACCACCATTCCATATTTAGAAAGAACTCGGTTCATCACTACCTTGCCAGGGGCTACCACTTTAACAGGCGAGCCCTGCTGCACTCGAAACTCCATCCCTTTTCGAAGCAATACATCATCAAACTCATCGTGTTGAACTTTTCCGAAGCGGCCTTCCACCATACCTGAGACTGGATATACAAGTAATCCTTTGCTCTCAGCCAATCCCGCTCCGGAAAACTTCTTAGCCAAAAGTCTATCTTGCTCTAAGGCACCCATCATCGAAGCAAGAATCTTTTCCAAATCTTGTGAAGTCGACTTTAATGAATCGATTGCGGTCTCAAGCTTCAGCTCTTGCTTCGAAACATCCTCTGCAAGTTGTTTCCTTTTGATCTTTTTCCTATCTAGCTCAGTAGATATTTTTTCTAGTTTCTTTAGCACGAACTGCTGTTTACTTTGAGCAGTGGTAAGCGCAAGACGATCTTCATGCAGCGAACCAACCAATTTTTTTAAAGTTAACATCTTCTCTACATCAGAATCTGTAATAGCTTTCGTATAGCGAACCCTTCGAATCAATTCCTTAGAATCGCTAGACTTAAATAGATAGCTCAGCACTGCGTGACGTCTGTTTAACTGGTAAATAGTGATCAAACGATTTTCCAAGGAAAACTTTCGATACTCTACTTCCTTCTCAACCCTTTTCACCGCGCTTCGCAAAACCTTTCCGGACTCTTCTAAAGTGGTAAGCTCGGCAGTTATCTTCTTACTAGCTTCTTCTACCTTCTTAGTTTCCTCGGATATTTCTTTAAGTTCACGGTCAATAAGACTTTTTTGGCGCTGATTTTTATCTAGGTCGGCAATATTCTTAGCAATTTGCTCTTCAATTAGCTTGAGCTTCATTTCAAGCCTGCCGCGATCTTCTTGTTGGGCAACGCCTTCGTTTAGAAAAAACGCAAGAGCAACTACAATTAAAGAAGAAAAAAAATTTCTCTTTCTAAACATCAACTAACTTTCGAGTCGCGAAATAACTTCCCAGCCCTCCAACAACGGTCCCCCCGAAAACTAGAAAAATGATGACGAAACGGTTTAGATACTTAAGCTCCGGCAAGGCTGCCATCACTTCACGAATCTGAACAAACTCACTGTTCAAAACCAAGTAAATACCTGAAAGTAACATCAAACCCATCATAGAGCCGAGAAACCCTTGCAGAGCTCCACCTAAAATATAGGGAACTTGAACAAACTCCTTAGTCGCTCCAACAAGGCGCATTATTTCAATCTCTCTTTCTCTGGAAAAAACCACCAAGCGAATAGTATTGGAAATTAAAAAGACCATCACGAAGAGGAGGATCAAGCTAATCGCAACTCCTAAAAATCTCAACACGTTGAGCACACCCTGAGTGTGCTCAATCCACTCGCTACCCGCAATGACATCTGTCACATAGGACCTTCTATCAAGCTTCAGCCTTGCTAGCCTATCCTCTTCGCGATGATCAGACTTGAGTTTCAGCTCAACCGATCCAGGCAATGGGTTGCTTCCATCGAGACCATCCAAAAAATCGCTCTCAGATCCCATATCCTTCCGAAACAGTTCCAAAGCCTCTTCGGGAGAAATATAATCAACTGACTCTACATGAGGGGAACTCTCCATTTCTCGAACAAACTCTGAGAGTTTTTTCTGGGAGATCTCATCCTTCAAATACACCATTACTGTGGCACTATTTCCAGAATCTCTAACAAAACCCCCAAAGTTTTGAACCAGAAGAATAAATCCCCCTAGAAGAAATACTGACAAGGCTACAGTCATCACAGCAATAGCATTGCTTAGGGGCAGAGACTTCATATTGCGAAAAGCCTGTTTCACAAAATAGATAATAGACTCTACTGGAGTTAGCTTAGGAAGAGCTTCCTGACTATTCCAATAGCTAGTTAGAAAGCCCGCTTCAAGCTCTACTACCTGCTCGACTATCTGTATTTTATCAGAATCATTTTCCATATCTAGCTCTTTGGCTTTGGTCTAAATAGTACTTAAAATTTGGACTATCTTCCTCCAGGGTGATCAAAGTCACCTATCAGCTTACCTTGCTCTAGTACTATTGTCCTTCGATTAATCTCTTCAATTAATGCCAAATTATGAGACGCTATAACAATAGTGGCCCCACAACGATTCGCTTCCAGTAACAAATTAAAAACCGCGACCGTCATGTCAGGGTCCAAATTACCAGTGGGCTCGTCAGCCAATATGATTTTGGGTTTCGAAACCAATGCTCTTGCGATGGCAACTCGCTGTTGCTCTCCACCAGAGAGAGTCAAGGGCATAGATCTTACTTTATCTTTCAAACCAACAGCACTCAACATTTGATAAGCTGCGTCTACTCGCTCTTTCTGCTTAACTCCCACAACTTCCAGGGCAAAAGCCACGTTCTCTAAAACTGTATGCCTAGGGAGTAGTTTGTAGTCTTGGAAAATGACTCCAATGTTTCGTCTAAGCTTGGCTATCCCAGATTCTGAAAGCTTGCTAACATCCCTACCACCAACAAACACCTCCCCCCTACTACATCTCTCTTGTGCGAAAAGAAGCTTAAGCAAAGTTGATTTACCTGCTCCACTGGCCCCAGCCACAAATACGAACTCACCCGGCTGCACCATAAAATCGATATTTCTCAATGCAGATTGTTTGGGCGGGTACAGCTTGTCTACATGGTAAAGACCTATAATTTCTTTTTGGCTGTTCACTTTCTAGAAGCACCCTAAATTGGTAAGAAACGGAAAGTTTCATTCAGAAATTTTCAATAAGGCAATTTTGCTATAGAGACAGTAGATGGACAAGCAATTTTGCAGTGAGCAGCCCCAAACCAGCAATTTGACCAAGATCATCGCTACAAAAGACTATTTACTGAAACTCAGGTGGTCTATTTTTCAGCAGGCTTTTTCTTAGACCTAGAACTGGATTTTCTGCCTTTAATCTCTCGCGCTCCAGCTCCAGTTGGTGCAGGTTTTCCGGCTATTTTGGCAGTGGATTGTTTCACAGCACTAGATTTAGGGCCAAGTGATATTTCCACCACCTCAACCGCATTTTCCACCGGCAAAAATGAGACTTTCTTCTTCAAATATTCTGGAAAATCATCCAGGTCATCTTCATTTCCCTTAGGAATAATAACTTTTTCAATTCCAGCTCTTAAAGCAGCTAAAGATTTTTCCTTCAGACCACCAATTTCTAAAACTCTCCCTCGCAAACTAATTTCCCCGGTCATTGCGACCTTATGAGAAACTGGCCGACCTGTCAGTACTGAGGTCATCGCAGTTGCTATTGCGATACCTGCCGAGGGCCCATCTTTAGGCACTGCACCTTGGGGAAGATGTACATGGAGTTTAATTTTTTCAAAAAGCTCTGGATCTATTCCAAATAACTCAGAATGTTCTTGAACGAATGTAAGGGCAGCCCGAGCAGACTCTTGCATAACTTCTCCCTGCTGACCTGTGAGAAGTAATCCTCCCTTACCGGGCATGATAGCAGCCTCAACAATAAGAGTTTCACCTCCGACTGAAGTCCATGCTAAACCTGTCACTACCCCTACTTCATCTTTGCTAAGTATGAACTCTGATTTATAGGGTCTCTTTCCAAGCGCAGTTTCAACAAACTCTGGAGTTATCTCTGAAGGTAAGGGCTTACCTTCAGCAAGCCCTCTTGCTACTTTTCTAAAAAGAGTGCTGACGACCCGGCTAAGTTCCCTTACCCCAGATTCTTTGGTGTAACCCCGAATAAGAAGCTTAATCGCGGCATCACTACATTCTACTTCATAATCAGATAATCCATTGGCATCTTTTGCTCTGTCTAAAAGATAGCGTCTCACGATTTCTAGTTTCTCTGGTCCTGTGTAGCCAGAGATTTCCAATACTTCCATTCTATCCAACAATGGTGATGGAATACTATCCGTCATATTGGAAGTACCAATAAATAAGACCTCAGAGAGATCGAAAGGAAGGTTTAGATAAAGATCTTCAAAACTCTTATTCTGTTCTGGATCGAGAACTTCAAGAAGAACAGAGGCAGGGTCGCCTCGAAAGTCCGAACCAATTTTATCGAGTTCATCCAACATGAAAACAGGGTTTCTAGTCCCGGCTCTTTTCAAACTTTGAATAATTCTACCTGGCAAAGCACCAACATAGGTTCTGCGATGGCCTCTTAGTTCAGCCTCATCTCGAAGTCCTCCCACCGAAACCCGGACAAATTCACGACCCAGAGCTCTTGCAATAGATTTACCTAAACTTGTCTTACCAACACCTGGCGGACCATTAAGAAGAAGAATTGGTCCTCTGTGATTCTTCTTGAGCTTCAAGACACCTAAAAAATCGAGGATTCTTTCTTTGGTTTTATCAAGACCAAAATGATCTTCATCCAGAATGCTTCTAGCTAGGTCTAAATCGATCTTGTCTTTGCTTTTTTTCGCCCATGGTAGGTCAATTATCCACTCGAGATAAGTTCTAAGAAGACCGGCTTCACTAGCATCAGGGTGGGTTTTTGCGAGCCGCCGAAGCTGCTTCTCAGCTTCGTCCTGAGCAACTTTAGGTAATTTTTTTTTCTCTAAGCGCTCAGTCAGTTCCTTAAGCTCTACTTCCTGACCCTCTGACTCGCCCAACTCTTCATTGATCATTTCAAGCTGCAGGCGAAGCAACTGTTCTCTTTCCGCTGCCTTAATTTCTCGATTGGCTTTGCCTGAAATTTGATGAGCAACTGAAACCATCTTCAATCTTTCAATCAATAGTTCTGAAACCATCTTCAACCGACTTACCCCGCCCTCTTCTTCTAAAATAGGAAGAGCTTGCTCAGGGGAGAGTGAGAGTGAGGCAGCAATTAAATCCGCTACTTCAGCGGGATCGAACCCCCTTTCAACCGGATGTAAGTAATCATCTATAGAACTGTCGTAATCAGCTAATAGAAGCATATTAGCTTTAGCATCTTGTAAGACTTTTTCAGTCGATTTAGATATCTTGGTCTTACTGTTCGGAACTAATTCAGTAACCTTAACTTTAAGACTCGGCTCCTCTTCCACCACCTCGTCAATCTTGACTCGCCCCTCAATATGAAGGCGAACTTTAAGGCTATGATCTGGCAAACTTGTGGAAGCAATTACCCGCGCCCATACTGCTGTTTTCGAAAGGGAGTCTCCTGGCACGTGCTCGCCTTCCGCACTGGTCAAGGCGACCACCACGGGCAAATCATTTTCAACGGCGAACCTTAAAGCATCATGAGCCGGCCCCTCGGAAACTAGCAGAGGGATAACAAGGCCTGGGAAAGCAACTAACTCCCCAGTTGGTAGAACAGGTAAAACTTCATTAAGCTCTGGTTTCATCAAAGACTCAGTCCTTTTCGCTCAATCGCAAGGCTTAGGACTCGCGGTTCAAGGAACCAGCTTGAGAATCTCCCTGCTCAGTGGGTATCAATACTCCACCTGACATAACTTCCACTACCTCACCATCTTTCAAGCGCAACACACTCATTCGCCTATTGATTTCTCCTTCGTTTCCTACGCTCAAACTGCCTGTAATTCCTGGATATGCAGCACTATTTTCAAGCGCATCAAGAACCCCTCCATCAGCAGCACTGGTGTTATAAAGAATAGAATTGATAACAAAGGCAGCTGCGTCATAGGCTTGAGCGCTCAATAGCTCTGGCTCCGTCTTAAACTGCTCTTTATAATCTCGAACAAATCGGTAAACACTTGAACTAGAACTGAGAGAGTTAAATGGTGTTACATAAACAGCTCCCTCAATCAAAGCGCCAAACCCTCTTATTGCTACAGGATCATCCCATTGGGCTTGCCCCAAAAGCACAGCGTCTGACAAATCAGTTTGCTGAATTTTTTCGAGAATAGGAACAGCCGCACTTAAACGATCCGGAAGAAAAATACCTTCTGGGGTAGTTACTGACAAAGCTTCAACTGCAGAGACCATAGATTCTGGATCCGTCTCATCATAAGATCCTTCAGCAATCACAACCCCATTTCTTCTCTCAACCTCACGACGAAAGGCCTCTACAAATTCAGAACCCATCGCATGGGCCGGGTATAAGGCGGCAAAGGATCTCAAATTTAGCTGACTAACAGCATAATCCACAAGCTCCGAGACCTGATCCTGAGATGTCGCTCCGAGGCGAAACATACTTCTTGAAAGACCGGGGACACCTTGTCTCTTGGTAAAACTAATGATTGGGGTACCTACCTCTCTGGAAATCTCTCCAACTCTCTTTGAAGTTTTAAACAACAAAGGACCAAGGACTACAGCAGCCCCAGCTTCAGAAGATAAGTATCGATACTGTTCTTCAGCAACATTAGCATCACCGCTGGTATCAGAATAAATAACTTTAATATTATTATCTCTATCCAGGTCTTTTGCCGCTAGTTCAATTCCCTGCTTAACTCGATTGGCGTGTGAAGCAAAGCGCCCGCTCAAGGGAAGTAAGACTCCAATAACTAAGGGCTGTCCCGGAGCCACTGAAACCTGCTCAGTAGACTGACCACTTTCAGCTCCAGCTAAAACTGGAGCACTAGCTGTATAAGTTGAAGATTTAAACCACTTACTGTCCAGCCCAGCAGTTGGTTGTTGCCCTTCCCTTCTTCTATTGTCTTCCTGAGAAAAGAGTGAACCAATGAAAGGATCCCCAGACCAACGTTGCATTCTAGAATCAAACTGCTGCTCCGAAACCGAGCCAACCATCTTGACGGCTGAACTTCTCGCTACATCATAAACAGGGCCTCTCCCCGGATCCGCATTAGCGGAAAGCTTGAACCAAGCCAAGGCTTGATTAAAGTCATCACGACTCGCATAGGCAAAAGCAGCTAAAAGAGAAATCCTGGGAGGCAAACGATCATAAGAAGTATTGCTATCTGAAACATAACCAGAAATTTCAGTGAGTACATCAAATCCTCTGCCTTGCTTAAGCATTGCTCCCAGCCTACGAGCAAAGGCCTCTTCCTGAATATCGTCAATGGACCCAGGCTCAACATTTCTTGCGGCTGCATCTCTCTCAGCTTGCTGATAGGCGAAGGTTGCCTCACGAAGCTGACCTTTAGCTTCTAACTGACTTGGTCTTAAAAGTAATGAACGAGAATTTTTAACCAACACTCCTTGATAATCCCAAGGAGCATCTGGGGAAACAAAATCGTCTTCAACCACTTCTTGTTGGGCAGTTCTTTTAAAACCTCCTCCAACAGTCACTTCACCTGTCCTAGCGTGATGGCTGACACAAGAAGAAAGAAATAAAATCGAAAGGGTAGAAATTAATGTTAGAATTTTCATGTAAGAATAATTACTAGATCGAAAGTAAATAGAAAAGGAATCACTGTATTATATGCCCCTTGGCAACCCATAGAAAGCAGGAAAGCACTTCTTTAAACAAAATTTAACGGACACTGAATAACTGATTAAATAGCTCGGACTTGGTTTAAAAGACACTAGCCAGCCAAAATTGAATTCCCAGTTACTCAAAGGGGGGGGCCCGCGCCTAATTTAAATTTAGGCCTGTCTTCCTTACCTAAATAGCTATGCTAGCTCTTACTCAAAGAACTCTTTTACTCGGTCAAAAAAGGAAACTTCCTCTGCGACCGGCTTTCCCTCTACTTCGGCTAATTGCTCCAACAGCTCTTTCTCTTTACCACTGACAGACTTTGGAACTGCAACATAGACTCTGACCATCAAGTCTCCCGGCCTCCCACTTTGCAGATCTGGCACTCCATGCCCTGACATTCGGAATATCTTTCCAGATTGAGACCCTGAAGGAACCTTTAGCTTTTCGGTATCGGTCAAAGTTGGAATGTCCAACTCCGCTCCAAGAACTGCCTGGGAATAGGTGATTGGAATCTCACAAATTAAATCCCTACCACGCCGTTCAAAAACTTTATGCTTTTCAACCAAAACCTCGACGAATAAATTCCCAGCCGGAAGACCTCCAGCAGGTTTTTCGCCTTCCCCTCTTAGCTTAAGCCTTTGGCCATGATCTATTCCCGCAGGTACTTTCACGGAAAGCTTGGACTCTTTCAAAACCAAACCCTCTCCTGAACAAGGCTTGCAAGGATCCGAAATAATACTTCCGTTACCACCACACCTGGGACAAGTTCGGCTAATTGCAAAAAAGCCTTGTTGAATCTGAACCTGCCCACTACCTGCACATTGAACACAGGCTTGTGGTTGAGAACCTGGCTTCGCTCCACTTCCTGCACAGGTTTCGCAACCTTCAGGTCTTTCGATATCTATCTCTTTTTCAATACCAGCAGCGGCTTCTTCTAAAGTCACAGACAATCGAGTTGAAAGATCTCTGCCTCTTGAGGGACCACCACCTGCCTGATCAAAAAAAGCACCGAAGATGTCGCCAAAAATATCTTGGGCAAAGGACCTAAAATCCCCGCTGAAACCAGCGCCTCCCTGACCGAGTCCAGCATGACCAAACTGATCATAGCGCGCTCTTTGGTCCGCATCTGAGAGAACAGAGTAAGCCTCAGAAGCTTCCTTAAACTTCCCTTCGGCCTCTTTATTGTCGGGGTTTTTATCAGGATGAAATTTTATAGCGAGCTTGCGATAAGCTTTCTTAACTTCTTCAGGGGAAGCCCCTTTAGAAACGCCAAGTACTTGGTAATAGTCCTGCTTCAAAATAACTGCCTAAAAATATCGAACAAAGGAAAAAAGGCCACTGAGCTTTAAGCTGAGTGGCCTTTTTAAAGACAGCTACTTAACTTCTTCGAAGTCAGCATCAACGACATCATCCGCATCTGCTGACTCTGAATCCGGTTCAGCTTGCGACTCAGCACCAGAACTATCAGCTCCGGAGCCCGCAGCAGCGTTCTCATAAACCTGCTTTGCAAGTGCATGAGAAGCAGTCGTTACCTTCTCGTGGGCAGCTTTAAGAGCAGCGACATCTTCACTGTCTTCGAGCAATGTCTTAGCTTCAGCAACTGCTTCCTCAATCTCGGTTCTTTCTGCCTCAGAAAGTTTGTCCCCATATTCCTTAAGAGAGTTTTCGGCTGAATAAACAACTCCATCCAACTTGTTTCTCTCTTCAATCAGAGCTCGCTTACCTTTATCTTCCTCAGCGTGCTGCTCGGCATCTTTAACCATTTTATCAATTTCATCGTCACTCAATCCGGAGCTAGCAGTAACCTGAATAGACTGCTCTTTACCAGTTCCGAGATCCTTAGCCGACACATGCACAATACCGTTGGCATCGATATCAAAAGTCACCTCAATCTGAGGGACTCCCCTTGGAGCAGCTGGAATACCCACTAAATCAAATCGACCCATGGTTTTATTATCCCCAGCCATTTCTCTTTCACCTTGCAACACGTGAATACTAACTGCGGGTTGATTGTCAGCAGCAGTAGAGAAAATCTGGCTCTTCCTCGTAGGGATAGTCGTGTTCTTGTCGATCAACTTAGTCATGACTCCACCCTGAGTTTCAATACCCAGGCTAAGCGGCGTTACATCTAATAAAAGAACATCCTTCACATCACCCTGAAGAACACCAGCTTGAATAGCAGCACCTGAAGCTACAGCTTCATCGGGGTTAACACCTTTTCCAGGCTCACGATCAAAAATCTGTTTTACACGATCTTGAACTGCGGGCATTCTAGTCATACCACCCACTAGAACCACTTCATTAATTTCAGAAGCTTTAAGACCTGCGTCACGCAAAGCTGTTTCACAAGGCTTCTGCAAACGGTCCAAAAGCGAAGAACAAAGTCCTTCCAATTTAGCTCTAGAGAGCTTCAAGTTTAGATGCTTAGGCCCAGATGAATCTGCTGTAATAAAAGGTAGATTAACTTCAGTTTCTAAAGCAGTAGAGAGTTCGTGTTTTGCTTTTTCAGCAGCTTCCTTAAGCCTCTGCAGCGCCATAGTATCTTTCTTTAGATCTATGCCCTGATCTTTTTTAAACTCTTCAGCAAGAAACTCAACGATAGCCAAGTCGAAATCTTCACCACCGAGGAAGGTATCCCCATTTGTGGCCTTAACCTCAAAAACTCCATCTCCCAATTCAAGAATAGAAACATCAAAAGTTCCACCCCCAAGGTCGAATACTGCAATTTTCTTATCGCCTTCTTTATCAAGTCCATAAGCGAGTGCCGCTGCAGTTGGCTCGTTAATAATACGAAGCACTTCAAGGCCTGCAATCTTACCGGCATCTTTCGTGGCTTGTCGCTGCGCATCGTTAAAATAAGCAGGAACAGTGATAACTGCCTGAGAAACTGGTTCTCCAAGATAGTCCTCAGCAGTTTGCTTCATCTTGACAAGAATAAAAGCAGATATTTCCTGAGGGCTTTTAACATCATCACCAAGTTTAACGTGGGCATCGCTATTAGAAGCTTTCTCGATTGAGTAAGGGAGAACTCCTTTGGCTTTTTCAACCTCAGCACTCTCGAACTTTCTACCAATCAATCTCTTAACAGCAAAAATTGTGTTCTCAGGGTTAGTAACAGCCTGCCGCCTTGCAATTTGACCTACCAAGCGTTCACCTGAGTCGTTAACTGCAACTACAGAAGGAGTTGTTCTTCCACCTTCACTGTTAGAGATAACTTTAGGATCTCCCCCCTCCATCACTGCCACACAAGAGTTAGTAGTCCCCAGATCAATTCCGATAATCTTGCCCATCGTTACCTCGCCGTTAAGTTACTCAATTAAATTGGTTATAAATACAAGAAAGCCATTTTCAGGGTCCTTAAAACCCGACTCTCAGAATCTGAAACTTACTAAATACTCTGGAATTTCGACTACTTATCTAGCCATCTAGCCGAACGGCCAGCTTCCATTATTCGTAATTCTTAGATTACTCTAGCTAGCAATAATCACGATATTAGATCACTGCAAGGGCTATGAAGATTTTTTTTTCTTAGAGCTATTTGAAGGCTAAAAGAGTTATACGCACTCCTTTTTACTCTTCTTTATCCTTCTCAGCCGAATCTTTGTCCTCAGAGGCCTTTTCTTCCTTCTCAGCCTCTTTACCCACAACCACCTGAGCTGGTCGAAGTAGCTTATCTTTAAAATGGTAGGCTTTTTTAAACTCCTCTAGAATCTTTCCAACCTTTTTCCCTTCAGTTGGAATGGTGGCTAGAGCTTCCGCTTTTTCAGGCTGGAAGTCTTTTCCAAGCAGACTCTCAGCTTTAATTTGATGTCTCTCTAAAACACTTTGAAGCTGGGTACGAATCAACTCAACACCTTTAACGAACTCTTCCAGAGAGCCCTTGTTCTCTTGGTTTAAGGCGAGCTCAAGCCCATCAGCCACATCCAGCATATCCCTAGCAAGATTCTCTCCGGCATATTTAATAAGCTCCTGCCTCTCCTTAATATTTCGCTTCTTGATATTTTCAAGCTCAGCTGCAGTTCTAAGGAACTTATCGAGGTTTTCTGCACCTTCGCGCTTGGCAACAGCAAGCTCATCCTTATCACCTTCAGGCGAGTCGACCACTTCTTCTGACTCTAATTCGATGTCCTTTACTGTCTGGTTTCCAGACTGCCCCTTCCCCTCTTTAAACTCTGAAGAAGCTGAGGCTTTCGCTCCATCCTTGGCATCTTGCTGAATTTCGTCCGCTTTCAAATCATCACCTTCTATTGGTGTTTCCTCTGGGGCACTTTCATCAACTTTAATTTTTCGTTTAAATTTCCGTTTACTCAAGTTTGCACCCAGTTTCATGTAAAAATATTAGCTTGGCTCCTATTCCAAACCTAAAATCAGATATCCCATAATTGACCAATTTTAGCCATTCCCCATTTACCAATAAATGGCAGTTAATTTTTGAAAACTTGATTTAAATTCCGCAAATATACCTTGCCATGATAAAGGTCAGTAAAAGTGTATCCCATTTAATATAGGAATTAGGGAATTTAATCAGCCAGATGAAAAGCGAGTCTCTAGCGCTGGAAGCACAGCAATTCCTTGAATCGGGAGAAGCCTCAAAGCTTGAAGCTTTCTTCGATACTTTACACCCTGTTGAGCTTGTTGAACTAATAGAAGCATCACCAACAGAGCATCGAGTTGAGCTACTAAAAAATGTAAAGGGTTTAGACCAGCTCACTTCAATTTTCGAGTATGGAAGCGACCAGCTTGTCGAAAATGCCCTGCCTCTCATTGATGAAACACGAAAAGTAGCTGTAGCTCGAAGACTCGAAGCTGACAATGCGGCCAACATGCTCAGGTTTTTAAACCGCAGACAACAAGTTGCTGTGCTCAAGAGGTTGAGCGGTTCTAGGGTTAAAGAACTAAAGTCTCTTCTGTCTTACGATCAGGAAATGGCTGGGGCAATCATGACTCCCCTTTTCATTGAAATAGACAAAGACTCTAGCTGCAACGAAATACTTACTAATGTCAGAGCGGGTCTTCAAAGTGGAAAGATAGACCCTGACACAGACATTACTTATTTCTATGTAACCGGAGAACAGTGCAAACTTTTGGGACTTTGTTCACTAAGAGAGATTCTAACTGCGGATGGTGAAACCAAAGCCAGTGATATCATGTCCAGCAATGTAATCTCGGTTGGACCAGAAACAGACCAGGAGGAAGTAGCACATTTAATTGCCGACTATAACTTTAGTTCAATACCTGTATGTGAAGGCGAAGACTCTAGACTTCTAGGAATTGTCACACTTGATGACGTTGTTGATGTCATTGAAGAAGAAAACACAGAAGACTTTTTAAAACTTGCCGGAACAGAAGATGAGGATACTGTTGGTGCCCCAGTTATGACAGCGGTAAAAAGTCGTTTTCCTTGGTTGCTGGCTAGCTGGGTCGGGGGAGTTCTGGGAGCCTTGATCCTTGGCAGGTTTGAAACCCAGCTTGAGCAAATGGTGGCACTCGCTTTTTTCATGCCTGTAGTTTTTGGCATGGGTGGAAATGTAGGTTCTCAAGCAACAACTATTACTGTAAGAGGCTTGGCTACTGGAGACTTAAGCAGTTTAAAAATATTTTCTCGCCTTCAAAAAGAACTAAGGGCCAGTTTAGTCTTAGGTTTGTTTTTTGGACTACTGCTGGCTGTAACTAGTTGGTTGCTTTTCGCTGACTACCGTCTTTGCCTAGTTACCTCAGTCTCTATAGTTATCATTATGACCTTAGCTGCCTCAATTGGATCTATGGTCCCAATCGTCTTTCAAAAACTTGGTTTCGACCCTGCGGTAGCCTCCGCTCCATTGGTAACTACTAGCACTGATATTTTGAGTATTCTGATTTATTTCTCGATTGCCTCAGCGGCTTTGATCTGAGGCACCGTAAATGGAAATTCAGCATCCAGGTATAGTGCTTAGACGCTCCGAAGGCAGGGGCTCAGACCTGATTCTAAAAATACTAACCAAAGACTCTGGAAAAATTGCAGTTGTTGCCAGAGGCGCAAGGAACAGTAAAAAAAGATTCTCCGGTGGCCTGGATGTTTTTGACAACGGAGTGTTTAGTATTATTGAAGCGAGGTCTGCTGGAGGACTTGCTATTTTAGGTCAGGTGGAACGAGGAGAAATTTGGCTCAATCTCCGAGAACAGCTTTTATGCTTCACCTTAGGTTCTCTTGCTCTAGAGACTGCTGATATTTTTGCGAGGGAAGGTGACAGTCACGGCTCAGACTTATTCAAACCGCTCTACCTATGTCTTAAAAACTTGAATCAGGTAGAATCAGACAGTAAGCGTTACGTCTGCCTTATATTCTTTCTGGTTCAATTGCTTAGAATCTCAGGCTACGATTTGCTATCTGAGGTCAGTGACGAAAATTCTATTGAAGCTAGATGGTTTAAAGAAATGCTAGAGAGAAGAGTCGCTTTTGTTCCTGAAAGCAAAGAGCTAATCAGAGACGGATTAGTACTACTAGTAGAAACTGTTCAAGGAATCGATGGCTGGGAACTTAGAACCGGAGAAGAAGTGCTCTCTCGTCTACAAAAGTTTACTGCTACCAGTCCTCAAGAAGGTAAGTAAATTGCAACTCAAAAACCAAAACATGCTTATAAAATTTACAGTTGTTCTCCAACTGTTAAGCTTCAGCTCATGCTCATCAAGCCCTCCGATTCAAATTGCAGAGAACGTAGATATCGATCGTTTCATGGGCAAGTGGTACGTAATAGCAAGTGTGCCTAGTTTTTTCGAAAATGACACTTATGATGCCACTGAAGTCTATCAGCGTGGCGAAGACAATAAGGTTTTGACAACTTATAGCTTCAGACAAGAAAGCCATGACGCTCCTGTTGAAAGTTACAACCCTACTGCTTTTGTAACGGAGCATCCTTCGAACGCGATATGGCAAATGCAGTTTATCTGGCCTTTTAAGGCTGATTACCGAATTTTAAAACTAAACCCAAGCTATTCTCAAACGATAATTGGCCGCCAAAAACGAGACTACTTTTGGATCATGGCCAGACAACCTTCAATTCCTGAGGAAGATTTTCTTAGCCACGTAGAATTTCTCAAAACAGAGGGATACGATACTACAACGATTCGCAAGATCCCTCACAAGGAAGAAAACATTAATCATTGAGGCTCCATTGGTCCATTAGCCTAGTAATACAGGGTTTTCATCCAGGACTTTTGAGCCACTCGATTAGAAAACTTTCAGAAAATCAGTTACACTCTAACTACTTATTAAGGGCTTTTTCTAACTGAGGACTAAGCCCTATCTTGCTCTTTCCTTAGTTTTTTCCAGTAGTTTCAAAACCATACATGCCTGTTCAGATTTCTTAATGACTTTCAAGCTAGAAGTCTTTGCAGGCACGGTGTGTGCAAATACTTGGCGTATTATCGCCATAACTTTTTTACTAGGAGGTTTTATGAACGAATCTACAAGCCCTAATTATTTATACGTAACCGACTGTTTTCCGACTGATTTTGAAGAAACGACACAAGATTTACAAACTCTTGGACTTCGCCGATTAGGCAGAGCAAGGAACGGTAAGCTTAAAGTTCCTTATTCTCTCAGAAGAACTCTGGGGGAAACCACACAGAGTCTAGGGCATAATCAGACGATTAGCCTATTGGCTAACAAGTCAAGTTTCGGATGCCCTGATTCGATCAGTCAGTTATTTTCAAGCTTGAGACTTGATGGGCATAAACTGGCTCTGGTCTATCAAGCATCTGGCTACGCCGGCTCTCCTGATATTTTGGATTTAGCTCGGGAGAATGGTTTCTTTCTGGGGAACTGTCCTGATATTACTACTCAAGAAGTGGCTAAAAATCTGATGCCGCTTATGCACGAGATTTTTTCAGGCACTTCCATCAAACAGGGCTCTGCTTGCCAGATCTTTCGCCAACTTTCTTATTTAGAGAAATGGAAAAAAGATTGGACAGCCGGACTGCCCTCAGAAGCTCTACAAGCTGCTCTAAAAAAGCCTCTTCCTAAGAACTGCTTCGACGGTAAAGTTTTTGTAGTTGTCGGCTCCGCTAGACCTAGAACCTTTGGTGCCCACTTGGCAAAAGAGATTGAAGCCTTGGGGGGAACAGTCGAGTTTTATAGTGTATGGGGCAGTTATAGAGATGCGGGGAAGAAGGTATTGCTCGAAAAACTTCCCGAAGCAGATGCCGTACTGCTCGCCACTCAGCTTACCGATGACACCCTGAGACTGGTGGATGATGAATTCCTGAACAGAATGAAGCAAGATGCAATACTAGCTTCTGTAGCTCGGGGGCCGATGGTTATTGAACATTACTTAGAGCACTATGCTAAGAAACTGCGGTTTATAATCGACGTTGCAAGATCTGAGCCTTTAACGGAGACTAGTTACAGAATATTTGAAAATGTTCTTAACGACTCACCAGACTCTGTTGTCACTGCCCATTCTCTTCACCTAAGTGAAGATACGGTTAAGACTCTAAGCCTACAAAGCTACTGTCTTCTTGCCATTGCAAATGGAATCGACAAGGAAACCTTTTTAAAGAAGCTGGGTTTAGAACCGAGTCAAAACTGTCCATATAATGGCCGAGTTTCAATACCTAGTCTCGGTTGGGTTACACACGAGTTTCTTGAGGAAGGTTGGAGTCTTGTTCCAAGCCAAGACGAGCCTAATATCTTCGTGGCTGCTTGAAATTTACTGAAACCTCATTGAAGCTTTAGCCAAATACTAAATTTAAAGTGGTTTCATTATATATTGGGGATTTCTAGAACTTTCATTGAAATCCCCAATATCAGGCTCTTAAAATTCACGGTGGTTTATAATTGGAGGTTAAAAAATTTGCACTCACCGTGATTTTTCTAATAAGCGAGTCCCCTGACTAGGTATACAACTCCGCAAAAAGCAATTAGAGCGTTTCCAGCGGTCTTGAACATTTTGTCACTCATCCGACCAACCATCAGCTTACCAACGAAAATCCCTGCTAGACTAATTAAAGCCAACACGACAACCCAGCTTTTCCAGGATGGTGAAATATTCAAAGCCATGTTCGTCAGCGGATAAAAGTAAATCACTTTCATGATATGACCACTCATCGCAATAATGCTTTTTGTGCTCATTACTGATTCTTTAGAGATCTTAGCTCTGGCAAAGTAAACATCCATTACCGGAGCATGAACTCCAAAAAAGATGGTAAACACCGGGACCAGGGCACCTGAAAGCCAAGTGTGAATATTTTTGTCAGGGTCAATGCACGGTCCAAGCTTAAAAAGACCAATTAAAATACTAGCCACACCGATAACTACAAAACTTGTTCTCTTATCAGGAACAAACTCTAAAAGAGACACTGGGTAGTACACAAGCACCGCAGCCCCTGCAAAATGGAAGAAAAGCTTCCAGTTAAGATCGTCGAAAAAAAGATAGATTCGATAAATATTTATGGCAATATATAGCAGACCATGAATAACCAATGCTTCAGGCAAAGGGTAAATTAGGTAAAGAGCTCCAATTGCAATAGTTCCGCCAGCAATAGCGGTCGCCCCCGATAGAATCGAGGAGAGAAACAAAACAATCGCTAGGGCGGCTTCTGCCATGGTTAATATCCTTCCTTTGTAAATCAACTAGGAGGATATTCGAACAAGTCTATTCTTAAGTAAAATGAATAGTTTTAATACAATCTATTCGAATAAAGAATATATCCTTAAGGACTGCTAAACGAAGCTATTAGCTTTTCTTACCAGACTGCTTCTTTTTACCAGTAAAAGTTGGCTTGGAGTCGCTCCCAGAAGTCTTAGCAGTCGAAGATTTTTCTTTACTTGCCTTGTCTCCAGCAGCTTTCTTTTCTGAAGCCTTAGTATCAGCCTTTGCCGGGGTTTTATTTGAGGAGTCTGTCTTAGAAGGGGCAGAGGTCCCGTTAGAGCCTCCCGAACTACCGTAGTCAGTTTTATACCAACCACTACCTTTTAAATGAAATGCAGTTGCTGAGATCAACCTTTTCGCCTCGGGCTTACCGCACTCAGGGCATTCCGAAATAGCATCTTCAGTTATTCTCTGGGTCAACTCAAACTGGTGACCACAAGCTCCACAGGCGTATTCATAAATAGGCATACAATATCTTCCTCCTAGGCGGCGAAGAATAGCACTACAGTCCTAGTGGTCAAGACTCTCGGAAACAGTAGTTCTGGTTGCTTCAAAACTACAGCTTTGGCCATAGCCTTGCAGAGTGTTCACCACAGCATACTGGAGAAGAACTAGAAGGAACAAAGTGGCAAGAGAGGCCATATCAAACATCCCCATCGGCTTAACATATTTTCTCATCGGAGCTATCACGGCCTCTGACAAGTCCTTGATAATTCGATAGATCGTGTTGTTTGGGTCAGGGCTAAACCAAGAAGCCACAAAATAGATGATCAAGATCCAGTAAAATAAAGTAAGTAGTGAGCCAAGAACAGCAGCAACCCCAGTCAACGTATTACAAAAAAATAGCACTAGCTCTTCTCCTTATCAGACATACCTTGCTTTGCTTTTAAAATAGCTGCTTCAACCGCCTCGATCATACTCTGCTGAAACTCTCGGGTAGCCAACACGGCCAGTCCCTTCTCTGTCGTTCCCCCGGGGGTGGTAACCCTTTCAATTAAGCTCTCGGGAGACTCTCCTGTTTCCAGTAAAGTTATTGCTGCTCCTAATGCGGTTTGCGCGGCAATTTCTCCAGAAACCGTAGATTCTATACCAGCTTCTTCTGCTGCCAACTTAAGACCAGAAATCGCTCTAGCAATGAAAGCTGGTCCACTGCCCGCAACCCCAGTAATTACGTCAATCTGACTCTCTTCATCAAGCTCAACTGTCCGCCCAACCAATGAGAACAGCTGCTCCGTCTGCTCAGAGGCATTTTTATCCTTAGAGAAAATCCCTGTCATCCCCTGCCCAAAAGCCATAGCCAAGTTAGGCATAACTCTAACCACCGGTTGACCTTCAGGTAATGAGCCGGACAAATCATCAATTGTCACCCCAGCAGCCACTGAAACTATAACTGTCTTAGCTGCGATAACGTCCGAAATCTCTTTTAATAGTGCGAGAACCCCCGAAGGCTTCAAAGCTACTACGACTAAGTCAGCGTTCTCTGCTGCTTCAGCCACACTGCTACATACCTTAGCTTTGGCCAATTCAAGGTCTAAAGCTTTACCGGCTACAGAATCAAAAAGCCTAAGCTCCTTACAGGCACCAGCCAAGCGCTGCGCCAAGGCACCTCCAATATTCCCACACCCAAGTATTGCAACAGTTGATTCTAACAAAGCCTAGCTTCTCTCTCCAAAAATAGCTGTTCCAACTCTTACCATAGTCGAACCAAAGCCAATAGCCTGCTGCAAATCACCGCTCATTCCCATGGAAAGCTCAGAAAGTTCAATATCTGCTCTTTCTGCCTCTCGTTTGGCAAGATAAGCCAAAGACTCAAACTCGCCTTTCTTTCTATTTGGCTGACCGAGAGGATTGCTAAAAGAGCCGATCATCATCAGGCCTTTAAGTCTCAAAGACTGCGATTGTTTAAACTGTTCTACCAACTCGGGTAAGTCTGAAGGGCTGATCCCAGATTTTTGTTGCTCTCCGCTAACATTCACTTGAATCAAAGCCTCACGCTGCACTCCTTGTTTTTCGCATTGGTTAGCCAGCGCATCATGGAGTTTAATTGTATCCACGGTTTGAAAAACATCAAAAAGCTCTACTGCTAGTTTAGCTTTATTGGATTGGAGATGACCAATTAAGTGAAAAGTAAGTTCACTGCTCGAATAATCCCGAGCAAGAGGAATTTTCTCAGCAGCTTCTTTGACATAGTTTTCACCGAAGTTCTTTTGACCCCAATCAATAGCTTCTTTGATCAACTCAATTGGTTTTTTCTTAGAAACGGCAATTAGACTGACAGAGCCTTTTTCTCGACCAGAATCGTCTACAGCCTTTTGGATTGAATCAAAAACCTCGGACAAGTTTTCTGATATCTGTTTTCTTTCTACCTTGCTCATAGGCGAGCTTCAACTACACCCTCTTCAATTAAAACTTCCATGACCTCGGCAACCGGCAAGCCAACGACATTGGTGTAAGAGCCCCGAATAGACTTGATAAAACCAGCAGCAGTACCTTGAATGGCATAAGAACCAGCTTTATCCATAGGCTCTTCAGTCATCACGTAAGAATCAATTTCCTCTTCGGACAACTTAACCATCTCTACTTCAGTTTCTACTACTTTTGTAATGGACTTGTTTTTCGACTGGCAGCAAACCGAGAAAGCAGTAGCAACCTTGTGAGTGGATCCTGAAAGCTCTCTGAGCATCCGAGCCGCATCTTTCTGATCCAATGGTTTTTCCAAGACTTGTCCATCAGCACCAATCACTATGGTGTCGGCAGCTAAAATGAAACTTTCAGGATATTTCTCTGATACAGCTCGGGCTTTTTCCTCTGCTAACCTTAAGACATAATCTAAGGCCTTCTCTCCCTGTTGTCGCTTTTCTTCGATATCAGCCGGAAAAACATCAGCAGCTAGCCAGACTTGCTCCAACAACTCTTTTCTACGGGGCGAAGCAGAAGCTAGGATTAAGTGGGACTCTTCCATAAAGTCTTAAACTTAGAATATATAAAATAAGTGCTCTAAACTAAGCACCAACTGTACGGCCCATAGCTTGAGCAATTGGAGCTAGCTCAGACATCAAATCTTCAAAAACCTCAGGTTTTAAGGATTGAGCACCATCACTCTCGGCTTCGGCAGGATTCGGATGAACCTCCAAAATTATACCATCAGCACCAGCAGCTATACCTGCTTTTGTCATTGGACCAACGTAGTTCCAAACGCCAGTTCCGTGACTTGGATCCACAACCACAGGTAAGTGAGTACGGCTTTTCAAAACCGGAACAATGTTCAGGTCTAGTGTGTTCCTAGTAGCAGTTTCGAAAGTCCTAATCCCTCGCTCACAAAGAATAACATCAGGGTTTCCCGCAGCAAGGATATACTCAGAAGACATAAGTAACTCTTCAGCTGTTGCCGACATTCCGCGCTTTAGCAAAATTGGCTTTCCAGCAGTTCCCAAAGCTTTGAGCAAAGCAAAGTTCTGCATATTGCGAGCGCCAATCTGAATTAAGTCAGCGTACTCTGCCACCAAACCAACCATATGCTGGTCCATAACTTCAGTTACAATTGGAAGACCAGTCTCTTCTCTAGCTTTAGCAAGATACTTCAGGCCTTCTTCACCCAATCCTTGGAAACTATAAGTAGAACTTCTTGGTTTAAAAGCTCCTCCACGCAAAGCATTGGCTCCAGCTTTCTTAACAGCGATGGCTGTTTCAACAATCTGTTTTTCAGATTCGACAGAACACGGACCAGCAACCATTGGAATGTTCTTGCCACCAAAAACACAGTTCTCGCCAACTTTAACTTGGCTTGGCTCTGTCTGGAGCTGCTTAGCAGCTAACTTGTAAGGACTGAGAATCGGCATAACTTTCTCGACCCCGTCGAGAGTCTCAAGAGTTTGGAGGGCGGCCTTACCTCGCTCATCTCCCAAACATCCGATCACATTACGCTCTACCCCTTCCATCAGGTGAGCTCTATAACCCTTATTTTCAATTTCTTTAACAACCGAATCAAGCTCAGCTTTGCTGGCTCCGGCTTTCATAACGACAATCATTGTCTGATGCTCCTTTTCTGAAAAGCGTCTAAAGGGATACTCTGAAATCCCAAGCAGTCTATAGCAGCTTTACTAGTAGAGTTAAATCACCGTTAATACTGAAACTGATTTAAAGATTAATACGGCGATCTTCTCCTCTGCAGCTATTTTCTATCAAAAATCGCCAAATTGAAGCTGTTCTCTGGCATATTCAACAGGATTGTTTGGGTCAGGGAATTAATACGAATCTAGTGAAACAAAAACCTTCGACTACTCACTCCGGCAGCCAGTCCTAGCGCTCCCAAAACCGCAACTACTGAAGAGCCTCCAAAGCTTAACAAAGGCAATGTTAGCCCTACAACGGGTAGAACCCCTACAACCATCCCGACGTTAACAATGACATGCCAAAATATCATTGCGGCAACACCGATCACTACAAAAGCCGGAAATATCTCACTACACCTTGCGGCTATAGTCAGTAGGCGCAAAATCAAAAAGCCATAAAGGAATATGACTACCGCAGAACCAACAAAGCCCCACTCCTCGGCTAGAACTGAAAAAATGAAGTCGGTAGTTTGCTCGGGTAAAAATCTAAGTTGGGTCTGCGTCCCCTGGAGAAATCCTTTGCCCGTGAGCGAACCAGAGCCAACAGCAATTTTAGACTGAATGGCATGATATCCCGAACCCAAAGGATCATCCTCTGGAGACATAAAAGTCAGAATTCTCTGTTTTTGATAATCCTTAAGACCAAAAAACCAGGCAGGAACAGCCAAGCACATTCCAAGAAGTCCCAAGGTCAAAACGGTACGCTTACGAACCCCAGCCAACATTAGCATCGAGCCGCCAATTAAAAGATGACAAAGACCTGTCCCTAAGTCAGGCTCAACCACTATAAGGAAAAAGGGAAGACCCATTAAAAGGCAGGGCTTGATCAAAGATAATATTTGATAGCCCCGTTCTAAAGAAGCAGAGCTACTGAACAACCTAGCTAAGGCAACTATTAGAGCTACTTTCATAAACTCAGAAGGCTGCATCCTGAATCCACCAATTTCAAGCCATCTTCTGGCCCCACCCGCAACAACCCCAGAGAAAAGAATAGCTGTTAGTAAACCACAACCTAGAAGATACACTAGGTAAGCGTTTCTTTTCCAAATTTCAGGCTTAATCAGCATGCAAGTTAAGAAACACAATAAACCAACGCCCATGGACATCGCTTGTCTCTTCATTTGAGCACTGTAACCAAGCTTCTCATTGAAACCGGCAGAGTAAAGTGCACCTAAGCCAACTGTACAAAGAGCCAACACCGTCAACGTAAGAGGCCAATCAATAGTAAGGGCTATTCTTTTCGACTTAAACACTAGAAATCCTCTTGCTCTGAAGAGCTCATTCGAGCTCGGCCTAAAGCATGATCCCTTGCACCGACAGAAGGTAAGGAAGGCAGCTCGGCTGCTATATCCTGGTCGGCTATTTCTTGATTAGCCCTTTCTTGATTAGAGCCAGTGGCAGCAGCCATCGTTGTAGCTGGTGGCGGCTTCGGTGGATCAAATTTATGCTCTTCAATTTCCTCCTCCGTTACCATTCCTTGTTTAAGAAAGAATTTGCTCATAATACTATGAGAAACAGGTGCTGCCTCTAAACCTCCGCTTCCAGCATTCTCAACCAAAGCTGCCACGACAATCATCGGCTCTTCAACTGGAGCATAGGAGACGAACCAGGCGTGGTCTTGCAATCTCTCGTCATTTTCCTGAGTTCCAAGGCGACTAACTTGAGCAGTTCCTGTTTTACCACCGATTCTAATTTCTCCGACCCTAGCTCGTTTTCCAGTGCCTCGCTCGTGATGAACCACCTCAGATCCCATATCTCGAACCAAGTGAAGAATCTCCTGAGGTAGTGGAACTAGGTTACTATGTTGAGAATGATAAACTCTTGATTTCCCGGTTTCATGCTCTACCACCTTTCTAACAATGCGAGGCTTATAAAGAATTCCACCATTAACCAGAGCAGCAACTGCGTTAGCCAATTGCAAAGGGGTCACTGTCAGATAACCTTGACCAATTGAAACAGGAAGAGTGTCACCGGGCCACCACTGCTCTCCAACCTTCTCTTTTTTCCATTTTCGAGACGGAAGAATACCTGACTTCTCTCCTTCAAGCGCAATTTCAGTCAGGTCTCCAAAACCAAACATTCCCGCGTACTTTGAAAGACGATCAATACCTAGCATTACCCCGAGTTGGTAAAAATAGGCATTACAGGACATAGCAATTGATTGCCTAAGGTTAACCTTGCCGTGCCCACTTCGCTTGTGACAACGATAGTTTCTCCTTCCAAATCGATAATAACCAGGACAGTTAAACTCTGTGCTCTCAGAAATTAAATTTTCGGCTAAACCCGCAACTGCAGCAAAAAGCTTGAAGGTAGAACCAGGAGGGTAAGCAGAAGTTAAGGGACGATTGTTCAAAGGCTTATCCGGACTGGAAGTCAGATCCTTCCAAACAGCTGGATTCAAAGCGACAGAAAAGTGATTAGCGTCATAAGATGGCCCGGAGTATAGAGCTAAGACATCACCATTTCGAGGGTCAAGAGCTACAACCGCACCTCTTCTGTTCTCTAAAATTTTTTGAGCTGCCAGTTGTAAATCTAAATCAAGCGAAAGGTGCAGATCCCTACCTTTAAGATAGTCCTTAACCTCTAATTCTTTCTTTCGCCTTCCACCAGCATCAACTTCAATACGAACAAAACCATTTTGGCCACGAAGACTAGTCTCTTGAGCTAACTCAAGTCCGGTTTTTCCAATCAAGTCTCCTCGAGCGTAGTCTTCTCTAGACTCAAGTTCTTTCTTTGAAATTTCTCTAGCATAGCCGAAAATGTGAGCTGCCATAGAATCAAAAGGATAATCTCTAACCGGTACCACATCGACAATTACTCCAGGCAAGCGATAACCATTTGCCCTTACTCGTCCAAGTTCCTCACGGCTAACATCACTGGCGGCTATTCGAGGCTCGAAAGGGCGAGAGCGACCTGACTTAACTCGCTCCTGAATCTCTGCAACAGGGCGTTCCAAAACCTCAGACAAAGTTTTCACTGTTCCCTCGAGATCGGGAACATCTTCAAGCATAAGAGCTACGTCAAAAGAAGGCCTACTACCAACCAACATTCGCCCATCACGATCGAAGATAGAACCTCTTGGTGCTACAGTCTTGATCACACGAGTTCGATTATTTTCCGATTTATCTCTGTAGTAAGGACCGTTTAATCCTTGGAGGAACCAAAGACGAAGAAGTATCAAGGAAAAGATTAGGTAAGAGGCTACAAGGGCTATCTTCAACCTAACTTTAAAACTACCTAGGTCAAAGTTAACGGTATCCCCACCAACTAAACCGGCCATCTAGCACTCCTTTGCCCACGAGGCTCAATGGAAGAAAAATGGCTTGGCGATTTAACGGCTCCACCTCTCTGCTGAGTAAGCCAGAAAACAAAAGGTGCAAACAGTGCTGTAAACAAGGCTTCCCAAAACACGGAGGTAAAAGTTGACCAGCTTAACACAGTCAGCCCTCGGTATGAGCCAATCATCAATAAACTGGTAAAGCTCTTTAGAGTTGAAGCAACAAAGGCCAGGCAACAAAGGGCCAAACCTTTTTCAGCAAAAACTTTGTCAGAAAGATAAACAAGTAGAGAATAAGCAGCGACGGAACCTGCGGCAAAAGGGCCTAGAAATTGACCAGAAGCGAAGTCTCCAAGAAGTCCCAACCCAAAAGCTATGAAAACCCCAGCAGTATTCTGAAAACGTTGAGCCAAGCAAAGAACTAAAAGTAAAACAAAGTCAGGAGCTGGAATCCCCGGAAAGTTATCTCTAAAAACAGTAGACTGAATCAACAGCCCAATCATTGCGATCAAAAGATAGTAAAGAACTGACTTGGTCACTCTGTTACCTCGCTCTCACCTTTCGCAACTCCCTCTCGAACCTCACTAGCCCTACCTTTAAGATCTAAAACTTCTACACTCTCCTCTCCAACTGACTCAACCACCAATAC
Source organism: uncultured Bdellovibrionales bacterium (assembly GCA_964510575.1). Classification (GTDB taxonomy): domain Bacteria; phylum Bdellovibrionota_C; class UBA2361; order SZUA-149; family CALKYB01; genus CALKYB01. Next base: position 2,199 of record CAZECN010000008.1, on the reverse strand, counting down.
GCTTTCCAAGTAGTTAAGATTCACACCTGGCTTAACCTCTACCTGGTGAAAGAGACTGTTAGTTTGAGTATCAACTGCAGTAACTACCCCAATTAGAGTGCCTTTCGGGTAAACCATATCAAGGCCAGAGGCGATGATTCGATCTCCAATTTTCACATCCTCATCTTTTTCAACGTAGCGCATAATTAAAAGATCAGAACCATTACCTTCAACAACCCCAGGAGCACGGCTACTCTGAACCAAAGCATCGATTGCACTGTTAGGGTCTGTAAGTAGTTGAACCTTGCTGCTGCCACCGCTGACAGCAGTTGTTAAGCCTACCAGCGCGTGTCCGTCCACGAGAGGCATCCCTCTAGTGACCCCATCGGACTCTCCCTTATCCACAGAAATAGTTTTAAGCCAATTGGAAGGATCTCTAGCTATAACATTGGCTGGAATACCAACCTTCCCAAGCCGCTCTGTAAAACCAAGCAGGGATCGAAGTCTTCTGTTCTCATGCTCAAATTCAATTAAAGCTGAGTTCTTCTCTTGTAAAATTCTTATCTGACTTTCCAAGTCTGACTGCTTTTCTTGAACACCTTGCAACCAAACATACTTGGACCAAACTCCATCTATACCCCCAACACTCTCTCGATGAAATTTCTGAACCGGAGAAACAAGGCTATTAACCAGTTTAGCTCCAGCTCCAGGTAGCTCTGGGTTTCGAATACTACTGCTCATCAGTTGAAAAGAGACCACCATCAGAGCAACTGATGAAAGGAACAAACTATTTCTACTGATAAACCCACTCATTATATCAAACTAATTGAAGAACTATCCTTAGCTAGAAGTTACGTCACCCAACTCTTCAAACCTATCGAGAATCATCCCTGAACCAAGAACCACAGCCGTCAAAGGATCATCGGCTAACTTTGCAGTCAACCCGGTCGCTCTACTGACTAAAGTATCAAAGTGCCTTAGCAAAGACCCTCCGCCAGCCAGTGTAATTCCTTGCTCAACAATATCCTCAGCTAACTCTGGTGGACTGTTCTCTAAAGTTTGAATGACGGTTTCAATAATTTGCCGCAAAGAATCTTTTAAAGCTTCAAAAATATCCATGTTGGACACCTCTAGAGTCGTCGGCAAGCCTCTGACTAAATCCCGTCCAACTACCTCCATTTTCATTTCACGCTCAGGAGGCATGGCAGAACCCAAAGAAATCTTCAGCTGCTCGGCACAACCATTTCCAATGGCTACATTTAAGGAACGACGTATATGTTGTTGAATAGCTTCGTCCATCTTATCTCCACCTACTCGAGCGGATTGGGAGTAAACTATTCCCTTCATAGAAATTACAGCAACCTCAGTGGTTCCCCCACCAACATCAACAATCATAGAGCCAGTCGGCTCAGTAACTGGCAGACCTGCTCCGATAGCCGCTGCCATAGGTTCTTCCACTAAATAGACTTTTCGAGCACCAGCTGCATAAGCAGAGTCTTGCACAGCTCTTTTTTCGACTTCAGTAATACCAAAAGGGACACAGACAATGACTCGTGGTTTCACCAAGGAACGCTTTTTCGAAACCTTGCTAATGAAATGCTTAAGCATTTCTCCAGTCATTTCAAAATCAGAGATTACTCCGTCCTTCATTGGACGCAGAGCGGTCACGCCTTCAGGAGTTCGGCCTGACATACTTTTAGCTTCCTGACCAACTGCGATAGTCTCTCTTTCGTTGCTACCCTCTTTAATAACAACCAACGAAGGTTCGTTACTGACGATACCTCGCCCCTCTTGGTAAACCAAAATGTTTGCGGTGCCGAGATCTACGGCCAAATTACTTGAGAGACTTCCTAAAAAATTTTCAATCATATACGAGACACTAATATAAGGAGATCCCTAGAAAGCTCAGAGGCCCTTCACTAAGAATCAATGGCGATTAGTTTTGAAATCTACCAATTTTTAAAAAAGCTGTCACAGAAGGCAGCTGAAAGATTTACAGCTTTGCTGTTCCAACAAAAATTAATTTAGAAACAAATAGCCTAGGCAATTAATCCACAGGCTATAAATAGGTTTACCTTGAAAGCTAGGCTGCTCTTTCAGAGCCTTTAAGCAGTTCCAGCAAAGAATCGGACAAACCCTCAGTTTCCTCATCGGAAACCTCCAGCCCCAGCTCCAAAATATAATCTGGCTGGCTTTTATCCCATTTAGGTAAATTGTCGA
>CAZECN010000007.1:0-97229 GCA_964510575.1 uncultured Bdellovibrionales bacterium | reverse complement strand
TCTTTTTGAAAGCATAAGGTTGGCAAAACCCCTTTACTGGTCTTATGGCGAACAATCCAGAACAACTGATAAAATCACTTCTCGAAGGCTCAGTGTCGGCCTTGGCTAGGGTTCTTTCTCTAATAGAAGACGGTGGATCTCGCGGCCAGCAGTGTCTAAAGCTTCTTTATCCTCATACTGGAAATATTAAAGTAATTGGAGTTACGGGCTCTCCGGGAGCTGGGAAGTCTACATTAGTTAATGGCTTGGCTGAGGAGTTGGTCAAAGGAGGAAAAAGGGTAGCTATTTTGGCAATTGACCCTTCAAGTCCTTATAGTGGTGGAGCTATTTTGGGTGACCGAATTAGAATGAGTTCAGCTGCCTCTGACTCTGGAATTTTTATTCGTTCTATGGCTACTCGTGGAGCGCTTGGTGGCTTAGCCCCAAATGCAGCTGAAAGTATTTTTGCCATGGATGCTGCCGGTTTTGACTACGTTATTTTAGAAACTGTGGGTGTCGGTCAGGCTGAAGTCGAGATTGTAGGTTTAGCAGATACGGTTGTTTTAGTTCTTGTTCCTGGAATGGGCGACGGAGTGCAAGCTTTAAAAGCAGGAATTATTGAAATAGCTGATATTTATGCCATCAACAAATCAGATTTTGATGGAGTAGAGAAGCTTGTCAAAGAACTAAGAACAGTAATGAGTCTTGCTGAAAATGTAGAGTGGGAGCAACCTTTAGTTAAAGTAGTTGCAACTGAAAAAAAAGGTATACCTGAACTTGTTGAGCAGATTGGAGTTCATCAGAAATGGGCTGAAGAGTCCGGGGAAGCTCAAAAAAGAAGGAACAGGTTTGTTGCAGAGGTTTTAGAGAAAAGGCTAGGGGAGAAACTTTTTTCGATAGCTAGGAGTAGGCTTGATTCCAGTGGGGAATTTGAAAAAGCTCTTTCTGCCGTTAACTCTAGAGAAAACGATCCGGTAGCAGCTGTCGATAGTTTGATAAAATTTTTAAAAATTTAAACTAAAATTTGGGGAGCTCTGTTTTTTAACCTCCTGAGCTCACCAAAGTTATAATAAGAAAAGTTAAGCTTGCTTTTGTGGCTTAATAGTTCCGTCAGCATTCACGGTGTTACCATCTTGAGATCTGCGGACCGTTAAGATGTTGTAAACCGCACATAATCTGCTATCTGGGGTTGAGCTTTTACCGTCATCACTTAGTTCATCCCAAGTTGCGAAAAATCTAATCTGGAAATAGCGTGAAGACCCTGTTCCTTCTTCGTTCGCCAAGACTTGATAACGAAACCATGTCGCTGACTCTTTAGGTTCCTGGTACCAGAAGCTTCCAAAGTTAACTAAATAAGCCCATGCGGCGAAGCAGTCTTTTTCTCTGTCAATGTCTCCAGCCAATGCCCTAGCTATATCTAGAGAATGCTCCATCATTCGGCGTAAAAGCTCAGGAGTATCCTCTTTGGTCCAGGGTTTTCTTGGAATCCAGGGGCTGAGTTTTTGAACCTCAATTGGAAGGTCTTCAGGGGGCAAAGTTTCACGGTTGATATAAAGTTTACTAAAGGAAGCAATTGTTTCCTTGTCACTTAAAATAGAAAACTGAGAAGGTTGATTTTGTCCTTCTGTGGGTTCAGTGTCCCATGTAACCGAATAGCTTTTGCCAGGTATGCCGGGCTTGTCGAATAAAAATTCTCCAGAAAGGCTTGTTAAATGGGAATCAGAAGACGTGAAAGGCATCTTGAGTATTCTTTTCTTTACTCCGATGACCCCCAGTATTGCGTTAACGAATAACCATTTCATCCATTCCCCGGCGAATGAAAGGTTATCATTACATCGCAGTTCTTCGATTCGATTTGTGTTGATAGGTCCAAATTGCATTGTAGTTCCCCAGGTTGGTTGGTTGAAATACCGCCTCCAAAACCCAAAAAGGATTTCGAGGCGATACTTCCACGCTAGTTAGCGATATTTCTGAGGACGAAAAAAACCTTTAAACAAATACTCCCCGCACAGCAGGTCAATGTTGACCGGCAATGCGGGCAATTAATATTACCCCACCCTAGCTGAAAAAGATCGTTAGTCTTTCAAGCTAGGTTAAAGCCAGAAACTTGTAAAAGAGGTGCTGTTGAAAAAATGTTGATAGTTTGGAAAAGGCTTTTACCGCGTAACTCAGGTCGAGGAGAATAGCCCTTTGCCAGCAATTCTCGCCATTATTTCGCTAGTACCTCCGCCAATGGTGTTTAGCCTTAGGTCTCTTAGCCATCTCTCGGGACCAAATTCCGTCGTATATCCGTAACCACCATGAAGTTGAAGACAACGGTCGGAAATTTCTATTGCTCGTTCACAAACATAAAGTTTGGTTAGGCTGGTTTCAGTACGACAATCTTTTCCTTTCAGAAGCAGGTTGAGAGATCTATGACAGCTAGCCTCACAAAGATTTAAGTCAGTCCAAGCCTCTGCAAGGTATTCTTTAGTTAAGTCAAAGCTAGACAGAGTTTGGCCGAACATAGATCTTTCATTGACGTAAGTAACTGTTTCTTTAAGACACTGTCTAGCACCGGCCAACGAATTGAGGCTGAGCATGATTCTCTCCCACTCAAGGGAGGACATCGACTGGTACCAACCTTGGCCAACTTTCCCAAGCAAGGCTTCATCAGGTAAATGCATTTCAGAGAAACTTAGCTCTGCAGTGTCAGAGGAATGCCAACCCATCTTGTCCAGCTTTCTGCTCACGGAGAATCCAGGCAAGGAGGTGTCAACGATAAAGGAACTATAACCATTGTAACCTGCATCAGGATCTGTTTTAGCTAAAACAATTACAAAGTCAGCTCTAGCTCCATTGGTGATGAAAATTTTTGAGCCGTTAAGTTTCCAGCCATCGGCAGTTTTCTCTGCTTTAGTTCTAATCCTTGTTAAATCACTGCCAGCATCAGGTTCAGTAAAAGCGTAGGCTCCGATAATATTTCCCTCTACTCCTCCGGGTAGCCAACGAGATTTTTGCTGTTTAGATCCGTATCTTTGAATTGCGGGTAAAATAACGAGCGAGTGCATGTTTACTGCAGTAGTGAAGCCAATAGACGGTGTTTTTCCGAATTCCTCACACCAAGCAGAAGCCAACCTCAGGTTCCCACCTGCTCCTCCATACTCTTCATCGATTAGTACGCCAAGAAAACCTTGGGCTCCGAGCTTTGGAAAAATTTCATCTGGAAAGTGATGATTTTCTTCCCATTCGTCTACATTTCCAAGTACCTGCTGTTCCAGAAACTTAGAAATACTTCTTTGAAAAATTTTCTCTTCTTCGTTGTAATAAGCCATTTGATAATAATAGATTTCTTAGTTGTGTTGATTATCGTGGTGGTCAGAGATATGGTCTCACCCCTAAACGCTTTTATTTAGTCTATTGTAAGGAGAGAGTTATGGCCAGCAAGGATGATCTAGTTGCGGCAATTAAGGAAATTATTGACCCTGACTTGTTCATTGATATTTGGACGCTCGGGTTGATTTACGATATCGAGGTCGAAGAGAAAGTTTGCACAGTGACGATGACTTTTACCTCTGCGGCCTGTCCGGCTGGCCCTATGCTGGTAGATCAAGTTAAGACTAAGACTGAAGCAGTTGAGGGAGTTGATGAGACTAAGGTGGAGATAACTTTTCAGCCGCCTTGGGAGCCTTCCGATGATTTAAAAGCGCACTTAGGACTTCTTTAAGTGTTTGCTTATTCTATACCTACAGGACTGTAGAGTCGTAAAAGTTGTCTGATAGAAAGTCAGTAATTGCAGAGTAGCCAGGAAGTAGTGGTTGGAATGGCACCCAAGCTTCAGCAATTACTATTCTTCGATGACCAGCTAAATTGCCATTATCAATATTTCCAGTAATTTGTCCGCCAGCTAGGCCAAACCTAGTGTAGTCAAAATATAGGTTGTTTAGATCGCTCCCGTTGAGAATGGGAGGAGTGTTCTCATCGGAGTCATGGTCTGTATACTGTTGAAAAACTCCACCACCCACGTCTTCTAGTTGACCTACGTCGTTTCCTAAAGATGGGCTAATACTTAACCTATCAAGGTTGCCAGTGTCTCTTCCGTAAACGCTGATAACAATTTTTGAGCCTTCATTTAGATTTTCGGCTAAGGCTTCTATTTCAAGTCGTATAGAGTTTAGACAAGTGTCTAGGCGGTTGCGGTCGCCCTGTAGGTCTGAACCGCAGTCCCTGTAAGCTACGCTCGCGGCTTCTCTACTTAAAGATGCAGCCATCTGCATATTTCGAAAACATCTAGAATATTCAATTCCAGCGAAGACGATCAAAGCCATAACAGGCCAAACCATTGCAAATTCTAGTAATATAGCTCCGTTTTCGTCTTTGATTGATTTCCGCATTTTAAACCCGATTTGATGACAATGGAGAGTAGCTCCCCGCGCATACAGCACGAGTGTATAAACGGCATAAATAAGGTAAAACTTGAGTTTGATTTACAACTTCACCGAAAATAGTCAGTAATTAAAGGTCCTTGTGGTCTTGACGGAGTCAGAGGGTCTGTTTTTTATTTGGCATAGGTAGCTAATATGAACTTTAAGCTATTTTATTAAGGGAAAAGGCTTAGAAGTCCGAATAACTCTTAAAGAGTGGTTTCTCATTTTTTTTTGATTGTCGGCTAATTTGAGAAAGAACTTCTGTTCTAAAAATAAGGTCCTAGCTCTATGGCTAACAGTAACAAAATTAAAAAGACCGAGAGAAGTCTGTCCGACTTTGAGCGACGTCTGTCAGCCAATGAGAATAACAATGACTTCTCGACGCTTCCAGATATCTACATGATATTGCGTCTTGATGCCCATCGAGTAGGAGATTGGGTAGTAGAGAACTCTCAAGATAACGAATACCCTTTTTGTAGTTCGTTCCAGAATGCTTTAGTGGATGCAGCTCACCGCTTAACTATGGGACCAGTGGTTGGTTGTTTTGCGTATATTCATGGAGATGAAATCTCATTGCTTTTTACGGCGAATGAGTCTTCTAACCCGAGAAAAAGAAGTAAGCTAATTTCGACGCTTTCCTCTTATGCTAGTTTGTTTGTTAAAAACTACTCAGAATCTTCTAATATTGTTTTTCACTCGAAACTATCTGAACTTCCATCCAAAGAAGCTGTAGTTGAATATTTTATTTGGCAACGACTTGTCGCTGTAAGGAACTCAGTGAATTCAATTCTGATTAAGGGATGTGGCGATGATAAATCTGCAGCAAAGGAAGTGGTTCAAACCCTGAACTCCCTCACTGTTTTGGAGAGAACAAGATACCTAGAAGATATGGGAGTGGATTACTGGAGTTTAGATCCTTTCATTAATACTGGAACCTACCTGGTTCGAGACCCAGGCAGTCTCGAGGGGCAAATTAAAAGGTTGGTCGGATTTGAAGGTCCTGCAACTCTTGATCCTGAGTCGTTCGCGTCTCGACTATCACCAGTTTTAGAGGATTCTTTGGCTTTTAGTGCTCCAGCCATCTCCGATAAGGATATTCTCTCCAGCCCTACAACTGGAAGAGAAGGTTTAGGCACGGTCTCACTTTCAAAATTCGAAAATTCTGGAGCCAAGAAGGTCAATAGCAATTCTAAACCTACTCATGCAGAATCGCGAGGGTCTAAGAATAAACCCAATCCTAGTGGAAGATTTAGAGTTTCTGGAAGTCAAAGAAGTAAAAAAACAAATTCTTAAGTTTGGCGTTTAGCTAGGAAGTTGAGCCAAGAGGAAAGGCTTAACAATAATACAGATAAACTTAGGATTTTCCTTGCCCCATCGTTGAATGTCTTCTTCAGATGGTTTTGAAATCACTCCTTCTGCTATCCAACCTTGCACAGTCTCAGTATTGTCCTCAGATATTTGACTGGCAACCTCAGATAATGAAAGCTGCGAAGAGACAATTATAATACAGTCTTTGGCTAGTTGAGGTCCAAGCTCGTTCCACTTCGCTGAGCCAATTTCGTTTTCTAATTTATCGTCCATAGTAACTTAGGATTTTACCCTCTGTTAATTAATTCAAGGTAAGACAGCTCTGGTCGAGTGCCAAAATATTTTTTCCTGCACTCGCCAAAAATACTTTTGTTTTCTTGCTATGACATACGCTGGGACTAGAAATTCTTTATGTCTATCGATGACTTCTTCAATTGACCCAAAGGACAAAGCTCTTCCGGGTGTTTTCGTATGCATTCGGGCGAAGTTATAGTAGAATCTTTTGGTGTCGTCATCTGAGTGAAAGGAAAAAAATTCTCTAAGGAATTGTCCATCTAGGTCGTAGTATTTAACCTCTAAGCGAGGCTTTCCTTTCTTGTCAGCGGTTTTTTCGAAATACATAGTGTCTGGCTGCATGACGTGGGCGTCTTTCATCAGCCTAGCTTGTTTTAGCTTGGTATCTGGATCCACCAGCGTAATGCCACATCCATTACATTCTCTGGCTGAGATGTCATTCTCTGCCCCACAATCGTCGCAAATCTTAAAACGGAATCTATAACCACAGGGCTTGATGTTTTTATTCTTAGGATCTTCGGAAGCTCCTCTGCACTTTCGTCCAAAGTGTTCGATGACCTGACCCTCATCGTCAGTAATTCCCCAAAAATCATTGTAGAAACCGCAGTCAGGGCATTCAATTTCTACTGGACTACAGTCTTCTCGAGGTTTACGTCCGTCAATTTCTGGGTCAAAGATATTATGAGCTGAGTTAGTGTAGTCCAGCACCAGACAGTCAGATTTACCGGGAAAGAGTCTTAGTCCTCTACCAATGATTTGCTGGAAGAGGCTGACTGATTCAGTAGGTCTCATTATAGCAATTAGGTCAATATGAGGGGCATCGAAGCCAGTAGTTAATACTGATACGTTAACCACATATTTTAGTTTCTGACTTCTAATGTCTTCGATGATCTGATCTCGAACTTCATCCGGGGTGTCTCCCAGTATTAGAGCGGATTGATCTTCTGGTAAATGTTTTAGAACTTCTTCAGCATGTTTTACAGAGCCAGTAAAAATTAGCACTCCTTTTCGGTCACCGGCTATTTCAACGATATTGCTTACTATTACTGGAGTAATTCTTTTTTGCTCTTTAATTATTTTTTCAATTTCTTTTGTGCTGAAATTTTGTCTACCAGGATCTAGTTCCAGATCTGAAAAATCGTAAGCTGCAACGGGTGAATCTATTCTAATGGGTCTGGTTAAAAATTCGCGATCTATTAAATTCTTTATAGTTACTTCGTAAATGCATCTGTGAAATAGCCGCTTTTCCTCTGTTCGGAGTATGCCCTTGTAGTGATATTGGTAAATCCAACCTAAACCCAGTCTGTAAGGAGTAGCCGTAAGTCCAAGTACACAAAGCCCTGGATTCTCGGAGGCTAGTTTGCCAATCACCTCTTGATATTGAGTTTCCCCCTCAATAGATACTCGGTGACACTCATCGATTATTAAAAGTGAAAAGTCTTCAAAGAAATGTTTCGGAGCCCTAGCCACCGATTGAATGCTGCCGAAGATTACTTTTTTATTATAGTCTTTCTTACCAAGGCCAGCTGAGAATATTCCTGCCTCTAAGCCGAAGGACTGATATTTTTCGCAGTTCTGCTCAACGAGTTCTTTGACATGGGCTAAGACCAGTACTCTCCCTCTTGCGACTCGAGCTAGCTCAGCTACAATCAGGCTTTTGCCTGCTCCCGTGGGTAGGACTATGACAGCAGGTGACTTTTGCGTTCGAAAGTGTTGAAGGGTTTGATCAACCGCTTCCTGTTGATAGTCTCGGAGTTTATAGCCCATGCTAGTCTGTCGTAAATTACCACCGGTATGTTTCAGCTAGCCAGTGTAGGCTTTTTTGACATTTGGTAAAAGCAAAGGTTAACTCTCGAACAAGTTAGGCAAACTATTGGAGATTCTAGTGAAAGAGCTGTTGGCAAAAGAAATAGCGACCAGGGTTAAAGATGGCCAGGTTATTGGCCTGGGATCTGGCTCCACTACTGAGCTAGCAATAGTGGAAATAGGTAGGAGAATCAAAGCAGAGGGTATTACGGTCAAAGGAGTGCCTACTTCTTTGCGGTCAGCTAATGTAGCCCGAGCTGCCGGGATTGAAGTCTTAGATCCAGAGACAGAGGTGAAAATCGACTGGGCCTTTGATGGAGCCGATGAAGTGGATCCACAGCTGAACCTGATCAAAGGTGGGGGAGGGTGCCATACCAAAGAGAAGATAGTCGCTAGGAGAGCCGGTGGCATAGTGGTTCTTGTGACTGCAGAGAAGTTGGTTGAAACGCTAGGTAGTAAGTTTGATTTGCCAATTGAATGTATAGCCTCAGCCAAAGCTTACGTTGAAAAAGAACTTTTGAATTTGGGAGCCAGGGAAATTTCTGTAAGAAAAAGCTCTGAAACTTATGGGCCAGCCAGAACTGAAAGTGGCAATATTATTATCGACGCAAAGTTCTCACCCTTGAATGCGAGCTTGGAATCAGAAATTAACTCATTAACAGGTGTTATAGAAAACGGCCTTTTCGTCGGACTGAGCAAAGAAGTGTTAGTTGCAAAAGACGGAATAGTTCAAGTTTTGGAAGCGAAGTAAGAACCCTTCTTTCTCTACCAACGACAGCGACCTTTTTTGGCGACTTTCCACCTTTCCATAACGGTAGGTCGCAAGTAATGAGGTTTGCTGGGAGCTGGCAGGTCTAAAGCTTTTTGTTCCCCAAAAACAACTTTCCTAGCAGTCTCAACAATGTTGTCTAGGGAAAGTCTGTCCAGTTTAGTTTCTAGAGACGATAAGTTGTCTTCGTCAGTAATTGGAACCTCGCCTTGAAAATAAACTTCACCGGCATCTAACTTCGTAACAACCTTGTGAATTGAAATACCAGTTTCTTTCTCATTATTGTATAGTTCCCAGAATGCAGGGGGCATTCCTCGATACTCTGGAATTAAGCCTTGGTGGATATTTATCATCCCAAGCTTTGGAACAGAGAAAATTCTTTCTTTTAATATCTTGGCGCCGAATACAACCCCAAGTTCACAATTAAGGTCTTTTACCAATTGGGCTGTTTTTTTTGAGTTGATTAATCGAACAAAGCTTATGTCGGTTTCGGAAACTCCATCTAGTAATCGTTCTTTCCCAGAATCGACATTAGTTGCCTTGTCAATGAAATTATCTCTCAGGAAAACCCAAGCTCGGTATGGAATCCAGATGAGTCCATTGCTTTTTACGAAGGCTAGCTGAGTCTTGAGTCTCTTTTTAATGGAGTTCCTCGGTCGATGGAAGATCACATGGACAGACTCAACCCATTCAGCCTTTTTTAAGCGATTGTATACTTCGAGCGTTTCTGGTGAATTTACCTGGGTAACTAATACCAACTTAATTTTTTTTGTTTTACTCACTATAAAGCTCCCAGTAAGCGTCGCTCATCGCTTTCATCGAATACTTTGTCTCAGCCAGCTCTCTAGAGTGATTACCCAAATTTTCGAGTAGGGAAGGTTTTTTAAAGAGCTTTAGCAATTGCTCAGCCAGTTCTTGCGGTTGATCTTTATCAAAAAGCCAACCGTTCGAATTGTTTTCTACTAGCTCGGAGTTCCCTCCGACGTCAGTGCAGGTAATGGGCAGCCCATGCATCATTGCTTCAGTAATACTGCAAGATAAGCCCTCTGTGTCAGAGGAAAGAGTGAAACAGTCAGAAGCTGATAAAAGTTTGCTAATATCTTTTCTAAAGCCAGCGAATATTATTTGCCTTTCAAGTCCTGACTCTTTTACAGCTTGTTCTAGGGATGACCTTAAAGGCCCATCGCCACAAATCAGTAGCTTGATTGAAGGGTAATCAACGAGCTTTTTCCAGGCCTCGATAAGTCTCCAGTGTCCCTTTAGCTCGACTAGTCTTCCAGCAGTCATTACCACCAAATCTGTTTCTTTGAACTGAAAGCTTTTTCGCAAAGCTTGGAGCTCTTCTCTTGTATATTCTTCAGCTTCGGCAGTTCCATTTGGAATAGTCAGAATATTAGGAATTGGAGGGAACGCGTTCTCTTTTACATAGTTTTCAATGAACTTAGCTACCGTAACTAGTCTATTGCTACCTTGGCAGCTTAAGCCCAACGCTTTGCAACGCGTCCATGACTCCTCGAGAACGTACACGTCATGTAGCGTTCCAATCCCTTTTAATGAGCTATTGGCTAGTGCAGTTAAGCCGCCAGCGCAGACTGGTCCAAAAAGATGAGAGTGTAGAACATCAACTCCTTCCTTCTTGAGTAGTCCTCTGAGGTAGGAAGCGAATAGCGGAAGTTTATAGGTAGATTTGAAAAGAGGTTCTTTCTCTAGTCTGATTTCGGGGACACCTAGCTCTCCAGTTACTTTGGCCAGTTTATCGTGGTCGAAGTGTATTAGGAGAGGTTCATCGCCTCTTTTAATAGTTTCTTCACACAACCTATAGATAAGGGTCTCAGCCCCGCCCATAACGTTAGTATCGATAAAGTGTGCTATTCGCATATTTGCTGATCTAAACTTCTATCTGAACAGACCTTCAAGGACCTTTCCAGCAGCTCCACCAAGAGCTTCCCCAAGTTCACTTCCACTATTATTTTGCTGTGGAGTATTTTGCTTTGGAGCGATTGTTTCCTCTCCAGAGTCTTGCGGCTGGGAGCTAGGCTGTCTTTTTCTTCTGCTACCACCAAGGAGTCCGTCAACTAACCCTCCTCCTACTTCTCCAAGACCAGGCAGCACTTTGTCCAATTCTTTTACAGCAGCCTTTTTCGCTGTGTTTCGACCAGCCCGTTGAATAATGTCCTTCATGTCAGGGAGAACAAGTGTCCGGCCTCCAGCTGAGGCTTTGATTAGGACCGGAACTACAATTCCACCATCTCTATCTTGAATAAGTTCAAGCTTTGGTTCTTTTAGAATCATACTGTCAGCCAGTTTGGCAGTTAGCCTAAGCCGAGCGTGAATAGATTTACTCCCGTCTGCAATGCCAATCCAGCCATCTCCATCTAGCTGATACAAGTCATGACTTAGATCGAAGCTTTTAATATTGAGTTTGCCCAGTTTTAAAGAAGACTCGAAGGTTAAGGAATCAAAAGCTGTGTTTGTAGCCTGAAGCACCTCCTTTCTCTCATCAGGAACAAATTGGTTCAAAGGCACCCCCAAGCCGGGGATACCCTTCATGCCGCCAAGGGTTTGACCAATAATATTTATTCCTTCAATCGCACCTTTACCAACTTTGGCCGAAGATGTTCCACGAGCTGTGCCAATAGGGTTTGATAGTTTAGTAGAGACTGCTGACTTTACTGACTCTATAGTGCCTGTCAGATAAATTTTTGAGTCAGGCATAAAAGTCTTAGAAATCACTTCCGCATCAAAAGTCGAACCATCGACTTTAAAGTCTGAGACTCCACCGGGAGCGTTGTTTACTAGGCCGGCGAATCCAAGATTCCCTCCGAAAGATGTGATCTTAGAGTCAGTTATACGAATTGAGTCCTTATTGAGCGCAGCATTTAGAGAAACGCTTTCGATTGGAACTTCTGCTACGCTACTTTCCCCAGCGACCAGTTTAATTTTTCCATTTCCACTTAAGGAATAGTTTCCACTGAGATTGACCTTATTTAGAAAAGCTTTGTCTAAGGACTTATTTTCTTTCCCAATTGCAGCCATTAACTTGCCAGGCTCTAACTTTTCAGACTTTACGTTGAAATTGGTATTCGGTTTTAAGAAATTAGAGATCTGGGCATCAACCACCATGGTTTGCTCGGCTACGTTAAGAGCCATGCCTTTGATATCGAGGTTTTCTCCTTTAAATTCTAGATCTCCGTCAATTCCAGAGACGGGAATACCTCCATCCCCTACAGGGGCTTTCAAAGAAACTCCACTTAGCTTCATAGGGCCTGATATTTTTAGCTTTTGGCCTTTGTCGATCGAGAGGTCGAAAGAAGAATTACCTTTTAGTTGATAATTCACGACTGGCTCAACGAACTTAGCTAATTCTCCTAGAGGAAGTGAGCTAGTTTTTACCTTTAGCTTGGCTGCTCCACCAGGAACAATATTTCCAGAGGCTTGGAGATTTATACCACCTAGTTTGATTTTTACGTTGTCTAACCTGGTAGCCATATTGGAAATGTTTTCCAGTTTAGCCTGGGCGGATAGATTAAAGCTTTCTCCCTTTTGTTTATTGAAGAGGCCTTTCATCGCGATAGCGGCAGCTGAGCCATCAAGGTTAATGTCAATGACAGGTTGCCCACCGTTCATTGAAACCTTACTTTTTAAGGCTAACTCCTCATCCAAAGAAATATCTCCAGTGTTGATCTTGTAGGCTCGAAGAATCTTACTTAGACGCTTCAAGTCCAGTGATGAGATGTTTAAATCTAAGTTGCCATCTGGAAGACCACCGTTGAAACCTTTCAAGGCTCCGTTTAGTTTGAAATTGTCAGACTGCCTGCCTAAAAACGAAAAGCCGGCGTCTATTAGGCCTTTCTGATTACCTTCTTCAAGACTAATTTCCGTAACCTTGACACCGAAGTTTGAGATTTGGAAATTTTGAGAAGGGCTAATGCTTTCATCTTGAAAATGAACCTTGAGGTTTTTAATCTCAGCCTCATCAACACTAAAGGAAATCTTAGGGTCTTTTTCAGAGGATTTAACTTCAGGAGTAGCTGCTTCTTCGCCCTTCTTGTTTAAGGCGATTCCGCCAACTTTTAAATCGCCCGAGGCCGAACGCTGAATCTTAACTTCACCGCCGTCAATTTCAAATTTTGAAACAGCAAGTTTTCCAGACATCATATTTGAAAGACTGGCTTTAAGAAGTAGTTGATCGACAGAGGTTTTCTCTTCTCCCTCGCCAATAGTGATGTCTTTCACCGCCAAGCCAATTGTTGGCACAAACTGAACACTAATTCCCCCAAGTTCGACCGGTTGCTTAACTGCCTCTGAAATCTTCTGGGTGAGTTGTGGCTTAAATTTTTCAATCACTGGGTTGAGATTGAACAATAAAACTGTAACTGCAATTCCAGCTAAAACGGCTAGGCCGACTAAGATTAAGAAGAGTTTTTTCATGGTAGATTTAAGGGCTCGTAAATTATAATGAAATTAGGCCTATTGAGTTCTGTCTCCCAAATTAGACGTTGGCAAGAGACATAGCATTGATAAACCACTTTGACGAAACCCAGATAAAAGCCTCACTTTAGATCGAAATCAAAGCCTCAACTATTCTAAGTTCCTTGAACTTAAATAGGAATTGAGGTCTTGGAGGCTTGAGCTTATTTTCAAATATGGATATTATTTTTATGCTTAAAAGAAGGCGGGAACATTGCTTTGAGCTATGGTTAATCTCGTTTATAAAGCCTAGTCTTTTACCGCAGATTTAGAGAGGGATGTGGGACTTCCAGAGAATTCAAAAAGTTTAGATTCAGCCAATCTTTCGGTGATGGTGGTTGCTGGCGAAGCTAGCAGCGACCTCCATGCTGCGAATCTTGCCAGGTCCATTGCCAGCCGTATTCCTGGAGTTGAAATTTTTGGCATGGGAGGGACTTCCCTTCGTGAGGCTGGGGTTGAGACAATAGTCGATTCTGAGACTGCAGCTTCTGTGATGGGTTTCACCGAAGTTATTGGAAAACTTGGCGACTTGAAGAAAGCATTAAATAGTTTGGTTGAAGCTGCTGAGCAGAGAAAACCAGACGTTATTGTATTGGTAGACTTTCCTGATTTTAATTTCTTTCTGGCTCGTGCAATCAAGAAGAGTAAGAATTTTTCGAGTGCTCCTAAAATAATGCATTTCATTACGCCTACCATTTGGGCATGGAGAAAAGGCCGAATAAAAACGGTTAAGCGCTACATAGACAAAGTTGCTCCAATCTTTCCTTTTGAAGAGAAATTTTTCAGTGACTCTGGTGTGCAAGCGGAGTATGTGGGGCATCCATTTTTAGATTCTGAAGTTGTGCGGCCTAAGAAAAAAGATTTTTTATCTAATGTAGGTCTGCCTGAAGATTCTGAACTAGTCGGTATAGTGCCTGGTAGTAGAAAAGCTGAAATAGAGCTTTTACTCCCTGTTATGGTGGAAGCCTATCAACTATTGAAGAGAGATCATCCGCAGCTAAAAGCCCTTCTGCCGGTGGCTCCATCTTTGAAAAAGGAATTTATAGAAGAGTTTATTTCCAAGGATTCTGGAATTGTTTTGGTGGAAGGTAGTGCCTTTGAAGTGCTTTCCTTATCAAAGGTATCTCTGGTTGCATCTGGTACGGTGACAGTTGAGGGAGCTTTGGCTAAGGCTCCTATGGTAGTTGCCTATAAAATGAGTGGTGTCAGCTACTGGATAGCGAAGCTGTTAATTCGCGGGCTAAAGAGTTTCGCCATGCCAAATATCTTGGCCAATGATAAGTTCTTACCTGAGTTGCTTCAAGAACAGGTAACGGCAGGAAATTTAGCTTCTGAAGCGGAGAAATTTTTAGTGGAAGAAGAATATTCCAATCGAGTTCAAGAAAAACTTGAGGAAGTCCACTCTATGTTGCACCTGAAAAAAGAAGATGGACGGGGAGGCACGGCCTCGGAGCGTGCTGCAACGATTGCCCTAGAGCTTGCAGGAGTTGAGGTTTGAAGACTGAGACTTCAAACAAAGCACTAGTAAAGCGTTTGCTTTCCTACCTTCGCCCGCACAAGGCAAAGTTTATGATCGCGGTTGGTGCGATGGCAGTTTATGGAATGACTGATGGGATTATTCCTTTCCTGCTGAAGAATATACTGGATAAAATTTTTGGTGAACAAGACCAATCGATGCTTTACCTAATCCCCGGTTTACTAGTTGGTTTTGCTATTCTTAGAGCTGGGTTCGGATTTATTCAGCAATATCTTGCCGCTTCTGTTGGTCTTTCGATAGTGCAGGACATAAGAAATGATATCAACAAGAAGCTTTTGGATCTTTCCCCTTCTTTCTACAATGCAAGTAGAGCTGGAAATCTTATTTCCCGAATGACCAATGACACTCTTTTGGTTCGAACTGCTTTAACTGATGCCTCAGCAGCTTTGCTTAGGGACTCTCTTCGTATTGTAGCTTTGGTTTTTGCTGCTGTTTGGCTAGATCCTGTTCTTGGTACTGTTGCTCTATTTATTTTTCCTTTGGCAATTTATCCAATTATTCGTTTCGGTAAGAAAGTCAGGAAGCATAGTAGAGTTGGGCAAGATCAGTTTGGAGGACTTACGAGTAACCTAGGTGAGACCATCGCCGGCTATAAGGTTATTCAATCTTTTAATCTTCAAGAGATGATTCAAAAGAGGTTTTTGCAAGAGAACTCTGTTTTGACCAAGACTTTAAAAAAGGCTGAGCGATATGGAGCTTTATCTTCTCCAACTAATGAGGTGCTTTCTAGTTTAGCTATTGCAGCAATAATAATTTACGGCGGCTCTACTGTAATTGATGGTACTAGAACTCAAGGGCAGTTTATAGCTTTTCTAGTAGCTTTGTTTCTAATGTACGACCCAGCAAAGAAGCTTGGAAAAATAAATAATACAATTCAGACAGGTTTTTCAGCCGCAGAAAGAATTTTTGAGTTGCTAGACGAGCCGGTGGATATTGTTGAAGCCGAAGGTGCAAAAGACCTAGTTCTTGAAAAATCTTCAATCGAGTTTCAAGACTTGAGCTTTAAGTATTCTGTTGATGGAGAGCACGTGCTTGAAGGCATTAATTTGTTAGTTCCAGAAGGTGGAACTTTGGCATTAGTTGGTCCTAGTGGTGGTGGTAAATCAACACTTGTGAGTATGTTGCCGCGCTATTACGATCCAACCTCAGGTAAGGTTTTAATATCAGGCCAAAATTTGAAAGATGTTAGCCTAAAGTCTCTGCGGGATATAGTTTCGGTAGTGGACCAGCATACCTTTCTTTTCAATGACACTGTTGCGGCTAACATTGGATTTGGGGATTCTAATGCTGGTATTGAGCAAATAAAGGAAGCTGCCAAAGCAGCAAATGCTCTGGGCTTTATCGAGGACTTACCAGAGGGTTTGGATACTGTGATTGGTGAGCAGGGCTTGAGACTATCTGGTGGTCAACGCGCCCGCTTGGCGATTGCTAGAGCTTTGATTAAGAACTCTCCAATTTTGGTACTAGACGAAGCAACTGCGGCCTTGGATAGTGAGAGTGAGAAGTTTGTCCAGGAAGCAATTGAGAACTTAATGCAAGGAAGGACAGTTGTTGTTATCGCTCACCGCCTTGCAACTGTGCGCACCGCGGACCAAATAGCTGTGATTGAAAAGGGTCGAGTAGTTGAGCTTGGTTCTCACCAGGAACTGCTGTCTAAAAAGGGAGTTTATACCAAACTTCATGACATGCAGTTTGGAAGCTCTGAGATTAGCAGTGGAGATCAATCCAAAGTAAAGTTTAATCAATGACCTGGCCCCTTCGGTTATACAATTCTTTTCTTAGGTTAGTTGGCCCTTTGATTGGAATACTACTGGGGCTTTTGCCAAAGTTTTCATTTAGTTCAGCTGAAAGAAATGGTTTTGGTGATTGGAAGCATCTTCAAGCAGGAAGTGAAGAAAAAACAGTTTGGATTCATGCGGCCTCAGTAGGTGAGGTGAATGGAATTAAACCTCTGGTGCGAAGACTACAATCATCATGGCCAGGATATCGCTTTGTAATTTCTACCACCAGCGAGACTGGAAAAGCAGCTGCTCTCAAATTGAGTCCTCACGTTGCTCTCTTACCTTTCGATTATCCGCAAGCTGTTAGTCGGGTAATTGCTAAAGTGAGACCTGATCTGTTTATCCTAGCTGAAACCGAAATTTGGCCAGTACTTCTAAGTGAAATAAAGAAGAGAGATATTCCGCTAGCTATCGTAAATGCTAGAATTTCTGATTACTCTTGGGGTCGGTATAAGTTTTTCAAAAATTTTTTAGGACCGCTGATGACTCATGCCCGTGTAGTGGCGGCTCAGAGTGACAGAGACCAAGAGAGGTTTGTCTCTCTTGGCTGTGACCAAGAGGCAGTTGTTGTCAGTGGAACAACAAAATATGACAACTTGCTTCCGTTGAGGGCTGATCCAAGCAAGATGCTCGCTAACTTTGGTTTTAAGCCAGAGGATAAAGTGTTTGTCGCTGGCAGTGTAAGACCCAGTGAAGACAGACAGGTGGTTAATGTTTTTAAGAATTTAAGAGCTCGCCTACCTGACTTGAAAATGATTGTTGCCCCTCGGCATCCAGAAGAATTCGAAAGCGTTGCAGCTCTGCTAGAAGAGGCTGGTGTGGATTTTAGTAAAAGATCTGAGTCAGGTAAGGGTGAAGATGTTTTGCTACTTGATACTATTGGCGAACTATCTGCTGCTTATCAAGTTGCCACAGTTGCTTTTGTGGGCGCCACTCTGGTGGATATTGGTGGGCACAATCCAATGGAGCCTGCCGTGGCCATGGTGCCAGTGATAGTCGGCCCCCATCACAGCAATGTTCTTGAAGAAGTAGAGTTGCTTGAGGAATTTGGAGGGATATTCGTAGTTGAAGATTCTAGTCAGCTGGAAGAGGTCTTGTTCGATCTTTTTGATGATCAAGAAAAACACTCAAATGCTTCGGAAGGAGCATTTAATGCCTGGGAGCAGGCTAGTGGGACCACCGACAAAGTTTTCCCATTATTAGCGTCTGCGGGTAATTCTTCTACCCAAGCTGACTACGGACTAAGGCCTGCCGTTATCTTACCTTTAGTGATGACAGGACTTTCCTTTTTATTTGGTTTTGGAACTAGAGTCAGGAACCTATTATTTGATATCGGACTACTTAAAGAGCTAGGCGCCGAGTTACCAGTGATTAGTGTAGGTAACGTAACAGTAGGGGGAAGCGGTAAGACGCCAACCACTTCATTTTTATGTGCTCTTTTTAGAAAGCAAGGACTACGTCCCGTTATTGTAACTAGAGGTTACAAGGGAAACCTAGAAGGCCCTCATTTAGTTGGCAGACACGATAAGGTGGAGGATGTGGGAGACGAGGCCTTAATGCAGTGTCGAAAGTATGATCCTGATGTGAAGGTTGTTGTCGCTAAAAAGCGAGTTGAGGGAGCTAGCTTTGTTAAGGAGAACAACCTAGGTGACGTAATTTTACTGGATGACGGCTTTCAACATCGTTGGTTGAAAAGAGACTTAAATCTTTTACTTGTTGATCCCTCTGAGCCAAATTTTGTTGAGCGCTGGTCCAAGCCAAAGTTGCTTCCTGCTGGGAGATTTAGAGAAAATCCAAGAAAAGCCTTTCGTCGAGCTGACATCGTAGTCTTTGTACTTCGGGAATGGAAAATAGATAAAGAGAAGTTCGAGGAATCTGTAAGCTTGGTTCGTGAACGTTATCAACCAAGTTCGATAGTGTTCTTACAGCTGAGTGCAGATCAGGCGATTAGTATTGATGGTGAGCAGGAAAGAGCTTTGTCTGACTTCAAAGATGCTTCGGTAGTGACTGCATTGGCTCAGCCTGGACAGTTTAGTGAAATGCTTGAGACCAGTGGAGTTAAGGTTAAGAAGCGAGCTTTTTTTCCTGATCACTTCTCTTGGACTGAGAGTGGTTGGCGAGAACTATCTCGGCAACTGGTTGAACCAGTTTTGGTGACAGAGAAAGATGCTACCAAACTTTGTCGCTTCAATATGGTTCAGGAAGAAGATATCTGGGTGGTGCCACTAAAAGTTAGAATGGTGGGTAAGGAAACACCAAGAGTCATTGAAGAGGCCATTGAAAAAATTAGTTCTAAAGTGAGTTTTGAAGATAAACAGCAGGCTAAACAAACAACTGAGAAGTTAGCAGCTTCTTAGCTAGAGGTTCTCTTGCCATTCTTTTTCTTTGAAACCTGTTAGGCCTAAGTCATCACTTAGAAGAAAAGGACGCTTCACGAGCTTGCCGTTCTCTGTAAGCAAACTTAAAGCTTCGTCTTTTGATAGTTTGTCTAACTTATCCTTTAAGCCAAGCTCTTTGTATACTAGCCCTGAGGTGTTAAATAGCCTCTTTAATTCGCCGCCTTTGAATTTGAGCATTTTTTTCAAGTCAGCTTTGCTGGGCGGGTTTTCAACGATGTCGATTACTTTGAAGTCTAGCTTTTTCTTTTCGAGAAATTTTACTGCATTTCTGCAGGTTGAGCATTTCGAATAGGAGTATATCTTTATCATAATCTCGTTTATTACTTTCCAAACACGGGAGCAATATCGCTCCTAAGTATAAATCCATTATCAGGCTTAATAACCTTGAGCCACTCCCCAGAGGAACCTGTTGAAGTAATCTTCCCACCCTTTCTAACTTCTCCAATTTTTTTTGAGGCCTTGGATGCGCTCTGATAAAGAAAAGCTTTTTGTGCCGCAACTCTCCATCTTGTCTGCTTGATCACGTCTTGTTTAGTTGAGTCACCAATTGCGAAAGTTGGAACGTTTTTGCCTGATTTATTAACTCCGGACTGGCTAGCATTATACTGGCTACTTCCAGACCGGCTATTTCTAGACAAGTTGTTTCTAGACGGGGTAGCAGTAGGTGATCTGCTTTCTTGCGAGTCAATTCGTCTTTTTTCTTTACCGTCGTAATACTTGTCAGTCCAGCCCTGAGCGTATTGTTCGTTCTTTTTTGGCAAAGAGATACTAGCATCATTTTTTGGGAGAGCCTGTTTCGGAGTGGGTTTTCCGTGATTGTGTATCTGGTTAGTTGGCCTGTAAGTTCCAGCTTTTCTTTGTTCTGCTAGCGGCATTGCTTCTTCTAGGGCACCGAGCCGGTCTGTTGCAGGAGGATGGGTTGAGAAAAAAGCCGATTTTGATCCACCAAAAGATGGGTCACTACTGGCTCGCTCCCAAAAGACGAGTGCCTGCCTAGGATCGTATCCGGCTTGAGCCATGATCATCAAACCAACATGGTCAGCTTCATGTTCTAATTGCCGAGAGTAGGGATTGACCAGAATACCTCTACCTAACTGTTCGGTTACATTTGCTGCTACTTGACCTAGGTTGGTACCAATTTGACCTCCATCAGCCCCACGGGCAACTACAATACCGGCGGCCATAGCTCCAACCCGTATTAGCATTTTTTTAACCTCTTCATTTGGATCTGGATCGGTGTGCCTTGCCAAGACATGGGCTAGTTCATGACCAAGTATGGTAGCTAGCTCGTCGTCTGTTTGAATCCAGTCAAGCATTCCAGACCAAACAAAAACGTGATTACCTCGGGTAGCAGCAGCGTTCTTTACTTCTGGTGCTTTGAAAAGATAAACATGCCAAGGTTCCTGATCAGCGTTGGCTGCTTTTGTAAGTCGGTCTACTATTTCGTTAATCTTATCAAGCCTGGGGTCATTGTAGTCTAGCGACCATTTCTCAGACATCTTTTGTAAAACAGTATGGCCGTATTGCTCTTCTGTTGTAGTCACAGGTTTAGACTTCGGGATGTGTCCTACAGGGACTGCCGCCTTCTTGCTGGAGCAAGCCGAGAGTAATAATAGAGAAAAGCAAAATAGCAGTGTCACTATCCTATTTACTGTCATTATTTTCTCTCCACTGATAAGTTAGGGTACCTTATATTAGACGAGATACCTTTATAGATAATTCCTCCTGTAAATGACAATCGCAACGAAAAATATTCCTGAATCTCCTCAGAAATCTTCCAAGGGAAATGAATTTGCCTTGAAACTATTCTCAAAGTCCGTTTTGAAGCAGGCGAAACTACGAAATCTTCGAAAAGTTTCTGGTAGTTTTGAGAACAAAATTTGTCTTGACCTCGGTTCAGATAATGGAGTGATTTCTTATTATCTAAGGGAAGCAGGTGGAAAGTGGTTTAGTGGAGACCTGACTGAGGAGGTAGTGGGGGCTATTCGTTCATTGGTTGTCAGTAATGTTGACCTAGTATCAGGAGAAGGACTTCCTTATTCAGATCAGCAGTTTGATACGGTTGTTGTGGTAGACATGCTTGAGCACGTTGAGAACGAAGGGCAGTTCATCTCGGAACTCGACCGGATTCTTAAGCCAGGCGGTTTGTTGGTGATTAATACACCTAACCTCAAGTCTTTCTCGCCGCTGCGAGCTTTTCGGCACTTAATAGGGCAAACCGATGAAAAGCATGGACACCTTCGACCAGGCTATAGTGAAGAAAGACTTGTTCAGCTCGTAGGTGAAAACTATCAGCTTGAGCAAGGTTACACCTACTCTGGATTTTTTTCAGAGGCAATTGATACAGCAATAGTATTTGCATACGGACTTCTTAAGAAGTTGAAGGGAGGAGGAGAGAAGAAAAAGGATGAGCAAGGAATCAGCAAAGGCTTGGTTGTGACTGAAGACGGACTAAAGGCTTTTGAGAAACAGTTTAAGATTTACTCTTTGATCTACCCTGTTGTTCTTGCCTTTTCCAAGCTGGATAAACTTATCTTTTTTATTCCTGGCTTTATGAGAATCGCAGGCCTTAGAAAAGCTTAGAGAATATCTACTCAGCATCAACGAAATTGAAGTTCCGCCCCAAGAATCTCTGAGCCCCAAGTTCTATTATGAATGAACCTGAGTTGGTTTTCTCCGTCGTTCCACCACTCAGCTGGGGCTGAAATAACAAAGGTTTCGACTCTTTCATTTAGATCTTGAGATGCATTAACTCCAAATAGCTCAATCGGACCTTTGCCATTTATGTAGAGTAGACTTTCATTTGAAAAATCTGGGTCTTTTGCTGTGATAAAAAGCTGTCCTTGAGTGGCGCCAGCAAACCTGTCCGCTGTTATCGAAACAGTCTGGTCTCTATTAAAACTTCTAATTGAAATTGGGAACTGACTTTCAGTCACAGGTGGTAGAATTGCTTCTTGTTCAAATTCTACTGATGCGGCAAGAATTAAAGAGCCTTTTGAATGTCTATGGACAAAGTTCAGCTGGTTACTTCCATTGCGCCACCAGGCGGCTGGAGTTTTGAACTCAAAGCTTTCTTCGAGATCATCATAAGCAATCGAGGCCGTGCTTCCAAACAGTACTACCGGTCCATTGCCATTAATATAGACCTGACTTTCATCTTGGAAGTCAGGGTCTGCAGCAGTAATTCGTAAGGTTGCAGTGGCTGCTGAAGAATTTTTGTTCACATCAATAGACACCGTACGATTTGTGTTGTCAGGGTTGATAATTAGCGGAAAATTATCTTCTGGCTGAGGATCTGGCTGAGGATCTGGCTGAGGATCTGGCTGAGGATCTGGCTGAGGATCTGGGTCAGGTTGAGCAACAGATCTGATTCTCACGTATGAAGCTGCTTCTAATCCATTTTTATTTTGGTCAATTGCATTCTTTGCAGGAAAGTTATTTGAGCGAGTATGTCCTACGGCAATAATATCTCCTGAAGGAGATATTGCCATGGCTCGAGCGGAATCCAGGTCTGAACCACCAAAGTATGAACCATACCTTAGCTGACTCAAATTGCTGTCCAGCTTCACTATGTAAAAATCCCCATTTCCAGCATGGCGACTTTGAAAGGCATTGGAGCTGACTGGAAAATCAGTTGAGTGTGTTCTTCCTGAAACTACTACTCCACCATCGGTGTCGAGTGCTACGCCTTCAATGTCATCTCTGGCTGAAGCTCCGAAATAGGTAGAAGCAATAAGTGTTCTACCATCGGCGGAAATCTTGCTGATAAAACCATCTTCGTTTCCAGGACGTCTGGCACGAAAAGCTCCTGATCTAGTAGGAAAGTTATTTGAGAGAGTTGTTCCGACGACAAATGCTTCACCCTGGTTGTTGACTGCAAGGTTATGAGTCTCAAGGTCTTCACGCCCGCTACCGCCCAGATAACTACAGTAGTTCAGAGAACCGTTTGAGTTAAATTTGGCAACTACAAAATCATCCTCTCCACCTCTATTTGGTTGAAAGGCATTTTTTACTGGAATGTCTGAGGCATTAGAGACGAAAACCATATATCCGCTTCCACCTGGTCCCCATCTAACCGAAGGGCGTCCTCCATCCTCTGTGTTTCCACCGATGTAGGTTGCATACTGAACATCCCTGCCTGTATTTGAAAGCTTTGCAAAGATGGCATCTTTGTTACCTTTCACTTGGCTTTGAAAAGCTCCTGGGGTGATAAGTGGAAATGAGCCAGAATATAAGGAGCCACCAATTAGAACATTTCCGTTGTTATCGACGTCAATGTCTCTGATGAACCCTAACCCAGGTCCACCAAAGTAGGTTGACCAGAGAAGATTTCTACCATCAGCTGAAATTTTAGAAACAAATCCATCCTGGCTTCCGTAGAGAGAATTAGGACTTCTATCGCCAGAGAAATTTCGTTGAGCTACTCCGGAAGTTGTGGGAAAACCATCTCCAGCCCTTCCTGCGACAATTACGTTATCGGCACCATCTACTTCCACTGCATATGCTCGGTCATAGTTAGGGCCGCCAAGATACGTCGACCAGATTAACTGTCCATCTGGAGAGAGCTTGGTTATAAAAACATCCATTGCACCAGCATTGCCGAGTGAACTTCCTCCACTAGCAAAGCTGCGATCATAAGCACCAGGGGTAGTTGGGTAGTCAGGAGAAGGGGTTCCACCAACGATAATCATATTCCCCCTCGAATCAGTGACCACATCTCTTGCCTGTTCCCATTTGAGAGAGCCAGAACCGGAGTTGCCGTCCAGAAGACTGGCGGAACGAAGTATTACATTGCCGGTAGTATCCAGTGCCCAGGCGCTGGAAATTAAAGAAAGTGAAAGAAAACTGCTCGCGAATATAACTGAAAATTTATTGATCATACCGCTTAAAAACCCTTGAAATAAACCTTATTGTCACAACATGTAGGAGAGAAAACTAGCATCTCCCACTACTTACTATTATGCGTAAATGCTCATTAAATATGGATTAAGATTTTCAGGAGTTTTTTCGGGCACTTAGAGGCTGCAGTAAGCGGGTCTCGGTCGCCCTAGAAGCAGGTTTTGGTGATTTAAATAATCTGGAAAAAGAGAGAGCCAGTAAATGTTAGAATTATGCTGCCTGTTTTTTGTCTTCGGAATTTTCTTTTATATTTTTTCCAGATTGTTTTCTTGCCGGAATAAAAAGAGGCACCCCTTCCCTCGGCTGAGTGAAGGAGCCGGGGTGCCCGTGTCTGAACAGCAGGTAAAGTGGCTGGAACAGCCCAACTATGCGGGCTGAACCAACCGGGGGTTTGTGTTGGGAGATTAGGAGATTTTCAGGGGGACCTGGTTTTTCTAGTCTAACAGGTAGCCCCAATTCTTTGATCTTTTTAAAGTAAAGAGAGCAATCTCTCTCCGACTCAGATAGTTTGGATAGCGGCAGTATAGAAAGACCTGTACGGACGCCACAATTTTTCAAACCTCGAGCAGCAATTAAGCGCGCTTTTGGACTGGCCATCCCTGGGAACCACCGTTTGCTCAACTTATCATCGATAAACTCTAGGAGAATTCTTACTTTAATTCGAGATCTTGCTGCTCTTAGAACTGGGCTGAGAGTTAGAATAAGAGGGGAGCGGGTGACTATTACAATTTTAGGTAGGGAAGATTCAGCTAGAGATTTTACCAGTTCAAGAGCGGTCTTGACCTTAAGTGAATACCTTTCCTTACCAGAGGTGAACTGTTTGCGATCTACTCCGAACAAATGCTCAATGATTACGGTCTCTGCTCCTACAAAAGAGAGGTAGCGGCTAAGGAGCTTAAAGCAGTCTGGGTGTTGAACGGGGATTAAGTGTACTTTTGAGCAATTAGAAATATTCCGAGTGCCTGGTCTGGGGTGTATTAAAAATCTTCCATTTAGTTTTGCTGCTCTGAGGAAGCCTCGGTCGATGTCTATTAGGTATTCACTCATGATAATCCTCTTAAAAGAGCCAAGAAAAACAGGCAGTTGAGCAGTTTTCTTTAAATTGGATGTAGTCGGCTGTGGAAAAGGTTCAACTAACTTAAAGTTAATGGATTAAATAGGTAGGTTATCGGTCGAATTTATAATTATGCAAAACCTTGCATTTTCATGCAGGTGTGATAGTCTTCGCGACCTTATGAAAAAGACGACAGCAATAATGGGTGCCTCCGGGTACACTGGTAGTGAACTACTTAGACTTTTAACAGCTCATCCTGAGCTTGAGCTTGTGGCTGCCACAGCCCATAGCTTGGCTGGGAAAAAGGTATGCGAAGTTTATCCCCATCTACATTGTTATGGAAATCTGCATTTTGCTTCTGCTGATCAGGTCTCAGAAAAGCTTACTGAGGCAGATGTAGTTTTCTCAGCTCTTCCTCATGGTAAGTCGATGGAAGTTCTCCCTAATCTTAAGTCCAAGTCTCTTGTTGATTTAGGATCAGACTTCAGACTTAAAGAGGCTTCTCTATACGACCAGTGGTATGGCAGACCACATATTTGTCCGGACGAGCTTGGTGATTGGACATACGGGTTGTGCGAACTTTTTAAAGATAACATTACTAAAGCGAATAAGATTGCTAACCCAGGCTGTTACCCCACAGCTGTGAGCCTTGCTCTTGCTCCTCTATTGAAAGAAGGATTGATCGAAGAAGTAGTTCAAGTTGATGCTGTCAGTGGTGTGTCAGGAGCAGGAAGAGTGCCTGGTGAAAAAGTTCATTTCTCTCATGTAGATGAGAATTTTTCTGCATATAAAGTTACTGCACATCAGCATACTCCAGAAATTGAAATGGCAGTGAATAGTTATGCTTCTAGTAATGTTAAGGTTAGTTTCACAGCGCACCTAGCGCCAATGGTTAGAGGCATACATGCTACATCTTCAGCCCAGGTTAAAGATGGAGTCAATCAAAAGAAACTAAATGACTGCCTTCAGGCGGCCTATTCTACAAGTGAGTTTGTTTATGTGATTGAAGGGCAGCCTCAAACTAAAGCTGTTACCAGTTCAAACTGTGCATTGATTAATGCAAAGCTAGATAACAGAACTGGAAGAGCGGTAGTGACCTCGGTCATTGATAATTTAGTTAAAGGTGCTGCTGGTCAGGCTATTCAGAATGCAAACATTATACTTGGTATGCCTGAGGAAACAGGCCTTCCAGTTAGCGGTTTATATCCATAGGAGTCATAACAATGGCAAGCAAAACAGGAGCATGTTTCCCAATCGGATTTAAAGCTTCCGGTGTGTCGGCTGGAATTAAGCCTTCAGGTAAGTCTGATGTGTCTTTGTTGTATTCGGAATCTCCTTGCAGCGCTGCTGGAGTTTTTACTAAGAACCTAGCAAAGGCATCTCCCGTTCTAATTAGTGAAAAGCATTTGTCTGAGTCGGGCTCAGCCCAAGCAATAGTTTTTTCTTCTGGAAATGCCAACGCTGCCAATGGCCCTGCTGGGGATGAAGTTTCACTAGCTATGTGCGAGGCTGCAGCTGAGTCACTAAATTTACCGATTGAACAAGTATTGATTGCCCAGACTGGATTGATTGGTATTCCGCTGAACTCAGAAGTTGCCTGCAAGGGTGTGAAACTTGCAGCTTCTAGTTTGAAAGAAGAGGGAGGCTCTGAAGCGGCTGCCGCTATGATGACTACTGATACTTTTGCCAAGGAGTCTTCAGTGGAGATTGAACTTGATGGAGAGTTGGTGAAAGTCGGTGGAATGGCCAAGGGTGCGGCAATGCTAGCACCTTCTATGGCAACAATGCTTGCAGTCGTTACCACTGATGCCAAGCTTTCTTCATCCTTAGCTCATGAAATATTAGCTTCAGCTATGGAAGACTCTTTTCACTCGATGATTGTTGACGGATGTATGTCGACTAATGACACGGTATTTCTTTTGGCTAATGGCTTCTCTTCTGCAGCTGAAGTTACCAAAGGATCTGATTCCTTCGTTAAATTGCAAGAAGCAGTAACGAAGGTTTGTTCGGACCTGGCTAAGCAAATGGCTGAGGATGGAGAGGGTTCCAGTAAATTTTTAACAATGAAAGTAGCAGGAGCTGCTAGTAAAGAAGATGCTCGACTCGCGGCAAGAGCCGTTGTGGGATCGGTATTGGTCAAATGTTCCTTAGCGGGAGAGGTCCAGTACTGGGGAAGAATCATAGCCGAGCTTGGTGCTTCGGGGGCGAGTTTTGATCCGCGAGCTGTAGAGATTTTTTATGGAGAGCAGAAAGTCTGCGATAAGGGTATTGCCTGCAAGCATGATCAGAAGTCGATGGATTCCTACATGCTAAATTCTAAAATCGAGATTTCTGCAAACTTACACGCAGGCGACCAGAGCGCCGAAGCCTACGGCTGTGACCTAAGTCACGCCTATGTCGATGAGAATATGGGTAGGTCTTAGGTTTTCTTGTAGAGAGAGCCGAGAGAGGAAACTAGTAAAATGATGACAGTCGACAAAAGAAATAGAGTGACAGCCGATACCCAGGCCAAAGCAGGCATACTTATTGAAGCCCTACCGTTTTTGAAAAACTTCGGAGGTAAGCGATTGGTGATCAAGGTAGGAGGAGAGCTACTGGATAACGAAGAGGCTTCAGCCAGCTTTGCCCAGGATCTAATATTGCTTAAGTCGGTTGGTATACAGATTGTGTTGCTTCATGGTGGCGGCCCTCAAATTTCTAGAGCGATGGAAAAGCTGGGTAAAAAACCGGAGTTTAAAAATGGACTTCGAGTAACTGACCAAGAAACCATGAAAATTATGTCTATGGTTCTCCTCGGTGATCTCAACAGAAAACTAGTTTCTTTATTGAACGTTCATGGCCCTAAATCTGTTGGTTTGAGTGGCGCAGACGGTAACCTTTTCTCGGTCGAGCAAGAATCTCCGGAACTAGGATTCGTAGGTAAGTTGAAAAATATCAACACAGATCTAGTTATCAAGACTCTCGAAAATGGCTATATGCCGGTAATTGGTTCTGTAGGAGTAGATGATGAAGGTCAAGCGTATAACATTAATGTGGACCTTGCTGCTGGCAACTTAGCTGGAGCCTTGGGTGCTGAAAAATTGATAGTTCTCAGTAATGTTGAAGGTCTCTATGAGACCTTTGGAGATGAGAATAGTTTGATCCCTGAAATTAAAGCCAAAGGGCTGAGGAAGATGAAAGAAAGCAGCTCTCTGACTGCTGGAATGATTCCAAAAGTGGATGGAATATTAGCGGCCCTTGATGGTGGGGTTAAGAGAGCGCATATCCTTGATGGTCGAGTAGAGCACGCAGTGCTTTTAGAAATATTTACACCTGAAGGAATTGGAACCATGATTTTTAGAGACGGGAGCGAGTAAGCATGCCCTACTTTGAAGCTCCTTTAATTGGCACCTATGCTCCTCCAGCTGTTAACTTTGTTAAAGGCAAGGGGTGTTGGCTTGAGGATGACACAGGTAAAAAATATCTAGATTTTTTAGCAGGTATTGCTGTTGTCTCAGTTGGCCATGCTAACCCAGAGGTGAATGCTGCTATTATGGATCAATTGGAAAGGATTGGTCACGTGAGCAATCTTTTTTGGACTGAACCTCAGGCACTTTTAGCCCAAAAACTCCAAAAGATAACAGGTTATGGAAAAGTCTTTTTTGCAAACTCGGGAGCAGAGGCTAACGAGTGCGCAGTTAAGTTAGTCAGAAAGTGGGCCCATCATAATTTTGGGGATAATACAGAGAAGACTAAAATTCTTTGTGCAGAAAATTCCTTTCATGGAAGAACTCTTGGAACTTTGCCTGCTACTGGACAACCAGCTAAATGGAAAGGCTTTGCTCCATTGGCACAAACTAATGTTCACCTACCTTTTAACGATTTAGAGGCTTTTGATAAAGCCATTGATGATAATGTTGCCGCAATTTGGGTAGAGCCTATTCAAGGAGAGGGCGGAATAGTTCCTGGTCAAGTGAAGTTCTTAAAAGGGCTCCAGAATCTTTGTAAAGAAAGAAATATATTATTTGTGCTAGACGAGGTGCAAAGTGGAATAGGGAGAACAGGTAAGTGGTGGGGTTTTCAGAATTTCGATCTTAAGCCTGATGTCTTTACTTCGGCAAAAGGCCTGGGGAACGGAATGCCTATTGGAGCCTGTATTGCTAGCGATCAGGTTGCTGAGGTTTTTAAGCCAGGTGACCATGGGACTACTTTTGGTGGAGGACCAGTGCCTTGTCGAGCGGCTTTAGCAGCAATCGACTATATCGAGAAAAATGATTTGATGGCGAAGGCTGTCGCAGCTGAGGCAAGAATTAGAAAAGCCTTTGAATATAAGCCTGGAGTTACAGGAGTTAGAGGAGTTGGTTTAATGCTTGGTGTTATGCTTAGCAGTGAAGTGGCCAAGAAGGTTGAGAAAGCTTGTTTTGAGGCAGGTTTGATTGTTAATGCAGTTCGCCCAGATGTTGTCAGACTGACTCCACCGCTAATTGTCTCAGACTCTGAGATAGATCAGGCTTGTGAAATACTAACTAGAAAAATTGAGGAGGAAATCTGATGGAAAGATTCAGACATCTTCTTAGAGACGACGATCTCTCGGTTAAAGAACAGAGTATAGTTGTTAAATTAGGACTAAATTTTTCAAAAAATAAACAGCTTGCGTCGGATGCTTTGAAGGAAAATTCGATAGGGCTTCTCTTTGAAAAGCAGTCTTTACGAACAAGAGTTTCAGCTGAGGTCGCAGTAGCTAATATGGGAGCGCATCCTGTTCAGCTTAGAGGAGATGAGCTTCATTTTAATAGGGGAGAGCCGGCCTCAGATGCTGTAAGAGTTTTGTCGGGCTATCTCCAGTTGTTAATGGGGAGAGTAAATAGCCACGCCTTGCTTGAGGAATTAAGGGAATCGGACCGGTTGTCGATCGTCAATGGTCTGAGTGATCAGTTTCACCCTTTACAGGCCCTTGCGGATTTATTGACTATGTCTCAACTTTGGGAAAGTGAGCTCAAAGGAAAGACAGTTTGCTATGTTGGAGATGGGAATAACGTTTGTGCATCTTTAATGTTGGCTTCAGCAATGCAGGGAATAAACTTTCGAGCAGCTTGCCCTAAGGGTCTTGAGCCTGAGGCTAAGGTAGTATCTGATGCCCAGAAGCTGGCCAGTGCAAATGGAGGTAGTATTTCTGTAGTCAGCGACCCAATGCAAGGGGCAGAGAAAGCAGATTTGTTATACACCGATGTTTGGGTTTCTATGGGTGAGGAATCAGGAGCCGAGGCACATAAGAAACGCCTTGAAGGATTTCAGATAAATAGTGAACTGACTTCATTAGCATCTAAAGATGTAAAAATTCTTCACTGTTTGCCAGCCCACAGAGGAGAAGAGATATCTGCAGAAGTGATTGATGGTCCTCACTCTTATGTTATTCAACAAGCTCATAATCGTTTGCCTGCTACGATGGCCGCATTCCTTTTTCTATTGAAGCCAGAACTGGCTGAAGAGTTGTCCAAGAGCTAGTGAGGGAACTGTGAAAAACAGGAGGCTCGCCAAGTTAGTTGAACTTATTGAGGCCGGAGAGATCGGTTCTCAAGCTCAAGCTGTAAAGCTGCTCAATAAAGCTGGTTTTGATGCTACGCAGGGAACTGTTTCGAGAGACCTTGATGAACTTGGTGCTGTGCGCGTAAAAACAGAGGCCGGTTCTCGCTATGAGATTGTTGAGGCCAGTTCCGTTTATGGTATGTCGCTTTCTCAGGTTATGAGAAACTTTATTGTGAGTTCTGCCGTTTCAGGAAATATAATCGTACTGAAGACGCCCCCAGGACATGCTGGAGTTGTTGCTGCGGCTTTAGACCGAGAGCCAGTAAAGGGAGTTCTTGGTAGTATTGCTGGTGATGATACTGTATTTATCTGTGTCTCTGAGTCGAAAAAGACGGATAAACTACTAAAAGAGCTTGTTCAGTAAAGTTCTTTGAGAACGACTAGCTATGTATCCTTTTGTGTCTTTTGAGGCGGATTCTATTTCCGACTTTTTAGACCATTTCTCTATTTTTTCTTTGTAGTAGTTTAAGAACCTTTCTTCACCTAAGTCTGCTTTGATTAGTGCATCTTCGGCGATATTAACTAGGTGTTCAGCTACGGATCTTATCGGAACTCCTTCCAGTCTGGCATCAAGGCCATCTTGGCTTACTGCAGAAAACAGCTCTGACAGAGATCTTGAGTCATTGAAGTGGAGAATTTTATCCATTCCGCTCATAGATTTTTCACTGTAGAAGAGCCCCTTGACGAGGGCAGTAGCTGCGCGCTGAGCTTGAGGAGGACCCATGTCAAAAGACCGAACCTCTACGTAGTGGCGAAGTCTAATCCACGGGAATAGAGTTGAAAGATGCTGCTCCCAGTCTGCACGAACTGGATAGGGGTCATTTTCTATTTTTCCAAAGTCGAATTTACCTTCTATAAATTCACTAAAAGAAATCCCTCCGGCGGGAAAATTCTGACCATCTCTTACGATAAAATAAATCGGAGCTTTTAGCGCCCAGTTCACATAGTCTTCAAAACTAGCATCATTTTTAATTTGAAAACTTGGTACTCCGCTTCTAGCGGGATCTGTGTTGGCCCATATATCAGCTCTTTGAGAGGCTAGGTGATCGGGCTTTCCACCTTTAATCAGTGAGCTGGAGCTTAGGGCTATAAAGAAAGGAGATGCTAACGCCGCAAGCCTCATTTTTCGGCAGGCATCCTCCTCGCTGGAATAGTCTATCGCCACCTGGATCGAAGAAGTTAGTTTCATCATCTCCCGACCTCGACTACCGACCTTTGGCATATAGTCATACATGAAGTCGTATCGTGATTTTGGAACTAGCTTAACTGACTCTAGTGTGTCGAAAGGTAAGTAGCCTAAAGGTAGGGCATCCAAGTTAGATGATTTGAGTATTTCTACTAACTCTTGCTCAAAGCTACTAATCACCTGATCAATTTGATTTATGTTTTCAAGAGGAGGGGAAACAAATTCAAGTGCTCCACCAGGCTCTAAGGTGATTGTTAACGAGTCTTTGTTGAGAGCAATAACGTTGTCATTTTCAAAAACAGCATTCCAATCAAATTTTGTTTGGAATGCTTTTAAGACTGTTTGAATTCCAGAATCATCAAAGTAGCCTACTGCCTCGAAGGAATCTCTAGATACTAGAAATTGTTCTAGCTCCACACCGACACGGAAGTCCTGCTCAGGGCTGACAGCTTTTAGGAAAGGGTCGCTAAGATTGTCGTCAGGGCCAATTCTTTCATTAGAATTTACCCAAGGTCTATTACTCATGAGTCCGAACTTACGTCAGCAAGGCTTACTTTACCAGTGCTTTGTCAGAATCAGGGGCTCCAGAGGTTTTCTTTTTACGTTTGGAAGGCTCACTTTTGATGAAAAGTTTGCTGTCTTTGACTTCAATACGTGCCGTACCACCGTTTTCCAATGCACCAAAAAGAAGTTCTTCTGCGAGGGGGTCAGAGATCTGCTGCTGAATAACCCTTTGTACGGAGCGGGCTCCATAACGGGGATCAAACCCGTTTTCAGCAAGCCAGTTTCTTGCCTCAGAGGAAAGAATAACACTAACGTTCTTTTCAAGGAGCTGAGTGTCAATCTCAGTAATAAACTTATCGATTACTCTATGAATGGTTTCTTCATTAAGGCCATTAAATTTGGCAATCATGTCCAACCTATTTCTGAACTCTGGCCTAAAGGTCTTTTCTAGAGCTGCGTTGTTGGTGCTATGCGCTTTTCCAGAAAATCCAATTGGCTTACCGTAGAATCCTTCAGAGCCTACGTTGGAAGTCATGATTAAAATGACATTACTAAAATCAGCTTGTCTGCCGTTGGTATCAGTTAGAGAGGCATTATCCATTACTTGAAGGAGAATATTGTAAATATCAGGATGAGCCTTTTCAATTTCATCCAGTAGAAGAATGGAATGTGGATTTCTAGTAACGGCGTCAGTCAATAGGCCTCCCTGATCGTAGCCCACGTAGCCAGGAGGTGCGCCTACCAGGCGGCTAACCGAGTGCTTCTCCATATACTCACTCATGTCGAAGCGGATTAGTTCTAGCCCAAGTACTGAAGCTAATTGTCTCGCAACTTCAGTTTTTCCAACTCCAGTTGGTCCAGCGAAAAGGAAAGAGCCAACAGGCTTTTTCTCTCGTCCTAAACCAGCTCGGGAACGCTTTATAGCTTTAACTACCCCGGTCAGAGCTTCATCTTGCCCAAAGACTACTTGGCGAAGTCGAGTGCCAAGCTGTGAGAGTTTGTCTTTTTCCGAACTTGAGACAGTAGCAGCTGGAATTCTTGCCATGGTTGCGATGACTTGTTCGACATTTTCAGCTGAGACAATCAGATTACTGTCGGACTCCTTTTTCCCCAGTGCTTTTACAGCCCCTGCTTCATCGATTACGTCTATGGCTTTATCTGGAAGGAACTGGTCAATAAGATGCTTCTTGGAAAGCTCAGCGGCTCTGACCAGGGCTTTTTCTTCATAAGTTACAGAATGATGATCCTCATAGTGGCACTTAAGTCCTTTGAGAATTTCGATGGTTTCCTCCACGCTAGGCTCTTTAACGTCAATTTTTAAGAATCTTCTGGATAGAGCAGGGTCTTTACTAAAATTATTTTTATATTCTTCAAAAGTGGTGCTTCCGATGCATCGAAAAGAGTTTGAAGATAAGGCAGGCTTTAATAGATTGGCTGCGTCAACAGAGCTTCCAGAGGTGGAGCCAGCTCCAACTAAAGTATGAATTTCATCTATAAACAGAACTGAATGTTCAATCTTTTCCAGACATTTAACCACTCCTTTAAGACGTTTTTCAAAATCTCCTCGATATCTTGTTCCAGCCAAGAGAGATCCAAGATCTAGAGAAAATATTTGTAGATCTTTTAATTTACTAGGAACTTTACCTTCTACAATTCTTCCAGCAAGACCCTCAACAAGAGCAGTCTTTCCTACTCCTTGGTCACCAACGAAAAGGGGGTTATTTTTGCTTCTTCTGCAAAGAATCTGGATTGCTCTTTGAAGTTCCTTGTCTCTGCCAATGAGAGGATCGAGCTTGCCATCTTCAGCTTTTTTATTGAGATTTACAGTGTATTGTTTGAGCGGGTTCTCTTCCTTGCTACGGCTGAGTTCATCTTCCGATTCTTCATCAAAGTCAACGAACTCCTGTAGCTCTTCGATTGATTCTTCGTGTGAAATACTCTCTAGGATATCTAGACGCGAAAGTCCCTGCATTTTTAAGAAATGAACAGCATGACTTTCGGATTCTGTAAATAAGGCAGCTAGTAAATCTCCAGATGAAATCTCCTCAGCGCTGGAATACTGGTTATGTAGGATAGCTCTTTGTAAAACACGCTGAAATCCTAAAGACTGGCCTGGGTCAATCAATGCGTCTTTGGGTAGACTTTCGAGCTTTAAAGTGAAGAAATCCTCAAGCGTATTTCTGAGCTCACTGCACTCAACATCACATTCAACCATCAACTCGATGATACTGGCATCTTCTAATAGAGCGTAAAGGAGATGTTCGACGCAAATAAATTCATGCCGCCATGATGATGCAACTCTTGCTGCACGGATAATCGAATTTTCAGCTTCTTGATCAAACATTTTTAAACTATGCCTTTTCTAGACTACACTTTAATGGGTATTCATTTTGCCGGGCCAGTTGATGGGTCCGACTGATTTTAGTTTCGGCGATGTCTTTGGTGAAGACCCCAGCCATGCCAGAACCATTGGAATGAATCTCGAGCATTATCTGTTCAGCCTCTGGCTCAGATTTTCTAAAGACTTCTTTCAATACTAATACGACGAAATCCATCGTGGTATAGTCATCGTTTAGTAGCACCACCTTATACATCGGCGGCTCTTTAGTTTCATGGTCCACCGCCGTCAAGGTTTCCCCTTGGCTGTCCGGTTCCCAGTCTCCCATCGTGTTCTTCTCCTAAAAAATGGCCGGCTGATTAGTTCTTGAGCTAGCGGCCTGTTGTCTATTAATATTATAGCACTTGATGAAAATTTCAGTGCATTTACTAAGTATTTGAAAATATTGACATAAATATGAGGCGATTGACCTCAATATGGTCTCCACGGTGATTTAAATGGAAGATAGTGTGTTCGAGGTGATGGGGATAATGGTTACAATCCCCCTTTATGTGAAGCAAATGCTTGTAGCGGGCTTGTTGGGAACGCTTCTAGGAGCCGAGCGCGAGATTAAACAGAAAGTAGCTTCGATTCGAACCTTTGCGGTTATTAGTTTGGGCAGCTGCATGTTTTCTTCACTTTCAGTGGCTGCCGCGGGGGCCAGCGTAAATGGTTTGCCTTATGACGTGACTAGAGTTGCGGCGGGTATTGTAACTGGTATCGGTTTTTTGGGTGGTGGGGTCATTTTTAAAACTCGAGACAAGATCGAAGGTATCACCACCGGGGCTATGATTTGGATGACTGCAGCAATTGGAATGAGTTGTGGATTTAATCAGGTTAACTTTGCTTGTTGGTCTTTTTTAATGTTTTTTATTTTTCATCTTCTTTCCAAACCACTCTATGCTTTGATCAATTACTTTCGTCTTGGAGATGAGTAAGTAAAATCTTTTAGCAAAGTAACAAATCGCCAGGTTTAATTGAGTTAGTTTGGTGACTCATGCCGTTCCTATAGGTGTATGGAGTAATTGATATGTGTCCGCTTTTGACTGTCGACATATCCCCATATTTTAGTAATTGTTCATCGTATGTACCCTGAAAATCATGGCGAAAAGAGCCATCTTCGTTTGGAAGAAAGACTTGCCCGAGTTTTCCAGCCTCCATTTCAGTAAACCTTAGCTCAAGATCGTCTGCTTCATTCCATGGAAGGTTGATCGAATAAAAGTCTGCTTCGCTAGCTAGCCCTTGCTGAATCAGACCTTTTATTGTTTGAAAAGCATTCTCAGATAGGCGTTCAACTTTTGAGCTAAGTTTTTTAAAATCGTCTGGATCCCCTTTGTGCCAAATCATAAATATTTCACTCGGAAGGTGTGCAGAAACTGCAATTGAGGGAATTCCTCTCAAAGCGCCTGCTCTGGCTGCGCCAACTGTTCCAGAGGATAGATAGTAGGGTAGACCAGCATTAACACCAATGTTGATGCCAGAGATTACCAGCTCAGGTTGAAAGTCGAACAAATTGTCAATTCCCAGATAACTACAATCTGCAGGGGTTCCAGAGCAAAGAAATCCCTCAACTCCAGAGAGAGAATGTTTTTTTGCTTCTATTGAACCAAAACGGCTGGCAGCTTGAGATACCCAGCTTCGCTCTCCATCGGGTATTACAAATTTCAGTTCAGAGAAAAAATCTGCACTTTTTAGTGTGTCTAAGAAGGGTTTGAGTAGTGGTGACTGAATTCCGTCGTCGTTAGTTAGAAAAGTTTTCATAGGTTCAACGAAGAGTTGCTGTTAGCATGGAGATAGCTTCAAGCAGAAGGTAAAATCAAACAGTCTTGGTGTAAACAAATATATACTGAAACTAGTTTAGATTCCGTGTTTGGCAAATATTTCCATGAGGTTTCAGTATATTTGTTGTCAGGGAGTGCTACGCAATGTTTATACCCCTTCACGACGGGTACAGAAAATAGCCAGAGTTTAAAATAGACAAGGTATATATTAGGGAATGGAGTTTTTCAAAGTACAGAGGAGGGCCAGACGAAAAACCGCGCTTTTGGCGATTTTCTTTTCCTTATCTAGTGTAGCTTATATATTTTTTACCTATTTTGTTTTGCAAGTAATTTGGAATTTCGTTCTTTTTGCATCGAGACTTAGGTTCCATAAAAATGCCGGTCAAGCTGCCGAGTCCATGGGATTTGAGTGGCTTAACCCCCTTCTTTTCCAGTTTGTTGTTATTGGAACAATAGTTTTTTTACTTTCTGCTGCTATATTAAAGTTTAAACAATTTAGAGAAGGCTCCCATCGTTATGCCACTATGTACCTTGGAGGAAGGCCGGTTAGGAGAGGGGGGAATCAAGAAAAAAAAGGTAGTGAAAGTTTTGGTGAGCAACAGTTTCAAAATATTGTAGAAGAGATGGCAATTGCCTCAGGCATACCAGTGCCAGGTTGTTATATTCTGGAGCATCAAAGAGGTATTAACGGTTTTGCCTTCGCGACGGATCCTAGAGATGCTGCAGTGATTGTGACTAGAGGAGCCATCGACCTTTTAGATAGGGATGAGCTTCAAGGTCTGGTGGCTCATGAATTTAGCCACCTTGTTTCAGGGGATACTCGGTTGAATTGTGTAATGCTTGCAATTCTAAATGGCTATATTTTTCTTTGGGAAGTTCAAATCAAGCTTAGGGATGAATATACTAGATGGCTCTATTATATTTTTGTCCCAGCTTTAACAGCAGCAAGTTTTGGCTTGCCACTGGCAAATTTAATTAAGTGTGCGATTTCTAGGACGAGGGAATTTAGAGCTGATGCTTTTGCAGTCCAAGCTACTAGAAACCCCGAAGGTTTAGCTGGAGCACTAAAGAAGATTGGTGGCTGGCATGCTGGTTCTAGAATGAAGCAATACTGGGCTGAAGAACTCAGTCACTTTTATTTCGCAAATGGCGTAAGCAAAAGTGAATCAGGTTGGTTTAGTACTCACCCGCCCTTAGTAAAGCGAATTAAGAGTCTCGATCCTTATTTTCATGAGTCTTTCCCAC
Source organism: uncultured Bdellovibrionales bacterium (assembly GCA_964510575.1). Lineage (GTDB taxonomy): Bacteria > Bdellovibrionota_C > UBA2361 > SZUA-149 > CALKYB01 > CALKYB01. The sequence continues at coordinate 59,869 of CAZECN010000007.1, read as the reverse complement.
GAGTAGTTAGGACTTTAGAACGCCCAGAAGGTAAGGGTAAGGATTTGTTTGAAGAGTTTTCTCCTTCTGGAAAGACTAAAGCATTTGAGCCAGTAGAGGTTTTTGGTTTGAGTAAAGAGGCGCTAGGTCTTGCGATAGGTAGTTTGACCTTTGATTCTCTTTGTTACGCAGCTGCGATTAGGGAGCACCTAAGTGCCTCCCTAAAAGATGCTTATATTGATAATGATAAAGCTCCGGCAGTTCTCTATGCAATTCTTTTTCTTGATTTAGTAGAAACTGGTGCTAGAGAGCAGGCAGAGTTGCCCTCATTTTTATCGGAGTCTGAGCGAAAAGTTTTTATTTCTTCTTATCAGGAAATCAGAGGATTCGCCGTGAGTCTCCGACTCCCTCTGGTAGATTTAATAGTAGAAACTATCGCTGACTTGCCTCAGGATGAGCGCTTGCAGATTATTAAAAATTGCAGAGAACTTTTGCAGGACTCGTCTGATCAGAATTTCCTAGCTTGGATAATTGAGATGATAATTGAAAGACGGGTGGAGCCAGGTCCCCCTCAGAGCCAGGCCTCTGAGGTAAACATAGTTCCAAGCTCTGATGACAAAGCGTTAGCCGAATTATTATCTGTTTTGGCAAGATTCGCTCACCCGGAAGATTCACAAAAGGCAGCCGGAGCCTGGAAGAAAGGAGCGTCATATGCCGAATTGGCAGGTGATTATATCGAGAAGGGAAAGTCGCTAGATGAGTTTAGATCTAGCTTAGAGGTTTTGTCTGGCGCTTCTTTTGATTCAAGAGAGACTCTGGTTAAATCTTGTCTTGAGACTATCACCGAGGATGGTCGTATAAATGAGGGTGAGTTAATTGCTTTTAGGGCAATTTGTGAGTTTTTTGAATTACCTATTTCTCTTCTACCTTCTGAAGTTTCAGCGGGTTCTTATCAAAGAGATAGCCTAGTTTAGTTCTTTCGATTTAGATGAATGTTGAGAGGTGAGATAGTTTTCCAAGAATCATACCGCCGAGGAACATAATTGAAACTAGAAAGAATTTGATTTGCATATTTAAATATCCTTGATTTGTGTTACCGCTTACACTATCTAATCAGGATAAAGCCCTTTAATGCTTCAAAAAAGGAGCTGTAGTAATCTGTTTGAATTAGTTCAAACCTGTCTGAATTATCAATTTAATTCGAAAAAAATTAAATTTTATTGGTTATTTTTTGGTTTTAATCTGTGAAGGGGTTTATTCTTCGACAATCTTGGAGCTATAGAATCGTTGCCAAGTGTGAAAGTTTTCCCATAACCATTCCCAATCCAGTCATAAATGCGAAAAATGCTACTTTACTTGCCATGATATTGTTCCTTCATTCTTGTTCTTACCGCTTACAATCTCTAATCCTGCTCAGAGAGCAGATTGCTTCAAAAAATAGCAATAACTATGCTGTTTGAAGCAGGTCTTAGCAGGCGGAATCTATTCGAGGTTGAAACTATTTTTCAGGTTTTTCCCGAGGAGAATGTCTAAGTGCAGGAAAAAACTCTTCTGACCAAGCCCTAGTTGTTCCTCTTTGGCCCTGATAATGGCCCGTTCCCTTTTCTCCGTAGGCAACTTCAGGGGGAGTTTCCATTTGATAGAACACAATTTGGGCAACTCTCATTCCTGTGGCTAGTCTTCTAGGATAGGGGCCGAGATTTTGAAGTTCGAGTGTGACTTGACCTTGGAAGTTACAATCAATCCAGCCGCTAAGACTATGGTTTAACCAAAGTCGTCCCAAGGAGCTTTTAAGTTTTAAGTCCCCAACAACATCTCTTGGTAGCGCAATGACTTCGGCTGTAGTAGCGAGTACGACTTCACTAGGGAATAGAACTAGCTCCTTGGCATGGAACTCTTCAGGGTCTCTAGTCGGACAGATCCAATGGTCTCCTAGTGTGATATCATAGCTTGCAGGGTTGACGTTTTCAGGATTGAAAGGTTCAACTCCTCCTTCACTACCCCATTTTCTTATCCAATGATCAGGTTTAACCATGTTCCCTTTTCCTTTGTTAAGAAAGCCTGCTTGGCAAGCTCTCAACTATTCGTTCAGTAACTTTAGTGCTCTCTAAAACTCGGTCATTAAGACTGATGCCACGTAGCCAGTTTGAGCAAAAAAGAAGACCAGAATTATTTTCCTCGATGCGATTTATTGATTCAACTAGTTTATGGTGTCCCAAGGGGTAGTTAGGAATCGCGTCTTTCCATACTTTTGCTTTGAGAATTTTAGGTTTAGTTTCTGATCCTATCAATTGATTCAGTTCACCAATGACCTGCTCTTGCCACTTAGTTTCTTCTATCTCAGCTGCCTCAGGTAAGTGTGCACCTCCAGAGAAGCAAGTGAGAAGATGTTGATCATTAGGACTTCTTCCTTCGAAAATGCTTGAACTAAATATTGCGCCCATTAATGCAAGTTTTTCGCTAGGCGGAAGTAGGGCACCAAAGCCGTCAAGAGGTTCTGAAACGGCTTGCTTGGGATAGCTAAGTTGCATGACGCCGACTGAGGCATGAGGAATACTAGCTATGTCCCTACTAAGTTCTAGGTCGATATCTTTCAATAAACGTGAGGTTGCTGCAGCCGGGGTGGTTAAAACTAGGTAATCGGATAGGGCTTTACGTCCATCACTTGTTTCAACAAGCCACTTATCATTTTGTTTGCTAAGACCAGTTATTTCGGTCTTCATCCATTTTTCATCTATTTGAGAACTTAAAGTTTCAATTAGAGTGATAAGTCCACCATGGAAACTTCCAATTCTATTTTTTTTCTTCTTTTTATTTTTCCCTAGAGTTTTAGCCAGTCCCAGAAACAGTGAGTGATATTCTTTCTCTAGTTGCCACAAAGTTGGAAGAGCGCTTCTCGCACTAAGTTTAGTAATATCGGCAGCCCAAACTCCACTGAGTCCTGCAGCTACTACTGTATTTGTAAATTCTTCACCGAAGTGACGAGACATGAAGCGTTGAACGGACTCGTCTTCCAATTTGTGTCTTCGCGGTAGGACAGCCGCCATTAGCCTAAGTTTAGCTGCGGCTGAAAGTAATTGAGAGGAGACCAGGTCCATTGGTTTAAAGGGCACAGGGTCTAGTCTAAATCCCCCGACTGGTTTTCTTCTAGCAATGTATCTTTTCTTGGCTGTTTGTTTAGGTCTTAAAACTTTCTCTTCGAGTTCAAGATCGGAAATCAGCGTTGCCATTTCAGCTTTGATCATTGCTGAGTTTGGGCCATTCTCAATTAAGAAATCCCCAGCTGCTTCAGACTCTATAACTCCTCCAGCTAGCTGCTTTTTTTCAACTAGTAGGCAGCTTACGCCGGCCTGCTGAAGTCTGTAGGCCAGAGATAGTCCTGAAAGCCCTGCTCCTACGATTGTAACCTGAGTTTGTTTTTTCACTTCCAAGTTGCGGATGAATTTTTGACTGTATCAACAAAAGAACGAACAGATTCGATAGGGGTTCGCTGTAAGACACCATGACCTAGATTGGTTATATAGCCAGTGGGGTTAGATAAGTTAGATAACATCTTTTCAGTTTCTTCTTTTACAGACTCAGCTGACTTGAAAAGAGATCCTGCTTCGTAGTTTCCTTGAACCGCTATCTTTTTTACTTTGGCTAGTTCTATCGTTTCGCCTAGAGGAGTTCTAGAATCTATCCCAATGCAATTTGGAGCAGTCTCCAGCATTGCGGGTATTAGATGACTAGCTCCATTAGCGTAGTAAATGATTGGCGTGCCAGTTTTTTTTATTTTTTCAATGATTCTAGCAGCAGGGGAGAAAGCTATATCTCGGAACTCTTTTTCGGGTAGCAGTCCGGCCCAAGTATCAAATAGTTGAACCGCATCAGCTCCTGCTTCGATTTGCATCAGCAAATACTCTTCAATTACATCAGTAAGTTTGTTAAGCAGTAGTTTGGTGGCTTCCGGGTTTTGGTTAGCAAATACCAAACTACCAGCAAAATTCTTTAACGGTCCTTGATCCAAGATGTAGCAAGCCAGGGTCCAAGGAGCTCCAGCGAAGCCAAGAATAGTCTTTTTATCTTCTCTATTGCTGTTAAGTTCTTTTTTGAGAGAGTTAATAGCCTGGCCAACAAAAGAGCATTGCTCGGCTACGTCTTTAGTCTTTAGTGCCTTAACATCTGAGCTGGTTTTAATTTTATTTTCTATTGAAGGCCCTGGGTTAAAATCTATTCCGATTCCCATTGGCTCCAGAGGTAACAGGATATCTGCAAATATTATGGAAGCATCCATGTCGAATTCTTTCATCGGTTGCAGGGAGACTTCTACTGCTAGTTCTGGGGAACGGCACAATTCCAGGAAGGTGTAGCGTTCCTTGAGGGCTCGATACTCCTTCATGTATCTGCCAGCCTGACGCATTAGCCAGACTGGAGGGCGGGGAATATCTTCAAAGCGTAGGGCTTTTAGCATTAGTGGGGATTCTGACATGGCGGGTTTTTAGCAAAGGGTTAGTAAATGAGTCAAAATTAGACATATTATTTGTTGTTCTAGTGGCCCAGCAGGCTGTAGGTATTAGTTAGGAGAAATAGTGAGTTGAGAAAATTGCGCATCCATAGCATTCGGCATGTTTCCTTTGAGGGAATTGGGCGAATAGAGAATTGGGCCACCGAGAAGGGGCACCATCTTTCTAGCACCCTAATCTATGAGGGTGAGTCTTTTCCAGACCTAAACAGTTTTGACTGGTTGGTGGTAATGGGTGGGCCGATGGGGGCTTACGATAAGGATAAATTTCCTTGGATTGCTAAGGAAATTGAATTTATTCAGCAGGTCATAGCTTCTGGAAAGCAGGTGTTGGGGATTTGTCTGGGTATTCAAATGATCGCTGAGGCACTTGGAGCTGAAGTTTTCAAGGGCAAGCCTGGGAAGGAAATAGGATGGTTCCCTGTTAAGCTGACAAAAGCAGGTCAAAGCTCCCCTTATTTCGAAGACTTTCCTAGAGTTTTTACTCCTGTTCAATGGCATGGTGATACCTTTGACCTCCCTGAAGGAGCCGAGCGACTTGTCGAAGGGAGCGTTTATCAGAACCAATCTTTTTCCTACGGGAACAACGTACTAGGGCTTCAGTTTCATTTAGAGTTTTCCGCTAGCTGTATTAATCGACTAGGAAAGGGAGTTGGAATTCCTGACCTTGCTCCTGGAATTCAAAGTCTGGAAGAGGTTTTATCTAGAAAAGATTTGTTTTTACAAGGCGAGCTTTTGCTGCAAAAGCTGCTGGATAATATGGCTAGGCGGGCAGCTTAGGTCCGCGCTAATTTCGATAAATAGACTCGATTTCACTTAAGAATTTTTCTACTACTTTCCTTCTCTTTAGCTTAAGGGTTGGGGACAACAAGCCATTCTCAATAGTAAAGTCCTCAGCCAGTATTCTGTAGCGTTTTATTTCTTCATAGCTAGCCAGGTCGATATGAACTTTGGCTATTTCCTCGTCAAGTAGCTCTCTTACCTTAGGGTGGTCGGCTAGATTGCTAAGAGAATGATCCTCTCCAGATAGATTAGAGGCGGCCCATGAAGCGATGTTTTCAGGGTCGAGGGTAAGTAGTCCTACTAAGTAGGGTTTTCTGTCGCCGTAAACCAGAGCCTGGGACACGAAGGGTATGGTCTTCAATTTCCCTTCGATTTTTTGAGGAGGAATATTTTTTCCCCCAGCATTCACTATCAGGTCCTTTTTCCTGTCAGTTATTTTAATAAAACCTTCGGAGTCAATTTCAGCGATGTCTCCAGTGCTGAACCAACCATCCTCTGAGAAGGATTTTTTAGTGGCCTCAGGCATGCGGTTATATCCGACTGCTATGTTAGGTCCACGGGTAAGAAGTTCTCCGTCTTGTTCGAGTTTTACTTCCACATTTCTAAAAACTCTTCCGACGGTGCCAAAGCGGTTCCTTTGTTTGGTGTTCGCTGAAAGGGCAGGGGTGGTCTCAGTAAGTCCATAGCCCTCAAGGATTAGAATCCCCAGAGAGTCAAAGAATCTGGCTACTTTTTCATCCAATGGAGCCCCACCTGATACACAGTGCGATAGCTCGTTACCAAAAACTGATGTTCTAATCTTCTTGATAACTTTTTCAGCTAAGGCGAACCTAGTTTTATCAACTGGCCCAAGTGAACCTTTTTGTTCAAGCTTGTCTTTCAGTGGCTTCCAATTGCTCATTGCCCAGGCAATAATTGGCTTCATTACTAAACCGGCAGTGCTTGTCTTTCCTTGCACTGAGGTCATCACCTTTTCATAGATTCTAGGAACAGAGGGAAGGATTTCAGGATTAGAGCTTTGAATGTCACTAAAAAGTTGTTTGGCATCAAATTCTGATTTTCTTTTATTTACTACTGCTGGAAAAATTAAGTCTCCACCTGCAGCAATTGCTCCGTAGAAAATGAATCTAGCAAAAGAGTGAGCTAGGGGAAGGAATAGAAATACGCCTGAACCACTTCCAATTAGTCCACTGAGAAGCAATGAGTTCAGGAGGGAAAGATGGTTGTCATGAGTTTGAACTACGCCTTTCGGTATGCCAGTTGTCCCAGAGGTATAAACTATTGAAGCTAAGTCTGTTCGTTTAACCTTAGCCAAGTCGTAGCGAATCAGCTCAACCATTTCCGCTGTTTCTACGCCCTTGGAGACTTTCCAGGCTTGATAATTTCCTGCCAGTCGTACAGGCGAGATTGAAAATTATTTGATTGAATTTGCTCGAAGCAGATTACGCCTTGAATATTGAGTTTTACCTTTCCGCCATCGAAACCTTCAGTTTTGGGAATTGAAGATGGGGCTGAATCAATCTCAGCAAGCTTATCTAGTTGCTCTTGGTTCTCACAAAAAATTATCTGAGCTTCGGAGTTCCAGAGAATAAAAGCAGCTTCGGAAGAAGTTAACGAATGGTAAACCGGAGTGGATATGGCTCCTAAACTTAAAATAGCCAGGTCTGCCAAGGCCCACTCGACTCTGGTGAAGGATAGGACTGCAACTTTGTCGCCCTTCTTTATTCCTAGTTCATCACGCAGAAAAGAAGCTACTCGGGCTATTTGACTAGCAGCTTCCCCCCAAGTTAGCTCACTCCATTCACCTGATTCCAGATCCCTGCTTTTAGAGAAGAGTCGTCCACCCGATGCTGCTGCTGTGTTGAAGAATCTTTGTCCAAGGTTTTCTTCCAGTATGTCATCGGGACGAGGAGCGTCGATGTCAGTGTGATCACTGTTACCCCAGCGGGAGTTTGTTAGAGTTGTTCCTTGGGGGCGCAGGTCTTGCTTAGAGTTCACAGGAATTGAAAATATCTTGGTTCATCGAAAACTGGATGTTAGTGCCACCCGAAAGCCTCGAAATTGCTTACAGCTGATATTCAAAACTTCCGTTTGGGCTATCCACCTTTACTATGTTTTGGCTGTCGGAGTCAGGGTTTTTTTCAACTCGACCAATTATTCCAGCTTCAACACCCATAGACTCGGATGTTTTTATGATGGAGTCAGCCGCAGATTGCTCGCAATATACCTCCATACGCTGCCCCATATTGAAGACTTGATACATTTCCTTCCAAGGTATGTTTCCAGTTTCTTGAATCAAATTGAAGATTGCTGGAATTGGAAGTAACTGGTCTTTGACGTAAATATTTCCTTTTCCAAAACGAATTACTTTACTTAGCGCTCCACCTGAAACATGAATACAAGCCGAAATTTTATCAAACTCAGACTCGAAAATTTTAATTAGGACGGGAGCGAACGTTCTGGTGGGAGAAAGAAGTGCTTCTCCCACAGTCATTCCAAGTCCATTGGGATTATCATCCACTGCGAAAGGTCCAGTATATACAACTGAACTGTCCGTGTTGGGGTCTACAACTTCTGGGTATTTTTCACAGTATTCTTTCTTAAGCAGAGTATGGCGGGCAAGGGTTAACCCATTTGAGCCTATGCCGGAGTTCTCAATATTCTCCCAAGAGGCTTTGCCTGCGCCTGATAGTCCAACAATAACTTGGCCAGGTTTTATATTGTCAGTTGAAAGTAGATTCGAGTGTGCAATGCGTCCTGCAATGACAGCATCAACTGCCAAGGTTCTAGTGACATCTCCACAATCAGCGGTTTCTCCACCGCCTAAGGTGAAGTTGACATCGTAGTTAGAAAGGTTTTTTTGTAGTTCAATGTATGAGGATATTATCTCCGCGATTACTTCGTCGCCTACGAGCTGGGCGTTTCTGTTTAAAAGATTGGCAACAACTAGACCTTCTGGTTTGCCCAAACAGATAACATCATCAAGGTTCATCACTAAAGCATCTTGGGCTAGTCCTCTGTACCACTTGGGGTCCCCAGACTCTTGGGCTGCAATATATGCAGTCACTGATTTAGTTCCGGCACCATCGCAATGAAGAAAAGAACTGTAGTCGGCATCACCCGCGATATCAGGTGTCAGCTGGGCAAAATGGCTTGCTTGATGCTCAGCTCCCGCTAGATCTAGGGCTTTGTGTAAACCTGCTTTGGAGGCTGAAGCTCCCAGCTTATCGTAGTTGCTCTTGCCCATAGCCATAAAGAGATTCGTTTAAAAAGATAAATTTAGTGCTGGAAAATGTTTCGAAATGAAAAATCATATAATCTCGCAGCAGTTCTATAATAGAGTCATCATATAGAACAAATAAAGTTGTTGTGAAACATCTGGCCTTGGTGACCCCCGCGTTACCAGTATGAGCGAGAGAGTTTAATTTTAGTTCGGGAGAAAAGTTGATGAAAAGGTCTGATATTCAAAGCAAGGCGAGTGGTTTTGGTGAGCAGTTAAATCAAAAGGTGGGGCAAAACCCATTGTTCGTCGCCGGGATGATATTTGCTGTCGGTTATTTTTCAGGAATCCTGTGGAAGCTCACTTTTCCATTGCTGATTATTGCGGCACTAGGTGTCACGGCTCTGTGGTTTCTCTCAGATGATGAAACCAAAATTGCTTCATCTAAAGATAAGGGAGATAGCAGTAAAGCCGAAGCTGCTCCTAAAGAGAAGAAGTCAAAGAAGGAAAGTAAGTCGCAGAAAGCGCCTGCTTAGTCTCTGAAATTTGTAAACTGAAGTTCCAGGTCATTAACGTTGTCCTTTAAGAATGTTATTACATCTTGAAGGGCATCGCGTTTAGGCCCCGTAACTCGGACTTGTTCTTGTTGAACGCTGGCCTGGATCTTCTTTAGTTTTTGGTCTTTTATTAATTTGACCAGCTTTTTCCCTTCATCCGTCGTGATACCATTTTTTATTTTCACGACTTGCTTCTTTTGAGAACCAGAAGCGTCTTCAACATTCTGATAGTCAAGAGCTCGAGTAGAGACACCCCTTTTTGCCATTTTCTGGTTGAGCATTTGCCTCATAGCTTCCATCTTCATGTCATCATCTCCAATTAGAGTGATCACACCTTCTTCATACTGGACCTTGTTCTTGCCCCCTCTGAAATCGTAACGGGTGTCGATCTCTTTTCTAACCTGGGAAAGGGCATTATCAATTTCATGAAAATCAACTTCTGAGACAATATCGAATGATGGCAATTTCAAGACTCCTTAAAAACGGGTTCCAAAGAAAATTTGTTGTTCTAGAAATAGCAGATATTTGAATCAGATCCAGGGCGAGGAAATAAGACTAAATTAGTAATAAAAGGTTAATATGTTTTCCACATGTCCTAGTCTATTCGGGCACTAAGACGCTCGGGTATACAGCCAATACTTCCTTGAACTAACTCCTGAAAACTTCAAGTAAATTTTAGTTTCGAGATTGCTTACGATTGTATTGTATACAGGTGTGAAATCCCGTATATACCCCGCAAATTACGACTTTTTATTTTTTTATAACCGCTGTAACGGGGTATATGCAGTGCGAAAGCACTGCCAAAAGACAAGATACTGAAACCTGAAATATGGCTTTCAAGAGCGCAGCTCATGGCAAGAAAAGGGTTAAGAAGAAGGATATTTCCCCTCTGTCTTATGATTTTCTTGCGAGGCCACGCTTTAAGACAAGTTTTCTTGGGGTATATCTGTCTAACGGCTTTGCTGACACAAAGTGTATACTTAAACCCTAGTGAGGTTAATTTACTGGTCAATTCCGTAAAACGGTTTCAGTATACGAGGACCAAAAATCACACAAAGGCACCGACTTTTGTCGTTAAAACTGGACTAGAGAATGAGTGAATTCAAGAGGCACAAACTGAGAAAGGGTCTAAACTTGCCAATTACCGGTGAGCCTAACCAGAAAATCCAACCAGCAAGAGATGCTTCTACAGTAGCTCTGTTAGGGGATGATTATGTAGGTATGAAGCCTACCATGCTAGTTAAAGAAGGGGACAGTGTTCAGATTGGCCAGCCTCTTTTCGAAGACAAGAAAAACCCGGGCGTTATTTTTACATCACCAGCCGCAGGAAAAGTTCAGTCGATAAATCGTGGTGAGAAAAGAGCTTTCAAATCGATCGTTATTAGCTGTGGTTCCCGCTCGGCAGAAAAGTTTCCAACGGTTAGTTCCGGCGAGCTCGAGTCTGGCAAAGAAGACAAGATTAGAGAAATTTTGGTTAAGTCCGGTCTTTGGACTGCAATTAGAACTCGGCCATTCAGCCGGGTGCCCGCTATTGATTCTAGGCCTAGTTCCATTTTCGTTAGCGCAATGGACACGAATGCTCTTTCACCTGATCCTTATTGGGTAATTAATGAGCATGCGACTGATTTTGAGAATGGTCTTAAAGCTCTAGGTTCTCTTACTAAGGGGAAAGTTTTTGTTGGTAGGGCGCCTGGGTCTGGGGTTCAAGTTCCAGCAACTGACAGAGTTAAGTGTCACGAATTCAAGGGGCCACATCCTGCAGGACTCGTTGGAACTCATATTCACTTGGTTGATCCGGTCAACGAGAATAAGACGGTTTGGCATGTTGGTTATCAGGATGTAATCGCCATTGGAAAGCTACTACTCACGGGAGAACTATGGACTGAACGGGTGGTGGCTTTGGCTGGCCCTAAGGTTAAAAATCCTCGCTTGATAAAGGCCAGACTTGGAGCCTGTATTGATGATTTGATTCGTGATGAGCTTGAAGATGGTGCAGTTAGGGTAATCTCAGGTCCGCTACTTTCTGGTCATAATGCAAGCAAGTTTCCAGTAAATTTCCTAGGGCGGTATCACAATCAGATTTCCGTTATCGAAGAAGATGACAAACGCGAGCTTCTAGGATGGCAGATGCCAGGATTTGAGAAATTCTCGACTAGAAAAGTTTATGCTTCAACAATGTTTCCTGGGCGAAAATTTCCTTTAAGTTCTGCTACTCATGGCAGTAAGCGTGCCATGGTTCCAATAGGAATGTACGAAGATGTCGTTCCACTGGACATCATACCAACTTACTTGCTTCGATCTTTGGTTTCGCAAGATCTTGAGACTGCGGTCAAGCTCGGGGTGCTGGAGTTGGATGAGGAAGATTTAGGACTATGTACTTTTGTTTGTCCTGGCAAGACGGAATACGGTCCGCTCTTGAGGAACATGCTTACAACAATTGAAAAAGAAGGATAGTTGGAATGAAAGCTCTTCGCGGATTGCTTGACAATATCGAGCCTCAGTTTCACAAGGGCGGTAAGTTAGAACTACTTTACCCCCTTTACGAAGCGATCGATACTTTTTTGTATACTCCTGGTGAAGTTACAAGTGGCGCTTCTCATGTTCGTGATGGTCTCGACCTGAAGCGAATGATGATTACGGTAGTTTTTGCTCTAGGACCTTGCATTCTATTTGCCCTTTTTAACACCGGCTATCAGGCAAACCTAGCGATGGCCGATTTGGGTTTAACTGAGACTACAGGCTGGAGAGCAGTAGTTATAGAATGGCTTGGTATCGGTTACGACCCATCAAACATTCTCGCAAATGGTGTACACGGGGCTTTGTATTTTATTCCAGTTTTTCTGGTTGCTAATATTGCCGGTGGTTTGACTGAGGCAATTTTTTCCTGCGTTAGAAAACATGAGATCAACGAAGGATTCCTGGTCACGGGAATGCTCTATCCGCTGACATTGCCGCCAACTATTCCTCTTTGGCAGGTAGCTGTTGGAATAATTTTTGGTGTTGTTTTTGCCAAGGAGGTTTTTGGTGGAACAGGTAAGAACTTTCTAAACCCTGCTTTGACAGCTAGGGCCTTTCTTTATTTTGCCTATCCGGCCGAAATTTCTGGCGACACCGTGTGGACAGCGGTTGATGGCTTTAGTGGAGCATCCGCACTTGGAATGGCTGCTGCGGATGGAATGACCGCAGTCTATCAAAACTATGACTTCTTGAGCTGCTTTTTTGGAACTATCCAAGGTTCAATGGGTGAGACCTCAACCTTAGCTTGTTTGATAGGTGCAGGGGTTCTTATAGCCAGTGGTGTTGGTTCCTGGAGAATAATGCTTAGTACCACCATAGGGGCTTTCCTTACAGCTAGCCTTCTTTATGCAATCGGTAGTGACACCAATCCGATGTTTGGAATGCCCCCTATTTGGCATTTCATAGTTGGTGGATTGTCCTTCGGTATCGTTTTCATGGCTACAGACCCTGTTTCAGCTGCTTTTACCAATAAGGGTAAATACTATTACGGGCTGCTGATTGGTTTTATGGCGATTTTGATTCGAGTCATTAACCCAGCCTTTCCAGAGGGTATTATGTTGGCGATTCTGTTTGGTAACGTTTTTGCGCCACTAATTGATTACTATGTTGTCAGGTCGAATATTAAAAGAAGAGAGGCGAGAGCTCAGTTAAGCTATGTCTAACGATTCAGTAAGTAAAACATTCCTAGTAGCGACCTTGCTTTGCATTATCTGCTCGGTAATTGTTTCAAGCTCAGCGATTAGTTTGCGAGCTGATCAGGAGCGAAATAAACTTCTTGATAAGAAACAGAACATTCTTTCCGCGGCAGGGTTGTTCGAAGAGGGTGGAGATATTGAGAAGCTTTTTTCTGACAACATTGAAGCTCGGTTGGTCAATCTGTCTACTGGAGAATACGACAGCTCCATTGTCGCTTCGGACTATGATCAAAGGAAGGCAGCTAAAGACCCGTCCAGTAGTAAAGCTATAGAGGCTGATGTAGCTGGAATCGGAAGGAGAGCTAATCTCGCTCCCGTCTATTTGGTTAAGAGCGGTGGAAATGTAGAGAGATTTATCCTGCCAGTTCATGGTAAAGGCCTTTGGTCTACTCTCTATGGCTTTCTTGCTGTCGACGTAGACTTCAACACAATTAAGGCGCTCAGTTTTTATGAGCATGCTGAGACTCCCGGGTTAGGTGGTGAAGTGGATAATCCTAAGTGGAAGGCTCTCTGGGATGGAAAGAAAATATACGGAGACGACGGTAGACCCAGAATTAACGTTATTAAGGGGAAAGTTGATACTTCCAAAGCTGATGCTGTCTATAAAGTCGATGGTTTATCAGGCGCAACTATCACAGCCAGAGGTGTGGGAAATATGCTTCAGTACTGGTTGAGCGATGATGCATACGGAAAGTTTATTGAAAATAGAAAGCTGACAGGATTTTAGGCCATGGCTATGTATCAATTCACCAGAGCTAAACAGTTAAAGTTTAATCGAGGTATAGAACTTTTATTTTTTAGGGTCGGGTGGCCAAATGCTAGTCGTATTTGTGGAGTTATGTGAATTGTTACTTGTCCTCGCCTGCAGCGTGCCTGCTCAAACGCAGCAGGGGCTTTTTTGTAAATTGCTTGGTTGAATTAAGATTTTTTACTAACTGAGATTTTAGTGAATAGTTATGAAAGTTAAAGAAGTATTATTTGGACCACTGCTTGATGATAATCCTATCGCCCTTCAGGTGTTAGGGATTTGTTCCGCTCTTGCTGTTACCACCAAGATGGATACCGTGCTTGTTATGTGCGCAGCGGTAATAGCAGTGTTAGCTTGCTCTAATGCGGCAGTAAGTTTGATTCGAAATCACATCCCTTCCAGTATTAGAATTATCGTCCAAATGACTATTATTGCTTCTCTGGTGATCGTAGTCGACCAAGTTCTCAAGGCTTATGCTTACGGGATTAGTAAACAGCTATCTGTTTTTGTTGGGCTGATTATCACTAACTGTATTGTTATGGGTCGGGCTGAAGCTTTCGCCATGAAGAATAATGTTTTCCTAAGCTTCTTGGATGGAATCGGAAACGGTCTTGGCTATAGTTTGATTCTGATTGTGGTTGGAGCATTTAGAGAAATGTTTGGTTCCGGAACTCTTTTTGGAAAAGCAGTTCTTCCGTCTGTTGCGGAAGGAGGCTGGTATCAACCAAATGGAATGATGCTTTTAGCTCCAAGTGCATTCTTTATTATCGGAATATTCATCTGGGTGCTTAGAAGCTATAAGACCGATCAAGTAGAGCACGAGGGTTAAGAGAAATGTTTGAAGAATACCTCAGTCTTTTTATTAAAGCTGTATTTGTTGAGAACCTAGCACTAGCCTTCTTTCTTGGCATGTGTACTTTTTTGGCCGTTTCAAAAAGTGTTGAAACAGCCACAGGTTTAGGAATTGCTGTAATTGTTGTTCAGACAATTACAATTCCGGTTAATAACCTGATTTACAATTATATTCTAAAGGAGGGAGCACTGGCTTGGGCTGGAATGCCAGATACTGATTTATCTTTTCTCGGGCTGATTTCCTATATCGGAGTGATTGCTGCGATGGTTCAGATTCTAGAGATGACCTTAGATAAGTTTGTGCCAGCTTTGTACAATGCTCTCGGAATTTTCTTACCGCTGATTACAGTGAACTGTGCGATTCTTGGTGGCTCTTTGTTCATGGTTGACCGTGACTATGACCTGCCAGAGAGTATCGTCTTTGGTTTTGGTTCCGGACTGGGATGGGCACTCGCGATCATGGCCCTAGCTGGAATCAGAGAGAAGCTAAAATACAGTGATATTCCAGATGGTCTTAAGGGGCTTGGAATTACCTTTATTATTGTTGGCCTTATGTCGATGGCTTTTATGTCTTTTTCAGGAATTCAACTCTAGTGTCCTCCACGTTAGAAGGGCGTAGAGATTAAGGAATAAGAGAAAATGGAAATTTTAATTGGTGTAATCGTTTTCACTTTAATTGTTCTGACCCTAGTCAGTATAATTATGGCTGCGCGTTGTAAGCTGGTTGCTGCTGGAAACGTAAACATTACGATCAATGACGAGAAGACTATATCGGTGCCTGCCGGAGGAAAGCTTCTTTCTGCACTTGCTGACGAGAAAATTTTTATTTCTTCAGCCTGCGGTGGTGGTGGAACTTGTGCTCAGTGCAAGGTAGATGTGCTTGAAGGGGGAGGGGATATTCTTCCAACTGAAAAAGGTCACGTATCTCGTGGAGAGGCTAAAGAAGGCTGTCGTCTATCTTGCCAGGTAGTGGTTAAGCAAGACATGAAGGTTAGGGTTCCAGAAGAAGTTTTCGGAGTTAAAAAGTGGAATTGTAAAGTACGTTCTAACGATAACGTAGCTACCTTTATTAAGGAGCTAGTGCTTGAGCTTCCTACAGGTGAACATGTTGATTTCAGAGCGGGTGGATATATTCAGATTGAGTGTCCACCCCATGAGCTTACCTATAGTGACTTCGATATTGAAGACCAATACCGGGCTGATTGGGATAAGTTTAAGCTTTGGGATATTAAGTCTGTAGTTAAGGAAGATGTTATTAGAGCATACTCAATGGCTAACTATCCTGAAGAGAAAGGCTTGATCATGCTTAATGTTCGGGTAGCAACTCCACCTCCCAGAACTCAGCACCCTCCGGGGATAATGTCTTCCTATATCTTTAACTTAAAGCCAGGGGATGATGTGGTGATCTCCGGCCCTTACGGAGAGTTCTACGCAAAAGAGACTGATAATGAAATGATCTTCATTGGTGGTGGAGCTGGAATGGCACCGATGAGGTCTCACCTATACGATCAGTTCAAAAGAATTAAGACGGATCGTAAAGTATCATTTTGGTATGGAGCGAGAAGCTTACGTGAAGCTTTCTATGTGGAAGAGTTCGATGACATGCAGGCTGCTAACCCTAATTTCAATTGGCACTTAGCCTTATCTGACCCTCTGGATGAAGATAACTGGGAAGGACCTACTGGATTTATCCATAATGTTCTTTTTGAGAACTATTTGAAGAATCACCCGGCCCCAGAGGATTGCGAGTATTATCTTTGTGGACCACCATTGATGAACCAAGCAGTTTTTAAGCTGCTTGATGATATGGGTGTTGAGCCAGAGAATATCGCTTTTGATGATTTCGGCGGCTAGTAAGCTCTAATCATGAATCAGCGAATTAAAGCAGGGTTGGTTATTATTGGACTAACCCTGCTTTTTTTATATTTTTTTCCTGGAACAAAAGAGAGAAGAGTCAGCGGCTCAGCAATGGGCACTAGCTATTCTGTGAAGTGGCTTGAAGAGGGTGATCTTGAATATTCAGAACTTGAGTCCAAGTTAAAAGCTGAGATAGAAAAAATTGATGGTTTGATGTCTACCTACAAGCCGGAGTCTGAGCTTAGTAGATTCAATGAATTAAGGCATAACGACTGGTTCTCCGTTTCTAATGAAACCCAGCAAGTGATTTCCTTAGCTAAGGAAGTCGCCGAGCTTACGGACGGTGCTTTCGATCCCACAGTGCTTCCCCTTGTTGAGTTATGGGGCTTTGGTTCTCAGGGTATGGTGAGCACCCAACCTAAAGAGGAACAGGTAAAAGAAGCGTTAATAAGAACAGGTTTTAACGGAGTTGAAAACCGGGAGAACCCACCAGCTCTGAGGAAGATCAACCGAGAGCTAGTGCTCGATTTAAGTGCTATAGCAAAGGGCTATGGAAGCGACCGAGCCGCTGAGGTTTTATTGCAATCGGGAATAAGAAACTTTATGGTCGAAATTGGCGGCGAAGTTCGAGCCTCAGGCCTTAATCGTTCAGGTGATCCTTGGCGAATCGCTGTTGAGCAGGCAGTTGAAGATAGTGATAAGTTAGACATTATTGTGCCAATCAAAGATCGTTCGATTGCTACTTCTGGAACCTACCGTAATTATTTTAATTCAGATGGTCGGCGTTTTTCTCACTTGATTAACCCTCAGGACGGACTTCCAGTAAAACACAATACCGTTTCAGTAACAGTTCTGGATAAGAGCTGTGCTAGGGCAGATGCATTCGCTACGGCCCTTCTAGTTTTAGGCGCCGAAAAGGGTATGCAGCTAACAGAAAAGCTAGGTCTCTCAGCAAGGTTTGTAAGTGTAGGTGAAGAGGGTGAATTAAAGACGGTTTCTAGCAAGAGCTTCGATAAGGCTCTTGAGGGCTAGGGATTTGCATTTCTGTCCTATTTGCTAGAGATTAGTGATTCTTTAACCTTATTGGCGTTTGTTATGGAAACTTTCATTGTCACTTTAGTGTTTTTCGCAGCCTTCATTCTATTGATGGCGGTTGGTTATATTGTTGCAGGCAAACGAATCAAGGGAAGCTGTGGGGGAATGAACAATCTGGTTACAGCCGATGATGGAAAAGAACGTTGTAGTATCTGTGGCGTTAGCTATGAGGAGCAAGTAGAACAGGGTTGTGCCGAGGAAAAATAGTCCCTTCAATGTTCCAATCTCAACAGATACCAGAAGAAAATCTACAGCAATCTCCTCTTATCATATCCAATGTAAGTAAAAGCTTTCCTAGCGAAAGTGGTCCGGTCATCGTAGTAAACAATTTAAATTTTGAAATGAAACCCGGTGAAGTGCTCGGACTTCTTGGGCCGAACGGAGCAGGTAAGAGTACCACTATCAATATGATAGCAGGAGTTTTAATGCCTGACTCGGGTAGCCTTTCTGTTTTTGGATTTGATAATCGCAAGGATTATATCAAAACCAGACGGCTAACCGGAGTGATGCACCAGGATCCAGTCATTGAGCAGTATCTTCTCGTTGGGCAAGCTCTTAAGATTCATTCTGGTTACTATGGAGTTCAGGATGACCCAAGTTGGCGAGAGCTGATTATCGAGCAAATGGAATTAGGCCCTCATCTTCAGAAAAAATATATTAAGCTTTCTGGCGGAATGCGTAGGAGGTTTATGTTGGCGAAAACCCTTTTGCATAAGCCGAGGCTAATTATACTGGATGAGCCCACTGCCGGTGTCGATGTGGAGCTTAGAAACAGACTTTGGTCCTTTGTTAGAGAGATTAATAATGTTGGCATAAATGTGCTTCTGACTACTCACTACTTAGATGAAGCAGAAGAAATGTGTGACAGAATTGCTTTTATGAAAGATGGCAAGCTGATCACTATAGAGCCCACTCAGGACTTGATCGAAAAAGTTGGCGACCAAAAATTAAGCTTAGTGCTGGATAAGCCAGTAGATGAGAAAGATTTGAAGCCTTTCGCGAACTATTCCCCGAGATATACAAGTAGTGAGCGAAAAGAGCTTCATCTCTCTTTGAAAAGTGGAAGCGAGCTCACTCGAGTGGTTGAACTTGCACAGATGGCTGGAATTTCGATAGCGGATGTTTATCTCTCCAGGCCAGACTTGGAAGATGTTTTTTTGAAGCTAAGTTCGGAGGATAAGCAGTGAGTTCTGCGAACAGTTTAGAGCAACAACTAAAGCAAGTTTATCAAGGGCAGCCTGTCAGTTATCAAATAGGGCTTCCTTTTTTTACCTTATTAAAAAAAGAGGTTCTAAGAATCACCTCAGTTGCAGTCCAAACTTTAATTGTTCCAGTAACTACTGTGACCTTATATCTTCTAGTTTTTGGAGTGAGCCTTGGGCAAAGGGTTAGTTTGTTTGAGGGAACTAGCTACGTTCAGTTTGTGATTCCTGGTTTAATTTTAATGGGCGTGGTGCAAAACACTTTTGGTAATAGCTCTAGCTCCCTTTTTATGGCCCGTTACCTTGGGTATGTAGTGGAC
Organism: uncultured Bdellovibrionales bacterium; assembly: GCA_964510575.1. Lineage (GTDB taxonomy): Bacteria > Bdellovibrionota_C > UBA2361 > SZUA-149 > CALKYB01 > CALKYB01. The sequence continues at coordinate 41,039 of CAZECN010000007.1, read as the reverse complement.
TATTTGGTGGCCCCTCTGTCTCCATCATCAATGACTTTAGCATATACTATTTCATCTATGGCTAGAGGTCTCACTGTGGGAGTTGCGATATTTTTCATTTCTCTATTCTTTGCAGAGATTGCCTGGCCCCATCCTTTTTTAGCTTTGGCAATGGCGCTGGTAGTGAGCTTCTTGTTTTCACAGCTTGGAATAATTGCAGCAGTTTATAGTGATAACTTTGACAGGCTCTCGGTTTTTACAAATTTTCTGATTCTTCCTGCAATTTACTTAGGAGGACTGTTCTATCCGGTTGCACTATTACCAGAGCCTTGGTCAACTATTTCGAAGCTTAATCCTTTATATTATATGATTGATGGTTTTAGATTCTGTGCCCTGGGCACCGGAGAGCTTTCCTTTGGTCTTAGCTTTACTATTTCAGTTCTTCTCGGTGTGGCTCTTTTCTTTTGGGCTTCGAAACTTGTTAAAAATCGTTCAAAGTTGGTTTAGTTACTTCTTTTGGTTTTTAAGGGTTTTCGAGATTTAAAAAGGCGAGTGACCTGGTCGAAAACGGGTCAAGGCAAGCGAAGTACTTGCCTTTCGTAATGTTAGCTGAACCACTCGCTTCTATATAATCTTAAAGATAGTCCATAGGTCCATCATTAAGCGTACTATTGCTATAGTCGCTACAGAAGCCCAACAAGCGACTGCAAAGCATAGAGCGAATGTCGGGTTTTTTCTTATTGGGCGATCGTAGAAATCTTTAAAAGGACTTACTTCTTTGTTTTCGGTTGAGTAGTTTTTATCAACTTCGATCAATGCAAGGCGGTATATGTTGAAAGATGCCCTTGAACCATTGTAGCTAAGCCGTATCAATATGAATATTCCAGCAACTATAAATCCCATCTGATAAAAATTTATCTCTGAGTTGGAGGAAGGTGATTGAAATACTAATATTACGATTACTACCAAGCTAATGAGCCAGCTCCAGAAATTGTCTGCGGAGAGCCCTTCAACGTCTATAGCAAGTGACCGGAGCTCTTCTTGCTGCACTCGCAAGAGTCCAGTCTGATCACGAGGAAACATTGATGCTTGGAGACAGACAGCGAATAAAGCGAGAATTAACGCTGTTATTGAAACAAGAGCGTAAACAAGATTGATCATTTGATAGGGCATCAGTGTGCCTCCTAGGTGTTAAGTGGCTCCATGATAGTAATTATCGAGCCACTTAACTGGAGGTCTTTTAATAAAAACCTTTAAGACAAAGGTCACTCAAAAGATAAAATTTAAAGAGCTTGAGCTGTAGGCTTGTGATGCTAAATGGCCCAGTCTTCTTAGTTTGTCGGAGAAGTCCTTAGAATGCAAACCAGATAAATTTGGTTAATAATTATTGTGATTTAAGTGTCTCAAGGAATTGGCACAAAAATTCAAGCCCTTACCAGCTTATCAACAACTTTAAAATTTTGGCTTCTCTATTGTATCTCAAGCGCTAAATTGTTTAACTCTGCCAGCTTTTAAGGAGGTGCTTTTCTGCATCTCGACTTGGTTTAAATACGCTAAATCTTGGAAAATTATGCTTTTCAAAACTCCTAAACTTACTTTGATCTTCTTGCTTTTAGCCTTGGCTGGATTGAACATCTTTGCTGAGAATCCGGCTTCTGCAGTTATCGGAGGCGAGATTGCTTTGCCAGACTCTGTAGTGATGCAGACCGTAGACATTGAATCTACGGATGAAGCTCCATACGGAGGTGGTGGGGAAGGCCCAATCACAGACGTTCTGCTTCAAATTGTGATTGTCTTGCTTGCTGCAAAAATTGGTGGAGACATAGCTGTCCGTTTGCACCAGCCCGAAGTTTTGGGTGAGCTAGTTATGGGAGTTGTTCTTGGCAGTTGTGCGCTTTTCGGTCTTCATTGGTTCGATGGCTTAAAAACAAGCGAATACATCACAATCCTAAGTGAGCTAGGCGTTATCCTATTGCTATTTGAAGTAGGCTTAGAGACTAACGTAAAAGAGATGGCCTCGGTTGGAACCTCAGCCCTGATTGTCGCTCTGCTAGGTGTAGTTGTTCCCTTCTTTCTTGGCTGGGGAGTGGCTTGGTTTTTTATTCCTGATGCAGATACTTTGGTTCACGTTTTTGTTGGTGCAACTCTTACTGCCACAAGTGTTGGGATTACTGCCCGAGTGCTTAAAGATATAGGTAAGATTCAAGCCAAAGAATCTAAAATCATTCTTGGGGCTGCCGTAATTGATGATGTTTTGGGTCTAATGACACTTGCAGTTGTTAGTGGAATCATCGCTGCAGTAAATGCGGGAGGCGAATTTCAATCTTCTGCTATTTTTGTAATTATCGGTAAAGCCGTGGCCTTTTTAGGTGGAGCAATTATTCTCGGTCATTATTGCTCAGCCCCTATGATGAAAGCTGCAACTTACCTAAGAAGCCGAGGACTGCTTCTAGCCATATCTTTAGTTGTTTGTTTTGGATTGGCTTATATCGCACAAGCGATCGCAGGCTTGGCTGCTATTGTAGGAGCTTTCACAGCGGGTCTAATATTAGATGAGGTTCACTATGAAGACCTTGCTGAAAAAGACGCTGAAGGGGCCACAATCGAAGAGTTGATTGCGCCTATTACCTCCCTCCTTGTTCCTATTTTCTTTGTTGTTATGGGAGCACGAGTAGACGTAAGTGTCTTTGGAAATGTATCGATCCTTGGCTTCGCCCTGGTTCTAACTTTCATGGCCATAATTGGTAAGCAGGTCTGTGCTTTTGGTGTTCGAGAGAAAGATATTGATGGCACCGCTGTTGGATTAGGTATGATTCCTCGTGGAGAGGTTGGGCTGATTTTCGCCGGTATCGGAGCTAGTCTGACCCTGGCAGGTAAGCCAGTAATTGATAGTGCCACCTTTGGAGCGGTTGTTATTATGGTCATTGTTACCACAATGGTTACACCGCCTCTGATTAAGTGGAGATTTGGACAACTTTCGGGCTCAGAGCCTGCTGTAGAATCATAGGTAGAGTAGGAGAGCGTGGGAGATAATTCTCAAAACGCTTTTGGTTTCTCGCTGTTGTCTAGCGGCTCCAAAGCTAACAGCACTTTGGTTACAGACTCAGAGTCTGGTTTTTTAATAGACACAGGGCTCAGTTGTCGTCGGACTGAGCAGCGTTTATTGGAGCTTGGCTACTCTATTGATGAGTTAGCTGGAGTAGTGCTTACTCATGAGCACAGCGACCACGTTGTTGGCCTCAAAACAATCATCAAGAAATATAGACCGGATATCTTTACTACTTCTAAGACCGCTGAGGCCTGCGACATCTTAGACTATGATAAGCTCTGCTGCATCTCGAGTAGCGAAACCTTTTCCATAGGGAATTTTAGCTTAGAGACCTTTCCAGTTTGGCATGATGCTGCTGAGCCAATAGGTATGGTTGTTTCTAAAGGTGAGTGTAGATTAGGCTACTGCACAGACACTGGTCGAGTTTGTGAAAACATGAAGTCTCGGCTGAAAGATCTTTCCGCTTTGGTCATTGAGTCCAATCACGACTTGGGCTTGCTTGGTGAAGCGCCTTACCCTGATCGGCTCAAAAATAGAATTGCTGGTGACTTGGGTCATCTGGGGAACTTAGCTGCTGCTGACTTGCTTCGGGGCATGGCTAGGCAAGACGAAAGACTTCAATTCATAATTGCCGCTCATATTAGCGAGAACAGTAACACTCCAGTGATTGCCCTTCAGGAGCTTGAGCAAGCCTGGGCTTCTTCCGGTGGCTGGAAGGATTCTAAGTTTTTCGCTGCAACTGCCACAGCAGCCACTCCATTTTTTCAAATTCGATCAATATTGAGTTCGGCATCGTCTTCGCAAACCTTGTTGGAGGATGACGGCGCCATTGATGTAGAAGGCTCAGAGAGTGATTCTGGAGCCACCTCTAAAAGAAGAGAGAGAGCATGATAGCAAGATATTCTAGACCTGAAATGGTTGCCCTTTGGACTGATGAAGCTAGATTTGAGTTTTGGCTTGAGATTGAAACGCTAGCTCTTGAAAAGATGGTGGACGAGGGAATAGCTCCCAAGGAAGCTCTTGAAGAGGTTAAAGCTAAAGGAGCTTTTAATACTGAGCGAGTATTAGAAATTGAAAAAGAAGTTAAACATGATGTAATCGCTTTTCTAACTAATGTTGCTGAAAACGTTGGTGAGGGCGCTCGTTACCTTCATTTTGGAATGACTAGTTCTGACCTCTTGGACACTTGCTTTGCTGTGCAGTTGACCAAGGCCACAGATATGATTCTTACTGGGTTGGATAAGTTCTCTGCGGCAGTTAAGAAGCAGGGTATGGCACATAAGAACACAGTTTGTGTGGGTCGCTCGCATGGTATTCATGCAGAGCCTACAACTTTCGGTTTGAAATGTGCCATTTGGTACTCTGAACTTCAGCGCCATAGAGATAGAATTGTTGCGGCAAGGAAGGACATTGCGGTTGGAGCTATCTCTGGACCTGTTGGAACTTTTGCTCACATTCCACCTTCAATTGAAGAGTATGTTTGTGAAAAGCTTGGTTTGCAGCCAGCACCAGCTTCCAGTCAGATTATTCAGCGTGACCGTCATGCTTCGCTATTTTCTAGTTTTGCTTTGTTAGCATCTACTATGGAGAAAATAGCGGTTGAAATTCGTCACTTGCAGAGAACTGAAGTTCGGGAAGCAGAGGAGAGTTTCACTAAGGGGCAAAAAGGTTCCAGTGCGATGCCTCATAAGAGAAACCCTATTCTTACAGAAAATGTTACTGGCTTGGCCCGTTTAATTCGTTCCTGGGCTCACAGTGCGCAGGAGAACGTCGCTCTATGGCACGAGAGAGACATTAGTCACTCCAGTGTTGAGCGAGTTGTTGCCCCAGATAGCACAGTGCTTTTGGATTTTATGCTGGCCAGAATGACAGGTGTAATTGAAAACCTAGCGGTCTATCCAGAAAACATGAAGAAGAATTTGGACATGACCAAAGGCCTTGTTTTCTCTGGAACTCTCTTGGTGGCTCTGGCGGCTAAGGGGATTAGTCGAGAGGAGTCTTATAGCTTAGTCCAAGGGCATGCCATGAAAGTTTGGGATTCGATCAACACCGGAGACGGTCAAGGGCCTGATTTTATTGAATTGGTTTCAGCTGATGAGAAAATAACCTCACTTTTGTCGGCTGAGGAGCTTGAAAAGTCCTTTTCGCTGGACAGACACCTTGAGCACGTAGATTATATTTTCAAGCGTGTATTTCAGGACTAGAAGTTATTATCCTATTTAGGTGTTTTAGTGATTAGAGCCAAAATTATTGTCAAACTTAAAGAAGAAATAAGTGACGCTGCTGGTAGGACTGTGGCCACTAGACTGGCTGATGCTGGTTTTACTGATGTCGCCCAAGCGAGAATAGGAAAGCTCATTGAGTTAGATTTTAATACAGCTGACCTAGATACCGTGAATGAACGGGTGCTTGAGATGGCCAAAAAGATACTGGTTAGCCCTAGTACTGAAGAGCTTGAGATAGTCAGCATTGATACTGTGTAATAGGGCTACTGTTCGATGAAAGTTGCTATAGTAGAGTATCCTGGTAGCAGTAGCTTCAACGAAACTAAGCGGGTTTTTTCTGAACTTGAACCTTGTGAGACTTATTCTGTTTGGCACAGTGAAGAGTCTCTTAGAGATCCTGACCTGGTAGTTCTCCCCGGCGGCTTTTCCTTTGGAGATTATCTTCGACCAGGAGCTCTTGCCAGATTGTCTCCAGCCAGTGGTTTAGTAAAACGATTTGCCTCAAAAGGCGGGAAAGTTATTGGCATCGGCAACGGCTTTCAACTTCTTTGTGAGCTAGAGTTGTTGCCAGGGGCTTTACTTTCTAACTCAAGTCTTTCCTTTGATAGCTCAGAAGTTTTCTTGCGCGTAGAGAAAACTGAAAGTGAACTTACTGTTGATTGTGAACGGAAAGAACCTATACAAATTCCGATTGGCTGTTATTTTGGCCGTTATTGGGCTGATAAACGCTCGCTCAAAGAGCTAGAAGAAAATGGTAAAATTTTTCTTCGTTATGTGAATCAGTATGGCGATTTCGACCCAGATAATCCTTATAATGACTCTGCGAAAGGAATCGCAGGGATTTTAAGTCGTCATGGAAATGTTTTAGGTATGATGCCTCATCCTGAACGGGCTTTTGATTCTTATCATGTTTCAAGTGCAGGCAGAGACTTACTTAAAAAAGTAATCTCTAATATTCAGGGTTCAGGTTCCTCAGGTCTTGAAGCATGAAGCTCGCTCTCGCTCAGCTTGATCTAGTTAGTCGAGACGTTGAAGCGAATATCACAAAAAGCAAGAATTTTGCGCAAGATGCGGCAGAGCGAGGAGCAGAGCTTTTGGTGTTGCCCGAGGTATTTAGCTCAGGTTTTTTCTTTCTTGAAGGTGAGGAAGCCATTGAAGCTGGAGAGAAAAGTGAAGCCGCGCTGAAGGATATTGCAACTGAGCATGGTCTTTATGTTTGTGGTTCTTTTGCTCGCTTGAAAAAAGGTGAAGAAAAGCCAGAAAATCTTTTTCAAATGTGGGGCCCTGAGGGCAAGATTTTGGAGTATTCAAAGATACACCTGTTTTCTTATGCTGGTGAAGATAAAAGGTATAAGGCAGGGGGAAAGCTGGTTGAAGCCAAAGTTAAAGGGCTAAGCATTCGACCTCTGATTTGCTACGACCTTCGCTTTGACTATTGTTTTAGTAAGGGCGCTGAGGATATTAATTTATACATTGTGCCTGCAAATTGGCCTTCTGAAAGACAGGCTCATTGGGAGACGCTACTTCAAGCCAGAGCTATTGACACTCAAGCTTGGGTGGCAGGAGTAAACAGAGTAGGTAAGGGCGGTAAGTTCCACTATCTTGGAGGCTCGATGCTTATTTCGCCGAAAGGAGAGATTGTCTCCAGGGGCTCGGGCTCTCAAGGTCTGGTCCTAGGAAACCTTGACACTACTTCTGTTGATTCCTGGCGAAGCACTTTTCCTAGTTCAAATGACCGTATAGCTCTTTAGAGGTATAAGCGTTGCAGGGCACTGCCAGACAACGAATTACTGAAACCTAATATAAGCTTTAGCCAAACACGAAATTCAAAGTGGTTTCAGCGTAATCTTATAGGGAAAAGTCTTGGTTCTATTTATTAGATTTTTCGATTTTTGTTGAGAAAGTTGTCTGCGCTGAGCTGGTAGACTCGGGCTTGGTGGCTTTGCCGATTTCAAAGAATGATTGACCAGTTTTGCCAGTATTTTTTGGAACAGAGAATGATGTTCCAGAAATAATACTTCCAGTTAGTTCACGAGATGGAAGTTTTAAGTCACCAGTAGGAAAAATGATGGATTCTGTTTGAGGGTTTTCAACTATAATTTCTGAAAAGGTAAGATCTGTTTTTCCATCGTTATCAAGATCCACTCCTTCCGGCGTGATTTGGGTGAGATGGGTTCCAGTATGATAGGTGTTCGGGCGAATACCGTAACCGTCCCGTGAATAATCTTCAATTAAGCCCTTATTTGACTTAACTGCTCCGACTAGTTCGTCACCTCTGTTTAAAGCTAGAGCCATTGAGTTTGAGTCTCTGTCGGAAGTGTCCCTGTAATTCCCAGCAGCCAAGTGTATTTTTATTCCAACTTCTCGCGCTGAATTTAGCGCTTCAATAAATTCGACCATCTCAGGCATTGTTGCTGAGGCTTTGATGAGATTATCTATTCTGTCCAGATGACTTTCAGGGTACTGAGCTACAGCTTGATGAACTTTGATTAAATTTGGCACTAGCGGAAGTAAAGCGTCGTTTTTAATTGCTTCATGAATAAGCACTTCGCTCATTGTATGAAGTTCAGCTCTGGAGCTTCTCTTTTCCCAAGCTAAGACCAGGTCATCAGCACAGCTATGTCCGTTTTTCTTTCTCTCAGCCAGCTCTTTAATTTTAGTGGAGAAATCCTTAAGTTGAGATTTGTCAGCTATGTGAATCCGTTCCACTGCTTGGCTAGAGGCGCTCTGGCTGAGTGCTGCTACTACAGTGCCATGGCTGACCTCTATTCTGTTTTGGGTAGCTTGATCTTGCGCAATTGCTAAACCTTTTTTTTGGAAGTCATCGAGTACAGCATTAGTCTCTTTGCCAATGCAAAGGTCAGAAAGGCTCATCTGGCCATGTTTTTTGTCTTCAAATTCTGCCAAGGTTTAGTTCTCCTTGGATATGTTATGCGGCTTTATCAGTCCACTGGCGCAAACCTTCTCAGATTGGCTTAGCTTATTGAATTCATTCAAATAATTTCTTGGGCTTCGGAAGCACCAAAGGTTCGAAACTGAGAAGCTTTAAGGATAAAAAACCCCGGAGCCAGGGCATTGGCTCCGAGGTGAAGAGGGTTGCTCGGCTTAAGAAATCATAGGGCTGAGGGTTTAAGCCGAGCGTTGTGTTAACAGTCTAAAACCTACTACTGCATACTACTGGGTTATACGGGGAATATCGGTTGTATCTTTGACTAGTATTTCCAAGCCTATTCGGAGAAATATATTTTCGATTATTTCTAACTAACTTACGCGAGGAACTTCGAAGAGGGTTAGCTAGTCTTGCATAGTTATTTCTTAGCTTCCTATGTCTTCGTTGATCGAGAATTTTGTTTATTCTTCGCTCTTGTCTTTTAAGGTGGCGAAGCTTCTTTATCTGCCTTTTAGAATCAATATGGCTAACAGCTGGTCCGTAGCTACCTCCCTTCGGAGTGAGAGGATGATTGTAGCTGTCGCCGGAGTAATAGTCTGACTGATAAGCTGAACCAACTGAAGGTATTAAAAGGCTAATTGCCAGTATTGCGAACTTGAAACCTGAAAATGATGATTTGAACATAATTATCTCACTTGCCACTGGTTAAATAAGAAATGGCTACCCTAAAGAGACGAGGGCAGTTGTGAGGAAATTCAATTAAGAAATACTATTTTAGTTTTATTTTTAGACTTTTTTAAAAGCGGCCTTTTTAAAGCAGGGAGGCTATAGTTTCCTTGCTAAGCTGCAATCTGGTGGCGATCTGAGTCAGAAATTTCTTTTCGTCTTTTTCTACAGCACCGTCGGCCTGCATTACAGATTTTGCCATTTCTACGATTTGAATTTTTTGGGCTTCGGTGTAGCTCTTATTAATAGTCTCTATAAATTGGTCAATTTTCCCAGCCTTGTCTATTTCGCCTTGGGACTTTTCAAGAAGCTTATAGATTTCCTGCTGGTCTTCTATCTGAAATTTATCAGCCATTGCGGAAAAAATGGCTTGAACTTCCTCAGGTGCGTAGTCCTGATCGCGACCGGACATTTCTAAGAGTAATACTCCACAAGCTACTTGAAGCTCCTCTATGGACGCAGCCCCGTCTTTGGTAATATCCAGGGAATCTTCCTCTCCTGCTAATAAGCCCTTAATTTTGTCTAGCATTTCTTCCCCTTTAACAATATACTCAACCTAGTTTAAATTTCGTCCTATAATGGTCTAGCAGGGTTGAGTATATCTGCCATGCGTTAGCATGGCCATTAGACAAATACTGCGCCTAGTATTTAGTAAAACGCGGCCAGCGTTTTGCCCCTAGAGTCTCGAAATACCTAGATTTTCCGAATTAATAATTAATTTAGACAAGACCTAAAGGTCTTGAAAAGCATATTTAGAGGTTGAGTATATGGTTTTTTGGCCTCGCTTACGCTCGGCTTATACTGCGCCTATGCTTAATCTTGCAAAACCGAAATTTCAATGAGGCGCAGTATATAGTCCATTACGACCTTTGAGCATTATAACGCCCATAATTGAGCATGGCCATTACAAAGACTACTGCAGTTTAGGCAGTAGATTTGAGATTTACTCAATTAACGTATAATAAATGCGCCGCATCAACGGAGAAAAGTACGATTATGTGGTCGAGAATAGCAATTTTTGCCTTTTTGTTTTGTCTAGGAATGGTGATGGGTCAACTTTCCCATTTGTCTACCTACGTCTAAATAAAAATAGCCTACACCTCACAGTTTGATTGCTGTAGTCTGGTTCAATGGCCGGAGGGAGAGCAAATAAACTAATACCAAGTCTGACTGATATAGTGGGTCTTTTGGTGGGGCTGGCTTTTCTGCTGGTTGTTCCCTCACTTTCAGGTGACCCTGGTGCAGGCTGGCACCTTAGAGCTGGGAGCTTAATCTCAGAAAATTCATCAGGTCTGATAGGGGCCGGTATCACTGAAGATAGTTTTCTTCACCCAGGAACCGCTCGTAGCTGGGTTAACAACCAATGGTTGTCCGATCTGTTTCTTTTCAATATTCAAGATAACTTGGGCTGGTCAGGTTTAAACTCGCTTGTAGCTGTCTGTGTTTTCTTGATCTACTTTATAATCGTTTTAGGTTCTTTCAGACGATTAACCATTTCGCCACTTATTAGTGCAGGAATTCTCTTCCTTTGTTTATTTATGGGGGCAGTCCAGTGGATTGTAAGACCAGTTCTTTTCTCGTTTCTTTTCTTTGCAATTGTCTGCCATTTGCTGGTGCTTGAGAAGCGAGGGCGAATTTCTAAAAAGAAGCTCTTATTTCTACCTTTAGTTTTCAGCCTCTGGTGTAATCTTCACCCTGCTTTCATTCTTGGAATTGCCCTTTTGGTTTTAGCAATTGCAAGCTGTGTTGCATCAAGACTGCTTGAAGGGAAAGCACTCAAGGATTCAGCGTCTTCAACTTATTTTATTGTCTTGATCTTAAGCGTTCTAGCCACATTCCTAAATCCTTTTGGGCTAGGTCTTTGGCAAAATATCTTTGGCTTGGCTGGTAGCGATTTTTTTATGAATCTAAATACTGAATGGTTAAGCCCTGATTTTCATTTATTCTATTTTCTGTTTTTTCTGATTAGCTTCTTGCTTGGAGTGTCGTTGCTGGTTTCAGGCTATGGAAAAGAACTTAATTTTTTTGAATGTGGCTTGCTACTTGTATTCTCTACAGCTTCTTTGATGCAGAGACGCTACATTCCTTTTTATAGTATCGCTTGTGCTGTGCCTTTGGCTTTGATGGTGCAGAACTGGTGGGCTGTTAGGAGAGAGAAGTCTAGTGCGTTGGCTAGGGCTTTTCAGTCTATTGAGCAAAAGAATGTTTTGCGCTCTTCTATTCGCTGGACCTCGCTGTGTTTTCTTAGCGTTTTGATAGTTCATAACTTTTTTGCTTCTGATACCCGATTTGCTCCGGAGATGCTGCCGAAAAAAATACTCGCTGTGTTGAAGGCCGAACCAGTTAGGGCACGGATATTCCATTCTCCAGACTTCGGAGGTGCATTTGCTTTCCAACTTTGGCCACAACAATTTGCTTCTATTGATGATAGGAACCAGTTAAACGGACAGCAGGCCTACATAGACTTTTTGGATATTATTCAGGCTGCAGCTGGTTGGGAGGCTAAGCTACAAGCTGGCAACTATGACTGGTTACTGATCGACAAGGGCTCACCCTTCTTTAAGTTGATTTCTCAAGTTTCAGTTCAAAAGAGGATCGGCTTCAGAGCAAGTGTGGGGGAAGGAAGTCAACAGCTTTTTGAAGAGTTTTCCAATTGGGAAGATGATTATGGGGGTTGAAACTATTGATCCTCTAAGGGTAGGTCTTCGAATTCGTCCTCAGGAAGCCTAGCCTGATCATCCTCTAACTCTAACTCTGGATCTAGAGCATCATCAACAAACTCTTCTCCTTCCTCGAAGTCATCCCCTATATCGGAATCCTCCAAGTCCAGATCATCGAACTCGCTATCTTCGTGGTCTTGCCCTGGACTGGCGAATCTATCACCTTTGTCATTAGCAACACCTTCTGGATTTAAGTTTTCTTTGTTAACTGGCTTTTGGGCCTGATTTTGTCCTTGAAGTTCTTTTAATTGATTGGAGAGCTTTTCGAAATATAGGTTTCTTTTTTTAGCTTGCCCTGGGTTAACTTTACCAGAGTGAATCGACTCAAGAGCTTTATTGAGGCCACCCTCGTCATAGACTCGGTCTTTATTTCTCACCGCTAAGTTTTTTTCTCGAGCAGCCTTCTGAGCTTGCATCAACTTAATATATGGGTTCCTCGGGTTTTTAGTCGGGTCGCCAGCCGAGTTGCTAGGATTAGCTGGGCTTGGAGTGTTGTATTTTCGTTGAATTTCAGCTGGACCGGAAACTGGAACCGGGAAAGGTGATGAGGCAGCAGTGTTGGGGGAGCTTTGTTGAGACTCTTGAATAGCGTCAGCTGGTTCCAATTCACTCTGAGTAGCTTGCGGCTCAGCTGTTAGTAGCGTGGTCGCTGTCGTATTTTTTGAGCTGAACAGATTTGTGATGAAGGGAAACAAAAAACCAATAGAAAAGGTAAGTCCGATCCACCAGAGTACTAGGCTTAAGCCTTCCTTGTTTTTTATTTTGTTCTTCATTCAGTCCCTAATATTGAAATCGCTAGACCAAGCCATTGAAGACTTTTTAGCTCTTTGTCTTTGACGAAAGTATAGCAGTAAATAGTCAAAAGCATCTAAACTTAGACTGTTGGCAATAGAATACAATTTTTACCCTTTCTGAAATATACTCAACCTAGTATGAATTTCGACTTTTATAATTATTATCAGGGTTGAGTATATCTCCCATGAGTTAGCATGGCCAATAGACAAATACTGCGCCTAGTATATAGTAAAATGCGACCAGCATTTTGCCTCTGAAGTCTCCAAACACCTCGATTTTTGGGATTAATATTAATTTAGGCAAGACAAAGGTCTTGAAAAGCATATTTAGAGGTTGAGTAAGGGGGAGCAAATGCTCTTCGCATTTCTTTTGTAGTCCTACGTCAGGCTATTCCTTGCTCCGCAAGAGCCAGACCTTGTCTAATGGCCTCGCTTGCGCTCGGCTTATACTGGGGCCTATGCTTAGTCTAGCAAAACTGAAGTTTAAATGAGGGGCAGTATAGCCCAGTAAATAGACTATTTTACGGCGAGCAGTGTGGCAAAGGGTAAATAGACCAACAGGGGCTCGATATTCTTAAACCCAGCTTCCGCGAGCAAAGAGCAATTCTGATTGATACTCAGAGGTACCAGAACATCCTCCAGGGCTTGGCGCTTTTGAGAGATTTCTAATTGACTGTAGCCATTATTTTTTTTGAAAGCGTGGTGGTTTTTGGTCACAAATTGCTGAATGGAGTTTTCTTGGCAAACAACCTTTTCGCTGAGTAGCAGAGCCCCGCCAGGTTTTAAAGCTTGAAAGGCTTTACTAAGAAGTAGCTGTCTTTTCTCCAATGGAAGAAATTGTAGAGTGTAGTTTAGTAGTATCACACTTGAGACTTCGAACTTCAGAAATTGAAGGTCCTGACAAATCAGCTCTATTTTTTTTGATTCATTTTGGGCATCAAGTTTCTTTCGAGCTTTCTCTATCATTGAAGCCGAATTATCTACTCCGATAATTTTCACAGAGCTTGGTATTTTAGTTGAATGGGATAGCAGCCGAAGAGTTGTGCCAGAGGAGCATCCCAAATCATAAATTGATGATTCGTCTTGGGCGAAAAACTCAGAGATCTTTAGTGAAATACCCTGAACAGGTTCATACCCCGGAACAGAGCGAGAAATCATGTCGTCAAAAACTTCAGCAACTCTTTCGTCAAAACGAAAGGGCTTTAACTCGTCTAGTATTTGATTATAAATCGAATCTTTCTTCACTGGACTTTGAATTAATTCTTCTCTAGGTTCTCGTTCTCTAGGACTTTGAATAAATAGCATTTTCATATGAGCGACAATTCGCCCCACATATTGGCCGATCAAACAGTTTTTCTCAACTCTGAGAAGGATTGGCCTACTCAGCTTTTGCTGGAGGCTTTGGACAAAAGAAAGGCCTTAGCTAGACCTTGTTGGGAGAAATATAACGAGTTAATCGAGAGACTGCCCCCGCTTGCTGAGGTTCTTCAATTTCAGACGCAGGACGGAGTCGTTCACATTGGCGATGAGTCTCAGATTGACGCCGATACCCATCAAACGGTTGAGGCGCTTATCGAAGAATTAATTCCTTGGAGAAAAGGCCCGTTTAACCTTCTTGGTCACGAGATAGATTGCGAGTGGCGCTCGGATATGAAGTGGGATCGAGTTAGGCCGCATCTCGATTGTCTGAAAGGTATGAGGGTAGCAGATGTAGGCTGTGGTAATGGATACTATATGTATCGAATGATGGAACTCCAGCCAGAGTATGTTCTAGGCTTTGATCCTTCAGAGAAATTTTTTCAAACTTTTCGTTTCCTTCAGCACTTCAGCCAGGAAAGTCGTCTTCAGCTTGAAATGTTGGGAGCTGAGCATCTTAAGCTTTTGCCAGGATGGTTCAATTGCGTTTTTTGTATGGGAGTTATTTATCATCAAAGAAACCCCTTGGGCTTACTGACGGACTTATACAATTCACTATGCTACCGTGGTCTACTGGTTTTGGAATCAATTGTTATTCCAGGGGAAGCAGATACTTGTTTGTTCCCTAAAAAACGTTATGGAAAAGCAAGAAATGTCTATTTCTTGCCAACCGTGTCCTGCTTAGAAAGCTGGTTGGATAGAGCGGGGTTTAGTGAAATTGAGACGGTTTTTCATGGTAAGACTGAAACCAGTGAGCAGCGTAGTACTAAATTTGCCCCGTACGAAAGCCTCTCTGACTTCCTTGACCCCCAGGATCACTCAAAAACTATTGAAGGGTATCCTGCTCCTGAGCGCGCTTTGGTTCTGGCTAGGAAAAAGAGCCGCAATTAATCCAGTGTGTTTGTTCACCTAAATTGTGCGTGATATAGTCCTTCAGCATTACTATTAGCTTTCTAGACTATCTGGGCCTTTCACTTGAGTTTAAAATCTTCCAATATCCCTAACCTTGAGCCGAAGGCTAATTCTGAAAGGCTTCGGTTTGAAAGTTCGGCCCTTGCCGGATTTCCATTTCAGTTCATGCCGGGGGTTATTTACCCAAGTGAGGTTAGAGAAAAATCCCTAGCCTGGCAGAGTGCGCAGGCATTGAGTTTCTCTTCTCGGCCGCTAATTACAATTTTTGTTCATAGCTCAGATCCTGAAACTTTAAATTATCAACTTGAATCTCTGGCCGTTCAGTCTTGGAGAAATTTCAAAGCAGTGCTTCTGGTTGAGCATGACCCTAAGAACATTGTTTTAGAAGATAAATATAATTTCGTTACTGAAATTCATGAGCTTAAGAGTTTCGGCTCAAAATCCTGGTCTAATACTCTTTCAGATCTTTGTTCGCCAAGTTCTTTTCGCCACTTATTATTTTTAGGCTCAGATGCGATTTTTCACCCTGAAGCCCTTTTTGTTTTAGCTAGAGAGATAGTTAAAACCTCGCCAGGGGCAGTTTATTTCAATGAGACCATATCTGGTCTGCAAGGTGAAAATCTTTCTTACCTTAGAAAAACAGCGATGGGTAAGTACTCTTTTCTTACCAAGAATTGGTTTGGACAGAGCTTTTATGTCTCTGGATCATTATTTGAAGCTGCGCTTATTGAGCTTCGTAGTAGTGGGGAGAAAGACAGCCTTTCCTCATCTAAGGGTATGAATTGGTTTTCTGCTAGCTATGCTGTTTGCAATACTGATGTCAGTTTTTTGCCTTTTGCCTTAGCGGCTAGGGTTAAAGGGCAATCTCTGGAAGATCAGTGCCCTCATTCAGACTTAGATTTTCTTGCCAGTTGGTTTGCTTCTAGAAATGGATTGGAGCTAGAGGGGTTAAGAGTATCAGACAGTGGAGAAATTCTTCCTGAACCTAAAAAGACATTAGGTTCTGTTCAAGTGATCATTCCCTTTAAGGATCAGTCGGAGAAAACAGCTAAAGCACTTCAAAGTATAGCCAAGCAAAGACGTAAGGATAACCTGCAAATACTTCTGGTTGATAATAACTCTCAACTGGAGGAGCTAGCTTCTGTTCAGGAAGCTATCCGAGAGAATAGTCTAAATGATTACGCAACTATCGTTACCGACCGAGGACATTTTAATTATGCTCGGCTGAATAATTTCGCAGCTAGTAGAAGTAATTCCAACTTTATTCTTTTGATGAATAATGACGTGGAACTGAAAGGGGAAGATGATATCGAAAGGTTGAAGGCTTTATGCTCTTTCCCAGAAGTTGGTTGTGTCGGAGCATCTCTTAGGTATCCAGATGGTGGAACACAGCATTCAGGAATAAATTTTGCCGGAGTAAGACCTCTTAACGTTACTCAAGAGTCAATGTTCGCCAACATTTTTCGGGAAGTTAATGGGGTTTCTTTTGCCCTCGCAATGATTAGGAGAGATAGCTGGAAAAGTCTTGATGGTTTAGATGAAATTAACTGTCCCAACGGTTTTGGAGACGCGCTGTTCTGTCATCAACTAAGCTCTATCGGACAGAGGGTTATTCTGGATCCGGGAGTATCAGCCGTTCATCACGAGTCTGTCTCAAGAGGTATTAGTGTTGAGGATCAAGAGCTTTTCGATATGTCCCGTAGTGGCCTTCAGGTTGCTGATCAGTTTGAACAGTTAGAAGCCAAACTTCAGCCGGTTATGATATCGGGTCTTGTTGAGAGTGCTCCTACGCCAGCTTTTGATGCGGTGATTCGAAAGTTGAAGAGATCACCCGCACTAGCTTCTTCGATTGAGGTAGTCTCCCAAGTAGCCGTTAAATCTTTTAAAGCAGTGAACACTTTTCGAAGAAGTCGTGAGCGTAGCAGCTAAAAAGCATAGAAACATGCCAACTGATGATAGCTTGTCTATCATCAGTCCAGGCAATCCTGCGACGGTGATGAGCAGAGACTTGCAGATAGTTGCTCATCTTGCTTCTAGTAGTGAAATTGATAAGTCTAAATCAGCTGAAAAGGATTTTTCTATAATCTTGGGCTCCTCTGACGGAGATCAAACCTTTCATCTTAAGCCTAAAGCCTTAGAACTGCTCCCCAGCAGTGATAGTTTTCTTAGGTTAGGAATATCGGTTGATTTCTCAGAGGTGATTCCACCCAGCGAATCATTCGAAGGGCAAATGTGGCTGGAATGGGGACAAGAATCTCTGAGAGTTCCGTCAACTAATTCAATTAATATTTCGCTCTGCTCGATTGATACATGGAGTAGTCCTTTGGGCGGCTTTTTTGCTCCTGAAACGGCTTTATTAGTTAGTGAGGTTCTACCCATTTCAGCCTGGGCTATTAAGGGAAATGAGAGTGCGGATAGCGCCGTTCTGAATATTAATGGAAAAGAAGTTGGGGAACTTCTTTGTTCTTTAAACTCACCTGAGCTTTTTCAGAGTTTACCTTCCTTTCAGTCTAGTAAAACTTGTCGAATTGCAGGCTTGTTTGGCTCAAAAGAAGTTGAAGCAAGAATTCCTAGATTGAGCGAGAAGGTGGCTCTACAACCTTCATTGCAGGTTCGGTTTCCTTCTGGAGATGAGACTTTCCAAGGAAATAAGTTTTTCTGGAAAAGAAAAGAGATTGATTACCAGGCTAGAATTGAGTCGATGAATCATTCGGTTGTTGGGGGAGTGCTGGTAAAAGGTTCTGTGATTACTTCAGATTCTGAACCGCCATTGCTGGTTGCTAGAACTTCCAAGCTAGTTAAAGAACTAGAGGATAGGACTCCCGGGGTAAGCCTTAGCTGGTTGAACAGGGATGATTTAACTTGGTTTGATCCGGCTAATCGCTTTAGGAGTAATTTTGGATTTGAGTTAAATATTGACCCTAACGTCTTCGGACATGGGGCTGGCAAGATAGAGATTCATGCTTTTACTCGTTCTGGGTATCAACCCGTTGGTAGTTTGTTTCAATGGTTGAAGCTCGGAAAAATGATGGATGATTTTTCCGATGATTCTAGGCTGAGCCTGTTCTTTAAAAGATCTGCTAATAGCCTTATTCCTCAAGCTGTGGATTGTTCATCCCTGCTAGGTTCTCGGGAGGAAAGAATCATAAAAGATCCTGATAAGGATTCGGTCGTTTTTTGCAGCCATAATTTAAATCCCTGTGAGGGAGCACCTCGAGTGCTAGCAGAGATTGCTTTGCAATATGCTCAGGAGAAAGGAAGTGAGAAGGTCAAAATTATTTCTGCCCGTGAAGGAGAGCTTAGTGAGAGCTTGTTAGCGAAAGGAATAGAGGTTGAGGTTATAGAAGAACTTCAAAGTAGATCGGAAGGTTGGACTGACTATCTTTCTGGTATAGAAAAGGCTGAGGCTTCAATTAGAAGGTTCAGCCCTTCTCGTGTCTTTGCTAACACCTTGGATTCTTTCTGGGCAGTAAGGTTGGCTAGCCTGCTAGATATTTATTCTATTTGGACAATTCATGAGTCCAGCTCTCCAGTAACTTTCGGTCTAAATCTTGATAGTCGTCAAAGACTACATTTCTTTAAAGCCCTTAAGCTAGTTGACCAAAGTATTTTTGTTTCTGAGGCAAGCCGGCAAGTCTTTAGGCAGTGGATTGATGAGAATAACTCGAAGGTGATAGCCAACGGAGTAGACTTGAAGCTATGCAGCGCTTTGCGAGAGAAGCATTCCCGGGTTGATAGTAGAAAAAAAATGGGCTTAAAAGATGAAGATCATCTTGTTCTAATTGTTGGAACAGTTACTCCAAGAAAAGGACAGGATATTGTGTTGAGAGCTGCGCAGAAGTTAATCTCTGATCGATCCAGAAAGAATCTCCGATTTTTTTTCGTCGGAGGTAGGGAAGGAGAGTTCCAAGATCAATTGTTCAGAGATTGTAAGGCCTGGGGTCTCGGGGAGCATGTGAAATTTGTTAGTGAGACCTCGGAAGTAGGGGATTACTACTCTGGGGCAGATACTGTAGTGATTGCATCGAGAGAAGAGTCCGCCCCTTTGGTTTCCTTGGAGGCCATGGCTTGGGGTAAGCCTTTGGTCTCCACTTCGGTTTTTGGTTTGGCTGAGCAGTTAGAGGATAATCAAACGGCATTGCTATTTGAGTCAGAAGATAGCGAGGGTTTGGTGCGGGCTATTGAAAGATTGTTAGAGGATCCATCTTTTGGCCTGACTTTGGCGAAAAATGCCCAGTCCACAGTTCAAGCTAGGTTTGATATCAACAAAACTATTGAGGCTTACACAGCTATCTTATCTGATGGTTGACTTCCCTAGGGCTCAGTTAGTAGAAACTGTCCCCTTGAGGCTCGATCGCCAAGTTGGCTAAGGCAGAGGACTGCAAATCCTCCATCCCCGGTTCGAGTCCGGGTCGAGCCTCCACTCCTTTATTCCTATTAATCTAGTATCCTTTCTCTCATAAACTTTGGGCGGAGCTAGGTATGGAGTTCGATTTATGCTAGAAATTTCCTGCTTTGAAGAGTTCAGCTCTTCGGCCTTTATTGAACGTTTCTAGGAGAATCAAAGATGACTTACGTCGTTGCGGAGCCTTGTGTTGGTACTAAAGATAGAGCCTGTGTAGAGGTTTGTCCGGTGGATTGTTTTTATGACAATAAAAACAAAGAGCTCAACGACAAAGCGGGCAAGGAGCCAGCTAAGGATGGTGACGTGGGAATGCTGGTTATTCACCCTGATGAGTGCATTCATTGTGGTGCTTGTGAGCCAGAATGCCCGGTTGAGGCGATCTTTGAAGATGACGAAGTTCCTGAGCAGTGGACCGATTACACCGAGCTTAACGCCAAAGTTTGCGAGGATTTCAGCGATGATGACCTCGAAGCTAACAGAGTCACAACAAAGGATTAATTTTTATACTTGGATCTGGTTGAGCCCTGCTTCAGTTTTAGCAGGAAATTAATTTCAGCCAGTGCTTTTTAATTTCATCCGGGGGCCCGGTCGAGTGGTCCTGCCCGGTTGCGGAGTTGACAATGCCTGTAGCAATAGTTGTTGGAATTCAATGGGGAGACGAAGGTAAGGGTAAGGTAGTAGATTACCTCACCGAAAGAGCGAGTCTCGTAGTACGATTCCAGGGTGGTGACAATGCAGGTCACACTGTGGTGGTTGAGGGCCAAAAAACGGCTTTGCAATTGATTCCTTCCGGTATTCTTCGGCCCGATTGTCGTTGTTTGCTCGCATCTGGTGTTGTGTTGAACCCTTTTTCTCTACGAGATGAAATAGCCTCACTTAGGGCCGTTGATGTAGAGGTCTCTCCAGAAAGGTTTGGAATTGCAGGTGAAGTGCAACTAATTCTTCCTTACCACAGAGCTATTGATGCAGCTCGAGAAGCTAATCGATCGGGTGGTAAGATTGGCACTACCAAAAAAGGAATTGGTCCAGCTTATGAGGATTCAGTTACCCGTTCCGGCATTAGATTTTGTGACTTACTGAATCAAGCTAGGTTGGAAGAGTTGCTGGCTAGAAACCTAGAGTTTAAAAACCACTACTTGAAGGAAGTGCTCGGTTCTGATGAGCAATTTGAATATCAGTCCTTACTTGATGACCTGTTAAAGCTAGCGGATCAATTCAAGCCTTACCTAGCTAATGTTAGTGCCGAAGTTAACTCTGCAATTGATGGTGATCATTACGTGATGTTTGAAGGAGCTCAAGGCTGCTTGCTAGACATCTCCCATGGAACTTACCCTTTTGTTACCAGCTCTAACACTGTGGCGGGTTACGCCTGTGCAAGTGCCGGTTTTGGTCCTAATCGAGTAGATAGGGTTATCGGAATTTGTAAAGCCTACTGCACAAGAGTAGGTGGAGGACCTTTTCCAACTGAAGATCATGGAGAAGCAGGGGAGACTCTTTGTAAGGTTGGAAACGAGTTTGGAACAGTGACAGGTCGACCAAGGCGCTGCGGCTGGCTTGACGTGATGGCCGTTAAAAGAGCAATGAGACTAAACGGCGTTGAGTCTTTGATTC
Organism: uncultured Bdellovibrionales bacterium; assembly: GCA_964510575.1. Lineage (GTDB taxonomy): Bacteria > Bdellovibrionota_C > UBA2361 > SZUA-149 > CALKYB01 > CALKYB01. The sequence continues at coordinate 20,312 of CAZECN010000007.1, read as the reverse complement.
TTACTAAACTAGATGTCCTTTCTGGGTTTGATAAAATCAAAATTGGGGTCAGTTATACTCTTAATGGAGAAGTCCTCGATGACCTTCCGCCATCCTCGGATGATATTGAAAAAGTGAAAGTGGTCTACGAGGAAGTGCCTGGCTGGAAAGAAGATATTACCAAAGCTAGAAGTCTCGAAGACTTACCAGCTGAAACTCGAAGCTTTATTGCCAGAGTAGAGGAGCTAACAGGTTGTGCTGTTGATGGCTTCTCAGTGGGTCCTGATCGGGCCCAGACAATTATCTCTGGTGAACCAGTTAAGCAGTTTGCTAAGGTTTGATCTGAAGCTTTTTGAATGTTGTAACCCTAAAGGCCGAGGCTAGATAGTGAACAAACCCCTGCAGGTTGAAGATAAGCTGAGCCCCAGTATTGAAAAGCAGCCACTTGTTTTGGTTGTAGATGACGAGCAGTCTATTCGAAATACTCTTTCTGGAATATTTGAAGACGAGAACTACAGAACCGTTACTGCTGAAGATGGTCCTTCTGCTATCGACATCGTTGAGCAGTTCTCTCCAGATTTAGTCTTTTTAGATATTTGGATGCCTGGTCTCGATGGGATCGAGACCTTAGAAAAAATCAAAAAATGTTGTCCAGCTGTTCAAGTAATAATGATCTCCGGACATGCAACGATCTCTAATGCTTTGGAAGCTACTCGTCGCGGCGCTTTCGATTTTATTGAAAAGCCCTTAGATCTTGACGGAGTCGTTCTTTCAGCAAAGAGAGCACTGGCTGCACGAGCTCCAGTTGAGAATAAGCTTTCAACGGCTGATACTGTAGCTAGTCCTTCTGGTCCTGGTTTGCCGCTTTTAAATCATGGTGGGGTGCTATCTACGGGTTCTAAAGGTAAGAACTTGGGGCAAAGAACTTTAGCCAACAGTACGATTCTTTATGGCCAATGCCTACACTCCGGAAATAAGAGTGGTCTAGTTTTAGAACCGTTGCCGAAAGATTCAGGAATTCATTTTGCAAGAATTGGTGGAGCTCGCTCTGCACCTGCTTTTGTTGATTATGTTGAGTCAACTGGCTTTGCTACCACTATTCGGGTTGATACCGTTAGTGCTTCAACTATCGAACATTTGCTTGCTGCTTTGCACTCCTACGGTATTAGTAACCTTTTAATTAAATGTAACGACGAAGTTCCTATTTTCGATGGCTCTTCTCTTGAGTTTTGCAAAACTATTGAGCGAGTTGGAATTGAAGAGCAGGGCGGCGACTGGTTTGAAATAGCACCTCAAGAAACATTGGAGTTTGTTTCTGAGGATGGGAATGAATCAATCAAACTAGAGCCTTCAGAGAACCTTGAAATTTCTTATTATCTTAACTACCCAGCTCCAGTAGGTGAGCAAGAGTTTCACTTTAAGTTTGATGGGCCAGAGTCATTTTTAAAGGACATTGCTCCAGCTAGAACTTTTGGCTTTATGAAAGATATTGAAGCCCTGCAAAAAGCTGGTTTGGCAGCTGGGGGAAGGTTAGACAACTTTATCTTGATTGGAGAGGATCAGGTTATTAATACTGACCTACGGTTCCCCGATGAGCTTTCCCGGCATAAAATCCTCGATATCATCGGCGATTTGTTCCTGATTGGCCGACCGCTCAGAGCAAAGATAACTGCTAGAATGACAGGTCATTTTGATAACATCGAAGTGCTCAAGCTTTTGAGAAATACCTCTTGCAGCTAACCCTGAGTAGACAAGTGCCATATGGCTCTTGTTAATACCCTAACATTTCCCCCAGCTCTTCTTAACATTTAAGCAGCGGAGCTTGTGAAAGTTTAGGATTAACGAGGGGTGTCAGTGCCAGCCCCTTCGGACATAAGACCAAGAGCTTTAATACCAGTTTGGGTGATTTTCCAAGCGTTTGAAGTGAAATCACCTTCTGGATGAGGTCTTGCTAGGCTTTTTCCTTCAAGAGTGTAAAGGGCCCTCAGTACTTCATCGTTATCTTTAATACCCGTGACGGAAGAAAGCTCAGAAACTTCTATCGTGGCGCACTCAGTTGCCTGAGCATCACTTAAACTTTTTAGAACTGTTACTTCAACAAACGAAAAAAGGTTCTCTTTAACTTTCTCAGCTGACACTTGGCCTCCAAATACTACAAATAGTTCTCTATACTGCGGAACTCTATTAAGATTATAGTTTCCGCGGTAGGATAGTGTACTAATATTAAAATTATGACAAGTCGAGTTTAGTGATTACAAGCACTTAGCTGATTTGCAGCTGCCAAAATTATTGGAAAAAGTGCGTTTGGCTCTAGCTTTCAAGAAAGATAGTCTCGAAAGTTTCTTCTATGTCCCTAAGTTCTCTTGAAGCTAAGTCGTATTCTGAGGTCAATATTTCTAATAGCTCATCATTCTCAACAATACAGACTTCGTCAGACATTCTGGTGTAGGCGAGTTCAATTTCGTTGTTCAAGTATCTTATTTCGGTCATCAACTCCTCGCGACTTTGAGCCCCTCCGTTAGCATTGTTTTCAGAGCCAGAGCGCATCTTTAAGAAATACAGATAGGATAAAGCGATTCTTATCCGTTCATCTAGAATTGAAGTTGCTCGTTTTATTTTATTATCCAAATTCTCTTCATTGAAATTAGATAAGAGGTGAGATACCCAAATGAACGAGCCGATAATTGATAATAGGCACAAACCGGGGAATATATAACTGGCAGTAGTCATTTAACTCCGCTCAAGGTTGCTTTTGAGAGATGTTGTTGGATTCTTCCATTACCTTATTATTGATTGAGCTCAAACTCTTAGTCAAGAAATTTGCTAGGACAAGGCTTGTTTTTGCAATTTTGCAATGGAAAAGGGAACAAAGCTAGGTTGAGGCGATTTTCTTAGTTGAGAGGAGTTATTTTGCTCCACTCCCTACCGTTGGCCAGTTTTTCGCTACTAAACTTCCATCGGGAGGCCGGGTTTTCACTATATTTACCAGAAGCTAGTGCTAGATAAGGGGCAATTGTTTTCATTCCTGGGGCTTTGAGTTCAATTTCAAAATTTGACGTACCGCTAACTAGCAACCCACTCTTTGAAATTGCAGCATTAGCTCTGCCCTTAAAACTGCCTAGTGAGGAGTCACCTTTGCAGTTTTTTAGATCATGCTCAGAGCCTTCAATTTGGACTTCGCAGCTAGCGTTAAAGTTTGCGATTTCAGGCACAGTGAAAAGCCCTCTGTAACTAAATCCTCCAGGGTAGTTTACGTCAGAGAGAGAGACTTCTCCCGTTAACTCCTCTATGCGCTCGCCTCCCTCATCGCTACTACCTTCTCCAGAGGCAGATAACATACCACTAACTCCAAATAACTTGGTAAGGGAGTGTTCTCCAAAGTTTAGGGAGCTGACTGCAAAATCAAAATTGTTCTGATTGCTGAGTAGTGGACCGGATAGAGAAGTTTGAATTTGGCCGCTGTAGCAACTGGCTTTGATATCTATGTTACGTTTTAGAAACAATGCTGAAGCTAAACTCATTACTCCGCTTGGGTTTTGACATTCGGCGGAGATGGGAAAAGGGACCTTCATTGGAGAGAAGGATATCTTCGATGCCTTAAACTCTAAGGGGAAGGATGATTCGAATTCAGAGAATGCAATTTTGACTCCAGAGTCCAATCCATTTTCTTCAATGTTAGATTTTAGACTATCGCCTAACCATGAGTGTCCTGGAAAAACAGCAAGTATGGAGAGGAGTATCAAGGGAAAAAGTATTTTAGTTCTCATTTTCAAGGAAAAATTTGGAGTATTATTTTTGGAACAAACTGAACAAAACCTAAGCTTTCTTCTTTCTTACACTGAAAACTTCTAGCACGGTATTGAACTGGTCTTTTTTTCCGACTTTTCGAATATTAACTTTGCCGAGGAATAGGGGAGTTTCTCCTTTCTCGAACTGAAACAAGAGTTTAACCAGTTGGTCTAGGTTGGCTTTTAGGGAAAGTGAAAATTCTTGCTTCTCGAACTCTAGCCCAAGGTCCGATGGATTTTGATTTTTAAGGTCATACTTGACCTCCTGACCCACTGTTTCCTTAATTATTTTATCTATTTCAGCCGTGACCTGTTCATAGGTCATCTGGGCTTTATCAAAAGAATTCTGTGCCGCAGTTAGTTTTGTATTTAGTAGGTCATAGCGTTGGCTTAGAACAGCTGCTTCATCAAGTTGAGAAAGCTTGTAGTTTTTACTGTTTCTAGCGTTTTTTACAAAATCTCTAGACCAGGAAATAGGATAGTAGATACAAAGGGCGAGTAACACTATCCCAGTTATCAAAACGAAAGGCTTTTCTCGAGAATTGAGATTATCGTAGGCGTTTAGTATTTTTCTTACTTGAGCTTTCATCGCTAGGGCTAAAAAAGTATCTTACTCACAAAGCTTAATTTCAGATCGAAATTTTATTCTATTGCCTTGCTGGCCACGGTTTATAACGTCTACCGAGCAAAACTTATTACTATTTTTCTTTAGAATACTATCAAGTCGACCAAGATCGGGTATGCTTGCCAAGGAGCCGTTAACAACTATGCTGGAATTTCCAATCACCATAGTTTCGATTTCAGTTCCCAGGCTTTCAGGAATAAACTCCGACAACTCTTTTAATGAGTTAAGGGGCGACAGAGCAGAGAGAGAACCAATGTCGCGAAGTTGATCTTCCAATTCCAATACTTTTTCTTCTAAGAAGGAAATTTCACCTCCTTTTGGCACAAATTCTCCGGAAACAGCCTCAGTAGCAATCTGATTTAGCTTGGAAGACACACTTTTGTGTTGAGAGTCTTCTACAAAAATTTGACTGAGAAGAAAGAGGATGCCCATGAAGAAAGCCCCAGCAATACTCCAAAAGTGCTGTTTTGCAGCTACGAGAACATTCCCCAAGGTTGGCTTATAAGCAAACTCTCCCTGACGAAAATTTATCTGTGCACTTTCTCCAAAAGAAGAAACCTCAGACTCATGCCCGAGTAGTCCTAATGCTGCAGGAAAGTCGTTCAAGTCTACAGCTGGAAGGTTTGCAGGTCTCAGGCTATTGAGATCTAAGTATGCGGAGTCTGTCTCTAGTGAGCTAGCTAAAGCCTTTGCAGCTTCTTTACTTCCGACAAGGAGAATTTTATCAAGATTATGTCCCTCTCCGTGTTGGAAGTTTTCTATAGAACATTTGATATCGGACATTAGCTGAGGAACATCTGCGGAAGTTTTGGCATTTAGTTCTCTCATCAAACTAATTCCACCCTGATCAATAATAACTATTGAGGCAAACTTAGGTTGAATTTCAATGATAGCAACTGATTCGGGAAATGCTTGTGGTGATAGGGCTGTTAATCCAGCCAAAGCAAAAGCATTGTTTGCTAAGGAAGAGGGTTCAAGCCCAGCACTCTCCAAAGATTTAAGAGTGCGATCCACTTCATGCCGAGGCGTATAAGAAGAGATGTAACTAAAACTGCCCGCGTCATTTTCGCTGGACAAGCAGCTGTCAATAATAAAGTCTTCTATGTCAAAAGGAATGCGATCTTGAAGTTGTAAAGGTAAAACCTTTTCAACCTGTTTTTCGTCTTTGAAAGGTAGGTCGACATTTTCAAAAAGAACTCTGCTATTTTCTAAGAGAGCAGTAGTTGAGAGAATCTCGCCACCGAAGACTTCTTCTAAGTCAATTTTGTTAACGGTAGCTTCTGGACTCAGCTCTTCAGCTGTTTCCTCTTCGCCTTCACTTTCAACAGTCGGAGGCTGTTCTAACTCAAGAGTTTTGATATCTTGTAGAACAGGCCGTCCGTTAGGGCTGACGCTGGCTGCGAAGAGATAGGCCAAATCATCTTTGCGACCTATGGCTACATTTAGAGACATTCAGCCTCCCTCCGCTTAATTTTACAAAAAATATTCTGGCCGAATTTTAGGTAGGCTATAATATCGGTCATAGTGCCGTTTTCCACAATCTTCTTTAATAAACTTGAGTAGTTATAGCATAAGCTCACCAGCCAAGTAAGGGCCAGAATAGCCTATAACCTGTCTACTGAGGCTGCGCAGCTGGCGCGCCCTGGCCTTGCTGTCTAGTTTGACTACTTGAAGTCCTTCTTTTCTGCGAAACTGCTACAGCGGTTCTGAACATATTTTTCGAGCCATTGGAGTCCTTGACGCCCAGAGTAATTTCAACAGCGTTTGGGACGGAAGGTTGAGACCAGTCCGATTGCCATTCGTCTTGATCTAGGAATCGAAAATTCAGAGATGATATGCCAGACGCCAGTGGGAAGGTTACCTTCCTCTCTTCGTTGATTTTTTCATTTCTTACTCCACCAGGGGTTTCCTCTCGAATCAAAATAAAACTTTTCTCTTCTTTATCCTCTTGGTCAGGGTCGTCCACTAAACGATATCTAATCTCAACTACACCATGATTGGTGAAGGTGCCGTAAGCCGCTTGTGCAACTTCTGCACTTACAAATCTTATTGATCCCTTTCCACTATTACTCTTACCTTCAAAAAAAGTTCGGGCAGAGCTAAAAGAAGAGCCTTGTGCCACACCTTGGCCGTCCTGATCCCCTTCATCGTTTTCAGAAAGGGTAATGCCGAATACAATACCGTTTAGCTCTCTCGTCATTCTTTCCATCACAATCCGGGCGGTAGCACCGGATCTGCTTCGATTAAGAATTGCAGCTCTGCCGTCTATGATTCCATCTAAGGTTCCGTAAAGCACAAGTGAGAGCATTGAAAGGAGCACAGATACCGCTACCATCTCCACCAGGGTAAAGCCTTTTTCGGATTTTAAATCCTGCTTACTTTTTAAAAAGGGACTAAGCATTAGGTCTCAGGGGGAGTATTTACGTAGTAGATTACATTAAAAGAGTCTAAGTCGAATTCACTCCAACGGATAGTTAACTCGACTCTTTTCATAGCGTCCGTTAGAACTAAAACGTCAACAGACTGGACTTCCAAAGTATATTCCCAGCCATCTAAATTAACCGCTTCGTCTTTTTTAAAATCTCCGTCGAAGTAGCCTATCTCTGATAGATAGCTTTCCAACCGTCCGCTGGTTTTTCCGCTATCAGGAGGGTCTGGCTCGATCTCAATCATCGAAAGAATGTACTGGCTGAACATTGCAGCTCTCGTGAGATTATCTTCTCTTAAGTAGCTATCAATATAGTTGGTCTGAATACCAATAAGAGAGGTCAGTCCTAGTCCTAATATAACCACCGACACAATGATCTCCACCAGAGTGAAGCCAGCAGAGTTGTCACTGCCCTTTGCTATTCTCTCTTTTGCCATAAGTCCATTCGTAGTCTTTATACTGATTCTCAATGCTGACCTTTCCCGAGGATGGGTTCATAAACAAAGTGAAGTCACTTTCATCAACTTTGAAATGAATTAAGGCAAACTGACTGGCTCCCCTAGGCGAGAATCTAATAAATGTTTTTCCCTCCTCGATTGTGTCTATGCCATTTTTAAAATCGCGAATTTCAAGCCCTTCTACGAAATAATTGGCATCAGCTAGTTCAGGGAATTCGTCCGGTGGGGCCAGCTTAGTGGATCTGTTAGGATCACTAAAAACCATACCAAAGAATTGTTCTCCCAGGTCTCCAGTTGCTTGATCTTGTTCAATCTGCGCCTGCTCTTCTTGACTAATAAGAGTTTCGTTCTCCTCTTTTTCTCGTCTAATTTTCTCTCTTCTAGTTCTCAGATTTTTAAGCAGGTCTACTTGAACGGCTTCACCTGGTTTAGCAGCAATTTCTTTAACAACTTGGAAGTAGTTTTCGTCAAGGTCCAGCACTAATCTATAGGACTGGCCCCTAGCCAAGGAATACTGAAACAGAAACTCCCAGGTATTGGCGAAGTCTCTCAGGTTTTCTTTTTGTTTGAATTGTAAAACTGAATCAACTCGGGAGTAGCCCAGTGAACCAAGTAACCCCAGCAGAACTATTACAACTACAAGTTCAACCAAAGTAAAACCTGCTTGGCTTCCCCCTCGGGGCTTAGCTTGGCAGGTTTTACGGTTGAACATAGGGACTAGCTGTAAATCTAAGGAATAGTAACGTCTTGGTCTGCTCCCTCACCACCAGGAGCAGCGTCGGCACCCAAAGAAGTTAGAGAAAAGGAGCGTCCTCCACCTTTTACTTGGTATTTATAAGGTGTGCCCCAAAGGTCACTTAAATCTGCTTCGTCAGCAAAAGGAGTGAATAATCCACCGTTCTTTTTAGTTTCTGCTGAAGGTTTAACGAGTCCTTGAAGACTAGAAGGATATTTATTGAACTGAAGCTTATAACTAGAGAGAGCGCTCTTTAGTTTTTGCATTTTCACAACGTTGGTTTGAGCTTTGGCAGTTTCTGATTGAGCAAAGATTCCTTTGAAAAGAACACCACCCACCAAGCCAATAAGGATGATTACAGCGATTACCTCAACAAGTGTCAGGCCTTTCTCGCAATTAACAACAAGTTCAGATCGATTTTTTTCTTCCATTTTTCCTTCCAGCATAATTAACGAAAATAAAAACTTAACCACCAGGTGTTGCGCCAGCTAAAGAGCTCATTTGCAGCATAGGTAACATTACAGCAAACAGTATTCCACAGACGATTGAAGCGATAAATATAATCAGTATCGGCTCCAATATCGAGGTTAGTCTGGTAAGAACAGCATCAACCTCTGATTCGTAGTTGTCTGCGGCTCTTAACAGCATGGGTTCCAGGTTTCCAGTCCTCTCCCCAACACCTAGCATATACACTAGAATCATCGGGAATACACCTGTGTTTTTTAGTTCAGAGGACAGGGATTTTCCCTCTCTTACACCTTCTATAGTCTGGTCGATTGCCTCTTCCATTACTACGTTTCCAACTATGTTCTTCGCTATACCAAGAGCACTGAGCAGCTCAACGCCACTAGAGAGCATAGTTCCGAGGTTCCTTGAAAACCTGCTGGTTGCAACTTTAACGATTAACGGGCCGATAAGTGGTATTTTAAATTTTAGTGAGTCTAGCTTCTTTCTACCACGCTCCGTTTTTCCGTATCTTTTTAGAAAATAAACTGGAAGGATTGCAGCTATAATCAAAAGCCACCAGTAGCTCTGCAAGGTTTCACTCATCCAAACTACAATTTGGGTCGGCAGAGGTAGGGCTTGGCCTTTCTCTTGGAAAATGGAGGTGATTTCTGGAACTACAAAGGCTAAAAGGATTACGATAGCTAGGACACAAAGACAAAGCATCAAAGCTGGGTAAGTGATCGCAGAAACCACTTTTCTTTGAAGCATGGCTTGTCCTTCATAAAGGTCTGCCAATCTCGATAGTACTATGTCGAGCTTTCCACTAGCCTCTCCAGAGGAAACCATGTTGACGTATAGAGTTGGGAACACTTTGGGATGTTTAGACATTCCATCTGCGAGAGTCGAGCCTTCCTTCACCATGTCAGCTACTTCGCTGATCACGCTTTTGATTGCTGGGTTGTCTAGTTGCTCAGCTAAAGCCGAAAGGGCTTCTACTAGGGGCATCCCAGCCCCAACAAGAGTGGAGAGTTGTCTGGTTAAAACTGCCAGGGCAGTGGAGTCTACCTTCTTTCGCGAAAGGTCAATATTGACGTTCCAGCCACTGGAAGAATCTTTTTCACCTACTTCCTTAAGTGATTCCGGGAAGAGTCCCTGGCTTTGAAGGCGTGAGCGGGCACCCCGGGCACTGTCGGCATCAATTACCCCTTTGACTTTTTTTCCTGAAGCGCCAAACGCTACATACTCAAAAACAGCCATCTATTACTCGTTTAGTTCGATTGTATCTTCCTGGGTAACTCTTAGTACTTCCTGAACGGATGTTGCGCCATTAAGGACTTTTTCAGATCCATCATACCTGAGGCTTTTTAACTTATGAGCGGCAGATCTTAGCTTGCTGGCATTAGTTCTCTGCATAATTAGTGAACGAACCTCGTCGTCGAGCTCCAGGATTTCATGTATTCCGCATCTTCCCTTATAGGAATTAAAAGAACAGGTCTTACAGCCGTGCTCGCTGGGACCGTAAATCTGAGTTCCGGCATGTTCTACTGATAGTCCCAGCTCGTGACATTCTTCAGGGGAGATTTTTACCGGAACTTTGCAATCAGGGCAGAGAGATCTAACCAGTCTTTGCGCCATTACCATAAGTAAACTTGAAGAAATCAGAAAGGGTTCAACTCCCATATCCATCATTCTAGTAATCGCACCTGGTGCATCATTGGTATGAAGTGTGGAGAATACCAAGTGACCTGTGAGAGAGGCTTGAATAGCGATCTCTACTGTCTCAAGGTCTCGAATCTCACCAACCATTATTACGTCCGGATCTTGACGAAGTATTGATCTCAATCCGCTTGCGAAAGTAAAATCAATTTTTGGATTGACCTGCATTTGGCCAATACCCTTAAGCTCATACTCTACCGGATCCTCAACCGTCAGGATGTTTTTATCCTCTGAATTAATTTCAGCAAGGCAGGCATAGAGAGTAGTTGTTTTACCGGAACCAGTCGGACCAGTAACTAGTACAATTCCATGGCTCTTTTGTATCATTCGATTTAGAATCGAGCTATTTTGTTCGGATAGACCCAGGATGTCAAAGTCCAGCTGGACTTTCGACTTATCGAGAAGTCTCATTACAATCCGTTCCCCATACCTCGTAGGAACCGTGGAAACCCTGATGTCTACGTCTTGTCCTGCAATCTTAATACCGATTCGGCCATCCTGAGGAAGCCTTTTCTCGGCAATGTTCAGATTGGCCATCACTTTAATTCTGGAAAGGATCGAGGCCTGGAAATTTTTGCTTTCTTCATCCACGTCATGGAGAACACCATCAATTCTAAACCTGACCTTTAAACTATCCTCAAAAGGCTCGATATGAACATCACTGGCTCGACGCTCAGCGGCTCGGAAGATCAATGTGTTTACGTAGCGTATTATTGGAGCATCATCATCTTCGGCATCAGTTACGTCAATTTTTAGAGAGTTACTAATTTCCGGTGTATCAGAGTCTGATTCCAGAGCACTTTCACGGTCACTCATCAATGAGGATCTAACGCCGTTAATTGCTCTGATAACTTCTTCCTCAGGGGCAACCACTACCTTTACAGGTTTATCGTAGCAGAGTCTGATGATATCAACCGCTGAAGTATTTAGAGGATCGCTTACAGCCACCGTGATCACGTCGTTCTCTTCTTTCAGTGGTATTGCTCTGGCAGATTTCCCCCACGAGCCTAAAAGTCTAGAAAACTCGCCAAGAACCAGCTCTCTAGGAGGTTCAGCATCGCTCAAGGTTGATAGGTAGGAAAGACCTAGGCTATCCGCAAGTTGCTTGGACTGATCTCCGTTGGATTTAGAGACTGGAGTTTCGGGTAGCTCTTCATCCTCGCTGCTATCAACTGGGACTTCGGCCACTAGTTACTCCTTTTCAACCAGTTTCTTGAACCTAGACTAGCGTTGTCTTCCTTGTTTAAAACTTCCCAGCGCCCAGGTCCCCCAAGGGCAGGGTGATAACGGGAAGCTTCAGTTACTGATTTATAGGATCCTAGAACGATGAACTCGGAATTCCGAACTCTTGAATGCCCATAGCGCCTTCCCGGTAAGAAGAATCTAGGGTTACTAGCATCAGTAACTAAACCAAAGGTGTCACTTTTTCCTCGTAACTTTACTCCGGGTATTAATCTTGCTCTGACCGGATCCAAAGATTTTAGAACTACAAATCTTTGTGAGTCACTAGTCACTTCTGCAGGTTGTATTGAGGTTGAAACTCCTTTCACCTCCAGCTTTGAGAGAGGCTTCAGCGAGCTAGGAATTGGAGCAGTATTTGTCTCCGCTGCTTCTTTTTCTTCAGTAGAAGAGGTCCTTGGCCTTTTCAGCATGCTTCGGTCGGCGCTACTTCCTTGAACTCCAGCAGGGTTAGGTAAACGAGGCTTAGCTTTTAGCTTAAGAACTTCGGACTTAGTGGTAGGCTTGCTTCCAACATCTTTCTCCATTCTGGCACCCTTAACCTTTGCACTTACACCTGGAGGTCTTCTTCGTTTGGGTTGAGTCCTTTCCACGGAGGCAAGTTGTTCTAGCCTAGCTTTGGTACGGTCTAGTGCACTTTGGGATTTATTGTTTAAGTTTGGAGGAGTCACTGGAGTGGCGACGATACCATCCTCTTCAGGAGGTAACTGATCAACTACGTTGTCAATTCTACCCTGTTCAATCTTAGCCAAGTGACCGAGGTTGCCATTGTTCTGATGATAGACTTCTTCAATTTTGTCGCGGTATTCACTAGTAGTTTCTCTCGCTTCGAACTGGTCTCTAATTATTCGAGGAGTAATGAAAACTAAAAGATTGTTTCTAGTTTGAGTAGAGCCATCGGTTCTGAACAGCTGACCAAAGAACGGAATGTCTTTGAAGAATGGTACCCCTCGTTCAGACTTGGTAATGTTGTCTGCGATCAGGCCACCAGTTACGATCATTTGCCCATCTTTTACTTCAACAGTGGTTTCGGTGGTTCTTATCGTGGTGGTGGGGCCATTTGGTGAGTTTCTGGTGTCCGCTACAACGTTCGATATTTCAACAAAAATACTTAAGTTGACGTAGTCACCTCTGCTTATTTGAGGTGTGATTCTAAGAGTAATACCTACGTCCTGCCTTTCAATTGAGTTGAATGTGTTGTTCAGGTTAGTTGGGTCAGTAGAGGAACTAGAGACAAAAGGAACGTTCTCACCAACAATAATCTCAGCCTCTTCGTTGTCTGTAGCTAGTATGTTTGGAGAGCTAAGGACGTTTACATTTGTATTGTTGCTAAAAGCAGAAACTAGCGCAGCCTGAGAGGGGATAACAATTCCTCCAGGTAGGGTCAGCGTTCCAGTACTCGCTGCAGCTAGGGTTAGGTCGCTTAAAGCTGATGGGTTAGTGAGTAAGTTTGAGAGGCCGCCGAAGTTAGTTTGACCTAGCAGGCCTCCGTTTTCTTCACCAAGTGCACCCTGAAGTTCAACACCAAAACCTTCTTCCTCGGAAAGTCTAACTTCAAGTAAAGTTGCTTCAACTAAGACTTGTCGCCGTTTAACGTCTAGCTCATCTATTACTTCTTTCAGCCGAAGATAATCCGAGCGTGAGGCATTAATTATAATAGAGTTAGTCGCTGGATCGGGAGCAATTGATACATCCCCTTCAAAGTTCACTCTTCCCCTGGAAGGGGTAGCGGCCCTAGCTTGCGCGTTACGGTTATTTGCTGCGTTGTTATTTACTGCCCTGTTACTGGAACGACTGAGGGAACTTCCAGTAGTTCTCTGGGTAGGTTCACTGGAGGTGCTAGTAGCTCCGGAAACAAGGTTATTTAATATTTCTCCAAGTTCCTCAGCATCGGCATGTTCCAAGTGGTAGACATAAAATCGACCACTGCTTTTATCTAAGGGACTGTCCAGCTGTTCAACTAGAGCTCGGACCTTAACGGTTAGCTCTGGGTCAGCCACAACAATTAAGGCGTTGGTTCTGTCGTCAGGTAAAACCTTAAGAGGGAGTCTTCTACGAGCTCCGACATCGCTGTTGGTATTACGGTTTTGAGGTGTCGCTCTTCGGTTGGTTGCGCCACGAGCCGTTCTAGTATTTCTTGCAGTATTTCTGGCTAGGGTGCCCCTAGCTCGGTTTTGTTGTTCTTCTTCATCGCCAAGAATATCATTGATCTTTTCTGCGATGTCTCCGGCTTCAGCATGCTCAATTGGTATAATGGTAATGTCCTGATCTCTGGCTGGGACATCGAGATTTTCAATAAGATCAATCAATCGATGAATATTGGCAGCAGAATCAATCAATATCAAAGAGTTAGTGCCCTCAAATGTATTAACTCCGCCTTCGTTTGAGACAAACTGGGAAATGGCCTGTTGCATTTCAGAGGCAGGCACATGCTTTAGTCTTACCAGCTGGGTAACTAAAACATCTGAAGGGGTTTGAGGAGAATCATAAACAATAGGGATGGTTGTTGTTTTCGCATTAGACGCTTTTATAACTTTCCAGACATTTTCTCCGACGGGAACGGTAGTGAAGCCTTTTAGGAGGAGGACAGAGTCAAATATTCTCAGAGCTTCATCTATCGAAACTGGGGTTTGAATCAGCATTGTTACTTTGCCTTTTACATCACTGTCTACGATGTAGTTTCGACCGGTATGCTGACTCATGGTCTTTACCAAAGCATCAATTTCGATGTCTTTGGCGTTTAGGTTAATTTCTGCTGGTTTTGGTTTTCCTTCCAGGTTTTCAGCTAAGTCTTCTTCCTCGGAATACTCTTCTTGAGAGTTTTCTAGTTCTTCTTTGTCGGTTTTTTTGTCCTCTACTTTTTCTGGAGCAATTAGCCAGGGTAGAACTTCACCCTCGATAGTTTCCGCGCCAAAGTTGTCCTGTCCAAGAGCGGATGAGGCGAAAATTAAAACAAAAATAAGGGGCAGAGTTAAAAATCTCAAAGGGCTTACCGCAGGCAAAAAAGTTCCATTCAGGAAAATCATCAGCATTAAAATAATATTGAAAGAATTTCCAACAATTCTGAGCCTCTGAGGCTCTAATAATAGACGCAAGATAAGCTCAACTATTTCAGATTTAACGATTCAGGTAAACCACTAAGCAAAAGTAAGGGGAGTTTTCCACACAGGTTTTCCACAGGGAGGGTGTTTGGAAACTAAAAGAATGGACCCGAAACTAGGGGAATTACTCTACTCGATGGAGTAGCTAAGTTCTTGCTCACCACCGTTTCGCTCTACAACGACCCCAATTGACCGCTCACTTTTTAACTCTTCGAAAAGTTTTAAGGCTTGGGAGGGATCACTCAAGCTATTTTCATTAACAGAAAGAACAATATCCCCGTTTTTTAGTCCTAGCTTTTCGTAAAGACTGCCGCGACGAATAGCAAAAAGTCTCATTCCGATGCTCTTTCCGTTACGGAAGAAAGGCACAGCTCTGGCTTGAGATAGTAGTCTTGGTAAATTAGCTAAGGCTTGGTTGAGCTCATCTTCTGCAACTGTAAATTCGGTATTGTCGGAGTTAGAGGAAATCGAAGATTCAGATCCTCCCGAGTCAGAACCGGATGAGGAGCCTTTTCCTAGTTGGAGCGTGATTAGTTCCGCCCCTCTTCTAACTTTTACGGTTTCGGCTAGCACTTCTTCAACCTTGGCTCCGGTATTGAAAATTTCTTCCCCAATCTTAAAGATATCTTGCTCTTTCTTTTTGATATCTTCGATTATGGCAAACATTCTCTCTTTAACAGCAGTATTGGTGCCGACGAGTCTTAGTTTTAAATCCGATTTTTTTACTGGCTCAGGAGCTTTCTCAGGAGCTGGAGCTGGGGCCTTCCCGAAGATATTCCTTCGGTTTATCACAGCAAAACTACCCAAGGGCGTTTTTCCACCTGATGAGTTTATACCAATATCTTGAACTTGGGAGACATTGGGGGAGCTGATTCCACTACCCGTAATATAGCGGTTCAGAAGCATGCCGAGCATTAAAGCGAATAGCCCGCATAAAAGAAGGCAAGCATACCCCAAGACGGCAACAGCACCTTTCGCTGTGCTGGCGAATTGCAAAGCCGACCTTATACTAGGCGGCAGAGAATCCAATATATCTTGAAGTTTTTCCAACGAACAGCTCCATCAAATTATTCGGGAACCTCGTACAGTAACGGGGTCTAGATGAGAAATACCTAAAAACTGAGCCCTTGGAAAGGCTTACGACTAGCTTCCACTAAATTTGGCTATTAGGGAAAATGGGATTTGGGGCAATAAGGCCTAAGAAGTTACAAAAAAAAAGACCGGTATTACTCGGTCTTTTTTCAATTGATTATAGAATCCAGAAACCGTTTAGCGTAACAGCTCATGGGAACTAGAGGGCACAGTTGCTATGTGCGGCCTGGGTACTATACCAATCTAGTTAACAGTATCTCTGTTCAGCAGATTACTAGCTTCTTGAGCTAGTAGTTCTGGAGCAGCTGTATCAACATCAGTAATGCCAAGAGCCTTAGCTCTTTCACATAAGTTGGCCAGAGAAACGCCTCTCAAGGTTGTTTGAAAGGAATCTTCAATTTCAGACCAAACTACGTCGATTAACTCAGCAAGTGCTGGGGCATCTGTTCTGTTATCTTCTTGGAGTTTTGGACGAAGAGCTCTCATAACTTCTTCAAGTCTTATTTCACCAGGCTCTTTAGCCAGAGAGTAACCACCACGAGGACCTCGCTTTCCGATTACCACTTCAGCCTGTCTGAGCTTTGCAAAAATCTGCTCGAGGAATCTCTGAGGAATTCTCTGCCGTTTTGCAATTTGTCGAACTTGAGCAGGACCGCCACCTAGATTGTAGGCTAGGTCTACTAAAGCCATTATTCCGTATTGTTCTTCTCTTGAAAGCTTAACTGCCATGATCGCTAGTTCCTTCCTCTAAATATGTTCCCTCTCATTACTAGAACCGCGGAAGATCAGATGCTTACCGCAGGTGGGCTATAACCAAACCCAAACTCCTTAGCTGTCATAGATCTCAATGGTCTTAGAAAATTCTTTAGAAAGTTCTATTTTCAAACATTCTAAAACAACCATTGCTCCCACATCTTCACAGCCTCAGTGGAGTTACCGATGATTTAACTAGCATAAAGAATAAAAATCAAATCACTCAAGAAACTAAAAGCTAAATAGCTGATAATACTAGGAATCTTTATTAGAGATAGTGTCGAGGGTTTGCAATTGGTGATAATTCATTACGGTTAATTTGATAACCTGTTTAAAACTCAAGCCTTTTCTGACCTTTCTGCAGCCTCTAAGAAGACAGAAAAAAGAAGGACTTTTGAACTAGTTTTATGGTGCTGGTTTAAGTCTTGCTCTTGCAGTTTCAGAATCAGAGTTTAGGGGCTCCACCGCTTGGTATCTCTTGTCCATATTTTTCGGACTAACTGCTGCTAGCTCTTGAATTCTGGAAATATGATCCGAGTATTGATCGCCAATTAGTTCCTGAACTTCTTGCAAAGCAGGGGAGTTGGGGAAGTTCCTTTTTAAATCTGCATAGCGACTCGCAGCGGCCTGCAGCTTATCCTTCTTGAGGTAAAATTTTATAACCTCCGCCTCACATTCAGACTTCCTGTTGGTGACTAACTCTAAGTCTTTGACTGCCTCTTGTCTGAAATCACTATTAGGGAACTTTTTTAGAAAAGATTGATAGGCCGTAGCTGCGCTATCAAGTGGTGCTTGGTTCCGTGAGATTCCTTTGAATTGTTGATGCCAGCCTCGCGCTATTTGTAAACTGGCTCTCTCAATGGCCTTGCCCTTAGGGTAAAGACTTACATATTCTTGATAACTGGTAATGGCTTCTTCATACTTCCCAGATTCGTAAAGAGCATCTGCTGTTTTGACAACTGCCTCTTCATAGTAACGGCTGCCTGGGAAAGCACTTCGAAGTAGACCATAGTTCTTGGCCGCTATGGTATATAACTCTTCTTCGAAAGCTTGGGTTGCATCTTGGTAGTACTTTTCTTCTAGGGCGCTTCTCTGCTCATTATTTTCAAATTTGTCGTTCTCAAGGCCTTTGACTAGAGAGGCCTCTGGGTCGGTTTCTGATGAAGTCTTCGAGGAGCAGGCTGCTAGGCTACAGATAGCTATTACCATCAATAAGGTTTTGAAGTACGAAAGCTTAGTATTTTTATGATTTTTCATTATTCTTTTCAAGTTTTTCAATTCTTTTAGTTAAATCTCTCAAGTCTTTTATCAGTTTAGGGAGTTTGATTATTGCAGCAGCTTGTCTTCTCCAGGCTGAGACTTTAACAGGAGGAAGCCCCGCGTAATCTGAGCTTCCTTCATTGTTTGCAACTAGATCTCTACTAACCCCTGTCATTCCGGCCGTTCTAACACCGTCTTCGATTTTAATATGATCCGCTACACCAACGCAGCCGGCTAGAGTAACGTCAGAACCGATATTACAGCTTCCACCTATTCCGACTTGCCCACAAATCAAGGTGCGCTGCCCGACCTGATTGTTGTGGCCAATTTGAACCAAGTTATCAATTTTGGTTTGGGCACCAATTTTAGTTTTGCCAAGGGTGCCTCGGTCTATCGAGGAGTTAGCTCCAATTTCTACATTGTCTTCAACAACTAAAGTTCCGATATGAGGAATGTGCACATGTCCGAGTTGAGGATGAGGTATGTAGCCAAAGCCATCTGTTCCGAGAGTGGTTCCGTTTTGAACAACTACGGCATTACCCAGGGAAATATTTTCTCTAAGCACGGCCCCTGAGTGAATCACACAGTCGCTGCCAATTTTCACACCGTCGTAAATAACGGCATGAGGGTGAATGGTGGAACCGGAACCGATAGTTACTCCATCGCCAATCACAGAATATGCTCCGATGCGACTGTCGTTTCCGATTGAACAGTTTTCGCCAACAATAGCCGTTGGGTGAACCCCTAGTTTAGGAAGGGTTTCTGGCACTAAGGTTCTTGCAATTTGAATCACGCCCTGAAGAGGGTTCTGACAAACTATTTGAGTGGATTTGAACTTTTCTTCAAACTTGCTGACCAGTATGGCTCCGGCTGAAGAATCCGAAGCGATGGAGTGCAGTTCCCCCTTGGATTTCTTATCTGTTGGAGCAAAGAAAGTAAGGTCATTCTCACCAGCATCAACGAGGGGTTTAATCCCAGAAATCAACTTTTCTGGTTCACCAAACACTTCAGCATTCAGTGATTCTGCAATGATTTTTACTGATATAGCCGATTCAGCCATTGCTCTGGACAACTCTTAGAAACTTCAGATTTATATGCGCAACTAGGTTATGATGGCATAATAACAATCAAATGTCAGCGCTATCTTAAGCTCTGTGAACTTGATTGAACTTCCAAAGAGGAGCCAAGAACTAATCTTGGTCCAAGATTCGGCCGAAGCCTTCGGTTATGGGTCGGTTGGTATGGCTGTCACGGGCTTTCACTGCATCTTTCAGGCCTGAACCAGCTCGAAAAACCGCCACGTTTTGCGACTCAATTTCCATAGGCTCACCAGTTTGAGGATTACGAGCCATGGTTGCCTTCCGTCTTTTTCTTTCGAAGGTTCCGAAACCACTAATTGTGATTTTTTCACCTGCGGCAACCTCTTCGGTAATAGTGTCCAAAAACTTGCGAATGATCATATCGCAAGTCTTGGTACTTACCTGGGTTTTTTCAGCAACTGTTGCGATCAGCTGAGCTCTTGTCATTACCTGTTCCCTTTTTTGGTAACCCCTGTTTTGCCTAATAAAAATGCCTATAGACACGCTAACTGCTCCTGAGCGCGCAGGCAAGCTATATCTCAGTTAACCGGGTGATTTTTTTGCCTAAATTTTAAAGACGGGTTCCTAAACTTTATTTGTCGGAAATAGCTGCAGAAGAAGAGCAAAAAGTGCCTTTATTTAAAAATCTATTCTGATTTCAAGATGTTGGCGATAGTTAAGCCTGCTGTGTAACTAGAGCTAGAATAACGCTCTAAATTATTTAAACGACCTAGGATTTCTTTCATTTGCTGACAACCACTCTCTATAGAGCCAAGAATTTCCTCCTGCTCAAGGCTTCCAGGGGCAGTTTCTCTTAGAAGCTTGCAGTTCAAGGTTATTGTAGTGAGAGGTTGGCCCAGTTCGTGAGCCGTGCCGGCGGCGATTTGAGTAGCTATTATTTGTTTTTCTTTCTCTTCGATAACATTCTTTGCGTCTTTCAAAGCTAGGGTTAAGGAGCGAGTCCGAAGTAGGGCCCGGGCCCTAGCCTTTAATTCCTCGAAATCGAAGGGTTTTGTAACATAGTCATCCGCACCGGAGTCCAGGCCCGTTATTTTATTCTTGGTGTCTCCGTGGGCCGTGAGAATAATTACTGGAATAAAATCATCTTTTGTTTTGTTTTTGACCCATTGGCATAGCTGATTACCGTTGATTTTACCCATTTCTAAGTCGGAAATAATCAAATCTGGCATTTCTTTTTCACAGGCCTCAATCGCTTTTTCTGCACTTTCGAACACAGTGATCAACCATTGTTCATTTTGAAGGGCTCCTTCTAAAAGGGCTCGAATTTCAGGAGCATCATCTACTGCAAAAATTCTATATTTTTTGCCAGGAGGTGGAGGTTGCATGGATTTCGGCCGGTCTCAAAAAGTTTAGCAACTCAGAGCATGTTTCCCTGTAAGGTGAATCATTCCAAGTTTACACAAAGTGGGATGTTTGTGGAGGTTTTTTGCGGCACCTTTTCAGTCACCGATTTAGTCTTTAATTAGAGCGCTTGCCTGAATTACTTTTTTAATTCCTACTTGCAAGCCTTACTAAAGTCTTTTAGTGGGCTTTGAGAGACAAAGTTTAATCGATAGTGGATTGGTTTATGAGAGTTGCACTGGTTGTTAG
>CAZECN010000006.1:74892-100663 GCA_964510575.1 uncultured Bdellovibrionales bacterium | reverse complement strand
GTTTAATATCTATTCTCTTAGGTTCTCTAAGTGAATTGCTCGGCAAATTCGCCACTCTCCCTCTATTTTTTCCAATTCCAGCTG
Organism: uncultured Bdellovibrionales bacterium; assembly: GCA_964510575.1. Lineage (GTDB taxonomy): Bacteria > Bdellovibrionota_C > UBA2361 > SZUA-149 > CALKYB01 > CALKYB01. Next base: position 100,579 of record CAZECN010000006.1, on the reverse strand, counting down.
GCCCCTATGGTGCTCGAAGAATTGGCCATCATCCCCAGATGCTGAGCCCAGGGCGCTGCCGGTTAGCTCTACCGAAGCATTTTTACCATTAATCACTATTTCTTCTTGGCTAATGGAAAGCTCTAGGTCACCTAGATAGGACTTCATTTTTAGAAACCCTTGTCTGATTTTATCCTTACTATAGCTTTTTAACTCAGAGTATTCGTAATCCTCAGGGGGCTCAAAATCAAAAACTGGACAAAAATACTCAACGATCTCTTTCGACTGGGCTAGCAGTTCTAACTTGTTTAACTTCCTACTGATAGCAGCTTTGTCTCGAAGCTCTTCAAGCCTGGATAAGATGACATCTTCCTCACTCTGTCCAAAAGAACAGGCCGTAAGCAAAGATGAAAGTAGAGCTGAAAAAACTAATACTAGATACAATTGAATTGATTTCATGTTATCTGTTGAACCTGCTGATTTTAAAACTTTAGTCCGAGAATCTGAAGTGAACTTTACCAAAATGCACGGAGCAGGAAACGATTATGTTTACGTTAACTGCTTTGAAGAAAAGCTAAATTGTGACCTTTCTGCTTTGGCAGCAAAAATCTCCGATCGTAATTTCGGAATTGGTAGTGACGGTCTAATTTTAATTGAGCCATCCTCAATCGCTGCAGCTAGAATGAGAATGTTTAACGCTGATGGTTCAGAGGCTGAAATGTGCGGCAATGGTCTACGCTGTGTCGCTAAGTTTGTATATGAACACGGGATACATTCTGAGCCGGAGTTTGACTTGGAAACAGGTTGTGGATTGAAGCGAGTTCAGCTGAACGTGGACGGTAGTCGTGTTGAATCAGTAACTATTAATATGGGTCAGCCTATTCTTGAAGCTGAACAGATTCCAAGCAGATTCCAAGAGTCTCCTGTAGTCAATCAAAAGATAGAAGTATTAGACCGTGAATTTTTAGTTACTTCTTTGTCTATGGGTAATCCTCACTGTGTTATCTTTGTGGATGAGCTAAATGATGATCTAGTTAAAGGCTTTGGCTCTGAAATTGAAAAACACGAACACTTCCCAGCTAAAACAAACGTAGAATTTGTAGAAGTAATTTCTAAAACTCATCTTCGTCAACGCACTTGGGAGCGTGGAGCTGGGGAAACTCTTGCTTGCGGATCAGGTGCTAGTGCGGTTTGTGTAGCTGGTGTTTTAACTAGACGAACAGAGAGAAAAGTTAAAATTAGTCTTTCTGGGGGAAACTTGGAACTTGATTGGCGCGAGTCGGATAACAGCGTTTATAAGACTGGTCCAGCTGTTGAAGTTTACTCTGGGACTTGGTTACTAAGCTAGCTCACACGATAACGTTTCTACTTTCTCCTTTTTCCCAAGCTTGAAAGTTCTTGAAAGCTTCATAGACTAGTCGTTCTCTGGCTTCTCTAGTGGCCCAGGCAAGGTGAGGCGTTATCGTCACGTTTTTGCAACCAAGAAGAGGGTTGTCTGGTGCTGGCGGCTCAACCGAAAGAACATCCAGATAGGCATGAGCAATTTGTTTTTTGCTTAGGGCTGAGGCTAAAGCTCCTTCGTCTATCAGTGGGCCTCGGGCGGTATTAATCAGAATTGAGGCTGACTTCATTTTAGCGAGATTACTTGCTCCGACCAACCCTTCTGTTTCTGAAGTTAGAGGGCAATGGAGTGAGATAATGTCTGCTGAATAAAAAATGTCATCAAGTGAGGTTCGTTGGTCTGGGTAGCATCTACCGGGTAAGGCAGCTTTCAATATCTTAAGTCCAAAAGCCTCGCCTATTTTTGCAACTTGCTGCCCGATTTCTCCGTAACCTATAATTGCAAGACTTTTGCCTTTTAGCTCTCTAGTCGGAATTTTCTGGAGCGAAAAGAACTTGCTCTGCTGGTATTCTTTTAGAAGTTCGGTTGAGGAGTTTTCTTCGATAGCAGTGTAGTGTTTTAAAATATAGGAGAATACTAATTGAGCCACGGAGTTAGTTGAGTAACCAGGAACATTAGTGACTGTGACACCGTGTTGTTTGGCAGCTTCGAGGTCGATATTATTAACACCAGTGGCAGTAACTCCAACGTATTTTAAATTGGGACATGCTTTTAACAGTTCCTGGTCAACTATAACCTTGTTGGTAAGAATTGCCTCAGCTGAGCCAATCCTCTCTATTCGCTCATCGGCCCTGGTAAACTCGAATCTTTTAAACTCTCCAATATCGGAAAAGCCAGAAAACTCCAGTCCATCAAAGTCAGTAACGTGAGTGTCGAGGGCTATGATTTTAGACATAAGACTTTAATTGTTACCTTTTATAAAAGTTAAAAATCTGAGCTTTAACTATTATTCGAGCATTACCTGTCTTAAGTCAATTTAAGCGAGTCTAAGTTTTTCTATAGGCTTAAAAGTAAACTCAAATAGACGGAGACCCGATCTAAAAAAATAAAGTTGAGCCATCCTTGGCTCAACAAATAACAATCCTTGTTAAAACGCCTGCGACCTTTTTTAACTATAGGTCTTTCACTTCAGCTTCGAGCTCCGTGGGAACAGGATCGCGAATGTCCGTATTGTTGAATCCAGTGGGAGTTACTTCGCTACCCTCTGGTTCAATGATCAATAACTCCACCGTTTCACCTTTCTCAGTTAGCACTACTTCAGGGCTTAGTTCGACTGGTACCAGAAAATACTGCTCCTGATTTTCCAGCATCATAACTCTGAACCCGTCGTATGGTAGTGCAATCCGCTCGACGACACCTACAACTTCAGTTTCGTCGATCAGTCCCTCATGCAGCGCTGCTCTATTGGCAAAAGTTCGCTGCTGCTGCACAAAATCAAACTTCGTTTTGTGCAGAGTTTCACCGATACCACTAACTTCTCGGTTCAGCTGAGAAACAATACCACGAAGCGCTGCCGTTCCTGATTGATCCTTCAAGACACCCAAGAAAATCGGAGTGCCATTGAGGTTGTGCAGAACTACCTGAGGGCAATAATACCCTTTTTCTTGCACACGACCTTCCAGGATGCGACAAGCAGCTGTCTCAGTGATGCCTTCTCTGGGATAAAACTTACCCTTTAAAGTGCGCTGATTCATGACCAAGATAGCACTCGTGGCCTGATCGTTTTCACTGGACTCGAACTGGATCCCTGTATAAAGACCCATACTGCCATCCGCCATTGGTACCACCGTCATGCCAGGAGTCGAGGTCAGTACTTCAAGACCTGTAATGTTGGCATTCCACCAGCTTGGCTTTACGTATTTACCCCATTCGTCGATTCGATCCATGACCGTACCGACCGGGGCAATGCGGTTGATCCAAGATGGCAACTCTTCAGCAGACATTGACTCAAGCTTTCCTGTCTCCAGGTCAGCCAGTACGTATTTCACTGGCATAGTACCAGCAAATCCGATTTGAGGTTTCATCAATGGTACTAACTGGAAAGGCTTTCCTTCAGGTGAAATCTGAAACAACGGATCTGCCTGCCCATAGTCAGAGTAGCCACCAGTGTAGACAGCCCTCTCAAGTTTTGCGCCAAAGCAGGACTCTTCAGCGATAACCATCTGACGATCGGTTACCAGCTCTCGGACCATGCGGTTAGACTGACTTACTACGGCGTAGCCAGGAACCGGCTTGCCAGTAAGACAAGGCCAAAGTCTTTTGTGCTCAAGTGGCATAACCCAGACGAGCTCACCGTTTCGCATTGTGGAACGGGCGGTACCGATTTTAAACTGGGTACCGATGCCTTTCATACTGGCACTACCGAGCAACTCCTGCGCGCTTTTTCTAGCGCTGGCAACGTCAACTTCGCGGGGTTTAGCCGGGTCAGTTAACGAAACTGATAGAGCCTTTGGATCTGTGATTTCCTCAATTTCGAGCAGATTACGGTAACGAGTTGCATTATCAGGACGCAACATTGTAGTACTTGAAACGAACGGTACTATTAGCATCGCAACCATCGACAGTGCGATAACCCCTGTCGTTAGCCCAGATGTGCTCCGCTTCCGGTAAAACGCCGCGAAGAAGATTACTACGGCACAGATCAGAAAGTTAGTGAACATGAACCATGGTGCTAGCGGCGGTAAAGCGAAGTACGCAAAAACCGTAAGCACTAGCCCGATCAGGAAAGGGAAAGCAAAACTCCCTTGACCTCGGATCACACGAAACAACAGCCCGACGCCGACGGCGAGGGCAAACCAAAACAGATATTGCATTACGTTCTCCAAATGTGAATGTGTAGTGATAAAACCCTAGGAAAGGGCCTCATCTATCTAAGTTTACTTATACGTATCTACCCAACTCGACATCTCAGAGAACTTGGCACAGCAGAATCGACGGAATCTAAGTCCGCATTCTTTAGACAGGTTAAGGGGAGCCAAGATCTCAGGTAAGAAGGGTTAATACTGACTTTGTCGTTGCGATCAGGGAATAGGCTTAGGGGGAGGAACGTAAATTTTCTAGAAATTATAAAAAAGATGCCCAGCATAGTAACCTTAGTTTTAAAAACCTAATTACTATCCTGGGCAAAGTAGATTTGCTGGTTTAGCTGTTAAATAGTGTAGCAACACTCTGGGAATCAGAGTTCCGACAGATGCTTTAAACATTTGACCAGTATTTGTGGTTTTAAAGAGCGGAGTCTTTGGGGTTACTAGAGTGGACCTGTTCGTGAAATCAGGTCATTGAGATCGGAATTGTATCAAGGTTGTTTATACTAATAAAATTAGTAACAACTTAGAGTTTAACTATTTCAATTCTTTCAACTTTATCTTGAAATTTAGAGGTGAACTAATTGTTGTGATTAGGAAAAGATAGCTTTTACAAATCTGTATCGGGGTAAGTTCCATAGTCGGGGTGCGACAGAATCTAAAGGAAAACTGTATGGCTAGCCTAGAGTAAGTGATCACGGTCTGATATTCTATACGTCACAGACCTTTTTTATTCAGTCCTATGTGGGCTGCAAAGGAAGTTCCTCAATAGTAGTTCTTTCCCTTATCTTTCTAGTATTGGATGCGCTTAGTGTTTTCGGGAGACAAGTTACGTTTCCAAAAAACACTTTGATTACATTTTTTTGAGGTTTTAAGGAGATTATTTTGAAACTTGCCTTTGATAATCAGGGCAAGTACGCCCTAGTAGCTTTCTTACTGTCGCTGGCCGATTGGATTGCCACAGCATTCTTGCTTGTCGAGCTTTATAGATTCGCAAAGTCGCCTGTTATTCTGGCACTCTTTCCTTTTCTATTTTTTTTGCCACCTCTGATTGTCAATGGACTTCCTCTGAGGTTGTCGAATTTGATTGAAAAGAGAAAGTACCTTGCAATTTGTTTGTTTGTAATCAGCATATTGAATGTTGGTCTTGGTCTCAGTTCGGTGCTTGGAGTTTTAGGAATCCTGACAATCTTCATTATTCGTTTATGCTACGGCGTGGTTCAGGCGTTTTACCGGCCAGTTTCAAAAGCCTATGCCGTTAGAATATCTGATGAAGGGGATGAAGCTGATTCACTGTTTCGTAAACAAATTGGTGAAACATTGGGCTTTCTTGTTTCGCTGGGTATTGGTTTGGCTTTTGCCAAAGTATCAGAGAGCCCAACCATGCCACTTCTTTTCACAGGCTTGCTGACTCTCATTGCAGCTGCGGTGCAGTTACAGATGGATAGTGAGGAAGAGAATGTTTCGAAACCGAATCAGAAAAGTATTGGATGGTTCTTTGTTGAGATTGGAAAGTCTCTGCAAGCAACCAATATGAGACAAGGTATGGGCTTTCTCATTCTTGTCAGTATTTTGGGAGCTGCTATTGGCCGGCTTTCAAACTATACTTTTCTGGCTTTTCTGGGGGATTCCTTTTCTGCCTCTGAGCTTCAAGAAACTTACCTTTCTATGAGGCTGGTTGCGGTTACTTCTTTTGTATTCGCTTTATGCTGGATACTATTGAAGAAGCTTCACCTAAGACCGGGATTTCTCAAGCCTGAGTGGATAGTCGTTTCGAGTATATCAGCCTCCGTAGTCCTAACAATACTCGCTTTTTTTACTGCAAAGAGTTTTCTCTTTGTTGCTTTTTCAAGCTGGTGGGTTTTGTTTAATATTGGGGGAGTTTCTGTTCTGCTAAGGATTCAGAAACTTGAGATACGAGATAATAAGTCTGGTGAATACTTCGTCCTCGAAAGTATGGCTAGATCTATTGTGCCAATAGTTGTTTTACTTGGCGCCATTATTGCCTCTTACTTAGGCGCTCAGGTAGCACTATCTGTCCTCGGACTTTCAGGTGGTTTAGCCTATTGGCTAGTCTGGAGGAAGTCTTAGAAGTTTTGAAAATGAGGGCGGAAGTTATTTTTCCTCCCTCGTTTTCTAAATGTTTTTTTCAAAGTGTTTTTCATTTTTAGATCTCTGGTAGATCTCTCGTCCCCCTACTTTTCTAGATACAAAACGTTAATTAGATCGCCAATCGTCACTTAAAAATCTGATTTTTCTCCAGTATTAAAATTACACCCTCAATATTAATCCAGTTAAAGGATTGGGGGTGCGACAGATTATAAAAAATGCGTAAGATATAAGAAGAAAAATATAGCTGAAATTTCCCAGAGTCGTGATTTGGATTCTTATCAAAGCGCAAGGGGATGAGTAAGTGAGGCGTGCTGCAGCACGCCGCAGCGAGAGAAACGGCCGCAGTAACGAATAGAGTATTTTAAATTAAACCTATGGCGGAGAGGGAGGGATTCGAACCCTCGGTACCCGCAAGGGTACACTCCCTTAGCAGGGGAGCACCATCGGCCTCTCGGTCACCTCTCCGTTACTTCTGTGGGCCAGTAAGCCCGATGTGCCCGAATATATAGTCGTCCATTAGATAAGGTGCAAGACCTTAAAAGAGACTAAATTTATAGCAATTCGCCCTAGCTAGATTCTTTTGAAGAGGCTAATCAGTAGGGCATGAATGACCACAAAAATGAAATGAAAGAAGTTAAGGCCAAGGTGGCTAATGATATTGCTAAGGCTAAGACTGATAAGGGCGTAATAATTGTTCTAACTGGTGACGGTAAAGGAAAGTCTAGCTCGGGGTTCGGCATGGTTCTTAGGTGCCTTGGCCATGGAATGAAGGCCGGAGTAGTTCAGTTTATTAAAGGCCAGTGGAAGACAGGGGAAATGCTCTTTTGTGAGAAGCATCCTGATGTTGAATATTTCAGTATGGGTGAAGGGTTTACTTGGGACACCCAGGATAAGCAGGGTGATATAGAGCGAACCAAGGAGTGTTGGGAGCGGGCTAAGAAGATGATCGCCGACCCAAGTATCCACTATGTTCTGATCGATGAGTTAAACGTCGTAACCTCCTTTGGTTACTTAGATCCCACCGAAGTAGTGTCCGCCCTAAGGTCAAAGCCCGACAATAAACATGTTGTAATCACTGGCCGGGGAGCTGACAAATCAATACTCGAGTTAGCTGATACAGTTTCTTTAGTTGAATCGCCCAAACATGCCTTTGATAATGGTATAAAAGCGCAAAAGGGAATTGAATTTTAGTCTCTAGCCTTGAGCCTGATTAAATTATCTGCGATGGTTCAGCCAGAATGTAAAATAAATTAATCCTTGTGATTGAAAACTTGAGGTTAGGGAATCTGGGTGTGAATCCCTCGCTGTCGCGCAACTGTATTGGTTATGAAAGCCACTGAGAAAAATTTTCTCGACCACTAAACCGCTTTGGTTTGGGAAGGTGTGGTGAGTAAGTAAGGTAGCTTTTAATAGTTACTAATAAACCTAAGTCAGGATATCTAGCCTTAAAGTTGTTACTCGGATCTTAAATTCCCCGCGTGTGGGAAAAGGAAAAAAATGAAAAAGAAACTATTTCTGGCTACTATTGCCAGCTCCGTTGCTTTTAGCTCTTTTGCTTTTGCTCAAGAGGTAAATCCCGAACTCGATAGAGAACCGGTGGATCTCTATATTACTGCAAACAGAATTCCTACTTCTCTGGATCAAACAGGAAGTTCAGTTTCTGTGATCACCAAAGAAGAAATAGAGCGAAGTAACAAAACCTCAGTAGCGGACCTGATCCGAGAAACGGCTGGCTTGGATGTAGTAAGAACTGGTGCGCCAGGTGGAGTGACCAGCGTTTTTATTCGAGGAGCTGAAAGCGATCATACTTTGATTTTAATTGATGGCATTCGAGCTAATTCAAATGCGACTGGCTCTTTTGATTTTTCTAATTTGAATGCTTCTAATATTGAAAGCATAGAAATAATTAGGGGTCCGCAGAGTGTTCTCTATGGTTCAGAAGCAATTGGAGGAGTAATTAACATCATTACTTCCTCGGGCTCCGGTCAGGGAGTTTCGGGGAAAGCTCAGTTGTCGGGTGGAAGCTTTGGAACGCAGAACTACTTGGCTCAGGTGGCTGTGGTAGAAGAGGCAGTCTCAGCTAGCTTTTCTGCAGCCTATTCAGACAGTGACGGTTTTTCTACTGCCTCTGAGAGAAATGGCAATACCGAAAAAGATTCTTACGAAAATCTAGCTTTAAACGGAAAAGTTTCGGCAGGCTTTCTTGAGGAAGGAAAAGCAGAGCTTTCGGTTCGCTATGTTAATGGTCAAGCGGAATTAGATGGCTTCGACTTTACCGAGGGGCCAGTTGATGACCCGAATTTTGAGCAAGACAACGATCAATTAGCCGGAGCGCTTTCTTTATCTCATCCTATTAGCGAAAATTTTAAAGCAAGCGTTAAGCTTGGAGCGAGTCGTGACAATTTAGAGGGAACAGATCCTGATAGTGAGTTCAATAACTACGACATTGAAAGTCAAACTGAGAGCATTACGACAACTTTAGAAGTGCTGCCAGACTGGATCGGGGTTCTGGTTCTGGGTCACACCTTTGAAAGCAGAAAAACTGATGACAACGGAAATGTTGATGTTAGTCGGGATATTAATTCTTTTTTCATACAGGAAAAATTCGTAATTGAAGATTGGCCAGTAATTACGGCTGGAGTTCGTTACGATGATGACTCTGATTTTGGGGATGAGACTACTTTTCGAACTTCTTTGCTTTACACCTGTGAAGAGTGTGACGTGACTTTTAGAGGTAGTTTTGGAACTGGATTTAAAGCTCCTTCGGCTAATGAACTTTTTTTTCCAGGTTTTGGAAATCCAGATTTAGAGGCAGAAACTAGCTGGGGATATGACCTGGGCGTTGAAATCCCTTTAGTTAAGGATAAGGCCTCTTTAACCCTTACTTGGTTTCAAAGTGAGATAGATGATTTGATCACTTTCGACCCCGAGACTTTTCTTGCTGCAAATATAGACCAAGCTAATATTCAGGGAATCGAATCAGCCCTAAATGTCGATATTTTTTCTGGTGTATTCGCAGAGCTTCATTACACTTGGACTGATACAGAGGATGATGCCACTGGAGAGCAACTGGTGAGAAGACCGAAGCATCGGGCTCGACTTTCCATAAACGCTAGTCCAATTCCTAAGTTAGATGTTGGTATTTCACTTCTTTTGGTCAGAGATAGAATTGATACCGATCTAAGCGATATGGATGATTACGAGCGAGTTGACCTAAGGGCTTCTTATTGGCTTACTGACAATATCAAACCTTTTCTACGAATCGACAATCTTTTTGATGAAGATTACGAGGAGCTAGCAGGTTATGAAACTACGGATATTGCCGCCTTTGGTGGAGTTGAGTTCCGTCTCTAGCATTCAAAAGATAGTTGGGCTGCTCCTGCTGGTGATTTTCACTAGCAGGGCAGCTTTTGCTCAATCCCCTGAAAGGATTGTCACTCTTTCTCCTAGCATTACAGAAATCGTTTTTGCTTTAGGTAGGGGATCGTCACTTGTCGGCGTTTCCTCCTACTCTGACTATCCAGAGGCTGCGAAATCAATTACTTCAGTTGGTGGACTTTATGACTCCAACTTGGAGCAGATTCTATCATTGAAGCCTGACCTGATAGTGGCACCTGCTGAACACAAACTAGCTCGAGAGAAATTTACCTTTAAGGGTATAGATAAAATTTTAGTGAGTCAGGAAACTTTAGCTGAAATAGATGATTCAATTATAAAGATCGCTAAAGCGCTTGGTGAGGATAAAAAAGGCAAAATTATTGTAAAGAACAATAGAGAGAGGCTTGATCTCTTAAGGAACAACTTTAAAGAAAAAGAGCTCTCTGCTCTGGTAGTTTTTGGTGGAGCGGAAAGCCTTCAATCTGTGTTCATTTCAGGAGACAAGACTCTTTACCAAGAGATACTTCAGTTTTTAGGTGTGTCTAATGCTTATAAGGGAAATCTAGAATTCCCAAAACTAAGTCCAGAGGGACTGGTTTCAACCGCACCAGACTTAATTATAAATCTAATTCCAGAGGTAGAGGGAACTGTGGTTAAGAAAAAGCAGGTAATTAAGCGTTGGAAAGAGCTTCCTGGTTTATCTCCTAAGCTTAAAAAGAATATTTTTATTTTAACTCCTGAGTATTTGGTTAACCCAGGACCACGCTACCCTTTGATCGTCGAAGATTTTGCTAAAGTTTTGAGGCAAACTCGTGATTGAGGTTAGCAATCTATCTTTTACCCCAACCGGAACTGAGAAAGCTATACTTAAAGAGCTGAGCTTTTCTTTGCCGAAAAAGGGCCTAACTTCAATTGTCGGTCCAAATGGTTCAGGAAAAACCACACTGCTTCGATGTTTACTATCTCTTTTGGCATACTCTGGTAGCTGTAAAATATCTGAAAAAGAAGCTAGTAAGTATTCAAGGCAGGAAATTTCTAAACTGATTAGCTATATCCCTCAGGTCGGAGAACATCTTCCTGGCTTTAGTGTCAGGGAATTCGTAGAGCTAGCTAGAAGACCTCATTTTAAAAATAGTTTCGACAGATCCAATAAGCATGGGTCAGTTGTGGAAGACTCTCTTAAACTGGCTCGATGCGAAAGTTTCTCTTCAAGACTTATTACAAGTCTCTCTGGGGGGGAACGACAAAGAGTCTTTGTCGCAGCCGCCCTGGCTCAAGAAACTCCTATGATTTTAATGGACGAGCCAGGAGCTTTTCTTGACCCTGAGCATGAAGAAGCTCTCTTTAGCTTACTGTCAGATCTTAAGGCTGAAAAATCAATTATAGTTGTGAGTCATGATCTTAATCGTTGTAGCGTTTCCAGTGATAATATTTTAGCTCTTAAAGATGGTGAGAAATTTTATCATGGAGTGCCTTCTGGTTTAGTCGAAGAGCAAAAGCTTATAGAGCTTTATAATCGAAAGTTTGTTTTTGTTAAGCACCCAGAATGTCAAAGTAAAATGATTTTGCCGGAGAGTGTTCGGTGAGCAACTTCTGTAGATTTTCTTGTAAGGGCTTTCGTGTAAGCCTATTAATCGTTTTCGCACTAGCTGCGTTGGTCTTTGCTCCAATGGTGGGTGCAGCTGGCTTTGGTTTCTCTGCTTCGGATGAGATTTTGCTAAGGCTTAGAATTCCCAGAGTTCTTTTAGGTTTTTTTGCAGGTGCTATTCTTGGTGGAGCTGGCGTAGTTTTTCAGTCTTTGTTTCGAAATGACTTAGCTAGTCCCTATACTTTAGGAGTGGCAGGAGGTGCTTCTTTTGGAGCGGTACTTTCTATTAAACTAGGAATGACTTCAGCTATATTTGGTTTTTCCCTTCCAGCCCTAGGTGGGGTGATTGGAGCATTGATAGCAACAATGTTGGTAGTATTGCTTTACCGCACTAAAGGTAACGCCTATGGACCAGCAACAATGTTGCTAGGAGGGGTAGTAATAAGTTTCTTATTTTCAAGTCTTGTTTTGTTTGTGCAGTATACAAGTAGCTTTAATGAATCCTACGAGATTATCCGCTGGTTAATGGGAGGGCTCGAAACAATTGATTATCTTGGAGTAGGCACGCTTGCTATAGGGGCTCTCATTCTTTTAGCTATGGGGGTTTTCAAGTCAACGGATTTGGACCTGTTATCGATGGGAGATGAGCTTGCCTTTAGTCGAGGGGTAGATGCTAGCCGGCTTAGACTTAAGCTATTTGTTCTAGTGTCTTCTATTGTGGGGATAACAGTATCTTTTGTGGGGCCAATTGGTTTTGTAGGAATAGTGATACCTCATTTTGTAAGGATTCTTATTGGTCCTGCTCATAGAACATTGTTTTGGCTATCAATGCTCACAGCAGGCGGTTTTCTGGTGACTTGTGATTGTTTGGCTAGGGTTTTACTTGCCCCAGCTGAACTACCAGTAGGGATAATTACTGCTTTAGCGGGAAGCCCTTGGTTTCTTTATCTTCTTTTTCGAAAAACAGCTGTCTCTTAACGATTTTTACTCTTTGGATTCGAAAACTTCTGAGAACTAAGCTAGTATACTGCTAGCTTTTACTTTTAACTCAGTTGGAATAGTTTTAGTGATGAGAAATATAATTTTACTTGTTTGTAGTATTTTTTTCGGAGCTTGCTCTCTCCCTGCTCAGATTATTCCAGCGGTTGATGAGTGCGCTAATCCAGATTCGGATTGGATTTTTTGCGAAAACTTTGACTCAGGAAAACCTTTAAAAAGAAAGGGTGGATTCGGAGGAACTAAAGGTCCAGCAAAGGTGGTTGATAATCAGGGTATAGGCGGCAGTAGTGCTTGGGAAGCAACCTACCATCCAGGAACGGTTGGTGCCGGAGACCTGCAACTATTTTTTGGTGATACTCCAAAATCGATGAACAATGGGATTCGAGAAGGAGAGCACTTCAGAGAAATTTATTATAGGTTTTATTTGAGAATGTCGGAGGGCTGGTCAGGGGTACCGGATAAAATGTCTAGAGCCTCAGTCTTTGCAAAAGACGATTGGTCTCAAGCTATGGTCGCTCACGTTTGGGGAGCTACTAGTGGCCGAGGTTTAAGACTTGACCCTGTTAATTGCTCTACCAAAGATTACATTCGCTGCTCAGGATATAACAATATTGGAGCTTTCACTTGGCTTAAGGCTAGAGACGGTTGGAGCCAGATACATGCCCCCGAGTATAACAATCGTTGGATATGTATTGAGACCAATGTAAAGTTAAATACTCCGGGGGAGCCTGATGGAGAGCAGCAGCTTTGGGTGGATGATAAGTTTGATACAGCTAGAACTGGGTTAGATTTTATAGCTAGCTACAAAAAGCATGGCATCAATGGCATTTTTCTTGAGAATTACTGGAATAAGGGAGAGGCTCCAGCCACTCAAAAAAGATGGATCGATAATTTTGTTGTTTCAACCAAACGAATTGGTTGTAGGCCGACAACTCCTCTAGCTAAGTAGAGTAACAATAACTGTCGCATTGCTTAGTTCAGTCGGGTAGGTAGGGTCTTGTCTCGAACAAAAATACCAAAATAACCAATGTTTAAAGTTTTTTTGATAATTTCTAGATTTACTGAGTCCTGAGAACTCTTGACGGAGAGTATGCGAAGAAAGCGACCGCTAGTTATTTCAACCATTCCTACAAGGGGGCATTTTTGAAGCTACCAAATTGGTAGTCAAAATTGCCCCCGTACAAACCTCTCTAATAAATCAACTGTTCGAGGTTAAATATCTTCCTCTTTTAGATTAGGGCATCTTGCTAGCCTATTGCCCATTTCCCTCTTATCCTTTTGGGATTGAGTTAAGAAAGAATTATTTAGCAAAATACGGTGTGTGTCTGAAAGTTCTTCAAAACTGAAGACGACTTTCTGAAACTCACCATTGGTAGCAACCAGTGCTTCTAAAAGCCCTAGCTCGTCTTTGCTACAGTAGTCTAAAGAAGCACCACTGCCAGCCAGCACGTTAGACAATCCAGCCCAAATTATGCAGCTTTGGATTTCAGCAAAGTTTGCTTGAGGGTGTATGGCCAGCGGACGGGGTTTCATCGGAAAACTGTAGTCAATAACACAGGCAGCATTCCTTCGTACATCTGGACTTATCCCGACCGACGCTTCTCTGGAGAAGGTACATATTCCCTTTAACCTTTCATCCTTGTCCATATGGGAGCAGATTATTTCAAAAACTGCTCCAACTAATTTGGCATGTTCCTTTGGGAACCCTCCATATCTAATATTGGGACTGATTGAATTACTCAGGGTTATTGGAGGACTGCAATGTGCGTCCCCACAAACTATCTTTACCAAGGCTTTTTCCGCCTCAGCTAGTGTAGGGGCAGCATTAGCTGTACCCAAGTGTGTAAAAAAACAAAAAACTATGACTACTAATCTCGTGGCCATGGTAATTTTCTCCTGTTGGATTGATTAGAAGACTTGAGGATTCAAGACTTCATGGCAATCCAAACAGGAGAGTAAAACCTTTTCACTACCCGGTCGCTTTTTAAGTAATAATACATTATTGACTAAAATTATCAACTTTAACCAATAATCTGTAATTATTACAGTTGGATATTGTCTTAGATGAAAGCTTATCTCCTCTAGACAGAGCAGGACCCTTGGCAATTAGCTTTACGTCCTGGCAGATACGGTCGAACCTTGGCAAAGACCACATATCCTAAATCAAAAATCTGTTTCAGAACTGGCAGGCCAGTAAGGTTGAACACTGTGCTGTATGGTGTGTGCGTATATAGTTTTCTAAAGACTTCCATGCCGGTGACCCACTCTCCGTTTGCAGTCTGGGCATGAATTTCTGCCATTAGTTCTTCTTTGGTCTTATCTTTTGGAGCCTTGTATTCTTCAGGGCTAATATCAACATAGCTAACAAGCTCAGGCTTGGTAATAGACTTGAGCATATCAACTTCAATTTTACAGACCGGGCAGGCTTCGTCATAATATAGAGTTAGGCTATCTGCGGATTGCTTATTCTTTTCAGTTTTAGAAGAAGTTTTTTTCTCTTTCTCAGTAGCAAAATTCAGATAAGAAAAATCATTTCTAACGTCTTTGTTTTTTCGAAGTCGAGTTATCTTTCTATTTTCAATTAGAACTGCTCCCCCTAATTGATAACCATCACCATTGAGGGTGCCGACTGTGCTCCCGATCTCTCTAGCGGCTTTTATGGCATCTTTTAAAATACTGCCGGTAAAGGCTTTGTTTAGCCCAGCTCGAGGCATCTCAAAAATAGAATAAAAAACTTGCTGTTTGTCTTCAATCTGTAAACAGCCTTCCAAGTTATTCTTGTCTATGAATTGCTTGAAGTTCTCTTCTTCACCCATGTGGATTAGCACAGGGGTGACTCCCTTTTTAAGAAATTTACTATAGTCGTCAGCTATTTGTTTCAAAGCTTGCTGACAAAAAGTACAGCCAAAGTGCCTGAGGAAAACAAAGAGGAGGTTATTGTCTTTTGATGCTTTGTAAATTTTTGAATAGCTATCTAAAGTTGAATTTGAAATTATACTTTCTATTCCTTGGTTTTTACGCCAGTTTTTATTAATCAGTTTGAAGAGAATTAAGGAAAAAGGAATCCACCAAACAAGGTCATTGAAAAGAATTATCCAAAACATTCCCCCCGTAGCTTCACCAGTGAATAGCCCCCAAAGATATCCAATTGGCCCAAAAATCTTTCCAACGAGTCCTATTGCAACTATGGGCCAATAGCGGGAAATATCTGAACTGGAAATTAGATAAGCTACTCCGTAGAGAGCGACAATCATACCAATACACTGCCAGAGGTTGCCGTTGACGGCTTCTAGTCCAGTAATGGCGAAGTAGTGAGAAGGACAAAAAATGGCCCAGAGTCCAAAAACAATATTATAGACGCCAGCGAGTATCAGCACTACCTGAGGCCAGCCGGAAATAGGAGCAGAGTGCTCAGCAGCCAAATCTTTGAGTTTTGTAGGGCTTGGTAATGATTTTAATGGCATCGCTTTGTCCACTCCTATTCCATCTGTGTTATAAGCTCTTTCGGCTTGCCTATAAAGCTACTGTAGTTTTTCTTGTGAAAGAAAAGCTGTAGAAATACAGCATTAATTTCTCTAGTCTAGGAGTGTTTTTTGTCTGCCAATAAATCCCCAAGTTTAGGCTTAGTTGCCGGAATTGTTTTTTTTATTCTGATCATGCTCTGCCCAGCTCCAGAGGGTTTAAGCCCTCTCGGTCTAAAAGCTGCAGCCGTTGCCGTGCTAATGGCGATTTGGTGGCTAAGTGATGCAATTCCTATGGGGGCCACAGCTTTGCTTCCTTTGATACTTTTTCCGGTGTTGGGAATAGGAGAGATCAAAAATTATTCAGGTAGTTACACCCATCCCAATATTTTCCTCTTTATGGGTGGTTTTATGATTGCGATGTCTATGCAGAAATGGAACCTGCATGAGCGTATAGCTTTAAAAATTATCTCATTGGTGGGTGACGGAACGAAAAGAATGTTAGCCGGATTTATGCTGGCAACATTTTTTCTCTCGATGTGGATCTCAAACACGGCAACCACTGTGATGATGATACCAATAGCTCTTGCTGTGATTTCTCAGGTTCAAGACCCAGAACGTCGTCGTGTTTTCGGTTTAGTGGTTTGCTTGGGTATTGCCTATGCAGCGAATGTTGGAGGAATCAGCACACCAGTTGGAACACCTCCAAACCTAATATTTTTAACTCAAGTAGAGACTTTGTTTCCGGAGAGGCCTGAGATTAGTTTTGTTGAGTGGATGAGCTTTGCTGCTCCGATATCGATTAGTTTCGTGCTTTTAGTTTGGGCTTATCTGGGGTTTTGGGTCGGGAGAAAAGCAGGCGCTAGCACTGGTTTAGGTGGGGAGGTTATTCAAAGTAAACTATCCTCACTAGGAAGAATGTCAGGAGGGGAAAAAGGCGTGGCTTTGATAGCTTTGTTTACTGCCTTACTCTGGATATTTAGAAGAGATCTGAACTTTGGAGTTTTCAGCATACCTGGTTGGAATGCACTTTTGGGCCTTCCTCCAGTTCATGACGCCAGTGTGGCAATACTAGGAGCTTTGATGCTTTTTTCTTTTTCTAGCTCAGGTGAAAGACTGCTCAACTGGGAATGGGCCAAAAGAATTCCTTGGGAAGTGCTACTGTTAATTGGAGGTGGATTGGCACTAGCTGAGGGAATGAAATCTACCGGTTTAACTGAATGGATGGCTGGCGGTTTAGTTAGCTTAGCTGGGTCTTCTCAGACTCTAATTGTATTTTCGGTTTGTCTGTTCTCAACTTTTCTAACCGAAATGTTTTCAAACTCACCTGCAATTGCAATAGCCTTACCAATTCTTGCTTCTAGTGCAGAGGTAATGAAGATTGATCCATATTTGTTGATGATTCCAGCGACGCTTTCAGTGTCTTTTGCTTTTATGATGCCAGTAGCAACGCCCCCTAACGCCATTGCAATGGGAGGCGGGTATATAAAAATCAGTGACATGGCGAGAGCTGGCTTTGTGCTTAGTGTGGGTGGGGCAGTCTGGATCACGTTAATGACTGGGGTTCTTCTGTAGGTTGTTGAGGCGAACAAGACTATTACCAATTTTGCTTATGAAAGAAAGTTTATGAAAGAGAAAAAACGCTGCGCCTGGGTAAATCTCAAAAACCTAGCTTATGTAGATTACCACGATCGAGAGTGGGGGAGGCCAGTGCATGAGGACAGGCTTCATTTTGAGATGATTACTTTGGAAGGTGCTCAGGCAGGGCTGAGTT
Organism: uncultured Bdellovibrionales bacterium; assembly: GCA_964510575.1. Taxonomy (GTDB): domain Bacteria; phylum Bdellovibrionota_C; class UBA2361; order SZUA-149; family CALKYB01; genus CALKYB01. Next base: position 83,082 of record CAZECN010000006.1, on the reverse strand, counting down.
GGGAGACTGTCCTAGGTAAGAGAGAACGCTACCGCGAGGTTTTCTTTAATTTTGATCCTAAGAAAGTAGCAAAGATTTCAGAGAAGAAAGTTAATCAACTTCTAAAAGATCCAGGTATTATTCGAAATAGACTAAAGGTAGAAAGTACAGTTTCAAACGCTAAAGCCTTCCTAGCTACTCAGAGAGAGTTTGGCTCTTTCGATGAGTTTATTTGGAGCTATGTAAATGGAAAGCCAGTTACTTCAAATTTTAAAACCCTAAAAGATTATCCATCCAGCACAGAGCTTAGTAATGAAATTTCAAAAGATTTGAAAAAGAAAGGCTTTAGGTTTGTTGGCCCAACAATTATTTATGCTTACCTCCAGGCCGCTGGCTTGGTTAATGACCACTCGGCGGATTGCTACCTTTCAGGTAAAAAACTTAGAAGATTGATCTAAGAGAAAGCGATTCTCCTGCTCTCTTCGGGTCGGGAGTGCCGTGTGGCACTCTCTTTTCCCCTCATCGTCCCCTTGTTTCGTAGCAAATTCTAGCCAAGAAAGGACACGTTTAAAATATCGTAGATGGTGCACCCGGAGCGATTCGAACGCCCGACCCCTTGGTTCGTAGCCAAGTGCTCTATCCAGCTGAGCTACGGGTGCATGCTGGTGAAGGCTGGGCAGACTACCTAAATTTTAAGCCTCGATCAATTCGAGTTTAAGGCTTCATTTTTGGTTAATATTTGCTGATTTAGCTGCTAGAATAGGCTCTGAGGCTTTTAGGAGAGGGGTAGTAACCGTTAAACATAGGGTTGATATGAATAGATTTGAAGCACGAAAGGCTGGACATGGGTTTTTAGTTGCTTTGGCCTTGATTCTTGCTTTTGCCACCTCCTGTAACAGCAGTTCAGACGAAAAAGTAGAAGAAAAGTCCAGCCCATCCTACCCTGCTCCTCAGCCAGAAATTTCTGAGGGGAAAGAGCCAATCAATAGTTCTGGCTCTAGATGGCAACCAGGACAAATCAGCGCTTACAATCCTTTTGGTCTTGTAAATAGTAATGAATGCCCCAGACTTCCTGGATTATTTTTTTCAAAAACTGATAAAGGCTGCGAGACGTATTTACCTGGGTCGGAAAATAGTAAGACGATTAATAAGCAGCCTGTTTTTCGATATAGTCTGCCTATAAAGTTTAGCGAATCCGGAGAGCCAGTTTTTAAAAGTGATCCCAGCTTACAATCTTCCTGTAACTCAAACGTAAAAATAAGAGTCTTAGTTGCTGACCTAGCAGGAAAGAGGCAGGTGGAAGTTATTGCAGGATCTGCTGAAGTTTCAGTTCCCGAAAGCGCAAATATTCTTAGCGACAATGTGGTTTGTCGGGTAAGAGTATATTAGGCATTTTTTTGACTTAGTGAGAATCTAGATCATGAATAAAAAATTGATAACGTTTCTTTTGGCTAGCTTTTTGGTAGCTACTCTTCAACTGAACACTGCAGTAGCTGATAATATTCCAGTTTCGGTGGGAGGGCCAAGAATCACCTCTGGACTCACAACAGGGGATCGTCTCCAAGTTAGTTTAGACGTAGGAAGAAGCATAAGCTGCTCTTTGGTTCCAGCTCGAAATGGTGTTATCGCCACAGCAGGACAAGGAGCTATCGGATTTTTGCCAACAGTTTCGTCAGGGCCTCAAGCTGGACCAGCGGGAACTCTTAATGGTCATCTCGCACCACAGATTACAGCAGGGGGAACCGATACCGATAATCGGAATAACAGAATAAGCTTTACTGCAACTAGCGGCGGCCTTCACTTCTTTGATCTAGATATCGCAGGTGGTTCAGGGGCAGGTTCAACTACTGCGCCAGGAGCCTCTTCCATTTTAGTGAACTTTGGTTGTGAGGATACTACGCTTTTTGGAGCCTTTAATACTAATGCTAACCCTTTCAATTTTTTAGAAATTGAAAATGTCACCACAGGTGATGTGGAGATTACGGTTACGCTAATTAACTTTGATGATTCTTTTCAAGCACCGACTGGTCAGTTTAATACTCTCTTGGCCCCGAGCTCGAGGTCTGATTTTAGTGTACATGATCTTGTTGGCCCATTAAGGTTTGGCTCTGTCGTTATTAGCCACAATGGACCCAGTGGAGCAATTAGAGGAAGAGTGAGCCAGTATCGGATTTCTGCAGCTGGAGCACTAGATCTGTCGACCAGTGTAGCTCTATCAAGCAATTAAGCTTAACTAGTTTTCTTAACTAACTTTACCCTCAAGCTCTTCCCAGCGTTGATAGCTGGTTTCGATAGTGGCTTTGATTTCGGCTAGTTTCTCGCAAAGAGTGGTGAGCTTATCTTGTTGACCTTCTTCTCCGGCCTTGGCAATCTGGCCCTCAAGCTCTTCAACCTGAGCTTCCAGAGCTAATATTTTTTCTTCCATGCCATCGAACTCTCTTTGCTCGATATAAGAGAGTTTCTTCTTTGAAGAGGAGATGGATTTTTTGCTTTCCTTCTTACCTTGACCACTCTCTTCCTTGATCGGTTTTGTCTCTGCTTTGTTCTTCTTACCTCTTAGTACCTGGTCTTCCCACTGGGAGTAATCGGCGTAAATTTCAGCTCCACCCTTTCCATCAAGACCTAGAAATCGAGTGCATAGCTTGTTAATTAAAAAACGATCGTGAGAGACCAGAACTAAAGCGCCGTTATAGTCTTCCAGACTAGCTTCAAGTATTTCAAGTGTTTCAATATCTAAGTCGTTCGTTGGTTCATCTAGTATCAAAACATCAGAGGGTTGAAGTATAAGCCGAGCAAGTCGAGCACGAGATCTTTCTCCGCCAGAGAGAGAGTGGAAAGGTTGTTCCAGTTGTTCAAAAACGAACTGAAATCTCTGAGCCCAAGAGGCTACGTGAATAGTGTCACCAAGGTAAACGACGCTATCACTGTCTTCAGCTAAAAAATCTTTCAAGGTCGTCTTTTGATCGACCGCATCTTCGAACTGCCGAAAATGAGCAATGTTCAGTTCAGGAGCGAGCTTTATATTTCCAGAGTCGGGTTCGATATTTTCAGAAAGAAGATTAACAAAAGTAGACTTACCAGATCCATTGAGTCCAAGTATTCCTAGTGAACTTCCACTCGTTAGTTTTAAATCAAGCTTTTCGAAAATCTTAATCTCCGGTCCAGAAACTGTCTCAAAAGACTTGGACACCTTGTGAAAGGTAGCAAGCTCCTTTGTTTTTCTTTCAGTTGCTGTGAATTGCAATTTGATTTTATTTTCTCTGAGTCTGGATTTGGTAGCAGAGAGCTTCCCAATTAGATCGTGAGCAGCCTCAGTTCGACCTCTGGACTTGGTTGATCGAGCTTTAGCGCCTTGTTTTAGCCAAGCTTCTTCAACTCTTACCTTAGACTTAAGAGAAGCAAGCTGGCTTTCTTCAGCCTGAATCATCTCTTCTCGGCGTTTTCTATAGTTCGAGTAGTTTCCCTTGGCTTTGAAAATTCCCTCTTTGAAAGCTGGGTTAATCTCTGCCATCGAATTGACAGTGTTTTCGAGAAAGGTCCTGTCATGAGAAATCATTAGCCAGGGGCAATTACTATTTTTTAGCAGGGACTCCAACATAATTATCGAGCCAATATCTAGATGGTTTGTTGGCTCATCTAGAAGTAACAAGTCTGGCTCTTGGGAAAGACCAATTGCAATTTGTAGTCGTTTTAGCTGACCACCTGAAAAACCTTCGATTGTTTCTTCTGGTTCGTCGATTCCAAGTTGCCCCAGACAGCTATAAGCAAGGGCCATAGAATCTGATAAGTTGTTGCCGGCTTCTTGGGAAGCCTTAAGAGCCAAGGCTAGGGAGGTTTGGGATTTATCGAAGGTTTCATTTTGGGCAATGTAGACCACTCGGGCCCCAGATTTTGTGCGTAGTTCTCCTTGGTCAGGCGTATCCATGCCCGCGATAAGCTTAAGAAAGGTAGACTTTCCTGCTCCGTTTGGCCCAACTAAGCCTATTCTATCTCCAGGTTGGACTGTCATGCTTAGCCCGCCAAATAGCTGTTTCTTCCCAAATTGCTTGAGCAGGTCGGTGATAGTGACTAGAGGGGATTTGGACAAGCTGGAATCCTTAAAGTTTCTGAATTGTCGGAAGCTAGCATGTATTTAGCTGAGCCTCACAATGATTGTTATTTCGACAGTAAAATGTTAGGTAATCGCCTTTATTCCGTATATCTATTTCTGCCCTAGGCCTTTTCCCCATGAAATCTTTCTCTGAGCTTGCCCTAAGCGAGCCTATTCAACGTGCTCTCGAGGCCGAAAAATACAGCGAACCCACACCTATTCAAGCTGAGGCAATACCTCTTCTTTTAGAAGGCCATGACATTTTAGCCTGTGCTCAAACTGGAACTGGAAAAACAGCAGCTTTCTGTATCCCACTTTTAGAGAAACTCTCTAGTGAAAAAGTAAAACTCAAGAAGTGGGAGGTCCGGTCTTTGATTCTGACACCGACTAGAGAGTTGGCTCAGCAAATTTCTAAAAATCTCCAGTCTTATTCCCAGTTCCTAAAAATAAAGACAGTTCAAGTTTATGGTGGGGTCAAGCAAGGTCCGCAAGTAAGTAAACTGCGAAATGGCTCTGATGTTCTAGTTGCCACTCCAGGCAGATTGCTTGACCTGATCTCTCAGGGGTATATCGACCTTAGAATTTGCGACACGCTAATTCTTGATGAAGCCGACCGAATGTTTGATATGGGTTTCATGAAGGATGTGAAAAAAATCGTATCCTTAGTGCCTAATGACAGGCAGACGCTTTTGTTTTCGGCGACAATGCCCAAGCAAATTGCAAAGTTGGCTAGCTCGATATTGTCGGATCCTAAAGAAGTTAAAGTTGATCCTGTTTCTTCAACCGCTGAACTGATTGACGATAGAGTTTGTTTTGTTGAAAGGCGAAAGAAAAAAGACTTACTAACGCAACTTCTCCAGGAAGAAGACTTTAGAAAAGTAATTGTCTTTACTCGCACCAAACATGGGGCGAATAAACTTGAAACTCAGCTTAAAAAAGCAAAGATTAAGGCGGGTGCTATTCACGGTAATAAGACCCAAGGAGCTCGCCAAAAAGTCTTAAAAGATTTTTCAGGAGGGCGGGTTAAAGTTTTGGTAGCTACTGACATTGTGGCTCGGGGTATCGACGTTGATAAGATATCTCACGTAATTAACTTTGATATCCCAGTTGAAGCAGAGAGTTACGTTCATCGAATAGGAAGAACTGCACGTGCAGGGCAAACGGGAGAGGCTTTATCTCTTTGCGATGAAAATGAATTCTCAGAACTACTTGCCATCGAAAGAGTGCTTAAAAGAGAAATTGCTCCTCTTACTGAAAGCGAAGATTTTGACGAGAAGTTAGCAGAGCAGTTTGTTGCCTTGAGAGCTAAGCCTGGTTCACGAAAAAAACCTTCTGGTCGAGGAGGTAGGAGAGGCGGGTCTTCCCGAAGAGACGGAGATCGAAGACGACGCTCAAGTTCTGGCTCTGGATCGGGTTCTAGAAGACCAAGTAAAGGAGGTTCTAGTAAGAAGAGACCTCCTAGGAAAGATTCAGAAGGAAGGGAAGGGGCTGAGAAGAAGAGAAAGCCAAGGCCTGAATCCAAATCAGCTGGAGCAGGTAAGCCTAAAAAAAGCAGACCTGATAAAGCTAAGCCTGGACAAAAAAGAGCTAACTCCGAAAAAAGTAGCGAGCGTAAACATAAAAAACCCAAGAGTAATAAAGTCTCTGGCCAGAAGAGTGCGGGGAAGAAGAATTCACGAACAGGATCTGGAACAAAAGGTTCAGCTAAAAAAAGACCAGCTTCTAAGAGTCCTCAATCAAGTCGTAGGAAAGCAGGGGCAGGGAAAAGATCTGGTGGAGCTAAGAGATAGACTAGTTTTTATCTTTAACCGCTTGCATCTCTGGATGATGTATTTTGTCTAATCTTTCAATTTCACTTTCCACCTCTTCTAAGGTTTCGTTGAACACTCCTAACTTTAATCTACCTAGACAGTACAGGTGATTGCCAATTAGATGAGTGTTTTTAAGACCCAACATTAAATTATCGACTGCTTTCGTAAATGAGTTTTTTTCGAAAAAATTTTCTCCCTCTACTCCTCTAAGAATACTAACCTCATTTCTTTCAATGCTAAGCCCAGCTTTCTCAAAGGCTCGAGACATATCATGAGCACCACCGTAGTTCATGATAACAGTCTCATTTTCTCTATTTTTTAATAAAGCTTTGATACTTCTAGCGACATCATCTTCCCTAAAATCGATGGTCATTTTTTTTAAAGTAGGGTGGCCAGTTATTAGCGTAGCAAAGCAATCACCTAATGTTCCCTTGGCTTTATGGATCATTCTTTGTCCGGCTTCAGTATTAATAGCCTCAACTCTATCTACTTTTCCAAGAGCCAGAGTGTTGATACAGAACATTAAGTTGCTCGGGTGACAATTTCCCAAATTTTTTAGGGATCTCGTTTTTAGGGAAGGCGTTTCTAATTTCCTGCACTTGCTCGGGAGGATAGACGAAAACATGTTTAGCTTGTTTTTTGTCTTCTAGGACCACAGTAAAAGCACCGTTACGTTCATCGTGGAGTCTGACATTAGGATACTGTTCAATTAATTGAAGAAGTTCAAACTGAGAATTAATAATTTGCTTGGTTACTGAAGAGGGTAATTTAATACTTTCTTGGAGAGTCGGAGCATACAGTTGAGAATGGTGTATTATTTTATCACCAGCTTCTTGTTTTGGTAGCTCGACTTTTTTATCTTGTTCCGGACCCATAAAAACTAAATCTACTTCTACAAGCTTCAGTGCATCTTAGCTTGAATGAAAAAGCCAGAGGACAGTCTTGTTATGGTCTAAAATTTAGCTCTGTATAAAAATAGTTATCTAGCCTGGGTAAGCCAAAAAAATCTAATAGGTTCAGTAGGTAAGGGAGTGGGGAGAAATAAAAAAAGCCCTGGCGATTAGCATCACCAGGGCTTTAAAGTTTTTTAAAAGATCCCTATTAGAAAGTCCCTCTAATTCCAAATAGGAAATTCCTTCCAGGAAGTGGAGCTAAATCTTTCAAGAAAGAACTATGCACCCTAGCTTCCTCGTCGGTTAAGTTAGAGGCCTTTACGTAAAGACCTACCGAGTAATCTTCAGTTGCTAACAAATTGTATTGAACATCAGCATTTAACAACTGGTAGGCATCTGTTGGGAGTTCCGAGTCACTAGTATTACTTTGGTTAGCAACAAACACTCCTTCAACTCTACTTTCGATTAGGTTTTTATAGCCGTGTTCAAGGCTAACAATCGTTCTAAACGGAGGTATTCGAGGCAAATCACTATCATCAACCTCAGAAGTAGCCTTCACGTGGTCAACTTGAACACCTAGGTTTAGGTCATTGGCCCAAAGGTCAAGCGCCTTATGAAGGTGTAAAACAGCTTTTGTTTCAAATCCCCAGAACAAGGCCGGAATTGACTCATAGTTAAATACAGGTACGCCATCTTCCTCTTCTCCTGTTCCATCCAAGTTAATAAAGCGATCGTAATCTTGGATAAAAAAGTTAAGAGACCCTGTCACTAGTCCGGTGTTTCTATTGAAAGAAAGATCGATACCCTTTGATCTTTCATTGCCAAGAGTTTCATCCCCTAGTTCAAAAATTTGACGCGCAACATGTTCTCCATCAGCAAATAGCTCTGTCGCAGACGGTGCTCTTTGGGTATAGGCAAAAGAAAGTCCGGCAGTATAATCACCTGTTCCATTGAAGTCCCAAACTAGTCCAGCCGAGAAACTTAATGGATCAAAGCTTTCACTTCGACCATCTTCTACGTCATAGTCTACATACTCGTATCGACCACCAGCTTGAAGTTTTATCCTTTCGTTGAGTTCATACTCTTCGAAAAGAAAAATAGCAGGAGATAGAGTTTCAACTGGGGGAATAAACGCTTCCTCTCCAATAGCTGAGAAGTCGCTATATTGACCTTGAAGACCAAGCACTCCTCTGAAACCGTTGACTGGCTTGTGAATAAGCTCAAGCCTTGCTTCAGCCGCATCGTTATCAAAGACAGTTCCAGTTTCTTGTCCTTCAAACTCGGTATGTTCGTAGTTAGATAGCCCAAGTTTGAACCTCAAAGAATCAATAGCATCACTGACATCATTGACAGCTCCACGAACATCCACACGAATTTGCTGGAGGTCGATAGTTACACCTTCTTCTTCCTCTTCTTC
>CAZECN010000006.1:10338-74792 GCA_964510575.1 uncultured Bdellovibrionales bacterium | reverse complement strand
CCATGACCTGGGACTCCATAAACTGAGTCAACACCAGTTACAGAAACTCCGAAAAATCCTTTTTCCCAAACCCACGAACCGCCAGCTTTGAAACCTTGGTTTCGGGTTGAGCTAGAAGGAAGAGTTCCAAAAGCTTCCTCTTCTTCACCATGTTCTTCACCTTCTTCCTCCTCTTCACCTTCCTCAGCCTCTTCCAAAGCACGAAGGGCGGCACTTTCAGCAAAACCAGGGATGTCCACATCATCTGTGTCTTGATGAAAATAGTCTAAATGCCAGTTAAATGATCCAGCTTGTCCCTCGAGCTTAACTGCTCCAGATAGTTCATCTGCGGCAGTGCCCAACTTTAAGTCGACCTCTCCAGTAAGCGGCTTCCCAATTGGCTGCTCAGGAATCCCGTTATCAGTGACGTTCACAATTCCTCCAATAGCTGAAGAACCGTAAAGTAGAGTTTCTGGTCCACGTAAAATCTCTACGGATTCGGCAGCCAGGGGGTTAGTCGTCACGGCATGATCTTCACTTGTGTTTGAGACATCAAGTGTTCCTATACCGTTGCTCAATACTCTGACCCGGTCTGCCGCTTGACCACGAATAACTGGTCTGGAAGCTCCAGGCCCGAAGTAAGTGGAGTGTACACCTGGCTCTTTGCTGATCGTTTCGCCAATAGTCGTTTCTGAACGTCTAATTAAGTCCTCTTTCTTTAACAACGATGCCGGGCTGGTATGCTCAACAAGGTTGTGCTGGAAGGGGTCGGCCGTAATAATTAGTTCTGTTAAACCTTCTTTAGTTTTGTCTTCAGCTAATGCCAAAGACGAGTATATTAGTACTGCTAGAAAAGCAGCTCCTCGTATCAATACTTTTTTCATGATTTCCATATAATTCTATGTCGCTGCATCCCATCGGAAAGCGGCAATTCTAATTTGCTTATTTTGGAAGCCTAGAGAGACTAGGCTTTTGTCTAATTCTTTTACCTAATTACCTAGGCGAATCTTGGAGGGGCACGTTTAAAGCAATAATTTGTTACAGACTTTAAATGGGTATCGGCAAGAGCTACTGACCTTACCACCCAAGAGTCTAGGTCGAATCTCAGAACAGCACTGACTAAACTAAGATCATCTCCACCAGATGCGAGTTCGCAGAGGGAACAAGCATTCTCTTCCTCTGGATGGTCGTCATGGTGATGATCATCAACTGCAGATACTTCAAGATGAGCAAATTCTTCGCAATGGCTGTGCAGGGCACTAATTAGCGGGCCAGCGAATAGCGTCGCTATAATTACAACATTCAGAATTGAAATTAGCCTTTTAGTCATAAGTTGGGTCAGCTATTAATAAACTCGCGGAGTTCTACTCTCGGGAATAGAATTTAGCAAATTGCCGACCAATCAAGGGAGGGATTGACTAGCTGTTGACCACTGATACTAGTGGAGAATCTGGATATTCGGAAGAGTTGTTCGAGTTAGATCCGTCTCCAGCTACAGAATCAGAGGCTTTGATATAAACCTTAACCATGACATTCCCATCGTCTTTTTCTTCTACATCCACTTTCCCATCAATTTTATTGGTAATTTCTGTCAGAGTTTTGGTTAGCTCTGTCGAGAGGTCATAACCTTCATCATGAGAGGTAGTTTTATTCGAGCTGGCTCCAAGGCTGACATACTTACCTTCAGCCAGGTTTAAATCTAATCTCTCTTGTTCTTCAACGATTCCACCCCAGATGAAGTAGTCTTCAGCTGTTCCAGAAATTTTTGTCATAAGTAAAAATATTGTTAGTAAATCCTCTTTTGAAACAAGGAGCGCGGGAAGAGTTTCTTCAAAGCTAGGCCTAATTTTTACAGCGGGCCCAAGGCACTCGCTAATAAGGCGTATATTTTCATTGAAGAATAGTTCGCAGCTATCAATGCGTGGGGTAGAGTCGGCAGATTCCTTTTTCGTTAGCATTGAAAGTTGATTGTCTGCTTGAATAGCTCGTTTTATCGGAGATTTTAGATCGGAACTAACTTTTTCAGTAATAAGCTTAAGCTTCGTAAGGTTATTTACTGATGACTCAATCTGCTCAAGATCTTGAGATAATTCAGAAGCTATGTTGACAAAAGCTTCCTGTAAAAGCTTGGTTTTTTCTACCAGAAATGTATCTTCTTCTCTTTTATTGATTGCCGTTTTATCGGTGAAGATTCCAATTGAGCCCACTACTTCACCAGATGCAGATTTGAGAGGGGCGCCTTTGGTCTCGGTCACTCGAAGCTGACCATCCTTTCTGTATAATCGGACAGTGTAGAGATCTGAGATTCCACGACGTCTTCTTTCAAACAAGCCATCCATGAATTGCTTATAATCCAGATATTCCCTTGCAATGTCGGCACTACTTTCTCTCAGATATTCTGGGTAAAAAACTTGATAGGCTTGTTTCCCTAGTATCTCACTAGCTTCGAAACCCGTAAGGTTTTCCATAGCGGAGTTTACGAAAATAATTTTGCCACTCTCGTCGGCCGCTAAGAAGGGTTCTGGAAAACTATCCAAAACATAATGAAATTTCCCTTCCGATTCTCGAATTTCCTTTTTCATGTAATCGATTCGAGAGTTTAAATTCTTCCAATTGCGGTATCTGGCAATATAATTACCTAAAGCCTTTGATAAGACTTCTAATTGCTTTTTCTGATAAACGTTAAGTAAGGGGAGGGAACCTTCAAAGAACAGACTTAAATACCCCTCCATAGCTTCTTTGTGGAAGAGAGGTATCTCGATGCTTCGAGGATTTTTTTCTGCTCTCAAAGCACTTTTCTCTGCTTGGGCATAACTAGGAAGATTTTCAGGACATTCAATAGAGACTATATTTTTGGTTTGCAGTTTTTGCATCAACCAGGGAAATGAACTTAACGAGGTTTCATTTTGAGATGGTGGTTGGGGAATGCTTAATCCAGGCGTCCATTTTTGAAGCACGGAGAAAGAGCTACGATCGTCTGATAATATATGGAGTCTAGATTCAATAGCATTGAATTTTTTTGAGATTAACCTCACAGCATGAAACAAAGGTTCGTTAAATTCGGCCTTCGGGTTAATTGGTTCAACTAACTTACAAGCAATATCTTTAATCAAGACCTCAAGAACTGTATTTTTCTCTAAGGACTCTCGGAAATTCACTCTACGTTTCCCTTCCAAAACTAACCTAACTAAGTTTTCCTCCGAAAAAGAAGAGATGTCCTTAGAAGTAAAAGCAGTAAGCTTTATACTTTTTGGAATTTCAATATCGTTGTCTACGTTGGTGATAAGAGTTATAGGTAAGCCTTTCTCCTCAACAGCAACTTTGAACAACCTTTCCAGTTGATTGAGGCTAAGACTGGCAGAATCAACAATTGCCGAGCAGGCGGAATCTAGAGCAGTAGACCAATCCTCTTCAAAAGACTTAAGAGTAAACCTCAACTCTTTAAGGCATGGGCTGGTCGATTCTCTTTTAATCCTTTCTAAGGACTTAGAGAGCTGATGCGAATTGCTAAAAATCAGTAAGGACTGCATCCGGAGGTTTCGTGGATTCTGGTTATCTCTGTATAGTATACTATTGGAAAAGAGTTAATAAAGCTAGCTGGTAGAGTTAAATCTGTCGGAATTAAAGACTAAATTGCAACAAATAACTTAATAGTTGTAAGGGATTCCCCTTAATTGGTTTGCAAGGTCTAGTCTTTACTGCCGGTATCGGTATACTGGAGCTAGACAAAAAACTTTACAGCTTATTGGTTCCGGCTTTTCGGCAATATTTGCCAGTAAGTCGCGGTAGACTAGTTCTATGACTAAAGTGCCTAAAGTTTTATTAGAAGTAGAATTGGTGTTTTCTTGAAGCCTAAACATAAAAACGCGCTGGCCTACCTGCTTCTCTTTTGCGGGATTCTTGGTACTCTCCTTGTAGTTCCTCAAGATATTTTGAATGGTAAATCGATTGCAGCTTACTGGATTAAGGTGGGAGCTATTTCTTGTCTGAGTCTAATTGGCTCGAGAGTTACCAAGAAATTTAAGCTCCCTGACCTATTTGCTCTGATCTTTGTTGCTCTTTTGCTTAGTCCTAGGACAGGTCTCGGTTTGTTCTCTCTTGAAATAAGTGAGTTGGCCTGGATTGCTGTCATCTTTAAGATTCTTCAAAACGGATTTTCCTTAAACATCAGGCTAGCAGTAGCTCAGTGGAAACCTGCTCTTTTGGTTGGCCTGTTTAGTTTTTTGGCTCCATTGGGCGTGACCGTGTTGATTGGCAAGATGATCACTGGGGATATTTTTGCACCTCTAGGCTTGTTCGACGCTAGTTTCTATACTCCTAGTTTCATATTCGCTTGTGCTTTGGCTTTTTCGGTCGCACCGTTAGCCTTAATTGACGATATTCTTGACACTGCCAATATTCGGAGAACCCCCTTTGGTACGGTAGTGACATCCTCTCAGGTTCTTAATGAGCTGATTAGCTGGGGTATATTCTCAATTGTTGCTAGCCAGTATATTGTCGGAGAGCATAAGCAAGTATTTGGGCCAATTACGCAGTCGCTGTCGCTGGTCACCTTGGTTTTGGTTGCGGGTAGTATCTCTTTCTTTTACGGAGAGAATATTTCGAAGTTTTTATCAAGAAGGCAGATTAGCTCCTTTGAAATGTCTTCGCTGGTTATCATGCTGGTGGTTTTTTCTAGTTCGGTTCTGGAGAAGCTTTTTCATGGGGGAATCATTTGCGCCCTTTTGTTGGGCGTTTTAGTGGGAAGTATTCCATATGTTGGTGTTCAGGTTAAAAAGATAGGTGGGAACTTTGTTAAAGTAGTTTGCTTGCCTTTATTTTTTTACAACTCCTTTAAAAATGTCGATATCTTTTCCGATTTCAGTTTGGAGCTTTTTTGCCTTACTGTAGTCTTAGGAATCATTCCCAGTTTTCTTGGTTGTTATCTGGGAGCCTTTCTAGCCGGTAGAAATAAGCAAGATCGCTATCGCTTGGGAGTGTCTGGTTCCGCAATTGGAATCTCTTCGCTGATAATGGCGGATTATTTGCTGCAAGATAACTCTCCGGGTAAAGCTGAATTTATGTCAGGTTTGGCTTTGGCTATTCCTTTAACCTCTTTGGTTTGTGGTCTGCTTTTGAGAAGATCCTTTGTTAAGATTAATAAGACTAGTCTTAAGGCCTCTTTTGGGAAAAAAGGGATCAAGCTTTTGAAACCAGAATATGCAGGGGCCTCTGGGTATTTAATGGAGGAGTTGATCCACCGCTCCTTTGCCAAGCTAAACGGTAGTCAGGATATTTCAAGGAACAACCTTATTTTATTAAATTCTATTTTTCACTCAAGTCTGATTAGGGAATACGAGCCTGAAAGGTATTATTCTTTTGTAAAAATACCTTCTTCTCGAAAAGTAGATAAGATGTATCTTGAGATATATCTTGCTGATGGCTGTCAGATGGAACTTAAAAACAAAAACTTAGAAGTTGCCTTTGTTCTTTGGTACCCGGCTGATAATGATGAAATAGCTGAAGAGGTGACAAATAAAGCACCGCTGTTTATTGAAGCTTTAGAGGATGAGAGCTTCAATCTGGTTAAAAAGATAGTGAAGGGTAAAGAAGAAATTAACCCTTTGGAGACAATTACAGGATACCTGGAAGACCTAGATGCCTCCGTGAGTGAAATGCTTTTGAAGCAACAAAGCTATAGAAATCTAGAGACAAGGCTAAAGGTTGCTTGAGTTTATTTTCTTCCTGTTTGTAAACTTTGCTTCAAGTTGTTTAAAGTTAAAACATCCCTCAATGTAACTGTAATTTAAAGTAAAGTTACTTCATCTAACTTTTTTCTTTTGCTTAAACTTATCAAACAGCATTTTCTCCATTGCGAGATGAGCACCAGCCCCTTACCCTTTTACTGCCTATTTTTTGTAGGGATGACTTTGTTGAGAGGTTTACTTTGAGGGGAGGGAAGGTTCATGAATAAAACAGCACTTCAGTTATTGGCTGCTACCAGTTTGATTATTGGGGCAGAAGCCATCGCAATGCCAGAGACTAACTTACTAGCTGATGCCCAGCCATCAGGAGTTTCTGTCGGATATGACAATGGCTTCAGAATAGCCAATGACAAAGCTTCTCTTACTTTAAATGCCCAGATTCAGGCTGGTGCTAGTTATGTTGATGTTGATCAAGGGGACAATGATTTTAACTTCGATATCTTTTCTGCCAGGCTAGAAGCTAGTGGTGATGCTCTTGGTGGCAAGGTTAGCTACATGCTGGAGTATGACTTTGTGGATGGTGAGCAGGGTAGCGACGAAGATGGCGGAGCTTTGCTAGATGGTTGGGCCCAAATCAATTTTAGTGATCATGCTAGACTTCGAATTGGTCAAACTAGAGCACCTTACTCTAGGCAACAATTAGCCGAAGGCTATCAACTTTTAACTACTAAACGTTCTCTGGTCACAGAAATATTAGCTCCCGGAAGAGATCGAGGAGCGATGTTCCATGGAGCCAGTAATAAAGCTGGCTATGCTATTGGTGTATTCAACGGAGAAGGGCAAAATGTCGTGGCTGATGACACTGACCTTCTAGTCTCCGGACAAGTATGGCTCAACCTAGGGGACTATGGCAGTAGAATTGAAGAGAGTGATCTTAGAGATTCGGGCCAGCTAGCTGGAACTATTGGGCTAGGATCTTTTTACGCTGAAAACGAAGACCAAGAGATTTTCAGCATAAACCTCGATGCTGGACTAAGGGTAGAGGGCTTTTCACTGAACTCTGAAGTTCACTGGCAAAGTCGAGATAATGATCTATTTGAAGAAGATGTGGTCGGAGTTTTAGCTCAGGTTGGATATAACTTAGGCGCTTTTGAACTTGGCTATCAGTTTTCTACAATCGGTCGTGATGAACTTGAAGAACCAACAGAGCACACCATTGTGGGAACTCATTATCTAAACGGCCACTGGTCCAAACTTCAATTGGGAGTCACCTTGGCTGACAACACCGTGGTCGATGGTGGAAGTTCAGAGGATGATATTCGGGTAGATTTTATTTTTACTCAGAGGCTATAGATCAAAATGTTAACTTTGACTGTAAGCATACTTGTGATGAGAAAGCTTTTGAAAAGCCGAAGAGAACAAAAATAGGGGCCTTAAATAAAGAATTTATGGGGTGGTGGTTGATGATGGCGGGCTCAAGTAGAGCCCGCTTTTTTATTTACTAGAACTACTTAGTCCTGCGGCATCCATCACGAGTCGCCCAGCTTCAGACATATGCATTAACCCTTTAAAATCTTTAGTTGCAGAGCTTGGTCCAACTGCAGTTATTAAGACTGGAGTTGATGTGTGTGTTCCAGTTCCCCAAACTACCCCCTGTTCTTTTGCCAGCCCTCTCGCTACTAAAACTGCCCTGTTGTTTCCAATGTAAGGATAGAATGCTGAGAAGTCGTGAATGTGAGGCACTGTCTTCTGACTAAGCTGTTTGTGATCGCTGTCATAAAATTCATTGTAGTGCTCCTCTAGTACTTTTTTGGCCGAATCTCGTGAGAAGAAAAAACCAGTAGCATCAGTAACCATTCGAGCCAAAGCTTTAGGGCTACGCTTAGAGTAGCTTAGATCTTCAAAGTCTTCCAAAACTTCGACCAGTGTACTTTGTTGGTTAAATAGTCGATCTAGGTTTGAAGGATCTATGAAGTTGTAAATGGGTTTGAAAATAGAATTTTTAAAGGCAGATCCTGAGAGTTTTTTACCCTTAGGTAGTTGATAGCCCGAGTAGCTAAAACCAAAGGAGCCAGTTTCATGGTCTGCAGTGAGAACCACTAGGGTATCGGTTCTGTCTTTAGCCCATTCCAAAACTAGGTCTACCACAGAGTCCAGACGTAATAGTTCATTAAGAAGCCTACCAGCATCATTTTCGTGACCGGCCCAGTCTATCTGGCCTGCTTCTACCATTAAGAAAAACCCCTTCTCGTTACTGGATAGAAGATCCAAAGCCTTTGCTGTCATCTCCCTCAGTGTTGGGATATTTAAATCACCAGTTTGAGAGAGTTTCTTGGTTGTAATTGCATCCGGTAGTCCTGAAATTGCAAATAAACCAAGATGTGGAAGTGTCTTAGCCGCGAGTAATTTACTTTTGTTGAAGCTAACCTGATAGCCGTATTCTTCGGCAATTGTGACTAAGTCATTTTCATCTTTTCGCTTAGACTTAAACTTTCCCTTAAATCCTGTTAGCTTTTTGTAGTTTTTTCGAAGAGTGGAGCCCTTCTCATTCACAGCCTTTGGAAGAAAATGTCTAGCGCCTCCCCCAAAAAGCACATCAACTTTTTTCAGCAAAAGGTCTTCAGCTATTTTATTTTCTTTGTAGCGAATGGGTTGGTGGGAAGCAAAAGAAGCAGGAGTTGCGTGTGTCAGTCTTGTATCGGTCACTAGACCGACTGATTTTCCAAGAGCCTTTGCTTTCTCAAGCATAGTTTCGGCAGGATTGCCGTCACTATCAAGTCCGACCATTTGTGAGCCACTTCGCTTACCAGTTGAAAACTGAGTCATGCTACAAGCTGAATCCACAACCAAGCCGTTTTCGGGGTTGGTTAAAACAACTCCGGTTTCACCTTTATCCATGAAACGCTCTATTGCTAGAGAATGGGCTCCCTTTGGGGCTTCTTTGGCATAAAGTGCAGCTAAACCAATTTGCTGAGGGCCCATGCCATCGCCAACTAAGACAATAAGATTTTTCGGTTTTGAAGTAGTGGTTTTTGATGCAGTAGTCTTTGAAGTAGCTGTTGAGGCCTGTTCGGATTGCGCAGTGCTAGAAAGTAGAAGAAAGAAAATTAAAATTCTTGAAATTAGTTTCATTAGAGTTGCTTATTGCCTTGAGTTTATTTTTCTTGCCTCTAGCCTAGTCAGAGCAAAGCATTAAATCAAACGGCAGGAAATGGAAAAAGGCGGAAGACGTGAAGCTTATGTTTCCGCAAATGGGAGGAAAAACCTCTTGGCTATTGTTCACGGATGTGATTTGCCAATACGAGGGGCAGAAGGCGCCGAACTGGAAATGTCTGATAGTTGTCAGGAGGCAGCTGGGATATAATGTTAGCAGCGGCCTGTAGTTTTTCGGACCAGTCTTTGGACACAGAGTAGCTACTATCTTTTAAACCAGGTGCAGCTAAACTTACCATTGAGCTTTGAAAAGTATCTTTGAAGGATTTGGACAGGTCTGGATGCTCCTTGTTTATCCATTCACAAAGATAATAAAAATAGACCCAAAAACACTCCTCTTTGTTAACTCTAAAAGTTAAGCTACTTAACCCTCTTGACCAATTTTTCTCGGCATACTTAGCGGCAAAGTTCATTTGCCTCTTTATTCTTTCAACACGTTGGGTTTGAGAAAGACGCGCCCTGGGTGTTTTAAAGAAAAGCGGCCTTGAGGTATCTTCGCAATTTAGGTTTGCGAAAGAAAATATTAGAGAGCTACTAAGCTGAAGTTGAGACTTCTTTGCAATAGTAACTACCTGTTCAGGTAACTCTCTTTCAAACCTTCGTTTCGATTGAATCGCAGAAGTTATACCTGTGTTTACCCTGTTGCTATTATTTCTACTGGTTTTTTTAACCCAGGTTGGCCTAGTTTGTTGGCTTTCATAAATTTCAAAAGCACCGTTGATGTCATCTTGTATAAACGGCAACGGGCTAAGAAGTAATATAGTCGATTCAAAGCTTGTGTCTAAAGGGTTGGAAATATCCATGATAGCAATCCTCTCGTTTAAAAGACTGAACGGGAAAGTTCTAATTTAGAATTCTCCAGTTCAATCTTTTAGAGGGAATAGCTAATTCGATTTAGAAAGTTATTAAAAACCTTTTTTGCTTCACGAACTTCCATATGAAATTTTTAAAGAGCAAAACGAGTTTCTTCTCTGTAATTTTAGCTGAGATAAAGTTTAACATAGAAAAGGCCAATATTTGTTTTATTGTGCCCCCTAGTTCCTCTAAAACTATTTTTGAGGCTAACTACCTGAGTTTAATAATTTTTCTATGAGTTGTTTGATCAAGTGATTCTTAGAAATGGTCGATGATCTAGTGGAGTTAAGTTACTGGCAACTTGGAATATAAATGAGAGCACTTTTGACTAATGGTTGGACCATGGAAAAATAGAGAAAAAAGCATCAACCCTAAGGTGGCTTGCCAAAGCTGTGGGGCATCGCTTCCAGTTGGAGATCTGTCTTGTAGGTATTGCAAGACGACTTATGATCGGGACCTGAGCCGGCTTAAGTATGGCTTAGAGTCTTCCAAGACTGACCGTAGTTGTCCGGATTGCTCCAAGCCTCTTCAATCGATAGATCTTGAGATTGTTTATAAGTTTATAATTGAACGCTGTCCTGATTGTTTGGGAATTTTTTTAGATAAACTAGAGCTAGAAGAGTTGTTGGCATGGGGTAAGGCTCATCCCGGAGGAGTCGATACCCCACGTTTACTGGAGCTACTAAGGTGTCCAGAGCGACCATGGGAGAAGGTTGTTTATAGAGATTGCCCAGTTTGTATGGAGCAAATGAGTAGAAGAAATTTCGGTAAACGCTCAGGGACTATTATCGATGTTTGTAGGAACCATGGTTGTTGGCTAGACGCTGGGGAGTTAAACCAGCTAATTAAGTGGTCCAACGCTGGTGGGGAAGAGGGGCGTTGTCTTTTGAACGAAGAGAAGGCCCGAATAAAAAAGGAAGCAAAGAAAACTAAAGCGGCCAATCAGGAAATGGACAGGAGAAGAGGGCGGATATCAACCGGGTTTGAGCTGGGTAATGATGCAGACACAATGGTGGATTTTTTAGCTAAGTTGTTTGGGGCCGATTGAGAGAGTTGTTTTCAATTGAAGCCCTAGAATGTGGCAACCGTTAAGCCTGAAAAGTAAGTCCGGTATAAGTTATGTCCATTTTTGTAATGAATAGGATTACAAAAATGGACATAAAAATAGAGTAATAGTAAAGACTTAGGCTTTAATTTTATCTTAGCTGTATTTTTCGTGCTATAATCAGTGAGACTTTTTAACTCGCAGGTTTTATGTCGAATTTTTTAAAGAATAAACTATTCCTTCGAGGAGTAACCATAACTCCTACCCCTTTCTCAAAGGGCGGTGCCGACTGTGCACCTGATTCTAATCTTAGTTTAAACCTTGCCAGTGATGAGAAAGGCGCAACTATGGTTGAGTTTGCCTTGTCTCTCATTCTATTCCTGGCAATTTTGGCTGTAATTATTGATGGCGGAGTTGGGATCTGGCGCTATTCGATTCTTACCGAGACAGTTAACCTAGTTACTGTGGACCGCTCGATTCACCTCACTCAGCCTTGGGGCTTGGCACGAGAGTTAGGCGCTACTGCGGCTTGCAACTCTGGTTGTCAAGAAAGTGATATTATTGCCTGTGCAGAAGAAATTGCCGAGACCCGTATTTCCTCTTTTACTTCTTTGGATCCAACTCAATTTACATTTTCAGTTGATGCTTTGAGTTTTGATTCAGTTGGGGTTGGGCGTCTGACTTTAAATGCTACTTGGAATACACCGACATTTCTAGCCGTGCTTATTGGTTTCAACGAATTTGCAATATCTACTTCAGGAACAACTGCAATAGAGATTAGCCAAGATATTGCCGATGGTCGCTGTGGTGGAACCATGTTTACAACTAACTAGTCCTGGTAATTTTTTATGAACTTTACTGAGATAAATCGAGAAAAACTGGGTTCCTGTGAGAAGGGAGTTAGTATGATAGAATTGGCTATTTCTTTACCACTTTTGTTCATATTTATTGCAGGTATTGTGGACTATGGGCTTGGTATCCAAAAGCTAAACGATTTAAGTAATGCGGCCAGAGCTGGGGCTCGAATAGGAGCTAGGTTTAGTTCAGGAGGAATTGCTAGTTGCGGAGCGTCCAACACTTTTACTTGCGGGTCGTTTGCAGGAGCATCTCTGGAAGGGAGTGGAGTGACTGTATCTAATGCAGCCTTGATAGGAGCTTGCAACTATATGGATGAAGCAGGTTTTGACGATACTTTTTTGGTTGATGTAGGTATAGCAAGCAATGTCTCTGCTTTGACTGGCTCAATTTCAGAACCAGGAAATCAAATGCTGACGGTGACAGTAAGGAAGGATCCAGGCGGAGGCAATACACGAGCATGTTGGGTATGCCTTCATGATTATGTGCCAGGGTTGGCTGCAGAGGATATGCGCTCAGAGGCTACCTTTATTTTAGATGGCCATTGCTGAATGAAATTTTATACTAATTTTATTGGGTGTTTTATTTGAGGTTTAACATGAGGAAAGAAAGTTTTTTGCCAGAAATGATGAATAGTCAAACTGACTCTAAGGTAGCGGAAGAGCGAGGAGCTATTATTATTCTCCTAGCAATTGCTTTAGTCGCTATTTTGGGTATGGCGGCTTTGTCTGTTGACCAGGGTAAGGCTTTGATGAGTCACAGTGAAGTTGAAAACCTTGCTGACTCTATAGCATTGGCAGGAGCTAAAGGCTTGGATGGAACTCATGCCGGTTGGACTAACTCAATAGCCTTTGCAACCACTGCAATAGAGAATGCCTACTTACACGAAGTAGATCTTAGCCAACTTCATAGCCAAGCAAACGGGACTTTAATTGATTTGCCTGATGTCTCTATCTCAATCGAGCGAGGGTTTTTTGGTCATACAGCTGGCTACGATCAGGAGGGTGAGTTCTCTTCTTTTTCCTCTCTTGCTGATAATGATGTGAGTAGTGGCGATAGTTTTTTCTTGCCTCCGTATTTTGTTGCAAATGCGGTTCGCGTAACTGTGGATGTTAAAGATGTAAGCAATATTTTTGAGTCTGCTCTTAAATCTGTTTTAGGATCTACAGGTACCGGAAGCTTTGAGAATATTTCAGGCTCAGCCGTTGCTATGAGAGACGAAACTATCGAGGCTCCTGTTCTTCCAATCGCAATCCCTGCATGCAAGTTTTTTACAGATTTTAATCCCTATAATCCCAACGTTTATGATGCAAACTCTTTCGGTAGCGGCACTCAACCAGCGGAATATACTGGTAGACTAGCAATGATGAGTGGAAGAGAAATTATAGCTCGTGATCCAGGTGGTCTTGATAGGCAGTACGAGGCAGCAGATCCGGCTTTTCAACGGAGGGTAGATGGAAATTTAAGATCTGATAGCTATCCCCTCCCTCCACTTGCCCACTATGCATCTGGATCGGAAAACTTTTGTTTCGAGGATTCTACAGCCGGACTTGCTATTAACGGTTGGCATGTAAACTGTAAAGCTACTCCGATAAGCGCAGTTCTCGGAGTGCCAAATGTTTCCGGGCTTAGTAGTGAAGCTTCTGTTGGGCAGATGGCAGATTTATTTACTGCGGCACCAGAAGATCGGATGCGTCGAGCTAGGTTGGGGGCAGGATTTCAGCCTATAGAGAGTAGTCAGGTTGGAAGTTATTTGGATGATCCATTTTTCGAAAGCCAGTTAAGAACGGCTTTCTCAAACAGTGGGACTCAATTTGAAGAAGTCTTTTTGCGATCCAATAGTGTCGCAGCAGGAGGCCAAACTGATGTAGTGATAAACCCACTATTGCCAGGAGCTCCTCCGGTTAACAGTAACTATAGAGTTAATTTTCCAAAGAGAAGAAATATAAGAAGTGGGGCATTGGAAGAATATGCCGATATATTGGGAGAATTGAGAGTTCCTTTTGTGACCGATTCACCAAACCCTGCTGATATAAGTTTTGACCAGACAGGCGATGGAGGAAATGGAACAATTACAATTGCGCCAAGCACCATGGGTTTGGTTATGGGTAATACCGCTGATTATATTCCTGGCCCTCGCCCAGGTTGGACTAATGATGATGGTAGACGCGATTTCACTAATCCGATGTGCCACACTGCTAACGATCCTAACATTAGAGCTAATGACTATAGCTCTAGTGTGGTAACGGGCTTCGCCATGCTGATTGCATCTGACAGTGTTGAGTACTGTGATATAGCTGGTGCCGATCTTAGAAATAACGTGGACAGTGCACCTCACCCTGTTATTGACACTAGTCCTATTGTGGTCGGTTTTGTTCCAATTAATATTTTTGATTACCGCCTATCTGAATATAGAGAGCAGGGAGATGGGCCGCCTTACATCCAAAATGGAGCTGTTACTGGTAATAACGTTCCTTGGTTAGATGAGGTCGATTTGCCATTACCTGTTGCTGCTGATTCCACCAGTGGGTTGGTTCCTGATCCAGCACTCGATATAAATGACTGGGCAATTGATATTAGTTTTTCAGTTCCAGAGTTCGCAGATCTGATCAACGAATCGAATACTTTTCAGGGAGTTCGAGATGAGCAGAGAGACTGCGATAATTGTCAAGCTACTGCAGGTAGTGCCGCGCTTTGTGCTGAAATACCTGCTGACTGTCAGGGGTCGTTTCAAGATAACGGTAACTTAGTATCTTCTCCATCTAACGATGCTTTCGAAGAATTATTTCCATCTTGCGAGGGACTAGGTGATGGTTCGTTTTGTCCAGCACCTTTTCAAATTCCAACTTGGATCGATGTATGTTTTGGTGATCTAGGTGTTAATCTAAGAGAGGCCGCGGAGCGACTGGAGGAGGAGAACAATTGGTCCTGCTATGAAGCTTGTGGCGGCGTCTATTTAGAGACGGCTGTTTTAGATGGAGCTGCTCCAGATACTCTTGGTTTTCGTGCTCAGGTTGGAAACATTAGTACGAGAGTGGACGGAGATAATGGCTACTCTTGGGCAGGTTTTGATGAAGATTGCGTTAATGTATTGAGAAATAGCGGCGATAATTACGGCACTCGGTGTATGGTTAACGAAGATACGGATCGCCAAGATGCTGCATTTATTGAACCTCGAGGAAGGCTTTCTTGCGACCATATTTGTAGTGGTAGAAGGAGAAGAAGAGGTGCGGTTAGTAGATTCTTAGGAAACACGTCTGATGCCAATGCTCAACCATGCTATGACCGATGCGGGTTAACTGGAGCTACTGCAAACTCCGCAAATCCTGAACAGGTTGCTCAGAATTACCTAGATCACTTTGATAACGAGGATGCATTTAATCCGCAAGACCCGGAAGATGCTCCAGGAGTTGATGAGCCTACGGATCCTGTTTTTGAGGCTTTTGAGGATTTTGAAAACGCTCTCGGAGCTACCCAGGTTTGTTTACCTAGAATTAGGTATGGACACAGCAACTTGAAAAGCGCTGAGTCCTGGGAAGATCCTCAACCTAGACAAGCTGGTTGGGGTTGTGGAGGAGTGCGTTTACGTCTAGCGGATGATCCAGTTTCTTTGATGTTCGGTAAGCCTTATGATCAGTTGAAACCTTCTATTGTCGGTAAATAAAAAGGGAGGCCGAATACCAAACCGTAAAACATTCGAAAAAACGATTGCTTTAAGGCAATGGTTTTCGGCCCCGAGCTAGCTTACTGATCTTGCTCCCAAACTAGTATCTCTCTCGCATTTGTTTGAAGTTCATGCGTTACCAGATATCTTCTGCCTTCGAACGAAGTTAAAAACTCAGCTCGTGGTGGTGCTTCAATCGGTCCATTGTCGGTGACTACAATTGTGCTAGGCTCACCGAGTCGGTTAACAGCTATGAAACCCAGCGGATCAAGAAATGATCCCTGTAAAACTCGGCAGGAAAAGGTTTTATCAAACCTTGAATGTGCTTAGACTAAGAGCCGCACCTGTTTTTTCAGTGCATTCTAATATCGATATAGGCGGTTTTAAAGATTGAGGCGATAGGGCTGCTAAGTCTTTGTTTAAACTTAACAATTCTTAATGCCTAACGATTTATAGAATAAAATTTTTTACCGACTTGTTCCTGTTCCTGTTCGGGGGCGGAACCGTTCCGAAGCTCTATTGAGCCTTTCTCTGGTTTTTAAAAATTTCTCTCGACTTTTTGAAGCTCCGCGGCCTCTGACAGCGCCTCTTCTGATTCTGCCAGGAGGCTTGGTCTCAACTTCTTTAGGAGTGGAATGTGAGACCTCTAGGGTAAAACGTTTCCATGATACTGGCCGGGGAGAGGAGTCTGGAGTTTTACTTTGAAAGGATTCAAGTGCTTTTAGCTTTAGTTTTAAACGGTCATTATACTTAGCCAACATTTTTTCTGAATCTGGTTGGGTTCTTTTAGCGGAGCAAAAGTTGAAGCCACAACTAGAATGATTCCCGCAAAGAAATCCTATGGTTTTATCCACTTCGTGTTTCTGTTGATCGTTGAGTTGAGAATAGGGACCGAAAGGTGCGAAGCGAGCTCTGAATAGACCGAGCATATCTTCGCAACTATTGTCAGCCCCAAGCCAATCATAGTTATTTTTTGATTCAGAAATTGGCTTAGATAATTCACTTATTATCGGGTTCTCCTCCTGACTGGTTTGCTGGTTCTGGGTTTGCTTTTCAGACACCTTTTGAGCTTTTAATTTTATTTCTTTGATTAATTTTTTCTGAGCAGCAACTTCTTGCTCAGGTGAAAGCTTATTAGAGCTTTTGGATTCTGTTCCTGCTTGCATCCGCTCGAATTCTTCTTTAGATCTTCTTGCCGCAGGGGAGAGATTGTCTTTCTTAGAACTTCCAAGTGCGGCCGCTAGCTTACTTTTTTCTTGCTTTGGTTGGTTGGCTTTATTGTCTAGATCTTTGTTTTTTGGGGTTGTTAGAAATACCAGGCAAGCTAGTAAAAAGATTAACAACAAGCTGCCCTTATTTCGCTCAAAAAAACTTTGTTGGTTCAACAAAGGGCCGTTTTTTTCTATCTCTATTGGGTCGTCCATTTGAACTCAGTACTTAAAAGTTTAAGTTCAGCTTAGCAAAAAAACTGGAAAAACTACTCGTTAGCCTCACTCAATCGCCCAGAGCCGAACCTGTTGAAGAAGGCGAAGAACCAGACTACCGAGAATACAATATAGCCAATAGTGAGGGGAAAAGTGCCTGGTTCAACTATTGCGGGTTCTTTAAGTAGGTTTGCTCCGATCACTACGTTTGTATAGGTTCCCAGATAAACGAGAGTAGCTATGCCAAATAGAGTTAAACTCTGGATTAGGTAGCGGGAGGTTTCAACTTTTTTCCCTTTGGCTTGCCAAGCACTTCCGTTTGGCACCACGTAAAATATGCCATTATCGTTTTTGAACATATCGGGAAGGAGGATAAAGACTGAATGGGTTACCAATAGAATTAGACCATAAAGTGCAAAATAAGTACCCTTCGAAGTCCAGTCAGTTGGGTTGCCGTCGTCGTTAAAACTCGAGGACATGACAGTAGGAAGTTCTGGGAAGAACCAAAGGGCCTGGCAGACCACCCCGACTAGGCAAATGTAGTAGATATATCTTAACACCAGCTTCTCCTGAGCGTGTCTTGTAGTCCGATACCGTCTGAGATTTTATGAATAATTATAGTTTGTTGTCTATAAAAAAGAGATTCTGAGCTTCTTTTTATAAAGGTTTTCCTTACTTCAGCCGACTTAAAGTATGAGTGTCAGCATTTATAGGAGTTTATACCATGCTAAAAATCTCTTCCTTGTTAGCTTTATCAATAAAACTTGGATTCTTGGGATTACTCGCTACAGTCCTTATTTAGAATTACCACCTATTTTCAATAGAACAATCATTCACTTTTTTTCCCAAGCGCTTTTTTCCAGACCATTCCGACTCTTAAGTTATAGGGTTTTGGAATGGTCATTTTACTAAGCCCCAATGCCTTTTAGAGTTCGGCTCTAAGACATCATAGACTCCAACTAGAAAACCCTAAATTTTAGTCACTATTTCCTTGTAATAGTTCATAACAAGGAAGCAACGATAAAAGTTTAATAAATATAGTTTTACAGGATGTCGCATGAGTAAGATCGGAAAAATAATTGGATTGGGAGTTTTAGCTCTACTTATCCCTCAACAGAGTTTCGCACAGTGTACTACTTCAGGTGGTAATTTGGATATTGCTAAATCTAGATTTGAAGCTCAGTGTGGTAGATACGATAAGAGCCAAGGTCATGACTGTGATCCTTCTGGTTCTGGTTGGGTATGCTCTACAAATAATATTGGCTCTTCGGTACCTGCGCCAAGCGGTGGTAGTAACTTTACACCTGCGCCTGTTAGTGCACCAACTAACGCATCATCCAATAGCGGAGCATGTTCAGTAACTGGCAGTAATCTTCTAGTTGCTATAAACGCTTTTAATGCTCAGTGTGGTCGCTACGACAAGAGTCAGGGGCATGATTGTGATCCTTCTGGCTCAGGCTGGACTTGCTCCACTTCTGAAATAGGAAGCTCTGGCGGCTCTTTTAACAGCGCACCAACTTTCTCTGCTCCAGTATCAAACCCAACTCCAGTGAACACCCCTGTCAATAATGGCGGTGGAAACAGCACAACCGTAAGCCAAGGAAGTGGAGACGGAGTTGTCGTTCTAGAAGCTGAGTCTACATCTTCGGCAAGAGGAGATTGGATTTTCAGCGGTAGCCATATCATGTTTGACGGCAATGCTTACGTAGGAGCAGGTTTTCCACCAGGAAGTCCTCTACGATACAACTTTGTTCCGAACAGAACAGGTACTTATACGCTAACTATGTTAGTTCGTAGACACACTGGACCTAATATTCCTTCTGACCATGCCAATGATGGTTTTGTCAGAATGGAGGGAGATTTTACTTCGCCAGTTTCTAATCCTTCCACTAATGACCTAAGAACAGATCATAAATTTTTTGGAGGAGGAACTTCTTTTTCATGGACAGGTGGGGCACCGCTTGAAATTAGAGGACCTAAGTTTGCTGCAAGATATAGCCTGACAGCAGGAAGAAACTATACCTTTGTTCTTTCTGGAAGATCGAAGGGTTGGTCGGTAGATAGAATAGTTCTCTATCATTCTTCTGTTTCCCAGACTGTAGCTAGAAATACTTCAGCTAGTGCCACAACAACTACAGCTAGTTCAGGTGTGGAAAATAGTGCACCGGCTGCACCGGCTGCGCCAGCCGTAACGACGGGTAGCTCGAATGCCACTGCTAGTAACTCTGGAGGAGGCGCTGCTGTTTCTGGTGGGTTTAATAAAGCCACAGACTTACTGGCTCTTCAGTATGACCATGCTCCTGATAAGGATGATGGACATGCAGTAGTGGCAGGTAGAGTACTTGCCGATCATTTCGGAGTTAATACTGTAATGGTTCATGGAGCCTATGGCACCAATTGGAGAACTTATAATAGTAATTCACTCGCAGTCGCTCGTGCTGCATGGGGCAATAACTTTATCAATGCAGTTGGTAATGACAACAATGAAGGAAATCCTGGAAGCGATTCGGATTGGAATGATGCCGTTGAGAACGCTTATCAAATTTGGAAAGAAACCTTGGATAGTGGAGGAAGAGTCTGGGTTGCCGATGGTGGCCAACATGATTTTACTGCCGATGTTGTTAGACTTATTAGGCAAAGAATGCCTTCTTTGAATACTAGAGCTCGAATCATTAATGTTCAACATAGTAACTGGAACTTAGCTAACTCGACTCTCTCAGATCTTCAGTATCTTGCAGGAACTGCCAGTAGAAGGCCGAACGCTCAAGCGGGTGCTCAGGATATTGTAACCGTAGGAAATACGGGAGTAGTGGACTTTAGATACATTGCGAATGGTAATGTTGGTGGAAATGCTTCTGCTGACCTCAATGGTCGAGATGACAATTTCGTTGCCAGAGCGAGATCTAGTAAGTTTGGAGCAGCTTGGAACTCGGCTTTTAACTATCTGAACCCATTTGGTAATGCAGCCGGCGACCCGAAACTTGATTTTTCAGACACTGTAGAAGCTCTGTATATTCTTGGAGTTCCAGTGAGTCGTGTATCAAATGCCAGAGACTTTGCAGACGAGTTCTTTTAAACGATAGCTCGTTTTCAATTTCATATTAAAAGGCCCGGATTGTTTCGGGCCTTTTTTGTTTTACGATCAGGTCGCTAATACTCTGATCGTGTTTTCTGTGGTTTTCAATTCTATCGGAGTGTTGCCAAGATAGTCTCCGTCAACTTGCGCTGGAAAAGGACTTTGAGTTTCTATAAGAAATTTTTCTCCTCTAAAGAACTTGCTGCCGGGTAGATCTTTTTGTCCTAAGAGGGTTCTTATATTGAAAAGTAGGTATCCAGGCAGACCTTTATAAGGAAAGAAGCGGGCTACTAGCTCCTGGCTTTCGCAATTGGCTTCGGGAAGAAAAGGCATAGAGAGGGCGTACTGCTTACAGTTGGCAACAATCGTAAAGCCAGGCTCTGATGAGATTACTTTTTTACCATCTACCGATAGACTAGTAATCGGAGCTTTATGGCTGAAGGAAGTTTTTAGTGTTGGAAGTACGTATCCTCTGTGTCCAATTGCCCCAGTTCTATTCTCTGCTATTGCGCTGACAACTTCTGAATCAAAACCAACTGATACCATACTAAAGAAAGGCATTTGGTTTGTTTCAGGAACAAAACAGGTTTTATAAGATTTTTGTTCAAGTAGGGAGATGATCTGAGATACGTTATTTTTCATGCAGAACTCTCTGGCGAAGAGAGATTCATTGCCTGTAGGAATATTGTAGATAGGTACTTCTGAGTTTGAAATAAGGGGAAGAAGACTCCCAATAGTTCCGTCTCCGCCAGCGATCACAGCAGCCTGAAAATTAGTGAGCGGCTGAGCTTTATGAAGATTCTTTATATAGTCCAAAACTTCGGCTGAGAAAGTCTTAAAACCTTTTTCTCGAAAAGACTGGTCTAAATCTTGAATCACACTTTCGCTGCGTCCTTTGCCGGCGATAGGATTGAAAAGAAGAAGGATGTTTTCAGACATACTTTATCTACTAAAAAATCTTCCTACAATCGGAAGTTCTTTTCTGAAGCTGAAGGCAATCCAAGAGGAAATTAAAAAACCAACTAAAGATAAGCCAAAGAGAAAACCCATTTCTCCTTCAAAGCCTAGATCGAAAAAGTGAACTGGAAAGGCTCCACTCAAAGTGATGGCGCAGAACAAAGCTCCTACAGCAGCCATTTTTCTAAAAAACAACATACTACCACCAAGAATCTGCCCAAGTACGAGTATTAAGGAGGTGTCACTCTCAACACCCAGCCAGCTTCTAGCGGTTAAGATTTCCTGGGATCCTAGCAATTCCCCTAGGGCTGGGAAGACCACAAGCAAGGCAGGAAAGGCTCGAGCCAGGATTTCTTTTTTAATTTTTTTCATTGGTGTTTTTTAAAGGTTTTATAAGAAGGTCTGACCCTTCAATTTTAAGTTCGAGAGTGAGTTTCATTAATTCTCCAAGTTCGCCCTCTGGAAAGCCTTCTTTCTGAAACCAAAATAAATATTCGTCTGGTAGGTCAATCAGGTTCATTCCAGCAAACCTACCAAAAGGCATCTTCCAATTAGCTATTTTGAGTAGGAGTTCTTTGCCCTCTTCCGGATCAAACAATTGGGAATCTCCAGAAATAGCTTCTTAAAAAACGAATATGGAGCCGATAAGGCCCTCGACCGTGCAGAAGTCCAATGGCGTCTTTTACTAAAATTTCCAAAAATTGAGCTTTAGAATATCTAGCCCTAGATGGTGAGTTCAGGCGAGAAAAAACAGATAGAACAAGCAGTGTTTTTAGTAGTCTAGACATCTTTCAGGGGTATCAATGGCTTAGATTTTTCGGGTCAATCCAGCTAGCAAGGTAGCAGAGGGTAGTAGTCTACTCCAGTTAAGATTAAGGCACTAGTTTGATTAGAATTTGCCTTTTTTTTGTAGGCTAGGTAGCTTGTGGAAAATCTTGGTGACGGTCTTATTTGGCTTTGAAAAAACCATCTAAATCCCCCACCATATCAGTAAAATTATTAATACCAGTTTTTTTAGGGGGAGATAGCATATGAGATTAAATCTTCACCTAACTGAACTTCAAAACATGTGTGATTAAGATGGCAAAAGGCAAAGTTAAGTGGTTTGACACTCAAAAAGGATTTGGTTTTATCGAGCAGGAGACTGGAGACGATATCTTCGTTCACCATACAGAACTTTCTGGTGAAAATCTTCAAGAAGGTCAGACTGTTGAGTTTGAAGTTGGAGAAGGAAGAAAAGGACCATGCGCTGTTGGCGTAAGGGTTGTAGAGTAGCTTCCCTCAGGTTCGAAGACTGCCTTATTTGAGCAGTCTTTGAACCAACTCAATTGTTACCCAGTAACCACCGGCTGTTGCAAGGCAGCCGGTGACCAAAGATTGGTAAAAACCGAAACCTCGGCCAATCATCCAAGGAAAAACAGCAAAAAGTATCAGACTGGGTAACACCAGCCACAGTACGCTGGTAGCCAACTCGGCTGCTTTCACTGCCTCTCCAGTGTCTCTGTAAAGCCAAATCATTGCTAAGATCGATGTGATAGGAAGGGAAACAAGCACTCCTCCCGCTAGGGTAGAACGTTTAGAAATTTCTGAAGCCAGAACGATAATTCCAGCTGAAAGGAAAAGTTTTATTAGATAATGGGCCATCAGCTAAGTTCCAAGTTATTAAGATCAATCGGCAGATATTGAATTCCTGCCACGATGAGGAATATAAGCAAAACTATACAAATGAAAAACTCAAAGATTGAGCCGGTTTTTATAGGCGACCAGCGGATTGTTTTACGATAGAGGGGAGCAAAAATTGCAATTCCACCCTTTGTGCAGAAATCAGCGAGTATGTGACTGGCGTATCCTAAACTAAACCATAGCAATGCTGGTATTTCACTCCATTCGGCAATTAGGAAAATGATAGCTGCTGTTGCTGGCCAGTGAAGCGCTCCTCGATGTCCCAGCCAATGTCTAATTATTACGGAAATAAATTGCCCACCGACGTTCATTAGATCGGTTACAATTCTAGGAAAAAACCTATTAAAAAAATAGCCAGGTTTGGCTATCGAGGATCTGGGAGAATCTATATCTGGTGCAAGGGAGCCAAATATTACGGCTAAGATACTTAGGGCATCAGGAAGGATTCCACCTAACTTGACTACTGCCAAAGTGGAGCTAAGCCCTACAACAATGTGGGTTGGACCAGTCAATATATACTCAACCTGATTAAATTCCGGCTTTTAGACGCATAGAAGGGTTGAGTATATCTGCCATGCGTAAGCATGGCCATTAGACAAATACTGCGCCTAGTATTAGTAAAACGCGACCAGCGTTTTGCCTCTAAAGTCTACAAATACCTCGATTTTCCGGATTAATAATTAATTAGGCAAGACTAAAGGTCTTGAAAAGCATACTGAGAGGTTGAGTATATAGTTTTTTGGCCTGGCCTGCGCTCGGCCCTATACTGCGCCAAAGCTAGATCTAGAAAACACGGAATTTAAATGAGGCGCAGTATCAATTCTAGTTCGAGCTTTTAGGTATCTCAGTTAAACCAAACGACTATCCTTAGAATTAATACAAAATAGAATGGACTTTGTCGA
This sequence comes from uncultured Bdellovibrionales bacterium, assembly GCA_964510575.1. Lineage (GTDB taxonomy): Bacteria > Bdellovibrionota_C > UBA2361 > SZUA-149 > CALKYB01 > CALKYB01. The sequence continues at coordinate 51,455 of CAZECN010000006.1, read as the reverse complement.
AGTGATTGCGATGTTAGCGAGGTTTCTCAGAACTCTCTATTCGAAGCCATACCTTCGGGCGCGAGTATTTTGACGACAGGAATTTAAAAATTTACTCAGCTTCGATTTAAGCTTAGTGATTCGCCAGTTCATAGACTCGGGGCTTGGTAAACCAGAATCAATGGACTGGTCTCTGACGAAGTCCATACGCCGTTTTGCTGCCTGGATCGCGCGGTCGTAATTTCTTATCGTCTGGAAACAGTCAACTTGCGGCAGTTCGAAGTTAACGTTTTTTACAATAGGGGAAGAGAATTTTCTAAGTGCCGATTGTACTTCGTTCTCAAGTTGAGGCCGGCCTTCTGTTTGGGTTGTAGGTTTGGGGTTTTTGTTCTCAACTAAAGTGTTTGTGTTTTCACTTTCGCAGAGCTCGAGTGTTTCCATGTATTGATCTGCATCTATTAATCTTTTCGAGGGATTCATTAACTCAGCTAATGAGGCATCCACGCACTCGAGGGAGCAGTTATTCTTTGAAAAGCTAGGACATTTTTCGGAAACAATTCTCTTTACTTCAGCTTTAGAAAGGATAGATCGCTGAATCTCAGCTTTGGCTATAGATTGAAAGAATAGCAAAGTGCTGAGAAAAACAGCAGCATTGAAGAGATGTAGATAAAAGCTTGTGCGCGAAATAGCAGCCTCTGCGCGGGGGCTGTGATCAAACCTGTTTGCCACTTGAACCTCTGATACTATATGAACTAACTATAAAGGTGCTTGACCAAGGCGCCTTAAACCTTTTTTTATTTTACATGTTGAGTTTGGCTTAATCAATTTTTTAACAATACATTTTAGAACAGCCATTCTAAGGAGTGAAAATGAGCGATAGTAATAAAGTTTCTCCCTGGAAAACCCTTGAGTCAGGGCAGGTGATCCTTCAAGAGTTTGATGGTTTTGGGGAAGGATGTGAAATAGCCACTGCTTCTGATGACTCTCTGAGATATGGCTGTGTAGTTGATGTTGAGACCACAGGACTGGATTCGAAGAAGCATAAGATAATTGAAATCGCGCTTCGTGTCTTTGAGTTTAATAAAGATTCGGGTCAGGTTTGTACAGTTTTAGATAGTTACTCTGGCCTAGAAGATCCGGAAGAAGCACTTTCTTCGATTACAAAAAAACTTACTGGTATTGGTGATAGCGATGTGAAGGGGCAGAAGATAGATTGGGATGCCGTGGAAAGCATTATCGAGGCCAGTGATTTAGTGATAGCTCACAATGCCTGGTTTGACAGAGGCTTTGTTGATCGTCGGGTAAAGGTTTCTAGAGACAAGGTTTGGGGCTGCTCTAATTCGCAAGTACCGTGGTTGGACTATGGCTTTACTAAAACAAGTCTGGAAATGTTATGCGCCTATCATGGTTATTTTTACAAAGCTCATCGAGCTTTGGGTGATGTGGATGCAACATTGAAACTTATTTCTGAAGGGGAAAATGAACCCTATCTTTTAGACATCTTGAAAGAAGCTAGGAAAAAGAGAGCTCGTCTTCGATTATTTAATACTGATTTTGAGAAGAGTAGTTTGATTAAGGAAAGAGGGTACCGTTGGAAACCTCAGTCTGGAGATCAGAGCAAACACTGGTGGCGAATCGTTGAGCAAGGCTCTCTTGAGGAAGAGGAAGAGTGGTTTAGTAAGCTGATTCATAGCGGGCAGAGTCGTATTACTTCTGAGCAATTAAAGGCGTCTTCTAACTATTCCAGCTTTGGGGAATAGTATGTTCAGAACTCAAAACCCAGCAACAGGGGAGCTAATTGAAGAGTATCCCTTTGTCTCTGATAAGGAAGTGGAAAAGCAGTTGTCTCAACTTGATACTTCCTATCTTACTTGGAGAGAGATAGGTCTGTCCTCGAGAGCAGCTTGCTTAACCAAACTCAGAAAATTAATCCTAGAGGATGTTGAGCGTTTTGCCGCTCTTATTGGTCTTGAAATGGGGAAGCCAGTTCGCTTTGCTCGAGCAGAAATTGAAAAGTGTGCTTTGGTTTGTGATTACTATGCTAGAGAAGCTGAAAATATTCTCAGACCTGTCGTTCAGAAATCCGAAATCTTTAGTTCCGCTACAAAGTATTTTCGTCCACAAGGAACAGTGCTTGCGATTATGCCTTGGAATTTTCCTTTCTATCAGGTTTTTAGATTTGCAGTGCCGAATCTTGTTGCTGGAAATACCGTTCTCCTTAAGCACTCGCCAAATACGCCGAGGTGTGCGTTGGCGATAGAAGAACTTTTTGACGAAAGTTTTGGTGAGCTTAAGCCGTTCAGCTCAATGTTTCTTTCTCACCAGCAATGTGAGGTGGCTATTCGAGATTCTAGAATTGTGGGCTTGAACCTTACTGGGAGTGTAAAAGCTGGTCGAGCTGTAGCGAGTTTAGCGGGACAGAATATTAAGAAGTCTGTGCTGGAACTTGGAGGCAGTGATCCTTTTATTGTTTTTGCAGACGCAAATGTTGATAAGGCTGCAAAGACAGCAGCAAACGCTAGGCTTTCCAACACAGGTCAGATTTGTTGTGCTCCCAAAAGACTTATTATTGAAAGTTCAATTAGAGATCAGTTTGTCGAGTCTTACTTGCGTCAGGCTGAAACAAAAAAAATCGGTAAACCTACAGATGAAAATAGTGATTTAGGCCCGATGGCTCGTGAAGATCTGAAGCAACAACTTGCTGCTCAAGTTAAACGTAGTACCGAGGCAGGTGCTAGTGTTTGCACTCCGAACTGCCCTGCACCTAAAGAAGGATTTTATACCAATCCTTTATTACTCATCGGTGGAGGAGTTAATAACCCAGCGGCTAGAGAGGAACTTTTTGGTCCAGTAGCTTGGGTTGATACCTTCGAAAAAGAGAATGAATCGGTTTTAAAGGCAAATAATACAGAGTTTGGTCTTGCTGCCTCCGTATGGAGTGAAGACCCGAAGAAAGCTAGTCGAGTGGCTGGTGATATTCAGGCCGGGGTTGTTGTCGTGAACAGTTCTGTAACTAGTGATCCATCTTTACCTTTTGGTGGCGTGAAGAATTCTGGTTATGGAAAAGAGCTTGGTGAAGAGGGGATTAAGGAGTTTCTGAATACTCAATTGGTAATGGAAGTCTAGGTGCCTAAAGATAAGAAACTAACCGTTGCTGTGGCAGGAGCCACTGGTTTTGTCGGCACTGCATTGCTTCCTAAACTAGCCGAGAAGTTTAGGGTTGTAGCTCTCACTAGAGGAAAGGTTAGAGAGTCTAGTGACTCTGATATAGAATGGCGACAGTGTGACCTATTTTCTTTGCTCGAAACGGAGAAAGCTTTAGAGGGAGTAGATGTTGCCATCTATCTGATCCACTCCATGCTTCCTTCAGCGGAGTTGTCTCAAGGAAATTTTCAAGATTTCGATCTTTTAGTTGCAGATAACTTTTCAAGAGCTGCAGCTCAGAGAAAAATAGAGCAGATAATTTACTTGGGGGGAATGTTCCCGCAGGGAGAAACCTTGTCTACTCATCTTAAAAGTAGAAAAGAGGTAGAGACAGCTTTAGGTTCTGGAACTGCAGCTTTGACAGTATTTAGAGCAGCTATGATCATGGGCAAGGAGGGATCTTCTGCAACTATCGTACTTCGTTTGGTGAAAAGACTACCTTTGATGATTTGCCCTTCATGGACTGAGACAGAGTCTCAGCCAATAGATTTACTTGACGCTGCAGATTCTCTTGTAGCAGTGGTGGGTGAGAAGAATAGCTATACCGTTGACTACGATCTTGCCGGAGCAAACTCACTTACTTACCGCGAGATGATGGAGCAGTCAGCTGAGGTTATGGGGCTCAAGCGATATATTTTCGGTGTTCCAGTGTCTAGCCTCTTTCTCTCTTCACTATGGCTTAAGCTAGTAACGGGAGCTCCTCGAAGTCTTTCAGCGCCTTTAGTTGCCAGTTTAAAACATCGAATGGTAGCTCGAGAGGGAAAGGCTTTTAAAATTTCTGGCAAAAAGTTCCTTACCTATCAGGAGAGCTTAACTAGAATTCTAAAAGCTAAAAGTGAGGAAGTGAATACCCCAAGAGCGTTTGTGCTTCCAGATGACGAGCGTAGAGCAAGGACTGTAAGATCTGTGCAAAGATTGAAACTTCCAGTCGGAGCCAGTGCTGGCTACGTCGCGCAGGAGTATGTGGACTGGCTGCCTAAATTTTTAAGCCCTCTTTTGAAAGTCGAAGTAAAAGACGGAGTAATTAACTTTAAATTACCAGTGCTAGGTCTTTCCTTGCTCCAGCTGGACTATTCTAATGAACGTTCCGTTGATGATCGGCAACTTTTTTATATTGTTGGAGGTAGGCTTGCTGCTAATTCTGACAAGGATAGAGTTGAGTTTAGAGAGACCTATGACAAGAAAAATATATTAGTAGCTGTCCATGACTTCGAGCCTGCTCTGCCTTGGTATGTTTACAAATATACTCAGGCAATTTTACACGCTTGGATTATGAAAAAATTTGGTCAGCATTTACGGCGAGTGACGCCCTAACTAGTTTCCTTAAATACATTCATTCTAGAAACTAGAAAAATATGTAAAACCAAAAGCGAAGCTAACCCCAAGTATAAACTTGAGAAGTTACCAGTTTTAATGTAGCCGCTTACAGGATAGACGACTAAGGCCGCTACCCCAAAAGCAAATGTGAATTTAATTCCATAGATACTTGAGATAAGCTCTTCTGGGCTAAGCTTAGCAACAAGCGAGTTTTCAATTGGCTGCATGCCTAGTCCGACAAAGAAGTAAAGCAGAGAGACTATCATTAGTGGATTACCACTGAGCTGCCCCATTAAGAACAGGCAAGGAATTCCAAATAGAAAGTAGCAAAAGTACATCCTGGCTAGATTGTAGCGGTCAGCGAGCTCTCCACCTATTCGTTGGCCCAACAGACCACCAAGTAGAGCAAGAGCCATTAGCATAGAGCTTGATGCTTCTAGCGGGCTAGCTCCAGAAGTCTGGACGCCGAAGTTCTCAATTAAACTGGCCAGGAACTCTAGCGGTCCTTGACCGTTCTCTCTAAAAAGAACAGGAATGGCTACGGTGTTAGAGCGGTAGACCATACCGCCTATAGTCATCGTAACTACAAGAATTGCGAAGTCTCTAAACTTGAAAATCTTTAGCAAGGAAGGGAAAAAACTACTCATTGTTTGGCTAGGCTTATTGCTCTCAGCGAGAGAAGGTCCATTCTTTTTATACAAGTGGAAAGACCAGGCAGCAGTAAGACCACTTACTATGCTTGCCAAAACAAAAAAAGCTCTCCAGTGTAAAAGATAGGCTATCGTTCCGGAAGCAATCGGAGCAATGAGTATTCCAACACCTCCCCAAATTCCATGAGTTGCTAAAGCACGACCTCTTTGTTCTTTAAAATTTCTTGAGATCGCTGCCATGCCAGCTGGGTGGTAAACTGCAATTCCAATGCCAGAGATGATAAGTGAAGTTAAAATAAGTGATTGGCTTGAGGAGAAAGCCATCAAAAGGGCGCCGGTAGATGTCAGTAATCCTCCAGCCCCTAATGCAAAAAATGCTCCTTTGCGATCAGAGATAATTCCCCAGGGTACTGCAAAAAAACCAAGGCACAAATATAAGGGAAGGCCTAGGGCGATAACTGTAGCCGGTGCCATACCAAGATCAACTGCGATGAATAAAGTCAGGGCAGGGTAGCCAATTTCAAGAAAGTGGCAGACAAAGTGAGTTAAGCCGCAGTTTCTAACTAGAGATTTTTGTTGTTCGTTCAAAATTTTAAATAAATTGATTTGAGCTCATAGAGAGCTTATTTCTAACACTCTTAAAAGAATGGAGAAAGTTCTCAGGCTCTAGGTAGCTGGAATGATAATTCTAAACTCACTACCTTTTTCCATTTCACTTTCCACTTCGACTTTTCCTCCGTGAAGCTCAACGATTTCTTTTACGATTGGCAAGCCAAGACCCGTTCCTTGTATTTCTTTTCCTGGGCGATTAACTCGAAAGAACCTGTCGAAGATGTTTTCAAGATCTCGACTGGGAATGCCCAAACCATTGTCGGCAATTGAAATAACAACTTTGTTTCCCTGTTTTGAAGAATTGAGCTTAACCTCTCCCCGGTTGGGAGTGAATTTGATTGCATTTGTAACAAGATTTAAAACTGCGGTTTGAAGTTTATTTTTATCGGCTTGAATATTGTCAGTGACTGGCTTTTCAGCAATAAATTTGATGTCGCGGCGCTCTGCAACTGGACTTGCTATTGAAGAAACTCCTGCAAAGATTTCAGCTAGACTTACTTCCTCAAGTTTTAGAGCTAGTTTTCCAGATTCCAGAACAGAGATCTCGAGCAAGTCTCTGATAAGTCCTTCCAGCCGATTTGTTTCCTCTTGAATGATTCCCAAAAACTCTTGACGCTTTTGAGTGTCGAGATCCTCGCCTTTCTTGATCATTGTGGCAGTGAATCCCTTGATTGAAGTGAGTGGAGTCCTTAGTTCGTGAGAGACTGAGGAGACAAAGTCAGATTTCATCCGATCTACCTCACTCTCTTTTGTGATATCTCTCAGTATAGTGATCACCCCTTGATGATCTTCATCCTCATCGGATTGTAATTTGATACCAGAAGTCGTAGCTGCAAGCACCTGTCCTTCAGCTTCGTTTTGAACGAAAGGTTGACTTCTCAAGTCTTCCTTTCCTTTGAAAGAGGCTTTCCAGCGAATTTTAAATCCTTTATCGTTGATAATAGAGGTGAATTTTTTTCCTAGATACCCTTCGCGAACGTTCAACAATTTCTCTGCTGCAGGGTTCGCTAAGATGATTTCCCCCTTCTGGTCGCTAACGACGACTCCTTCAGCCATGCCAGCTAAAGTGACAGAAAGGCGCTCCTTCTCAGTCGCTAGATCTTTTTCTGCTTTTTTAATTTCTCTAAGATCTCTTACAAACGCGGAGAAGTAAGATCGTTCAGATACATCGAAGGGTGTTACCGTGAGTTCTACAGGAAATTCTTCACCACTTCGGTTCATAGCAGGGACTTCCACCCTGTTATTGATCACGGGACCCTCCTTTGTCGCGTGGTAGTGGTCAATGCCAGCGTGATGAGCTGAGCGCATTGAGTTAGGAATAATCATATCACTCATTTCCTCACCTAGTGCTTCATCTCGACTCCATCCAAAAAGTTCCTCTGCTTGACGACTCCAGTCAGTAACTTTGCCATTGTCATCAATTACGACTACTGCGTCCAAGGAAGCATCGATAATTCCACGAGTAAGAGCTTCTGATTTTTTTATTTCGGTTTCAGCTTTCGACACCACTTGTGCCACGTCATGCCCCTGCATGATGGCTTGTTCGAGGTCTTTAATTTCTTGCGCGGCGTATACTGGTAAAGCTTCTTTTTTATCTGAGCTATTAAATCGACTCTTTAGTATTTCAATTGGCCTAGCGACAAAAAGATGCGCTGCTAGAACAGCTAGTAAGGAAAATCCACCAAGCATTAGTAAATTTTCGAGCTTGAAGGCTAGGGTTAGCAGGAAAGCTAAAAGAAATAGTATTCCAATTTGCCAGGAGAGTTTCATCGCCTTCTAGAGATATTAAGGGGTAATGGGCTACGCCTCTTGAAAACTATACAAAGCGGTCTTCTGAGAAAAGAAAAAACTATTTCAAACTAATTCTTACTAAAACCGCATTTATTCTTATTTCCCTAGTTTTTCAAAACTTCCAGAAACAATTGTAGAAATTACAATCCTTTTTTCTAGGCACTTAGTTTTCTTGAGTATTTTGGTCTGGCATGACCGTTGCAGTTTAAAGACTATCTGTTCACCAAAGATTTCGGAGAAAGTAATGAAAAACGACCTGCTTAGCTTTGTCATTCCAGTTCTAAACGAAGAGGAAAGCCTAAAGGAGCTTCACCAGCGAATAATGGAGCAAGTTTCAAGCTTGAACCATGGCTATGAAATAATTTTTATTGATGATGGGAGCACTGATTCAAGTTGGCATGTCATTGCTGATCTAATTGAAGAGTCAGAGGGGAAGGTTAAAGCTGTTCGTTTCAGAAGAAATTTTGGAAAGGCACGAGCCTTAGCTACAGGTTTTGAGATGGCTCAGGGAGATATAGTCTTTACTATGGACGCTGACCTACAAGATGATCCTAAAGAGATTCCTCATTTCATAGAGTAGCTAAAGCAAGGTTATGACATCGTGAGTGGTTGGAAAAAAATACGCCACGACCCTTGGCACAAAGTTCTTCCCAGTCGAGTATTTAATAAGCTGCTCAGCACTTTGGTTGGAGTTCAGCTTCATGACCATAACTGTGGTTTTAAATGTTACCGAAAGGAAGTTGTTAAGAGTGTTGCGCTGTATGGAGAAATGCACCGCATGGTGCCCTCTTTGGCCAGTATTAAAGGGTTTCGTTCTACTGAAATCGTAGTTGAGCATCACGCTCGTCAGTTCGGACAGAGTAAATATGGAATTAAACGCTTTGCCAGGGGCTTCCTAGATATGCTGACAGTTACTTTTCTCAAGAATTACAGAGAGCGGCCCCTTCACTTAATGGGTGGGATTGCAGTAGGATCTTTTGGTGTGGCTGCCCTCCTTTTAGGATTGTCGGCAGTGCTACCATGGATGAATAACACTCTTAACGCATTAGCCCAGGTTATTCTTTCAGCTTCAGCTCCTCTGTTCGCAATTGGACTACTCTCAGAGTTGGTAGTTAGTAAAGATGAATCCTTTAGTTTTGATAACTTGGTCGTAGAGGAGTTGGATTACAATAAAGTATCTGAAGTGCAAGCTAAGCTTCAGCAAGCTATTAAGAAAATGCCAACAGCTGTCGCCTCTGGAAAGGCCTTGGTTGTAGATGACGATTACGGGATTCGCTCTCTTTTGAAATTTCAGCTTCAAGAGCTTGGTTTTGAAGTCAAGACGGCAACAAATGGTCTAGAAGCATTAACCACGATCGAAAAAGATACTGAAATTGTTCTTTTAGATTTAATGATGCCTGAAAAAGATGGGATACAGTGTCTTAGAGAATTCAGAGCTCGAAATCTTCCCGCCCAAGTTATTATGGTTAGTGCGAATGGCCAAGTTGAGCGGGCAGTAGATGCTATGAAGGAAGGTGCTTTTGATTATATCCAAAAGCCTTTTGATCCGGATGCCTTAGAAACTGTTGTGCGAAATGCGCAGCATGCATGTCATTGATCTAATTCTCGCGTTTTATAAAACTAATTTTAACAAGGTTCTTAGAAAGGGTTCTAGAAGATGTATAAAAGTAAAAAACTTAAAATATGTGTCCTTGGCTCAACCTACCCAAGAAGTCAGAATGACCACCAAGTTCCTTGGCTTAGAGAAACTGTGAATCAGCTTAGAGGTCGGGGACATGATGTTACCGTAGCTGCCTCAGCTTTTAAAGGTAGTAGGCATCACATGATCGACGGAGTTCAAGTGTTGAGATTTCGTTATGCTCCGGCTTTCATAGAAGCCCTAACTCATGATGAAGGAGCTCCTGCTAAATCGAAGACTATTCTTGGTAAGCTGCTTGCTATCCTCTATATCTTGTCTGGTATTGTTCACATGCTGCATTGGTCTAGAAAGCATGACTTCGACGTTATCAACGTTCATTGGCCTTTTCCTCATGCGCTTTTTACCATTCTTCCAAGGGCTTTGTTCGGGACAAAGGTTGTAGTTACAGCTCATGGAGCAGGAATGGCCATGGCCAGGCAGTCAAAATACGTAAAGTTGATACTTGGATTTGTTCTTTCGCATTCGGATTCAATAACTTGCAACAGCTCCCACACTAAATCAGAGATAACAAGACTGACAGGGGCTACTGCTCAAGTAATTCCATATGGTGCTACGGTAGAAGCTAAACAAGCAGGACGCCCTTTTTCTAGGCCGAGAACTAGAGTTCTTTTTAGTGGACGTCATATCCAGAGAAAAGGAGTGGGATATTTAATCGAAGCCTTATCCTTGGTTCTTAAGCAACGCAAAGATGTAGAATTAGTAATTACAGGACATGGTGATCGTACAGAAGAATGGAAGCAAATAGTTACAAATCTTAAACTGGAAGATAAAGTTAGTTTTGAAGGTTTTGTTTCTAATCAAAGGCTTGCTGAGCTTTATCAGAGCTCCGATATTTACTGTCTACCTGCTATACATGATGACAATTCTGATACCGAGGGCTTAGGGGTGGTGCTGATAGAGGCTCTTTTGCATGCAAGACCAGTGATTGCAAGTGGAGTGGGTGGAATCGTGGATGTGATTAAGCACCAGGAAACAGGGATATTAGTTAAGGAGAAGAGTTCAAACGATTTAGCTCATGCGTTAATTTACTTGATAGAAAACCCTCTGAGGGCAAGAGAGTTAGGAGAAGCTGGGCAAAAATTCGTTAATAATAATTTTAGTTGGTCAACGATTTCTGACAGCTTGGAGAGAGTTTTAATAAGAGCCACCGAGCAGAGAGATTTGTTTGGCACAGAGCTTCAAATGGCAGGTGTAGTGTAATGGTGAAGGGTATCGCCAAAATACTGGCAGTCTTAGCCTTTTGCAGCTTGGTAGTAACTTTCAGAGAAGTGATTGTTTCAGCCGGTTCTATTGCCTCTTCGGCTGACCCTGCTTTTCTTGGTCTTTCAATTGTCGGGCTTTTCATCTACCGAGTTTTTAATGCTACTGGGTGGGGAAAAGTTGCCAATGCTCTAGGAGGTCAGGTGGGTCTCGTGGATGGAGCTTCAGTTTGGCTGAAGACCGAGTCTTTTCGTTGGCTTCCTGGAAGCGTATGGGGCTATTGCTCTAGAGCCCTTTTAGGGCAACAGCTAGGACTTAATAGACAACAAGCTTCTCTAAGTTTGACTCTGGAATTAAGCCTTACACTGGGAGCTTGGATAGGAACAGCTTTGATATTTTCATTGATATCAAGTGTTTCAATCTTTCCTTCAGGTTTAGTTAACCTTATTGCGACGCTTGGTATAACCGGCATCTTTGGATTATCGCTAATGCCGGTTCTTTATAAGACTTCAGCTAAGGTCCGAAGACATGTAAAGGAGTTAATCACCTTAAAGGATTTTGAAATAAAGCCTCTAGTTCTTCTTGAGGTTTTGATTTTCTACTCGGTTCTTTGCTGTTTTAACGGATTTTGTTTCTTCTTAATTTGTTCAAGTCTTGGAATTACTTCGCTTAGCATTGGACAGGCATTGGCTGCTAATTCACAGGCGTTTTTGATTGGACTATTCGCCTTGATTGCTCCGGGAGGAATTGGAGTTAGGGAGGGAAGCTTGGCAGCAATACTTTCTTCCTACACTAGTGTTGAAACAGCACTTGCCGCAGCCTTACTATGGCGAGGAACTCAACTGCTGGTCGAGCTAATTTGTTTACTAGTGGTCTTCGCTGAAATTGCTCTCAAAAGTAGATTCCAAGAAAAAGAAGGTTATTTAAGATGTTGATAGAAAAAATGAAGATGCTTTTCCTTAATTTAACTAAACATGATTTTAAACTTGCACTGTCTCTTATGATGTCTATGACAATATTTGGAGCCCTTGCTTGCAGTGTCGTGATACCTGCTCATAAAAATGAAATTTCAAGAGTTTATCAATCTCGTCTAGGTTACCCAGCGATTCAAAGAAGATTTGGTAATGCTGTTAGGGTTACAGCCGAACCTGTTAAAGTTCATCAGTTTCAGTCTAGCCATCTTGGGGAAGGTACCATGGCAGCTCAGTCAGTGCTGGTTCCAGTTATCCCGATGAGTCGAGTTAGTAAACTTTATGTTGAAGAGGGAGATTATGTTGAGAAAGGTCAGGTTCTACTTGAACTTGATAGATCACTTGCTTCGATTAAATTATCCTCTGCAGAGCTTGCGCTTGAAACGGCTAGTTCCGAGTTGGACAGAGTTTCAATTGGCTCTGCTTATATTCTTGCTCAGGAACGTCCTGAAAAAGACAGATTGGCACTTTCTCAAGCTAAGGAAGAATCAAACATTCTAGCGGAGCAAGTTGCTATGCATAGAAAGCTCTATGAGTCAGGAGCAGTCTCAAAGGGAGAATTGCTGGAGCTAGAGCTTAGGCTTAGTGAAGCCCGAAAAAAACTACAAAGTTCTAAATTTCATCTGAATATGTCTACGCAAGGACAGAAAAAGAGTGTGAGTATAGCAACGAACTCTCTTTCGGATGCCCGAAACAAATTGAACTATGAGCAGCAGGAGCTAAATAACTATAAGGTTCTAGCGCCAGCTTCCGGGTACATAGAAAAAGTCCTAATTAGAGAAGGGGAGTATAATCAAGACTCTGGTCGCCCGGGATTTGTCATTGCCAGTGGACTTTGGTTTGAAGCTCACCTGGATCAAGCTGCTCTAGCCGAAATTCGAAAAGGAGATATGGCTAAGGTTTTTCTTGCAGCTTACAAGGGCAGAGAGTTTAGCGGAAAAGTTACTCGTATTAAGCCAATTGTCAGCTTTAATGCAGGAGGGCCTGAGACGACTCGTCCGATTAGACCTCGGGGAAGTGCTACTCCTGAATGGCCATCTACTTTTACTGTTCGAATTAAGATAGAGGAAAGTTATGGAAAACAGCTTGTTCCAGGACTTACCGGTTTTGCTAGAATTGAAACCTTAAACACAGGATTGGCGGTCTCTGCTTCGGCACTGAATTCTTTGGATTCATCCTCTGCAATAGTAAAAAAACTTACTGCAGAGGGAAGCTTTGAGCTAATAAAGGTTGGCATTGGAAAAATTAAAGACGGTAAAGCCGAAATATTATCCGGCCTGGCATCTGAAGATATAATTTTGTCTACTGGTCATGGTGAACTTAAGCAAGGAGATAAATTTATGATTATTGAGCCTAGCCAGGAAGGTGATGCATAGTTTTCTCTATCGAGTCGCTTTAGTTTTCTCCTTTATTCTATTCTTTTTCGCTGGGATTAGTAACTGGGTCTTAATTCCTAGTTATGCGGACTTGGGTAGGGAAGTTGAACTAGTGTTTAGAGTTCTATCTGGCCTAATTTGTTTGCTACCAATTCTTCTATTTTTTGAATCTTTGAGGGCTGAAAATTGGAGAGAGGTAGTTTCAAAACTAAGTCCTATCGTATTAGTTGTTTTTCTTTCATTTCCTTTTCTTTTTAAGTTTCTTTACCCAATAATTAGCACTCATGGAGCCTGGCTACATATTCAACACCAAAATCTCTCTTGGCTAGGAGGAGATATTTACACCACTCAAGAGTATTCTGGATTTGGTAAAAAAAACCGACTCTTCGTTATTGATAGTCCAGGGGAAGTGTCTGCTTCAGCAGTTCCTAAGCTTGAGCCGGATTTTTTCTCTTTAGGCACTGTTCAAGAGATAGTTGTTTGGCTTGGATATGGAGATTCGTTTTTACAATTTGCTGGCAAGGGTTTTTTTCTTGCAGTTGGGGGTGTTTTACTACTTTCCATTCTTAGCTTTCGGGAGGCTAATAACTTTAGCTTTTCCTTGTTTTCTAAGTGGCTGAGAAGGCTAGTTTGTAGCCTTGGAAGCTTCTTTTTTATATCGCTTAGCTTTTCTTTAGTTTCTGGCTCTTTTGTTCATCAAGCTGAACAAAAGATTATGGGTGGATTCTACCCAGAAGCTAGAGCTTCTCTTTTGAAATCTACTATTTTTATGCCTGCCCTTAAGCATTCCAGTTCGTGGATAGTTCAGATGGGGCTCTTAGACAATAAACTCGGTATTGAATCTGGAGAGCGAGATGTTTTTTTAGCTAAGATAAAACTTGAGTCAGGTAAGAAAAGCCAAGCTGTATCTTTAGCTATTAAGCACACCAAGTCAGAAAGTCTTTCTGGTTTGAACCGCGAAGCAAGAAGAATTCTTCTTAGAACTGCAATTGATGCTTATAACTCAGGTAGAATAGTTGAAGCCACCGCTACTGTGCAAGAGATCTTGGCTTCAGATAACACTTCATTGAAAGCTAATTATTTAGCGCAGCTAATAACACTTCGCAGCAGAGACTATGAGTCTTTAGAGAAGCTAGTTGAACAGCAAAAATCGATTTATAGATTTTTTAACAGTAAATCCAAAAAACCGGTTCTGGCCTCAGGTGATGAAAATTTAGCCTTGGCTAAACTCGAGCAGGGAGAGTTGGAAGAGTCTCTTCGTCTTTGGAAGGATCGGGGAAGATGAGCAAACGACTTTATCTTATTTTAGTAGCTTCCTTTCTTAGCACTGTCTTTATCGCTAATTTTTTATTTCCAAGCTACCCAGTTCTAGAGAAGAGCGAAGAACAAAATACTTGGATAAGAAACCAGAAATCCGAGTTTGTTAGTTATTTTAGGAAAACGGTAGTTTTCAATAAGAAAGTGGATAGGGCTTGGATAGCAGTTAGAGCAAGAGATGGTTTTGAGTTACTAGTAAATGGAAACACAGCAGGTAGATTTTTCTACTGGAGAGCCACGAGGCCTTTTCAAAACGGACTGAATGCTTCAGGGCAAAGGCTTGTTCACAGCGCTCCAGCCCTTAGCCTTAACTACCCCAGAGAGTACCAATGGACGGGTCATGAAAATCATCTTCATCCCATTTACTATGACCTAACCCCTCATCTTCAACCAGGTAAGAATGTCATAGCATTTAAAGTAGAGTCTAGAGGCGCTAAGACTGCCTTGTCTACTAAAGGAGAAGTGATTCTCTCTACAGGGGAAATCAAAACTATCGATAGTGATTCTTCCTGGAAATCAACTGTTTTGCCGAGAAAAGTAAAGAATCTTCATTGGTCTGCTGTAAATTACCCAGATGGAAATTGGAAAAACGCTAAGGAAGTTTTGGGTAGCAGAATGGTTTTTCGTCAATTCAACCCAGAGGTGTTTAAGCATCCTTTTCAAGCCAAGAAGCTTAACGCTTCTTCCGAAGCCGAGACAGATGGGTTTTGGTTTGAGAGTGAATGGAGCCTAGAGAGTATACCCGCTGATGCGTGGCTCAGGGTCTTTTCCAACAGGTTGTATTCTGCTGAGATAAATGGAGAGCTTCTTAGAACCTCACTCGCAAAGCCACGAGGTGAAAATCAAGGGGAATGGCTGATGAGAAATCAAAGGGTGAAGGACTTGCCTAGCCAACCCGAACTTTTAGACCCTGATGAAACAGGAGATTACTTTGGCGGACAAAAATTTCTTTTAGCCCCACACTCCGATCCCACTCTTAATAACTTTAATCCATTTGAGAATAACTTAAACAGAACTAAAGACCGACCTAATTCCAGAAATGAAGAAGATGATTTTGTTCAATCAAATAGTGGCACTGTTTCTGACCCTTTTGCCCCGGAGTCCTATAGGCCTCAAAAACTAAGTCCTGTCAGTTTGGCCAGAGGTACGAACTTCAGCAGCTTTTCGGCTTATAATATTCGAAATATGCTTAAGACCGGAAGCAATCGCGTTCGTATTCGCTTGAATAACACTGAAGATAGAACTTCTTTGCCCTTTGTGGCCCTTGATGCCAAGGCCTACTCGAAAGAAGGCACTGAGTTGGGAATACTCTCTTCTAACTCGGATTGGAAAGTTTATAGTCAGTCAGTGGCTGGCCAGATCGCAAATGCAAATAAAGCTCTTGTTTCTCCAGTGGGACAAAGGGAACTGCCGGAACTCAAGTATCAAGGTCAGTCATGGTCTTGGGGCAACTGGTTGCCTGCTAGATTGATGATATTTGTTCTAACATTTTTAAGTTTAACTAGTTTTGGTTGGTTTATTGGTAACTCTCGGAAGCAAAATTTTGAACTAAGTTTAGTCATTTATAGTTTGCTTCTAGTTGTATTCTTAATACTTAGAACTGCGTTCTACGAGCGTCATGAAATTGCCTTCTTCTTTCAACCGGTGAACTGGGGGCTTAGTTTACTGACAGCTCTTGTTTGTTCTGTAGTTATTTATTTTAGAGTAGGAAGGAAAAGCGATTTTTTGACGGATCTCTACTCCAGGCTTTTCGTAAAAGATGGTTTCTTTGGTTTATTAAAATTTAAAACTATAAGGGCAAAGACCATTTGGGATAGCGCTCTTTGGCTTTGTCTCGTTCTTTGTGGGGTGCTTAGGGCCTATAAGCTCGAGTTTCAGCCTCTTGATGACGATGAGTATGCTTCAACTCAGGCGATTCTTTCAATTGCGAGCACGGGCCTTCCAGGTTTGAGTGAAGGGGTATTTTATACCCGTAGTCCTTTCTATCATTATCTTACAGGAATAGTTGTTTCCATATTTGGGGAAAATATCTGGGCTTTACGTTTGCCAACAGTTTTATTTGGAATTTTAACTGGATATTTGATTTACAAGATATGTCGAGATCTTTTGAACTCTCCAGGAGTAGGAATTGCGTCGCTCTTTCTTTACAGTATTCACCCTTTTGCAATTTATAGTTCCCATATTGCTAGGTTCTATCAGCAGCAACAATTTTTTTATGTTTTAACAACATACTTTTTTGTTAAAGGTTTTGTATTAAAGGCTAACCAGAAGTATGCATATCTCACCCTTGGTTCTTTTTTATTAGCGGTTCTTAGTCAAGAGATTAGTATCATTTTGGGAGTTCAGCTTTTGCTAGCTTATCTAGTTTTTGCCCAAAGAAGATCGGCTGCTAATAACCTCCGACTGATAGTCGCTTCTATTTCAGTGGTGCTGTTAAATGCTATTAACATACTTGTTTTTCAAGCGGCTACTCTGACAAGTCTCTCAGGAGTTTCCCCAAATATTGAAGCTACAATTGCTCCAAATTTTTCTGCTCCCATGAACTATTTTTCGTTGTTTATTGGTTATTCTCGCCTTCATGTCCCGCTTAGTATTTTCTTTATATTTGGTGCTTTATTCTGTCTTAGGAAAAGGAACCTTGCTGTTTTGTCTTTACTATTCTTCACCCTAAGCGGGGTCCTTTTAGTGAATCTCTTGGTAACGGGAGTAAGCCTCAGGTACCAGTATCCGCTACTACCTTTGCTAATTATTTTAGCAGTCTATGGCTTAAGAGAGTGCTCGGAGGTGATATCTGAGTATACTGCGCGTTGCAGCAGGCAGTTATTGAGGCATGGTTGGCTTGCCAACTCCATGTTTGTATTAGGTTTTTTAGCAATAACTATTAGCTTCTCTCCATGGAGAATTCCTGGTTCTTATCAAGAAAAGATCTTGGGAGATTCTTCAGGGGCTCTTCAATTTGTAAAATCTCAGCTTCAGCCCGGGGATAAGGTTGCGATTACGGAACCTCATCCTCATGCAGCATTGATTGAGTTAGGGCAGGCTGACTATGACTTGGCGATTCCTCTGCTCTATGATTTCACCTACGTCAAAGATGGTGTTTTGGTGGATAGAAATGCAGGAGCTAAGGTTATTTCTAATATTTCTATGCTTCAGGACGCAGTGAGCGAGCATCAGCGGTTATGGGTTTTGGTGAACCGCGAGAAGTTTCGTTCCCGAGGAAAGAACATTCGCTGGGAATACCCAGGAGCGAGAGCTGAGCTATTTCTTCGAGAGAATTTCGAGGTTAAGTACGAAACCTACCTTTGGACTGTTTTTCTTTGGGATGTAAGTGAAGGGGAGTTTACACCTTTTAATAGACTATCCTAGGTGTCTATTAAAAAAGCGTTTTTGTAATGTTTTCCCGCTTTTTTGAAAGTTTTTCCGATTAATTTGAGAGCAGTGAAAATTTCCTTAATGATTACAAGTGCCCAATGAGTGGCACAGGTTATGCAAGATAAGAAATGCAGATCTCAATCTTTTGTAGAAATAAAAGAAGGAGATCGTTTTGGAATAACTTAAGAATTTTGGAAAGGGTTTTAATGAGTAGTTATAATTTATTTTTAGCAGAGAAGCTTAGAGCTCTGTTCTTATTGGCTTTAACTTTGGTTTTTATTCAACCTGTTTTTGCGGAGGATAGTGATGGCGATGGTCTGAGTGATGAACTGGAGTATGGTTATGTCACAACTGATCAGGGAGATGTCGCAGCATCCGAAATAGTTCAGCCCACCGTTGAATGCGATGGAAATGTCTATCAAGTATATGGAAAGCCTTCTCAGCTGGCGAGAGTGGATTTCGTATCAGCTACTTTTGAGAACCTCGGTAATACCTCGCATAGCCAAGGATTAAATGCTGCGGCTTACAATTCTGAAGACGGTTATATATACGCAATTAATAGAAACTCGGCTCTTAGAGATGTGGTTCGAATAGGAGGTGATGGGAGTGTGGGCAGTATAGGTGAAATTGAAGGTTTGCCGAAATACAACTATGTCTCAGGTGGTTTTGGACCTAATAATTTATTTTACGTTTCGGACTATGGATGGCTGTACGGTATTAACGTTAAAACCAAGAAGGTTGATTTTTCAATTCCCCTAAAGACCAATCCTGCTGGTGCAGAGATTGATCTAGCCTACCATAAATCTGAAGACGTGTTTTACGTTACTTCAAGCAAAGGAAGTTTGAGTAGAATTAACTACCATACCGGTGAAGTAGAAATAATGGGTGATGTCGGGTCAATATTTGGAGCTCTTGTGATTGACAGCTTCGGAAACCTCTACGGAATCGATAACCGAGGAACAGGCCTTTATCGTTTTAATAGAAATGACGCTAGTAAGGTTCGGATTGCCGATGCACCTGGTGCCGCGCAAAATGACGCTGCAATGTGTGACAATATTCATCTATTTATTGATACGGACGGTGATGGAATAGACGATGAGTTCGATTCTGATGCTGATGGTGATTCTCTTGAAAATGATGTGGATTGCGGTGGACTAGAGCCTACCGGTGATCATGATGGCGATGGAATACCGAACTGGACAGATTCTGTTGATGATGGAGCGAACGGTGATGGCTCAGAGACTGACTACACTGATTTAAATGGTGATGGAGTACCGGACGCCTTTGATACTGACTTAGATGGGATACCGAATCATAAAGATACTGACTCCGATAATGATGGAATTGGTGACAGTGATGAACTTGATGGCGACTCTGATGGAGATGGAGTAGCTGATTTTATAGACCAAGACTCAGACAATGATGGAGTTTTAGACTCGGATGAAGGACTGGTAGATACGGATAACGATGGTATCCCTGATTTTAGAGACACGGATGATGATAATGATGGTATTCCAACAATTGAAGATCTGTGCCCGAAGTGTAACTTTGAAGATAATGTCATTGCTTATAACTATCGTGACTTTGATATTTATCAGACTTGGGGAGTTCCTTTAGAGTATTTTGAAGAGACTCGAAGACTTTGGAACCATTTAAAAATGGAGCTTCACTGTGTTGATGAAAACGTGGAGCTTGAAGCGGAAAAGCGAGGATTTAATGAAGAAGATTTCTTTCTTGCCGTTGATAGCGAAGTTACTGTTACAGCAGTGTTCGATGGAGCTGAGTTTTTAAATACCGTTTACTGGTATGATGGTGGAGTAGCTCAACCGGAGTTACAGACTGTCTGGGAGTCTTATGCATTTGGACCGCTGGCTCCTTTGATGCCTGGTTCTTCTAAAAGCCTTGGAGTATTACCCGCAGGGACTCAATTACGGCTGGCGTTGGGCTCCAATGCGGTAAATGGAGGAAAAGATCTAATTTACCAAGAAGCTTTTCGTAACCCTGAGCAACGAGAGCTTTTCGCCTCTAGGTTGAACCTTCCGGCAGAGCTAAAAGGTGCGGAAACCTTTGTTATTGCTTCCTTTGAAGACAGGGTGACAGGAGGGGATTTAGACTTTAATGATGTAATTCTTAAAGTTTCGATCACCCCTGTGCCTAGTCCAGAAGCAGGTCTTATTGCCACTCAGCATGGTTCTGTTCTTGGTCAACTTCAAGGTATGGAATCAGACAGAGGCTCAAGAGGTGTGAAATACCGCCTGAACAAACTTGGTTTGGCGGCGGCAGCTTATGAGACAGCGTCTGAGCTTTTTGAGCTTCCTGTTGGTTCCACTGATTATTCACTGGAGATGATCGATGATCGCAGCTCAATGAAGTTCACTTTGGGGCTGATCGACTGGGATTTATTGAAAGGTTTAGACCCTCAAAGTCTTTCTTTTCGTCAGATTGTTTCCAAAAACACCAAGGTGATTATGGACGACCGTCAGTCAAATCCAGGAGATACTGTTCAGTTTAATCCTCTGGAGCTTGGTTTAGCTGGAAAAACTGTGGCTATGGTAATTGTGCCTAATAATACTTTTACCAAGTTTTCATCCAACCCTCACCGCTATACGGCAAAGGGAATGGGTAATAACACAAAAAGGCAGTGTTTACTGAGTACTTCCAGAGCAAATCCAGAATATAAGGATCAGTTCATGGTGTTTTCGGATGAAAACAGAACTATGTTGATGATCGAAGACAAAGCGAGAGTTACTAGCAGCGATGAGCCTGGAGATAATTCTGACAATTCCTTCGATGATATTCAGTTGGTAATTTCTCCCGCGTTACAGGCAGTTTCGATTGACACTGCGTATGGGCAAGCTGATTCGGACCGAACCGAAGGCTTCCGTGGTCCAGATGGAAATAACGGAGAGTTCAGAGGAGACTTCTAGTTCCTAAGCGAGTTAATCCCTCTTCTACAATATCCTCGTAAAACCCTGAGTCAGTAACTCAAACAATTGAGTTGCTGACTCCTTTCCCATTTTTACCGAAGCCAGGATTGTCTATGGTAAAACTTACCGATGCTTCACCTTGTAGTTAATATTTTTAGTGATTTTAGGGCTTTACTTGGGCGCTAGATTTGGCATCTCTGTTGCATTGTATTGGGTATGAACGATGCAATTACAGAAAAGACTACGAAAACTGCCTCTAACAAAATATACGGCGACTTTCACCTCCATACTCATTATTCCTTTGATACTAGAACCTCTCTTGAGCAAGTTATTCAACGAGCGAATAAGACAGGCATTAACTGTGTCGCAGTCACGGATCACGATACGATAGAGGGAGCCCTAGAGCTGAGGCACATTGCTCCTTTTAAGGTGATCATTGGCGAAGAAATCAGCTCTACCGGTGGCCATATCATCGGACTATTTCTCAAAAAAGCTATACCTCCACACCTAAGCGTTTACGAAACAATAACTAGAATTCACGAGCAAGGGGGGATAGCCGTTGCAGCTCACCCCTTTGCTCGGATTGCTGGTGCGAGCTTAGGGCAAGAGTTTATTGATAACATCGAACACTTTGATTTAGTTGAAGTTGCTAATTCAAATAATCTTTTAAGAAGTGATGACCGAAAGGCTCTTTTCTATGCTGAAAAGCATGGTCTCGGAAAGATATCAGGCAGTGATTCTCATCTGCCCTGTGGAATTGGCTCAAATATTGTGGAGATGGATGATTTCGATGGACCTAGGGAATTTATAGAGTCGCTTAGAACAGCAAGACTCCATAACAAGCTGCATCCGCCACAATATTTCTTAGATATGGCTCTTTGGACCGTTCAAGATCTGGCAGCGGATCTACTGGGTTTTAAGTCTCCAATGAGAGGAATACGGGAGGCAGTAGCTTGAAACTTAACACTAAACTAAGTTTAATTTTTAGATTTACTATTACGATTTTGGCTTTTGTATTCCCATCGAAAGTTGAAGCAGTAGAGCTAAATGTTCAGCCTGAAGTAAAAGTATACACCCTTGCCGATGTTTTTGACCTAGCCAAAAAGAATAGTCCAGAGCTGATGTTGTCTGCAGCGCAGGAGGAGAGACAAGAGGGAAAACTGAAGGCTGCTAGATCCAATTTTTATCCAAATATTGTTTTGGATGGGGAGACAACTGTTGGGCGATATAGGGAAGGAAATTTTGAGGAATCTGATGCTGAGCGAAATATTCGTTTGGCACTTTTGGTAGATCAAAAAATTTACACTGGGGGGCGAAACAAAGCTACTTACAAAAAGGCAAAGGCTTTGCAGGAAGCCGCTAGGCTTAGAAATAAAGTTGTAACCAATCATCTCTTTTTTAAAATAAAGGAAAGTTTCTATAGATATCTTACTACGAGCCGAAAAGTTGAAATTACTGAGGAGCATTTTTTAGAATTAGAGAAAGAGTTGAAAAAAGAGAAAGCTCGTTTTCTAGCGGGCTCTTCACCAAAAGTTTACAGTTTAAGACTTGAACAGGCATTGGCTACAACTAGATCTCAGTTGAGAAGTCTTGACTTAGAAAAAGGATCCCAGCGACAATTGGTCTTCAAGCTTGCTGGTATTCCAGCTGAAGCAAATATTTCTGAGTTGGAAGATGCCTTGCCTCAAGTGAAAGTAGAGAATCAACTTTCTGATTTAGTTCTTGCTGCAAGAGAAAGTCGGCCAGAGTATGGAAGGTTTGAGGAGCTGATCACGGCAGCCGAGCATGAGATAGATGCTCAAAGGAGCAAAGCTAAACCCGATGTATCGCTCTTTGCTAGCTATGGTTTGAACCATGAATATCGAGATGAAGGTTCAAATGATTATAATCCGGAATGGCAGGTAGGTATCTCAGGTAAATGGGTGCTCTTTGATAGTGGTGAAACACGTGGGCTTGTAAAGGCAGCTCGTGCTGAAAAAAGAGTCCGAGAGTTGCAGAGGATTGAATTCGAAAATGAACTTACCAAAGAAGTTTCACTAGCCTATCAGAAACAGGTTGAAGCTCGCGAGCAGCATGAGAACTCCTCAGGTCTAGCAAGAATCGCTCAGTCAGCTCTTGTCCAAATAAAAGCTCGATATCAAATTGGTAAAGCTAGTCAGCTAGATATTTTGGAAGCTCAGACTAAACTGATGGAAGCAAGGCTTGTCGAATTAGATTCCGATCATAAAGCAGCAATTGCCAGTGCTCTGCTTGAGAAAGCAGTAGCGGCCAATCTAGAGAATCATTGTTCAGAGATTTACCAGTAATCAAAAAGGTAGAAGTTCAAGGAGTAAATATGAAAGTGAAAGAAAAGGTAGAATATAAGAATAAAGTTTTGATTGTTGATGACAACAGTTCCATAAGAGTGCTTCTTCAGCACCTTGTAGAAGAGGCCGGATACCAGGCAGTGTGTTTATCAAATGGAGAAGCAGCTTATCACTGTCTATCAAATAGTTCAGGAGACTTTGAAATAGCGTTTGTTGACCTAGAAATGCCTGTGATGGGTGGTATTGAAGTTGTTAGAAAAATTAGATCAAAAGGGATTTTTCTTCCCGTAATTGCGATGACGGCAAAGGTGCTTGAAGATAGCTGTTCAAATTATGGAATGCCAGGATTCGATGGCTTAGTTACTAAGCCTTTTACACAAAACGTTATAGTGCATACAATCAAAAGAGAGACTGAGCGTCGTGTCTGAGAACCTTTCGGCAATTAAAACGACTCCCCCTTTACTCTTGCCAGCTACTAGAGGGGAAGTTAGTATTCTAGAGCATAACCCGTCTTTTCCAATGGCCAAAGATAATTCAAAAAAAATTCTAGTAGTCGATGATGACAAGAATATCAGAACGCTGATTAGTCAGATTTTAATCCTTGAGGGTTACCAGGTTGCTGAAGCTGAAGATGGCGTTGAAGCCTTAGAGCTTTTGGAAGAATCAGCTAGCGATTATAGTACAGTTTTGCTTGATTTACAGATGCCTAGAATGGGAGGGAAAGAGGCCCTTGCTGTCATAAGGTCGAAGTACCCAAGCCTTCAATGTCTAATAATTTCAGCTGTAGGTGCAATCAAGGATGCAGTTTCGGCAATGAGTGAAGGGGCTTTTTGGTTTGTTCAGAAACCATTCGAGCCTGAAGAGCTTCTTGCATTAGTTGATCGAGCAGTAGAGCTTGGTGCGTTAAAGAACGAAAATAAAAATTTAAAACAAATAATTTCCAAGGTTAGCCTTCCTTCTACTTTTATTGGAAATTCTAAAGCGACTGAAAAGATTATCGCGAGTATTAAGAAAATAGCCCATTTAGACTCTAGCGTGTTAATTCGAGGGGAAAGTGGAACAGGGAAAAGTACCTTAGCTAGAATGCTTCACCAGTCTAGCTCTCGATCTGAAAAGCCCTTTGTAGCAATTAGCTGTGCCGCCCTGCCTCGAGACTTGTTAGAGGCAGAATTATTTGGCTATGAGAAAGGGGCTTTTACTGGAGCCATTTCCAGCCGAGCAGGTAAGGTGGAAGCTGCGGATGGGGGTACTTTATTTCTAGATGAAATCGGGGATATGCCTCTTGATTTACAGCCTAAGCTATTAACGTTTTTGCAGGATAGAGTCTTTCAAAGGATTGGAAGTAATAGTGATCGAAAGGTTGATATTCGAGTTATTGCTGCCACTCACCAGGATTTGGAGGAAATGTGCCAAGAAAGGAAGTTTAGAGAAGATTTATTTTACCGGATCAATGTTCTTGCCATTGATATTCCCTCTCTGGCGGAACGACCTGAGGACATTAGACCTTTAGTAGAGCAGATACTCAAGAGAATTGCGGTGCAGCATGGGGTTGATCGCTTTGAACTCTCCAGTGAGGCTCTGCACAAACTCAAGTTCCATTCATGGCCAGGTAATGTCAGAGAGCTAGAGAATGTAATGGAGCGGGCCGCGGCTTTTTCAGATGGCGAAAAGATTGATGCAGGGGACATTAATTTAGGAAGAGGCTCCATCACTGAAAATGGTAAAGAGCTTGCAAGAACTTCAACCAGTTTAGTTGGAATGACTCTTGAAGATATAGAACGTAGAGCAATCATTGAAACGCTTGAGCATTGCGAAGGTAATCGTAATCAAGCTGCGGAGCTTTTAGGGGTTAGTCTCAAGTCTGTCTATAACAAGGTTAAAAAGTTTGGAATTGACATTTAGTTGTTAAAAACAGACTTAATCTTTCTAAGAAATTTTCAGGTCGATCCCAGGGAACTCGGTGTCCTGTATCTAGTATCTCTAGAGAGGAACCCTTGATGCGCTTGTTAAGTTTTTCCGCTAACCCTTGGTATTTTGGATCTTTCTTTCCAGCCATCAGAAGGGTGGGGCAGGAAATATTTTCCACCTCAAGTAAGTCTTGATTAGACACAGACCATTCTCTAAGTCCTCGCTCCATTGAGCTATTCAGAACTGATTTTGCATTGTCTTTTGTAATGGTAGCCGATGATTTGCCAAGCACTGGCTGAGAATTCCACTCTTCTATGAAGTCAGCTGGTGAAAGGTCTCTGAATTTTTTAAGCCAAGCTAGGTCATTTTCTCGTCTGGCTGGCCGCTCCTCTTCCTTAATCCCTGCATTAGCAGAAACAATGATGGCGGCTTTCCAAAGCTTAGGATTTTCAATTAGACAGTGCATGGCCAGCCTTCCGCCCATTGAGTAGCCGAGGATTATAGGATTGGAGTCTTGGGCTTTAACTTCTTGGTTTAACTTTTTGGCAAAAGACCAAAAATCTAGGGCGTATTTATCTTGCCAAAGGTCAAGCGCTCTAACCTCCATGCCTAACTGCCCTTCAAACTGTTTCCAGTCTTTTGAGCTGCCAAATGCGCCGTGTAGTGCCCAGATCATAGAATTTATTTTTTTAGCCCATTGTCATAGACTTGATGAAAATAGAAATATCTTTTCATGAAGCAGCTATGATTTTTAATTTATCAGACTATTCTCCAAATTCCGTATATCACCTAATGACTCAAACTGTCATTCCTAGGCCTGTAGCTTGGATATTGACCGAAAATAGCTCAGGCAATCACAACCTAGCTCCTTTTTCATACTTTACTGCGCTTTGCAGTGACCCAGCGCTGATCGTTATTTCAGTTGGAAAGAAAGATAAGGATACCCCTAAGGATACTAGGAAGAATATTTTGGAGAGAAAAAGTTTTGTCGTGCATATAGCTTCAAGCTCAGCTGCTGAAGCAATGACAGCTTCAGCAGCTACTTTGGACTATGCAGAATCCGAGATTGAACTAACTGGAGAAAAGCTGGTTGAGTTTGAAGGTAGTGCTTTGCCAAGACTTGAGTCTTGTAAGGTGGCTATGCTTTGCGAACTTTATGATTCACATAATGTTGGCCCAAACGAGCAAGCTGTTATTTATGGTGAAGTGAAGAAGATATATGTTGAAGATGATGCGGTTTCAGTAGATGGAAAGCGTATTAGTGTTGATGCGAAAGCACTTGATCCAATTTCAAGGCTTGGCGGAGCTCAGTACGGGTTTCTTGGTGAAATTAAGGAAGTAAAACGTCCAGCATAAATGTATCTCCGGAATAAAGATTATGGCCTCTGAAAAAAGCGAACAATACTGGAAAGCAAATAATCGTTTAATTGCAGCTTTGTTGGCTGTTTGGGCATTTGTCTCTTTTGGGTGCGGAATTCTGTTTGTGGATTGGCTAAACCAGTTTTCTATTGGCGAGCTTCCACTTGGTTTCTGGTTCGCTCAGCAAGGGTCAATTTATGTCTTTGTTATTTTGATTATCATCTATGCCCTGATGATGGATAAGTTGGATAGAAAATATTTAGGTAAAAGTAAATGAACTTGCCTGCCTTTCTCTCAACTGCAACTGCAGATTTCTCGGATCCAGCGCGGCCTTGGACCTTTCTTTTTGTTTTAATCACTTTCAGTGTCTACCTGTATATTGGTTGGCGCAGTCGAGTTAAAGAAACGAAAGGATTTTATGTAGCTGGGCAGGGAGTTCCTGCTTTGGCCAATGGAGCAGCTACTGCTGCCGACTGGATGAGTGCAGCCTCGTTCATCAGTATGGCTGGTCTAATCAGTTTTATGGGTTATGACGGTTCAATCTACCTGATGGGTTGGACAGGCGGCTATGTTCTTCTAGCTTTGTTGTTGGCTCCTTATTTGAGAAAGTTTGGAAAGTACACCGTCCCTGATTTTGTAGGGGAGAGGTATTACAGTGAGACTGCAAGAGTAGTTGCTGCAGTTTGCGCGATCTTTGTTTCTCTCACATATGTTGCCGGGCAGATGCGAGGTGTCGGAGTAGTTTTTAGTAGGTTCCTTGAAATCCCAATTTGGCAGGGTGTGGCCACTGGAATGGTGATAGTAGCTTTCTTTGCTGTTTTAGGAGGAATGAAAGGTATTACATGGACTCAAGTGGTTCAGTATTTTGTTTTGATTTTTGCTTTTCTTATTCCTTCAGTGGCTATTGCTAAGCTACTGACCGGCAATCCTATTCCTCAGCTAGCTTTTACCTTTGGGGATATAGCTCCGCGGCTTAATGCCTTGCAGACTGACCTTGGTTTTACTGAGTATACCCAGCCCTTTCAGGGTAAATCGATGCTGGACGTTTTGTGTATCACCTTCGCCTTAATGGTTGGCACGGCAGGGCTACCACATGTGATAGTTCGCTTTTATACAGTGCCTGACATGAGAGCTGCTCGTTATAGCGCAGGCTGGGCCTTATTCTTTATTGCATTGCTCTATACGACAGCTCCAGCGCTTGGAATGTTTGCTAGGTATAACCTGATTAATTCAATTAATGGCAAGAATGTTGAGGAAGTTCAGTCTTTAGGCTGGGTCCGAAGCTGGGAACAGACAGGTCTGCTTAAATATGCCGACAAGAACGGAGATGGCAAAATTTCCTTTGCTCCCGGAAAAGCGTTTAAAAATAATCCAGAGACCAAAAAAATTGATGTTGATTATCCTGATAACGAAAACGCCAACGAAGTTTATTTCGACCGAGATATCATAGTACTTTCAACTCCAGAGGTTGCCGCTCTCGCGCCTTGGGTGATTGCTTTGGTGGCTGCTGGAGGATTGGCTGCTGCTTTGAGTACGGCTGCAGGCCTGCTTTTAGTTATTTCTTCTTCAGTCGCTCATGACCTTTACGTGAGATATTTCGATCGCGAGGCGTCGGAGGCTAAGAAGCTTTTTATCGGGCGAGTGAATATTTGCCTGGCTATTATTGCAGCAGGTTACTTCGGAGTTAATCCGCCTGGTTTTGTAGCTCAGGTAGTCGCCTTTGCCTTTGGTCTTGCTGCTTCAAGCTTCTTTCCGATTCTTCTTCTTGGAATTTTCGATAAGAGAACTAACAGGGAAGGCGCGATCGCAGGGATGGTGACAGGGCTTCTCTTTACTTCAGTTTATATTATTGGTTGCAGGGCGGATAAAATACTTGGACTTGAGGCTCCCTTGTTTGAGCCTTGGTTTTTTGGAATTTCTCCCGAAGGAATTGGAGCAATTGGTTGCCTAGTGAATTTCATGGTCACGATTGTTGTCTCTCGCTTAACGCCTGCTCCACCGAAAGAGGTGCAGGATTTTGTTGATTCAGTAAGAATGCCAGCAGCTTCTTAAAAATCCTGAGAGCTTTTTGGCTTAAACTGAGAGCTAAAAATGGAAGGCATAATTTTTTTTCGCCATGCCTTCCAAAAGCGATTTTTATCCTTGAATAAGTCTCTTCAAGTCTTCTCCGTATACCCATCCTGGTAACTCAAGCATATTAGGTGGAGGAGTCCAGATTAAATCGCTACGCTCGAAGTTATCGCGATGATGGAGCTTAGGCTGGGTTTTTTTCGGCCTTATACCTTTGGCTTTAGCGTCCGAGAAATCTATAGGATTTCCATCTTCATCCTCATGAGGAAAAACCCTCAAGGATGCATCGGAGTCTGGATCAAGGGCAGTAAGTTGGAGTTGTTCAATATCTCTCTCTACCATCCTCCAGTCATAATCAAACATCGGGTTGTGTGCATTGCCCAGTCGATCAAAAATCCTTACTTCGTAAGAAAGCCTAACGAAAATTCGCCAAGTCTGCTCGAGCATTTCAGTTCCACGATGAACACAATAAGCGTCCATGAGAGTGATAGCTCGATCATCAGGTCGCCAAGTATATAGACCGTTAGTCATAGCAACTTGTCGATTCATCTCCCAGAATACGTCGTGCTTTTTTTCATCCAACTTTGAGAAGTCAAAAGGTTGAACAAAGTAACTAGTCTGATGGGTATTGCAGAAGGTGTAGGTATGGTTCAACTTTACCTTTGGGTCCCACCGAGCACCTTGAAAGCCATCAACGTGGCAAGGAGCTTCTCGAAGACATGCTCCAGCTTCAGCCTCTGAAAAATCTACTGTTAAATAGCAATAGTAGTCATCTACAGGGTTTAGGGCAGCTTCGTAGTTAGCTATCTTCATAATTATTGACGTTAAAGGAGCAAGCTCATCTGGAAGTTTGTAGGTCCCAGAGCCGGGAAACTTTATCGGCATATCCAGAACTCTTGTGAGCCCGGTATTAGTCAGAGTTTCAATATCCGAATCGTTTAAAAAGCCTATTTCAATCGGCAATCGCGGTTTTTTAAAATTGCCAATATCATAGGTGGAATTAATCGAAGCATGTACAGGCTCTTCTGGAATTAATTTAAAATCCGCTTGAGGTCTGGCTTCAAAAGTAGACCCTTGAATGGATAAAACAGGGGGATCGTACATTTTCCCGCGGTACTCAACAGCTTTTTTTTCTATCATAATGATTTCTCACTTTCGTGGATGGAATGACTATGCGTCAGTATTGAAATAGAGCCAACAGTCATGGGTATAAGGGTACCAGTTCAGGGTTTCCCGTATGTCGAAACTGTTATCCTAGGTAAAAAGAAAGAAAAGACTATAAAACCTCTTCTAATTTGCTGCTTCGGGCAGCAAGGTGACACAAAATTCGTTGTCACTTCCGAAGTTCGTACTAATTTATCGAGCAGCGAAAATAACAACGAAGGAATTATTACTCGGATGTAGAAAAGTTAAAGAGCATGGAAAGTGTTGGACGATTATAGTCTTATCACTGAGGCTTAAGTAAAAAAAGAGACAGATGAGTCTGGCTCAAAGAAACTAAAAACTATCGGGCTGTTTTCCTTATAAAATATAATGATCTTCTAAGGGCTTAGCCTGATTAGCTGGTTTGTTGAATTCTGCAATGAATTAGTCTCTAATAGCGCCTGCTGTATTGAAGTTGTTAAAATTGTTCTTTCATTTTTTTGGAGAAGGTTTATGTCTGAGGTTAAAACAGCAGTTATTACTGGAGCCAGCAGTGGAATCGGTAGGGCAACTGCACTTAGGTTTGCGAAAGAAGGCTATGTGTTGTTTTTGTTGGGTGGTAGTGAAAAAAGCTTGTCGAGCGCTGCCGAAGAGTGTCGAAGTAGTGGTTCTCCTGGGGTCGAACTGGCTGCCATTAATCTTTCTGGAGCCGATGATCTTAAGGATGGCTGCAGTAGGGTTAAAGCCTTTTTTTCAAAGATAGGAGTCTTGGTTAATTGCGCTGGTCAGTTTACTGAAATGCCCGTTAAAGAAGCGACTTACCAGGATTTTTTGGAAGAAGCGTTGATTAACCTTATTGCTCCGCAGGCAATATGTGCTGATTTGTTACCTCTGATTATTCCAGATCGCGGATGTATTGTGAATGTCAGTTCAATTGCTGCTTTAAAAGGATATTACACTGGCGGAATCTATGCACCGACCAAGGCTGCTTTGACGAATTTCAGCCAGTGTTTACGTTTGAATTGTGAGCCTCAGGGAATCTCTGTCGTTACAGTTATGCCAGGGGTGACCAATACGCGAATGCACGAGGGTTCGGATAAGTATGACTCGAGCAAAATGTTGCAGCCTGAAGAAGTTGCCAAGCAGATTTACGAAGCTGCTACTAGCGAGGGTTGTGTTTCTGAGCTAGTTCTTCACCCAAGAAAGAATGCTAGGTCATTAAATTAAAACAAGTAGGTTTGAAGTCTTTAGGAGGGCAAGACGTAAGGTCACAGCAGTAAAAATCTGCCCTCCAAATTTTTGCTAATTGAAAGAGAAAAGCGATGTGAAAATTAGCGCATATGAAGAAAAACCTTATGCGCCATAGTGGCAAGCCAGTATAAATTACCTGGCTTCCACTTAGTTGACGGTTAAAAACTGTAGGCAGCCTTAATTAATTGCTCACACCGCTCAGCCCAGTCAGGTTTTCTTTTGTAGAACTCTGCCAGGCCTAAATTTACAAATTCTCTGTGAGCAGGAACGATTCGAGCAATCGATTCTAGGGTTAGTTCGAATTTAAAAGCCGCATCGATGCCCTCCTGCTGGTCAAGAACTTCTGGCTTTAAGCGTTTTCCAGTATTGCTGTCTAGAATATTGAGAGCAGCTATTGTTTCTGTCCAACGCTCATCTGTGTTTCTAGGGCTTGCAACTATTCCCGCGTACAGAACGATTGCTTCCTGGAAACTCTGAAGAACAGCTGTTTCTTCGTTCAGTTCCCGCTCCAAGACTAGTGAAATGTTTTCACCGGCTTCACACATTCCTCCAGGTATAAGTACTTTACCACGGAGGTGTGCCAGTTTTTTGGTAATAACCAATGTGTAGAGCTTTTTATCTTCCGTCCAAAGAAGAACTGGATCGGCACAAAAGTTGCCACCAACAGAGTAGAGAAATCCTCCTCTGGTATTGGTTCGACCAAGTGGGTTTCTAACCATTCCCTGTTGATCCAGAGTAAGATCAGGGTAGTAGCTTTGCATTTGCTCCACCGAAACTGACCCGACATCAGCTGGAAGAGCTTTGCCGCTAGCTACACCTTCTGCCAGATTGTCAGTGAATATAGTTGTCGGATTGTAGTCCGGAACCTCATTCAGCCACGGAGCTAGCTCGGGATCAATTGGTTCTTTGTCGGGATATCCGTCAAAGGGTAGAAGTTGAACGTTCCACGTGTCCCTAGGTGGAAGTGAAACATCTAAGGGCTTGCCATCAAAAGAGGGTTGTATCCAAGTATAACCTTTACTCATAACCTTTCTCCATATGAGCTTAAGAAAGAACAACACCAAACACAACAGGTGTTGGCGAGTCTAATATGTTAGCACAGGAGCTAGCTAAATCAATTAGAGGGAGTAGCGAAAAAACTAGCCTTTTCGCCATATTTTATGATTTTCTTGCGAAGCCTTGCTTGGCAGCATATTTGTAGAAATGGAAATCTGCCCAGCTAGCTATCAGACTATTAAGGGAAACAAAAATGATTGATATGACGTCACTGAGTACTTATGAGGTTTCAACGCTACTTCTCTGCGTTGTGGCTGCAATGGCTTATATTAATGAGAAGTTTGTTCGCCTACCAACGGCTATTGGCTTGATGTCCATCTCCTTAGCGGTGTCCCTAGCGCTAGTGGCTTTAAATAATTTCGGCTTTGCCTTTGATCAGCAAGTGGCATCTTTTATCCAGCAGATTGATTTTTACGAGGCACTGATGGAGGGAATGCTCAGCTTTCTTCTTTTTGCCGGTGCGCTGCATGTCGACTTGAATGAACTGAAAGAGCAAAAATGGCCGGTGCTGACCTTTGCCACTGTTGGTCTTATGACTTCAATTGGTCTGATTGGAGGATCCACCTGGCTGTTGTTTAACTGGGCGGATTTAGATATCTCGATTTGGTATTGCTTGCTATTTGGCTCGCTTATTTCTCCGACTGATCCAATTGCAGTGCTTGCGCTGCTAAAGAATTCAACTGCCCCACGCTCCTTGAGAGTAAAGATAGCAGGGGAGTCTCTGTTTAATGATGGTGTTGGGGTTGTCGCCTTTTTAGTGCTTCTAGGTATCGCTACGGGTAGTAAGGAAGCTACTCTGGCCAACATTGGCGGCTTGTTTTTTCAGGAAGCTGGTGGGGGAATTATTTTTGGTTTGATGTTGGGATGGCTTTGTAATGCCTTGCTCAAAAGCATTGATAACTATGTCGTTGAAGTGCTTCTAAGTCTTGCCATGGTGATGGGAGGCTATAACCTTGCTATGAGCTTTCACCTATCAGGTCCAATTGCGATGGTTGTGGCTGGATTGATGGTTGGAAACCATGGTCGAAAAGAGGCAATGAGTGATGTAACAAGAGACCATTTAGATAAGTTTTGGCTTCTTATCGATGAAATCTTGAACTCAGTTCTTTTCGTTCTAATTGGTCTTGAAGTATTACTGATTAGCTTTGATTTTAAAGAAATAGCGCTTGGCTTGGTAATTATTCCACTTGTTCTTTTGATTAGATTACTAAGTCTAAGCATACCTATAACTCTAATGAAGACCTTCCATAATTTTAGCCACAACATTGCTAAAATCATGACTTGGGGAGGATTAAGAGGAGGTATCTCAGTGGCCTTGGTCCTTTCTCTACCTCAAGGGCCGGAGAGGGATATCCTAATGGTTGCAACCTACATGGTCGTGGTATTTTCGATTATAGTTCAGGGACTTACCTTCACTAAGTTTCTTGAAAAATTCCCGCCAAAGTAGGATTTAGCAATAACTTAAATTAGCTGAGTAATTATCTGAAAAGTTATTAAGGCAAAAAAGCCTGCGACGAGGTCGTCGCAGGTAACTCCCCAACTACCAGGAAGTTTTTCAACCTTCTTAATTGGCCAGGGTTTCCAAATATCAAAAATTCTAAAAAGAACGAGGCTAAGCAGTATGTTAGCAATGTTTGCAGGGCATCCAATCAAGGCCACTGCTAAGCCAGCCCACTCATCAATAACTACTTCTTGAGGGTCGCTAGAGTCTTTGAAAACACTGGATTTTAGGCAGATATCAGTGCTGACAAGGGCTGTCGCGGTTACTGCTAATGCTGTAATAATCTGGAAAGTATTATTGAATGTAGATGGGCTAATCGAGACGAGTAGGATCATTATTGCAGCGTAAGCTACAGAACCTGCTGTTCCCGGCGCACGCGGAGAATATCCGCTATAAAGACCAGTAGCTAGAGCCTTAGCTAAGGATATTTTAGTGGTCAGTGCCATATTTTCCTTTCTTAAGTCCTAATGAAGTAGACAGTATCAAGATGTTTTTAAAAATAATAATAATTTTTCAAGGCCTGAACAGTTGATTGAAGTAAAAGACCTAAGCTGTTTGATCGATGACCGTGAGATTATCAGCGGTGTTAGTTTTGAAGTTAAAGCTGGCGAAGTGATTGGAGTGCTTGGCTCTAACGGAGCTGGTAAAACTACCTTACTACGTTGTCTGCTAGGACTAGAGAAATATCAGGGTTCCGTTAGTTTTGAACTTAAGTCAGGGGAAAAACTCTCCCCTATTGCCAGTGGCAAAAAGAAGTTAGCCCAGCATATCGCCTGGGTCCCACAAAATTTTAATTTAGATTCTCGCATCACCGTTGAAGATTATCTTAAGCGAGCTAGGTACGCCTATCACGGTAAATCACAAAGTGATGCCGAGTCTAGTCAGAAGGCGATTGCCCGCGCTGTTGAGACCACTGGAATTGGAAGCTTACGAACTCGCTTACTTCCTGCAATGTCGGGAGGAGAAAAGCGATTAGTGCTACTCGCTGCAGCTTTAGTGCAGGAGCCTGAGATTCTTTTAGTTGATGAGCCAGGAAGTTCCTTAGATGTTGTTAATCAAACTGCTTTGTTTAATCTAATTGATGCTTATAGCGAAGAGTGGGGCCTAACTGTGATCGTAGTAGGGCACGAGGTAAATCTTACTAGTAAAATATCTGACAGAATCCTCGGACTAGAGGAAGGTAAGCTGGTTTGTTTTAAAGAACCTACCCAAGCAATTTCTAAGGACAATTTAAGGCGCATTTTTAATGCAGACTTTGAGCTGATTGACACTAAGGGGCAGGATTTTCCACTGGCTATTTGCAATGGGTGATCAGTCAAAAATTCCAGGTATTTTTTTTCTGGCCTTGGCCGCAGTAGTAGTTTCACCTTTTATCGGCTACTCTTCTTCCGAGGCAAGCTTGTTTACGTCATTGGCAGAAGGAATATCTCTAGAAGACTTCTTTGAAAGAAGGCTACCTCGTACGGCTATAATTTTCTTCTCTGGAGCAGCACTTGGACTGGCTGGGCTTAGTTTTCAGTTTGTTTTTCGAGAGAGCTTCATTGGACCTTCCACTGCTGGGGCATTGGGAGTGGGCTCTTTTGCGATTAAGCTAGCTTCAATACTTTCTGTCTACAGTGTGGCGCGATATCTGGGAGCTACCCTTGCGGTAGGACTGGCTGCTTTTTTGCTTTATTTCCTATCTTCAAGAATCTCTAGGCCTCGGGTTTTGCTTTCCGGTTACGCTCTACTTTTTGTTTTTACAGCGCTTTCCATGCTTTTGGATCTTAACCAAGGCATTGGTTTGTCCTCCTCCCTAGCGTCTGTCTTGGGGGATGCAAAAGAGGTGGAGCTGATGCCATTAACTGTTTTAGTTCTAGTAGTAGTCATCTCTATTTCTTTATTTTCGTTATTTCTTGATGAGCTGGATTTAATAATCCTAGGTGAAGACCTAGCGGCGAGCAGGGGGGTTGAGGTGGAAAGCTTTCGCGTAAGGGCCTTACTAGTAGGTATCGTCTTAGCTGGAGTTGCCGTTAGTTCTATTGGGCCTGTAGCCTTGATTGGGGTCGTTGCTGGTTGCTTAGTTAAAAAATTATTTAACAACTCTTTTCGTGAAATGTTGCCTGCAGCTTTTTTTATTGGTGGAACTCTACTTCTAGTTTGCGACTGTTTGAGTCGAGCAGTTTTAGAAAGATTTGATCTTCCTCTCGGAGCAGTGACCGTGCTGCTTCTTAGCCCAGCTTTTATTTGGTTACTACAGAAAGAGAGAAGAGCAATCCTCCCTTGGTAGTTACAAATGCTCGGCTTCCTCGATAAGTACTATCTGAGCACTTGCATCGTATTAGGCGGCTTGCCTAAGTGTTTGGACTAGAAAGCGGCTTGAATACCTAGAGTGAATTCCCAATCTGTTTCGAGCTGAGGGCCATTTAAGTTTTGATAGAGAGGAATTGCAAATTCTCCAGCTAACCTGAAACTACCAGCTGGGGTTGGTAATAATGTATTTATTCCAACTCCAATATCAACTTTTCTACCACCGCGAAGTGACGGATCGGCTGTAGGAACTACTGCCGGGTTGAGTCTGGGGTCAGCCCCATCAATATTTCCCCAAATGCTCCAGCCACTTCGGACAGAGAGACTTAGATTGTCAGTAACCACGTATCCAGCCCAAAGGTCAGAATCAAACCTATCTCCAAGTGCGTAGTCGGCAGAGTTTCTACCTAAGCGAATAGTTCCCATTCCCTGAAGACCCATCGACCAGCTATCGCAACTACTTAGCAATGTAAGACCTGGTTTTAAGTCAACTGTTCCGGAGCCCAGCTGCATAGGGTAGGGCAGTATTGCATCCTCTGCTGCTGGAGTGTCGTCCGTCTTGTTTATGCTACCAGTTGGAAGACTGACTCCAGTGTTTAGGATTAACTGATGATGGTCGCTATGAAAAAAGTCGATTAGACCAGCAAGTTGCAAATCTGAAAGTCCACTAGCCGCTGTGGTGAAAGTGCCACCCGCTCTAGTTTGGTGATCCATTCTGCTTTCGATGTAGGAAATCATGCTGCTAAGGGTTAACCTATCACTAACAGCGACCATCATTCCTGCCATGTGCATGTCCATTTCCATGCTGGTTGGAGTGACCATGAAGTCTTCTAGAATTTCCGCGGTGCTGATTGTAGAACTTCCCGATAGGTTCCCGTCCATATTCATTCGCATATAGCGGTAGGAGAACATGACTTCGCCGCTTTTGTGAGTATGGTCTCCCATTACTGAAATTGGGCCGTGGGAATCAGGTCTTGGTCGATGAGAATTGCTTTGGTCGGCTAGTACTGAAATTGAAAAAAATATCGAAACAGAGAGAAGGCTTAGGAGTTTCATTGAGACGCAAAAAGGGGTTTTGTATTACCAAGTTGCGCGGACAATAGGCCGAGTTCAGCCAATGGTCAAATCCGACTTTCGCTATTAATTATGTTTTAACTAAGGGTTAGATTAAAGCCCTAGAATGCTTAATTGTTGCTTCTTTGTAGTTGTGTTGCACCTTCAGGTGGAGCGTCTTCTCCACTGGCAGGGCTTTCAGTTTCTTCGTCTAAAGAGACTTCGTTTTCTGCAGAGCTAATTTCATCTTCCCCTTCAGGATTTTCAGCTTGTTCCTCTTCTGTTGCTTCTAAGCCCAATGTGGACTGAATATCAGGGTCTACAGTCTCTTCGATAACTACTGCAGTTTCTCCAGGAAGAGCCGCGGAGTCCGGTAACGTTCCGTTCAAGAACTCTTCAAGGTTAGTATATCCATCGTTGTCAGGATCCAGATTCGCATCAGCATCGCTTTCAGGGTTAAGACCTGTTGTGATTTCCCAGTCGTCAGGCATACCATCTCGGTCCGTATCCAAATATGCACTTTCGCCTTCAAGCTCAGGAAAGCCTCCTACTTCTTCTGGATTGGTGATTGCTTTGGTTAGATCCAAACGAATTCCCTCGATGAGTCTTGTGTCAGCAGCATCTCTTTTTGGAAGTGTTGCCCCAACAGTAGCCAGTAGCTTTTCTTCCAATTCACTTGTTGGAATATAAGAAAAAGGAGCTGCTCCAGCAGTTAGACTAGGAGCTTCTTCTCCCCCGCCTTGAGCTTCGCCATCCAATTGGTTTCCTTGGAGCTGAGTTCTTGCGCCGCTTTCAATCATCAAGGACTTAGCGCCAGTTGTGCAACCAGTTAAATCTACGTTTCCGAAGATATCAAAACTCGCGCTGGAGTTAGAACTAACCTGAGGTTGGCTTCCTGATACAGCAATTCTGCCATCTTCACTGGGCTCTGCAGCTGATAATGTTTGAGGAGAAGAACTTACTCCCCCAATTCTTGCTATCCCACAGGAATTGAAAACAAGGTTATTAATCAACTGAGCAGCGCCACTTTGATTGGCTAGAAGCTCAGGATTTTGGTTTACGCTTTGAGCAAAAAGATTTCTGATTAAGCTCACACCTTCAGGAGCTGTAGGTAAGTTGCGAGTTAATGTATCTGCACCGCTTTCAAGAGTTTCGGTTTGAGGCCCATCAGCGTCAGGCCCTTCTTCTTCTCTGTTTGGATTTATAGGCTGCTCCATGACAGGAAGGCTTTCAGAAATTATCGAGTTTTGAATTGTAATATTTCTTCCAGACTCAAGAGCGATCTGATCTCCTCTGGTCCAGCTCATTGAAACATGGTCGATAATAACATTTTCCGCAGCTGGACCGAATTCAATGTTTTTTCCGCAGCAAGAGCTATCCTCAGTTGCACCTCTTCTCAGTCTAATATGCCGAACAATAACATCATTGGTATCTACTCGAATTAGAGCACCTTCGAAGTTGGAGTTTTCGTTGTGCCTAAGCATAATTCCTCCACCAGGAGCAGATTGACCAGCGATGGTTAGAAAAGGTTGAGTGATTTCTAAAGTAGAATCTAGAGCGATCGTTCCAGAAGTTCTAAATATAATGGTTCTAGCTCCAGTTGTTTCCAAAGCCTCTCTAAGTGAACCACCCCCATCATCCTTAAGGTTATCCACGTAGACGACTTGTCCTCCTCTTCCACCAGCAGCTTGATTGCCAAAGCCTTCAGCGCCCGGAAAAGCGAGTTGAACAGCTGCTCCAGCAGTGCCAGCAACAGTTCCGGCAGCAGGAGGAAGTCCTGGGAGAGTCGAAGTGCCTGCGTTGGCAGAAAATTCAAATTGAGAATTGTTTCCAGGGATCTCTAGGTTTTCTTCAGAAAACTCTGAGGAAGCACTAAAGGATGTACCGGCTTCATTTTCATTGGCCGATGGTAATGTGGGTTCGAAGCCACTCTCGTCACTAAAGACGAAATCATTTCTTGCTAACTCAGAACCTGAGTTGGCACTGGAAGAGAGTTGCGAAGTTTCACCTTCAAAGCTCGCTGGCATATCATCGCCAAAAGTTACTCGAGGAGCATTTTGAAATCCGGCACTGTTCTCGCCTCTTAGAGTTTCAGGGGTTGTATCTTGCCCCTGTTGTCCAGTTTGTCCAGTGGTAAAACTGAACTTTCGTGATCGAACTTGGTCTCCTGAATTGTTTGTTCCCTCAATTCGGTAAACATAAGCTTGTCCAGGTTGGAGACCGTTTAATGCAATTGTGTGTGTACTTTTGTTTTGTTCAGGAGAGGGAGCATTACTAAGAGTTCCATTCTCTGGACCCCAAACAAGCTTGGCGTTGGCAGGCTGAGTGAATCCAAATGTAATCAGAGCATTGGTTGAGTTAATTTGCTCAGTAGCACTAAAGATTAAATCGAAACTCTCCTGATCAAGAGCTAAAGCGTCATCTAAGGTCGCTCCCCCCTTAATCGAGTTGAAATCAAAGGTCGTTCCAGTAGAGCCAAATCCGCCTGATTTTGTGGTTTGCTGGGCGCAAACTTCAAGGGAGCCGGAAGCATTCTCTGCACCAGCGTTTTCTTTCACATGATTAACTACTTTCTCAGACGCTAGAAGATTGAAAGGATAGGAAATATCAAAAGGCTCTTCCTCGGCCGGACTAATGGAACCAAAGTCTCTTGCTCCATCGGCAAATTCGTTTCCTATCGAGAGAATTGTTCCTGAAGCTCCAGTTGTAAGCTGATCCCCTTTGCCGGAGATTAAATTATTTTCAGCTACTACTATTGAACCAGCGGTTGATATTATAGCTTGGGACTGGAAGTTCTGAAAATGATTGTTGAAGAGATGAGTTCTACTTCCCGCTCCTACTTTTACCGAAGAGAGGCTGCTATTGAAAACAGAAAGTAAAGTTTCGCCTGAAGTTGAAGAGCTAAGTTGAATGCTATTTGGCGTATTTTCAGCCTTGATATTTGATAGTGAAATAAAATTAGCTGTTGTGGCACCTGCACCTATTTGAACCCCCGTCTGAGAACTAGAGACGACAGTGACTCCTTCGCCGGCTCCAAAGTTCCTAAATGTTATATGATCAAGCCAGTAGTCTTCTCCTCCAGAAATTGCAATGCCATCAGTTGTTCCCGTGGAGGAACCTGTAATTGTGATTCCATGAATAAGTGTATTTCCGCCGCTAAGGTTTATAACACTAGAAGATCTTCCCTGTGCTGAGGAAATAGTGATGTTAGCCATCTCGCCTGCTTCACCTCTACCATCAATAGTTACGGCCGAGGATTCAATATTGAGTGGAGTTCGTAGAGAAATAGTTTCCCCATATAGGGCTTTACTGAACGTAATCCACACTGGCCCTTCTTGGCTGAGGGCTTGACGTAGAGAGCCTTCGCCACTGTCAGCTGTGGTAGTTACTTCACTAAAATTTTGTGCCTCGGCACCTCCTGTAGCGTCACCACCGAATCCGGTGCGCTCATTCTGGGATAGGAGAGAATTTATTCTGTCTATCTGACAACCCGTTGAAGGAGTGCCATTGTTTTCAGAAATTGTTGGGGTTTCAGTTGCTCCTGCTGTTGAGGAACCTTGAAGTCGTGAGAGGTCTATGTCTCCCTGAGCCGATGCAGAAAAGTGAAACACTAAGTTAAGTACAACAGAGGCAACTAGGCTCAGGAATAAGGAGAAAATTTTCATGGGATAGATACCGGTAAAAACTAAAAAAATTCACACTTGCTTTGGATGAGAAATATTGGAATTAGGCGCTGTTATTTTGTGCCTGGTATTCTAATCCATTGCTAAAACCAGATAAAAAAACTGATATTTTTATTTTACCCGTACTGGAGGGCTGAATCTAGTTGCTAGGGAGAAGTTAAGCTATAAGACCTTTAGTATAAGTTTAGTAATAACAGGATGTTATTTAAACTAGCCCAAGAAATTTTTCGGAACTAGAAAAGCCGACAGAGCCAAGAGAGTATTGCTAAGACTGCTCTGGTAAATCGACACTTTAAAAACGCACAATAATATAGTAGGGAATAGCTATTTCTAAGGGCTTTTTCCATAGAGGTCTATTAGCACCCTGATTTTGGAATTCTTTCCTACTGTTGATGGGTGAGCCGATCTTTAAAAAATTTCTAAAAGTTTAAAGTCCGGTTTGAGGGTTTCTGACCTCTTGCCTATAGGCGTTTTATTTTTTTAATCTTCAAAGAGGTTTTAAAATGGATAACGAATATGAAGTTAAATATTTCACACCCGACGACTTCAGTTGCTTCAACAGAGCTTGTTCACAACACTGTAGATTCAGGAAGCAAACAGCCATCCTATTTTCGCTCCCTCATGAGAAAATTGTATTATGAGAACTGGGAGTTCGCCGCGGTGATCATAGAAGTTTGTCGTAAACATGAGCTTAAACCAGAGGATGCTTTAAATGCAGCTGCACTTAAGTTTGAATATTTTACAACTGGGAAACCAATTTCACAGGATGAGTCGGTTCAAACGAAACTTGAATATGTTTCGGAATTAACAATTGCGTCTACTTCATAAATGAAACCAGGGATGTTTTTCTGATTAGGCACACAATTCGGTCAGACTCCCTCAAACTGGACTTACAGCGCACTAAAACAGTGCCTAAATAGCGGGCATTTTAAATTTCTTTCCAATCTACTATAAAGGCGTTCCCAAACGCCCACGTAGCTCAGTGGTAGAGCACTTCCTTGGTAAGGAAGAGGTCAAGGATTCAATTTCCTTCGTGGGCTCCATTTTAAGTTCCTTACCTATAGAAATTTATTAGAGCACTTC
>CAZECN010000006.1:3153-10238 GCA_964510575.1 uncultured Bdellovibrionales bacterium | reverse complement strand
TTCCTTACCTATAGAAATTTATTAGAGCACTTCCTTGGTAAACGGGGACCGTTAAGTTGATTTGGTTGATATCCACTCAAAGGATGCACGTTTTCTTGTCTTTGAAGAGGATCGTGGTGTTGGTACCCTAAAACTCTTCAGAGCTTATCCCAGATAGCCAGAACAGGATTTCTTTGCCTTCCCTTTATCTCTCCCTTCTCCAGGACTCCTGACCGGTTAATATCTTCAACTAATTTAGTGGTTTATAGCTGTAGTTTTTAGTTTGGAATGGGAGAGCAAATTTCGCAAAATTAGGTCAACTTTTAGCTATATCTGGCATAACAATCAGAGAGCCCCGGCTCTAATGGTTTTAACTAATTTTATGCGGTGATCAGTAAGAATGGGAGCAGAAATATCTAACGACAACTCCGTGAAGTCTTTTACCCAGAAGCAGTCTGCTGCCAAGCCAAGAACAGCTCAGTGGGTTAGAGAAGCGCCTGCGAGGAAATCCAAATTTGATCAACTTCAGACCCCGCGCTCTGATCGAGAAGGGCTTCTGGCCAAGGTTGGCTCCGTTATAAAGGCTGGAGCTGAGTTTGTGGCAGATACAGCAGAGCATTTGGCGTGCGACACTCCTGTTAGAGCGGTTGCTCCGGCTCTAGCCGGGACGACGACTGGAATTGTTGCCTCAACCACAGGGCCTGGTGCAATAGTG
Organism: uncultured Bdellovibrionales bacterium; assembly: GCA_964510575.1. Classification (GTDB taxonomy): domain Bacteria; phylum Bdellovibrionota_C; class UBA2361; order SZUA-149; family CALKYB01; genus CALKYB01. Next base: position 9,544 of record CAZECN010000006.1, on the reverse strand, counting down.
GCAGGCTCGTTAGTTTCAGGTGCAACCGAAGCTGGACTTCAAAAATTGTGCGGAGAGGAAATGGACCTTAAAAAAGTTGGGTCACAGACTGTAGGAGGCCTCGCGGCTTCAGCTGCCGCAGTTAAAGTTGGTGTTCATGCTGTCGGAATGGGAAAGATTCTGCCTGGCATGGCAAAAGGAAGCGCATCCTCTGGTGCTTATAATGCGTCCCAACAAATCATTAATGAGGGAAAGCTTGATGTTATGGAACTTTCAAACTCTATGGCAGCGGGAACCCTGGCTGCAGTGGGAGGTGTGTCTGGCTCTTCCTTATTAGGAAAAACATTGGACAAGGTTCTTCCTGAGAGTGCTGAAGCTAAAAGTAAAATGCTTGATGCCACCAGCGAGATTGTTGCGACTAGTCTAAAGAAAATCCCACAGGTCTAGCGATTAGCGGAGCAACCCTCTAGCCCCTCAATTTCCAGCCCAATATTCCTAAAAATGGCCCTACCTAACCTGTAATTGTCCTCCGATTTAAACGGCTGAAAGCCATCTCTAAGGGTGAAAACGGTTATTTACTAAAATAGTTTCAAACGTTTTAGTTGGTTAACTAATTTAAAGTTAGATCAATACCGCTTGGGATCGGCTCTGAGGTGTTTGCCGGACTTACTGAGGGTCTGTTGAAAAGATTGGGAGCGTATAGTAGCTTTGAATGTCTATTTTTAGTTCTTTTTTCTCGACTTAGTAACCTACAGCTTCTAGTTGTTTTTCACCCCTGAACCTTTGGGAGTGAGTTTGCGGAGTCATTTTTCTTTTATATTGGGTAGCAAGAGTTAATATTTTTTGACCTTGTGCCTTGAGAGTAATCTTTCAAGGCACCTGGTCTATTGTTTTTGACCATTTGTAAAACTCAACCCTCATTTCGAGGGAAACTTAAACTAAATTGGAGAAGCCATAATGGCGGACACTACTCAGAAAAGCGGATCTGTTGGATTCGACGAAGGTTACTATCGCTTTTTAACCAAAGAGGCCTTACCGGGTCTTGGGCTGGATATGGCAACGGTTATGTCAGCGATAGCTGATTTAACCTTGACCTATACGATGGAAAACAGGAACTGCCTGTTGACCAGGGAAGCTGAGCAAGAATTTTGGAATTCTTACCACAAGTCTCAGCGAATTCTGGGAAAAGTACCAGACGGTGAAGACATGCTTGCCGCAGCGAAAGCAGTAGGCTTTATCACGGATCCGCCAAACAAAGACTTTAATGTTGAGGCAGGAGCAGTTGACGACGAGCTTGCGAGTATGGCGAGTTCTCAGTTAGTTGTGCCGCAGGACAACCTGCAGCTTCTTCTCAATGCTCTTAACGCCCGGTTCGTGTCGTTACTTGGTGCTCTGTATGCGACGGATGTTATTCCTAAGGCGGGAGAGCTGGCACCGAGCTTTGATTCTCATAACCCTGTTCGCGGAACAGCGGTATTCGGGTTCTGTCATACAAAGATGAACCTCTGGACACCGATCAAGGACGGAAAATGGGAAGAAGTCGTTGGTTTTAAGGTAATAAAAAAAGCTGATGGTTTTCAGCTTAAGTTGGAAGTTAACGAATCTGTCTCAGGAGATGACAGTAAAGCTAAAGTAGTCAAACGAAGTCTGGAAGATGGCTCGCAGTTTGTTGGATTTACCGGCAAGGCTAAAAATCCGCTCAGTTTGATACTGACTCGACATGGTCTGAAGATACAGATAGTGCTCGACCCCGAGCACAATCCTGATATCAATTACCACCCGGCTGGAATCCGAGACGTTATCCTGGAAAGCACCGGTACCACAATCAAAGACTGTGAAGACGCTGCAGCAGCTGCAACAGCTGTTGAACAGGTTTCGATGTATCGCAATGGCCTTAATGTTACACTGGGTAATGCTAGTGTGCTGGTCGAGCGGCCTGGAGGAAAGCGGTTTACCCGAAGGCTTAATCCTGACACCCCCTATACCGGGGCTGATGGTCAGCCTGCAGTTCTCAAAGGGCGAACCCTTGGTTTAACTCGGAGTAGTGGTAGCCATATTGATTGCGGTTTAGTTACAATCAACGGGTCAGAAACTCCGCAGTTTATCCAGGATCAAGTGGTAGCCGTTATTAACGGTGCCCATGATATCCGTGGTAATGGAGTTTACCGAAACAGTGAAGCTAGGAAAATTGTAATTGTGTTGCCGAAAACTTGTAATCTGGCAGAAGCAATTATGATGGAAAGCCTCCACCGGCGTCTCGAGAAGTTATTCGGACTCACTCCATACACTATTCAAGTCGGTGTAATGGATGAGGAAGAGTTTACCACTCAAAACCTCCGTGCGGTTATGTATGTATTCCGCAAAAGCCTCGTGTTCATTAACACTGGCTTTTTGGATCGCACAGGAAGTAAAATTGCCCAGGCTATTCGAATGGGTATATTTGCTCCAAAGGCTGTGCAGCAAAAGTCCGAGTGGATGAGGGAGTATGAGAGAGCCAACTGTTGGGCGGGACTGTATCACGGTTGTTCACAGATCGGTAAAGGTATGTGGGCGATGCCCGACGAGATGCTCCAAATGTTGGAAGTCAAAGGAGCACAACTTGAAGGCGGTGCCAATACAGCATGGGTGCCTTCGCCTAGCGCGTCTGTCCTTCATGCTACGCATTACTTTGACCGGGATGTTGTTGCAACTCAGAAGATGATCTTCAAGAAGTTGAACCATAGCCCACCTAAACTGGAAGAGATAATGATGCCAGTGCTGGTGAGTTCAGATCAACTTACAGCAGAGGAAATCGCAACAGAGGTAAAAACCAACCTACAGTCGATTCTTGGCTACGTAGCGCGTTGGATGCAAGGCGTCGGATGCAGTAAAATTCCTAACCTTTTGGATATTGGATTGATGGAGGATCAAGCGACGATCCGAATTTCTGTTATGATTATCCGGAACTGGTTGTACTGGGGAGTTGTGAATAAAGAGTTCGTAGAAGCTATGCTTCAGGAAGTTGCTGCATTGATCGCTGTTCAGCAGGGTGATGAAAGTCTAAGCCCGGCAGGTAACAACGATCACGTAGCTCTTGAGTGCACACGTGACCTGGTAGATCCGTCACGACCATTGCCTCAAGGTATGACTACTCCAACCTTGATCAAATGGCGTCGAAAAGCTGTAGAGGATGATTTGACTGTCGTTGCTCGCGCGATCAAGGACTAAGTCTAGAATAAGGGCTCCTACTAACAAACAGGAAGTATCGTCGCCAGGCGGTTTGTTTGCTTAGGCTGGCTTATTGTTCTTAAGAGCAGTGAGCCAGTGCCCAGTTTTACTTTACCAAGGTGACAGCTGCTTTACTTTTTTTGGCAGCTGAAACCTTTACTTTAACAAGGAGAGTTAAGCGGAATTAGGTTTTGTTTGAGGTTTGGTTGAACTCTTGCTTACCCAATTCCACTTCTTTTATTGCCTTACTTATACGATTTACTATTTGAAAAATTAGTCTTTGAGGCTTGGTGTTGAAGATAGCTCTTTGCTTCCTCAACTAAGTAGCTATACTTAAGTAGCTATACTTATAACGCAAATTAAAGAGATTAGAGTTTCGCTTGAATTGCAAGGTAGGCTCTCAATCGCTATAGTCTTAAGTCCCGCTCTTTAAATTCCATACAGTGTAAAAATTAGACTTTGTCTCGAATCAGCTGATTATGATTGGGCTCCTGATTCGGGACAACGATGATCTTTAAGGTTTTTACCTAGTCTTCACTTTCAATTTTCATTCTGGGCTTCTCTTCTGATTACTTCGGTGATTAGAGGCGTTGCTCAGTCTTGATTTATTACTGATGACGACAAACCCTTTCTTTTTTTATGATCTAAGGAGATATCCATGATCAAACATCATTTTTTCGGAACTTTTATTGAGCAACAGGTCGTAATAGAGCGACCAGGTGAGGATTTGTTTTGGCTGCCAGGCAATCGTTATTGGGAACAAATTGGTCTTGGCGCAGGACTAGATCTTGAAGATCGCCTCGCTGGTAGTGGCTACGGAACTCGTATTGCCGAATTACCGAAGGAGGACTTTGGTTTGCCGATGAGAGCTAATACCCCGGTATGGGGAGCTTGTCCTCCAACGACTACTAATAAGGCACGGGCTGCGGAAAGAAGTGTTCCAATCGTACCGCCAGGCGGCTTTCACAAGTGCTATGGGCAAGATGTCGTATGTCATGAAGGCTGTATCCCAGTTATTTCCGGATTGCTGAACAATGTGGAGTTGGAGCTGGTAGCTGTGGTCACTGGACAGGTTCACATGAATGGCGCTGAAGTACTTGGATACGCTCAGGGGATTGACTTTGCCAAGAGTGGTATGAGTCATGATCGAGGAAAACTCAGTCCACCCGATGACTTCGCTTCTCTAACGTGCTGGAAGGAAATAGCTGCTATTGGTCACACCTTAATTCGTCCAACTCCTGAGGAAAGCTCACCTCCTGGAGACTGGCTGATGGAGATGAATACTCCTCAAAGTTGGCAGGATGAGGAGTCGAACAATCCCTTTAATCAGCAAAAGACAATTACTGATTACGCTAAAAATGGGCCAGTGATTGCCGGATATGCGACTGTCGGCACTTCTCATTGGGGGCCTAGAGCTATCATGTTAGGAATGGCTCTAACCAAGAATGTGGCTTCAGGTAACATTAAATGTGGGCAGGATAGGGTTCGATGTTCGGTAACAGGGTTGGGTGAACTGAATGTGGGTTTCGGTGAGCGACGATTTACTCAGGATGAACTCCAGTTTCTGGAAACTTACGGTACGTTTTCTGTTTGAGGTATTAGGGCAGTTGGCTTCGATGGTCACCGTCCGGTGATCATCGTTGTCCTCTTTCAATACTGTAGCCCTTGGACTTTCAGCTCCGAAGGTCGAGGATTCCCGAGTTTTTTCTACGGCCACCGTGGGCTAAAATCTTTATCCCCCGTAAGGCCCAAACAACACCTAATATTTTTCAAGTTTTACCTTTTTCATCTTTGATTTGTTAGGATAGTTTTCCTTGTTCTTTTAACTAGAATATCGAGTATCTAGATTTCGGGTGCGGCTTAGCATCCTGTCATCCGTGTTGGGTGTTTAGTGTTTTTTTATGTTTGCAAGGAGGGTTTATGAATAAGTCTAGAGTATTACTTCGAGTGCTTATTGCTTTTTTCATCATCTTTGCTCCCATTTTAGCGCTCTGTCTGCTTAAGTCATGCGCAGAATGGTCGACCTACAGTTTTGATTCATTCATACGCTGACATAATAGAAAATAGACTTAAACCGGTGAACATAGTTTTACCGGTTGAGCCCTACTCATTGAAATTTGTGTAAGAAGTTTTTTTTTAGAAAGAACCCAATTCTTTTGTTTGTCAGGTTAATATCTTCCAGCACGTGTGCCAGGGTGTTGTCTTCGCCACGAAATTTTGGTGCCAAAACCTAAAGACTGAAATGCACTTTTCTACCTCGGAAATGGGTATAGAAGCTTTAATATTCTCCAAAAGAAGCGGTTGTTCTGTCAGAAGTCCAGCTGACACTATAAATCAATAATGTCAGCAATATCAGACTTTTAACACGAGAGTCGCAGTAAGTTTTTATCTATAGAGGCACCTAAATTTAAAAATACCTACATATGTAGTATGTTTATCTCCCTTGTTCTTTTCACCTCCTAAGATCAGTAGACGGGCTAATTGATGACCTGGACCTAAGAATTTTTCTTTGGTCGAGGATGTCCTCGGACACAAACATGTAGAGGTTATTATGGACTACACCGCAATGAAAGCTCGGTTAGAACGTCATCAAAAGGTCTTAAAGTCTCTTAAAGCTCAGGTTGCAAGAGCTGCGGAATCAAACAGATATGATTTTGAACCAATGCTAGCTAGTATTCAAGAGATCTTGAACGAACTTGAAAATGATAGTCATCCTGGAAAGATTTTTGTCGCGTTAGGAAAATATAAAGATCTTCTAACTGGTCTAAAAAGAGTTTTGAGTATGAGCCAAGTAGCGCGTGTTTCTGCTTTGAGTAGTCGAATGCAGAATCCACTTAAAGAAATATCTGGATACTGTCAGGAGGCTCACGTAGCAGCTTGGAATAACCCTCCGGCCGAAACTACTGAGTATCGTTAGAGTGAATGACTACTCGGGACTATAAATCGGTTTTTATTAAGGATTTATAGTTCCGAGATGTCCTCATCATATTCAAAGGCTAGTCCAAAATTGTTGGAGAGAGGGGCCGTTCTACCTAGCAGAAGAGGGAACCCCCGAAACGGTTGCCCGTTTAGAATCTTTTTTTGATGCTTTCCAAGCGTGCGCCTTGAGGCGCACGTATGCTTGAATGAATGGGCCAACCAAAAAATGGCGGAGAGAGGGGCCGTTCTACCTAGCAGAAGAGGGAACCCCCGAAACGGTTGCCCG
>CAZECN010000006.1:0-3053 GCA_964510575.1 uncultured Bdellovibrionales bacterium | reverse complement strand
GAGGCGCACGTATGCTTGAATGAATGGGCCAACCAAAAAATGGCGGAGAGAGGGGGATTCGAACCCCCGAAACGGTTGCCCGTTTACACGCTTTCCAAGCGTGCGCCTTCAGCCGCTCGGCCACCTCTCCAGCCCCCACAAGAATACAGAGGCGATGATATTAAAGCTCCTGAACTCTAGGGGTGGGATTGTCTACTATAACGGCTAGAGACTGGCAAAGGCCGGCAGCTGTGGAAAACACGGAGGTGTCACTCTAAATAATTGCTAATTTTGTTGTGCCTTTGGACTAGAAAAATACAGCGCACTGGTGTAGTAATACTCTCTCTTATGCCGGCGTGTACGAGGGGGCTTTGGGCAACCCGTCAGGTCCGAAAGGAAGCAGCGGACTCAGATCTTATCCTGCGCTGCATGTCCGGCGCTTTTTTGTTTTTGAGCTGAGCTCCTCTATGTCTTACCTGGTTCTGGCCAGAAAATTTAGACCCCAAACCTTTGCCTCTGTCACTGGGCAAGAACACATCACACGAGCTGTCTCTAATGCCATTCTAAAAGATCGTGTTCCGCATGCTTTTTTGTTTACAGGGCCTCGAGGGGTAGGGAAGACAACTACTGCCAGAGTTTTGGCAAAGTCTCTTAACTGTCAGAAAAGAAAAAAAGATGCTGAGCCTTGTGGCAAGTGTGTCAATTGTGAAGAGATTACCAAAGGCTCCAACCTAGCCGTTTGGGAGGTTGATGGAGCTTCCAACAACTCAGTAGATAATGTCAGAAACCTTATCGACTCCCTGCATTCACTCCCACCTCCTGGGTCTAAATATAAGATTTATATTATCGATGAAGTTCTTATGCTTTCCACTGCGGCTTTTAATGCTCTATTGAAAAGCTTGGAGGAGCCTCCACCAAATACTATTTTTGTATTTGCGACTACGGAGCCACACAAGATCCCTGAAACAGTGATCTCGAGGTGCCAGAGGCATGACTTCAGAAGACTAAGTGTTAATATAATACAATCTCAACTTGAGTTTATTGCGGGTGAAGAGGGAGTTAATGTCGAGCCAGGGGTGATTAAGTTTGTCGCAAGGAAGGCACAAGGAGGCATGCGAGATGCGCAGTCTCTTTTTGATCGGCTGCTTTCTTTTGGCGAAGAGACTATTTCACTGGATTTAGCGACTAGAGCGTTTGGAGCAGTTGACAGAAGTTTTTTCTCTTCTTTGGGCAGAGCAGTTATTGCCGGTGATTCCTCTGAAAGTCTGAATTTATTAGACAGAGCCTTCAGTCACAGTTTGGATGTTAAGTCCTTTGCGGATGAATTTGTAGGTTGGTTTAGGAACCTACTGGTCATCTCGGCTTCTGAAGTCGACAAGGCCAAGGGATTAGGTGGTTTGGATCAAGAAGAGATTGAAGAGTTAAAAGAAATAGCTTCACTGTCTAACGCTTTTGATTTGCAGCGCTTGTTTGAGCTTTCAGAGGTTACGGCCTCTAAGGCCATTTTTAGTAGTTACCCGAGATATATTTTTGAGTCTGGCTGCGTCAGAATGGCACTCTTACCGAGCCTTAAACCAGTTGCAGAGCTACTTGTTAGTGGCAATGTTGCCAATGGTAATGCCTCTTCTGCTGACATGAACCTCGCTTCCAAGAAGTTAAATTCAGCGAGTGTAGCTAAAAAAAAAGCCCAGCCCACTAAGAGCCTAGCTCCTGAGCTCAGTAAAACTGTTTCTGAGCAACTCGACACAGGAACGGCCCCAGCAGTAAAGCCCGCCCCGGATAAGGAGCCACCTGCCGCTAGTTCCGTTTTAGAAAAAGGTGAGGAAGCGCCTATTTCTGCAAGCTTTAACCCCTCTTGGGTTGATTTTGTAAAACACGTTAGCTCAAGAAATGAGGTAATGTTGGCAGCTTTTCTTCGAAGGGTGACAGTTTCAAAGTTTAAAGACGGGAAACTAAAACTTAGGGCAACGCCTTTTGATATCGATTCTATAAAGGATGAAAAAACATCTTTGGCTTTGAAGGACTGCTTATATAGTTACTCTGGAGTTGAAAATTGGAGTTTAGAGTTCGAGGAAGCTTCGGAGGTGAAGGCAAAGTCTTCACCTACTGACATCCATTCCTTACATAAAAAATCTAAGCTTAGGAAACAGGAATTAACCGTGGAGCCCGGCTCTATTGCTGCCGAGGAGCAGAAAGCTGAGATTGCTTTAGCCGAAAAGATTAAAACTGAAGCTCGTAAGCAAGAGGCTGTTAAGAATATTGAAGAAGTCTTCGGTGGTGCGGTAGTGGAGAGAATAACAGTCTTGGAAAAATAGGATAAGATCGAGATGGATTTTTTAAAAAATATGGGAAACATGGGCGAGATGATGAAGCAGGCCGCTCAGATGAAAGGACATTTTGATCGCGTAAAAGAAGAAGCTCGTTCAGAGGAAATTAATATTGATCAGCAAGGGATTTCCATCATTCTCAATGGACTTGGAGAAGTCTCGAAGGTTACGGTTGATCCTTCCTTATTATCTCCAGATCGCAAGGCTGAACTTGAAGCGGGATTTCAGCAGGCTATTAACCAGGCAACTGAAAGAGTTAAGGGCAACTTTAAAAGTAAGGTAGCTGGGCTAACCGGAGGGATGTTTTAGTTTCAATGGCACTGGTTCGTTATCCATCTGCGATGCGTCGCCTAATTAATGAACTTTCCAAACTACCTACTGTTGGGGAGAAGAGTGCCACTCGTCTTGCCTATCACCTTGTAAATGGAGATGAGCGTGATGCCATGCTTCTTTCCGAGAGTATTAAGGATTGCAAAGAGCAAATTTTTCTTTGTTCTCGATGTTTTTTTCTAGCCGATGAAAAGCTATGTGAATTGTGCCAAGACAAAAACAGAGATAGCGCTCGAATATGTGTTGTTGAAAAGCCAGCAGATGTTATCGCTATCGAAAAAAGTGGTGGCTTTGCTGGAGAGTATCACGTTCTTCATGGGCTTTGGTCTCCTCTTCAGGGTAAGGACCCTACAAAGACAAAGCTTCCCGAGTTACTGGATCGAATAAAAAAAGCTGCCACCACCTCTTCTCCAGTAG
>CAZECN010000005.1:0-105746 GCA_964510575.1 uncultured Bdellovibrionales bacterium | reverse complement strand
AAGCAGTTCGAACTCCTTTGCAGAAAGTGATATTTCACTGCCAGCCCTACTAGCCCGATAACTTTTAAAATCAACTACAACTTCCCCAAAGGTAAGTTCCTCGAGCGCTGAGCCCTCTCCGTTACCATTTGAAGAAATTTGCTGCGAGCGCCTAAGTAGAGCTTTAATTCTGGCAAAAAGCTCTCTCATACCAAACGGTTTGGTTAAGTAATCATCCGCTCCAATCTCAAGCCCGAGAACCTTATCGATTTCACCACACTTAGCCGTAAGCATTATGATTGGAACGTCGGGTTTTAGACCCCTAATGTGACGACACACTTCCAACCCGTCCATCTCGGGCATCATGACATCGAGAATTACTAGGTCAGGTGACTGCTCCGAAAAAGTTTCCAGTCCAGATCGTCCATTATCGCAAGATACTACCTCATAGCCCTCGAGGGTTAGATTATCCTCAAGACCTATACGGACCGTTTCTTCGTCCTCAATAACTAATATCTTCAACGATGGTGATGACATAGACATTCTATAAGACCCTAGCGGTTGGTACAGTAAAAAAGGGTCTTTTCCACTTCCTCACCTTTCATTCTACCGTACGGGCATAGCCCGGTTCCACTACCAACACTAGATCATTACTCAGGAACAGGTAAACCCCTAAAATTACGAATTTTTAATCCCGTGGGCGATAACTAAAGATATAATTTTAATAGCAATTAACAGTGAAAGCCTATCGCGATTTATCTCTACACTGGGAAAGCAGAGATAGCTGTGCTTAAAGATTCCTCTCTTATTAACTTCGTTGCTCCTAAGCCCTATAGGCTATTTAATAAGGACAGCGGATTTACTGATCTTGAAAACAATGCCGAAAAAAAGACTTTCTCCTCAGAGATACATTATTACGGGAATTGTCACCTTTATTCCGATCTGGCTAACCTGGTTTGTTTTCGATTTTCTTTTCACTCTTCTTAGTGACTTTGGAACACCGTGGGTCAATCAACTATCTCGGGGTCTAAGAAAAACTTGGCCAGAATTCTCTACCTGGTTGGAACATCCATGGTTCGTCAAAACGACTGCTGTGATTCTTGTTTTCCTCGCTCTTTATCTCTTAGGGTTTCTAACCACACGGGTGATCGGCAGGAAGCTCCTTAGTTTGTTTGACTCAATAATGTCTAAAATTCCAGTAGTCCAAACTATATATGGATCAACTAAAAAATTTCTTAATGTGCTTCAGAGTGAGCCGGGTAAAGTTCAGAGAGTGGTTCTGATCAACTTTCCAAGTGAGCAAATGAAGACCGTGGGCTTTGTTACTACTACCTTCAACGACACTGAAACGGGAAGAGAGCTTGCGGCAGTTTATGTGCCCACTACTCCAAACCCAACTTCAGGCTACCTAGAAATTGTACCCTTGGAAGATTTAGTCTCAACGGAATGGAACTTTGAAGAGGCGATGACCTTTATAATTTCAGGTGGAGCTGTTGCACCAGATACCATTTCTTACGATGGAAAAAGAGCTAACCAATAAAAAAGCCCCTACTAAGAGGGGCTTTCAAACAAGATTCTAATAAAACATTGTTTAGTATCTATAGTGGTCAGGCTTAAATGGTCCTTCCACTGGAACACCCAAATACTCTGCCTGCTTCTTATTGAGCTTAGTGAGCTTAACGCCAAGTTTATCAAGGTGAAGTCTAGCAACCTCTTCATCCAACTCTTTTGGAAGGATGTAGATTTCTTTGTTCGGGTATTTTTCTTTCTTATCTCTATCTTCCCATAGTGAAATCTGGGCAAGAACCTGGTTGGTAAACGAGCAGGACATAACAAAGGCAGGGTGCCCAGTTGCGCAGCCCAAGTTAACTAATCTTCCTCTAGCCAGAACAACTATTGAACGCCCGTCTTTAAATGTAAACTTATCAACCTGAGGCTTAATATTCTCTTCTTTAATATCTTTACTACCCTCTAAGTGAGCGATGTCAATTTCAGAGTCGAAGTGACCAATATTACAAAGAATCGAATTATCTTTCATCGAGGCGAAGTGCTTCTCAGTAACAATATCGCAACAGCCAGTAGCAGTAACAAAAATGTCCCCCTCTTTAGCTGCCTCTTCCATCGTTGTTACTTCGTAGCCTTCCATTGCAGCTTGAAGAGCAATGATTGGATCAACCTCAGTGATAAGAACTCTTGCTCCCAAGGCCTTCATTGAATGAGCACAGCCTTTTCCAACGTCACCATAACCAGCTACTACGACAACCTTTCCAGCAACCATCACGTCAGTTGCTCTCTTAATTCCGTCAGCTAAAGACTCTCTGCAACCGTAAAGATTATCAAACTTGGACTTAGTAACGGCGTCGTTAATATTAATAGCAGGGCAGCGTAATGTTCCCTTGTCCCTCATTTGATAGAGGCGAACCACACCAGTGGTTGTCTCTTCAGAAAGGCCGACAATATCGTCGAAAAGCTCAGGATATTTTTCGTGACAAAGCGTGGTCAAATCACCACCATCATCAAGAATCATGTTTAGTTTTTGCCCATCAGCAAATTCTAGAGTTTGCTCAATGCACCACCAGAACTCCTCTTCCGACATACCTTTCCAAGCCCAAACTGGAACACCAGTTTCGGCAATAGCTGCTGCTGCTTCGTCATGAGTTGAATAAATGTTACAGCTGGACCACTGAACCTCAGCTCCCAAGGCTGTTAGCGTCTCAATCAAAACTGCAGTTTCAACCGTCATGTGCAAGCAACCAGCAATCCTTGATCCTTTCAAAGGCTTTGAAGCAGCGAACCTTTCTCTCAAGGCCATCAAACCTGGCATCTCTTTCTCAGCAATTTCAATCTGCTTTCGACCAGCTTCGGCAAGTTTTATGTCTTTAACTTTATATCGCACTGGGGCACTGGCTCCATTGATAGGGGTAACTGGCTTACTGCTTTCAGAAGGGCTTGACGCGGTTTGCATAAGATATATCTCTAACGGTTTATAATTTGAACAAAACTTATCAATTAAAATCAGTAGAGGAGTAACACGAACCGAGTTACAAAGGAACGCCCATAAGTGGATAAACCCACTCTAGCATGTTGAGAAAAATGATCGGAAAAGAGATTTAGGAGCCGCAGAATGTGGACCTTTTCGCTCCACTACAGAATATACTTTCAAACAAAGTTTCCTGACGATACTCGATTTCAGGTAGGGGTTCGTAGTCTTCTTGAGAGCTATAGGAGCCCATTTGCAATACAGCCTCATCGTAAACTTCCATTACACCAGAAACAATTACCCAACAGACAACAAATCCAGAACATATCATAGCAATTTGCTTAATATTTCCTTTATTTAGGTTTTCACCAGTGGGATCACCAGGAACATCTCCAGCTGCGACTTGCGCGAAAGTCGATACCGCAGGTTTTAAAACACCCCGAGAAATTGACTGATCTTCAGAATTAGACTCTTCTTTGCTGCTCATACAAGGGTTATGGGTAGATATAAGAAAATGGATACTTCTGAAAGTAAGTTACTGATTTCACGTCAAATAACGTCAAGCGAAGCATCGTAGGCTTGAACCTACGCTTCTAGCTCCCAGCCACCCTCACGAGGTCGATCCTGATCTTCATCAGAGAATAAAAGGGCATTACTCCGGTGATAATCATTTAAAGCATCTCGAAAGTTAGTGCTCGCTCTTCCAATGTATTGGTCTGTAAAATACTCAGCTGAACGCCTAGCATGTTTAAGGGCTTTCTCAATATCCTTCTCAACAGGCCTTAATTTGTCTCCATTAGCTACAAAAGCTTGTCTGAACATATTGGATACTTCAACAGCCGTGGCATCTTGAGTCCAAGCCATTTCTTCAATTATGCGATGAGCCTTAGATCTGCGGCCCTCTCGAAGGACAATAAACCTCGCTATAAAGGCAGTTCTTAAAGCCAATCTTTTCTCATTTTCAGTAAAAGACCTAGGGGCAGGGCCAGGGTTATCCCCCCGAACCGCAGCTAATCTATTAAAGGTATTGGCGTTATCTGTCATTTCTCAAAAAGTTAGGGTTCTGGCATTCCAGGGTTCAAATCCTAGCAATTCAGTCGCTTTTATTTGGATATCCCCTTAAGGGGGGCACATTAGGTATATCGGCAAAAAAAAAAGGTTTCTGAACCTGTGTTTTCCACTATTATTGTCCGAAACTCACTACGTTGAAATCACTGAACTAATTCCGGGGGTGTATTGATGAGGTTAAGCTTGGATAAATTTTTAGACGGGGCAGGCAAGCTATCTGCTTTTTTGCTTTGTTTCAGTTCCGTTGCAGGGGCCCAAATAGCCGTTTCTGTCGGTGTTCAGGAAATTTACGATGATAACGTATTTTTAGAGGACGACTCGGGAGCATTCACTGCTGAGGCGAGAGAAGAAATTGAGCTTCTGCCTCCAGAACAGCAAGAGCTGTTTGAACTACCCGAAAGACAAAATGGCGAAGCTGATGATGCATTTATCACAAACCTCTCCCTAGGCCTTAGTGGTGGCACCCCTGTCGGAAAATATTTAAGACTTACTTTTGATGCTACAGGCGGCCTAGTATTTTTCTCTGGCGTGGACGATCAAGATCGCTGGTCTTTAGATTCCTTAGTTGAGTTAACTCCTGAGGAGTATGTCCTTCCGCCTTGGCTTTTTGTTTCAGCATCAAGTATTTTTCAAACCGACAGTTTTGATGTTGGTGTATCGGAGGGAGCACTTGCCCGACAAACTACGCGTCATATAGCAGGCCTTACAACTCGCGTATCCAGAGAGTTGTCCAAGACTATTAATTCATCGCTTGAGTATCGTTTACAACAAACAAACTCTCTTGGGCAGACTACGTTGAGCTCTGCCGAAGATGAAGAGAATTTGCCTGAATTCCTAGAAGACGACGATGATGGGTCAGATTTTCTTAGCCATACATTTACTCTTGCAATATCCAAACAGCTCTCTGCGAGGACTCAAGGTAGAATCGGCACATCCCTTCAGTTGATTGAATTTTCTGGGTCAGACAACTTAGATAATGACAACTTCAACGATGAAATTGACAGACAAATTTTTAGTGCTAATGCTAATCTATCCCACGCCTTTAGTAGCTCGTTCTCGATTTATGGTGGAGCTGGACTGAGTAGAACCAGCTTTGATGAAGCTCGCCAAGGGATTGAAGTTGTGAATCTTGATACTGTAGAAGGTGTCGAAGTGACTAGAACCTCAGGTTCGGACGACACTCCTACAAACTTAACTTTCTCTGCTGGTTTTGATTACTTACCATCACAAAGCTTATCTATCGGAGCCGGTATTAACCAGTCTGTAGGGTTGAACGCTCAAGGAGCAGAGGTCGGGGTTAGAACTACCAACCTCACATTAACTTACATTGCTAACAACAGGCTATCTTTCACAGCAGCGGGCCAACACTTTGAAACCTCAAACGATGACCAGGTTGATATTGATGGCTTAGAAAGATTATCCAGTACGCTTTCTGCTAGCTATAATATTACACCTAGCTTAAGTGTATCAGCAGGATGGAGTTTCACTGATCAAGATTCTGGTCAAGGAGAAGAGGTATTAGACGGCCTTTTATTTAGAAGCGAAGACTACGACTCAAATCGTTTCTTCCTTTCACTTAATAAAGGACTAGTGGGACTGCCGTTTTAATAGCAACCCTCAAACAACCCGATAAGAAAGGAGCGTAAGCTCCTTTTTTATCGGCTATGAAACAAGCTGTAACTACTTAGATTTAGATATCTTGGTAAGCTCTTGCTCAAGCAATTCTTGGGAAAGTTTGAGAAGACCAGATGACTCAACTAACTCCTGTCCTTGCCGACTCAAAATAAAAGCCAAGAAGTCACTTGTTTTACTATCTAGTTTCTCTCCTGGCTTCTGAACCACATATAAGTTTAGGAACCTAGACAAAGGATAAGCCATTTCATCCCCAATATCAGCAGATGGAATCACTGCGGTCTCAGTCGGAGAATTTTTTACCGCAACTAGCTTAACGCCCTTTGGCGGTTCAACTAGAGGGCCAAAACCAATAACCCTTTTGTCATTTTCAATAGCCTTAAAAATAGACTCTGAACCCGATACTCTATTGATGCCATCGCGGAAATATCCCTGAAGCATCACTTTTTGCCTAAAATAGAGACTTATTGGAGAAGTCTCTAAAACAGCTACAGGCACTATCTCATCAGCACCTGAATCTTTTGAAACTTCAGACCAAAGCTTCGAAGCTTTATCCGACCTAGACACGGATCTTGAAAAAATACTGTCCAGATCACTCAAGCTAAGCTCACTAACTGGGTTATCCTCTGAAACATATACAGCAACTGTGGCCACTGCTGTTTTTATCTGGGTAGGTTCGAAACCAAAGCGAGAAACGAAAAGTTCCAACTCATCTTCTTTCATTGGTCTAGCCATTGGCCCCACATTTGCAGAACCATCAATCAAAGCGGCAGGAGCAAGAGCAGATCCACGACTCACTAAATTGACCTCTACTGCCGGTTGAAGGTTTTCATAAGCTTCAACCCAGTCCTCCATGATATCATTCATAGAGTCAGAGCCAACTGAAGAAAGAGTTCCTGGCTTTAACCTTGCACGAACATAGTCTGGAGCAGGATCAGCGTTCACCGACCAGCAAGGAAGCACGGTTAATAAGAAGGTCAGAGCTGCAATATTTTTCATAGAAGCACCTAATAAGAATCTTTCCTGAATTCTAGCGGTTTCAAAGCACAAATTGATGGGCCAGATACTATCAAAATACTAGGAAATGTCTACTGTACCTATAGAAAGCTCCTCAAAGGGCTCAACTAATGTAAACTTTGGTTTTTACAGAGGGTTAGTCCTAGAAATCTCGGCTTTAAGGTTCCTGATTTCCTCATCTTTATCCAAGCCCTGCCTTTTACACACCAAAGCAGCTATTTCTTCTAAGGTTGAATCCTGGGACCCATATTCTGAAAATATAGTTTGGCGCCGGAGAATCAGGTCCGCAAAAGTGCGGCACCTCTCTTCTTGAAAAGAATAGTGTAGCTCAGCAACTGTAAGCTGCGGGCAACTTCCAACTAGAGCATCGTCCAGCTTGGCAAATTCAATTATTCCCTCAGATGCAGATCCATATTCACTAACAATCCGAGCGCTGACATCAGGTGAAAAATAACTTTCCAGCTGGCTGCATATTTTATCCAAGTTGCATTTTTTAGAACCATAAAGACTGAGAGCTCGTGTGGGGGATTTAACTTTTTCCCCAACGACTTCGTTCACAACTTTTTCAGCCAAAGCTCGAAATGTTGTGTATTTTACACCTTCAACATTCCATACATTATCAAAGCTCTTTCCTGATGGTAGCTCAGCCTTTGAAATGAAATGGTTTCTTGCCACAACGGCCTCTCCATTTTTCTGGAGAATCTCTTCATCAATAGCTCTTAAACCTCCAAAGCTATTGACAACCTTACTCCTTAGATTCGAAGCTCCTGAAACATCCTCTAGTTCGGAGATAAATTTTTCGACCTCTTTGTTAGAGAAATCAAAGTCATCGGCCATGCCCTTAAATTCTATATCAGCTGTTCCAGCCAAAATATTTTTTCTCCAAGGCACTATAAAATAACTGCGACCTCCCCTTCCCGCTTTTGCAGCTGGATCAACATAAGAAGACTCAAGGGCTACCGCATACTTATCGCTAAAATATTTCCCCTCTGAAGCACCCCCCCTAAAAGTAATCTGTAGACCTTTGGAAAAAACTCTTTCTTTATCCTTACCTGCTTGGGATTGACCCAATTCTCTGCTCCAAGGCCCGGCAGCATTAACCAAATAACGTGGCCTTATCGTCACTTGCTGCCCAGTTAAAACATCCTCCAACTGCACTGACTGCAGTCTAGTGCCTTCAGCAACGAGATTGCTTGCCTGAACATAATTGAAAACTCCAGCTCCTAGCTTCTCAGCACTCTTCACCACTGCAAAAGTCATTCGATCGCAGTTAATTATCTGAGAATCTGAAAACAAAGCAGCTCCAGAAAGGCCCTCTTTACGTATTCCTGGATACTCTTCAATCACCTCTTCAGCTGACAGAAAGCCGGGTCCAGATAATCTTTGATCAGAGCGGACTCCCATGTTCCGCCAAAATGTTAATAGCTCGTATAGGTAGAGACCAATACCTAAATAGTTTTTGCCCTTCTTTCCACTACCATAACAAGGGACCATGAACCTTAACGGCTTGAGGTAAGCGTGAGCATTCTTTCTAAGTAAGCGTTGCTCTAAAACAGACTCAAATAAGCGCGGAAGGTCGAAGTGTTGGAGATAACGCAATCCTCCATGAGCTATTCTAAAACAGCCAGCAGAACTTCCTGAACCGAAATCACCCTTGTCGACAAGGCATACCTTTAGCCCGCGTGAAGCCGCATCCAATGCTATCGCGGAACCATTAATTCCGGCACCGACAACCAGCAAGTCGGGCTCTAGGAGATTCTGCCCCAATCGTTTTTCGAGTTCATTCAAATCACTAACCTTGGCAAAGTCCGGAAACCAACCATGCAAATAGGAAAAATAAGAGGCTCAGCAGAGCCAAGCTATCATTCTACCACCGAAGTAGTATCAACCAATCATAATTGGCTAGCAAGCCAGATAGCTTAGTGAACGGTATCTGCCCCATCGGGAATAGTAACTTGCAGAGTTTTCTTGTTTTTATTGAGACGCCTGTGAATCATATTGGCGTATTTATGAGGATTAGCTCGTCCATCAATTGAGATTTCTGGTAAATGAGAATGCGCTGCACCAATTTCTATCGTACCAATATCCATCAAACGTTCCAAAATAGACTGCGAAACACGAACCCAGCCAATATCTTGGTAGTTAATCTCAATGACATCCTGCTGTAATGAATAACGTCCTGCCATATGCCTGACGCATTTTCTTCTGATTTCAAATTTACTGTTGTTAAGCTTGATATAAATCCGCAACGCAAAGGCAATCGAGCCAAAAACAGCAAAAAGAAAACAACAAAAAATGCCCCAAGTGAAATAAGGGGAAGAAGAACTAAATTCGCTAGATGATGCGACCAAAAAGCTTAGCAAGACAGCAACAATACAAAGAATGAAATATAGAAACTGGGGCCACAAAGACCGTTTATCCCTGGGGACTCGGACAGGTGCTGAAGTAATGCTTCTGGACTTCAAGTTAGACTTGGCTGATTTCTGTGACTCATTCAAGTCTGACTGTCGCACAGATTCTTCAGGCTTCTTTTGAAGCTTAGAGTTACCACTCTCTAAGCGTATTACAGGATAAACAGGTCTCGAGCTTGAAGAACTCCGAACCTGCTTCTTCGCCTGGTTTTTGGCGGAAGACGTCTTACTTCTAGCTTGTGAATAACTCAATTTCTTCATCCAGTTTAGATAATTCCAACATTCTAAATACTAAAGGAATTCTATTCCCAACTGGGGGAAGTATACTTTCAGCAATATAAAAACTGAAGTAATTCAGTGTTAAATCTTTATTAGCAAGTTGTCAGAGAGCTGTGAAATACCCTCAAACCCGCCTAGCTTCTTTCCCATAGCTTCCTTTTTCGGGTAAAAGCAATGACGGATGCAAACTCAACTCATTTTTCTAAAGGCTTGAAATGGCGAAATCCAATGAGAAAATCCTAGTAGTTGAAGACGAAGAGGATATTCGGGAACTTATTAGCTATAACCTCAAGAGAGAGGGCTTTGAAGTTGTGGCTCATGAAACAGGGGAAGAAGGCCTTAAAGCAGCAATAGAGCTGAAGCCTTCTCTGGTTCTTTTAGACATAATGCTACCTGGTCTCAGCGGAATTGAGGTCTGCAAGAAGCTTAAGGGAGATCCCAAAACTGGAAGCATTCCAATCATCCTAGTATCAGCCAAAGGTGAAGAAACTGACATAGTTGTAGGTCTTGAGATTGGCGCAGATGACTATGTCACTAAACCATTTAGCCCCAAAATTTTAGTAGCACGTGCCAAAGCCGTCCTTCGACGAAAAGAAAAAGAAAATGAGCCAGCTGAAACTACTGATGGAATGCTAGAAATTCACAAGCTTTCAATGCACCCAGGAAGATTTGAGGTCAGTGTTGACGGTAGTAGTATTCAACTAACAGTTAGTGAGTTTAAAATCCTCCAATACTTAGCCAAGCACCCAGGTTGGGTTTTCACTCGCAGCCAAATAGTGGATGCCGTAAGGGGAGATGACTATCCAGTGACTGAGAGATCGATCGATGTTCAAGTAGTGGGAATTCGAAAAAAACTGGGAGAATTCGGATATTATATCGAAACAGTAAGAGGCGTTGGCTACCGTTTTAAAGAAAAAGAGGATGAGCAAACTTAGCTCCATTCTGACTAGCGCAGTCCTGAGCTCTTGTTTAATTGCTCTAGTGAACATTTACTTAATCACTCCCGGCAGTGTTTCTTTTCTTATTTCTCTCATCGTGGGAACGGCGATAATAATATTTGTATTTTCAGCGGTACCACTACTCACATCCTCAGCCGGTCACAACTTGCAAGGGCAAATCATTCGACAAGAGTCCATTCTTGGAGAAATGAAAGACGGCTTGTTGGTAGTAGATAAAAATGGACTAGTCTCTCAGATCAACAAGGAAGCTGGGAGGCTACTGGAGCTTTCTGAAAAAAGAGCCAAGCATAGTAGCTTAGAACATGCCATGGAGGAACACCCGGCTCTACTTGAAGCTATAAAATCTTTAGAAGAAACTCAGGAAAGTAAGGAGCTGGAAATATTAAAAGCAAATGGAACTAAAACTTACCTTCAAATTAGCAAAACCACTCTTCCTGACTCAAGTCTAATTATCGTTTTAACTGATATTTCAAGACTCAAAAGCCTCGAAAAAATCAGGCAAGACTTTGTTGCCAATGTTTCTCATGAACTTAAAACGCCTGTAACCTCAATTATGGGTTTTGTGGAAACCCTGCAAGACGGGGCGATGGAAAACAAAGATGAGGCTAAAAGGTTCCTGGGAATTATTGAACGACAATCAAGAAGGTTAACTGCAATTATCGAAGACCTCCTAATGCTAGCTCGGCTTGAAGGCACAGAACAAGCTGACGAAATGCTTAAAGAGAAAACTCTTGTTAAACCTGTTTTAGGAAGAGCAATCAGCTTTTGCGAACTTAAGGCTGGAGAGAGTGAAATTGGTATTACAGTGAATTGCGATGAGCAGCTTAGTTACGCAGCAGACTGGTCACTTTTAGAGCAGGCAATCGTTAATCTCATTGATAATGCTGTTAAATACAGTGGGGAAAAGACCAAAGTCGAAGTCTCAGCATTTAGTAGAGGCGAGTTTCTAAGCATCTCAGTTAAGGACGAAGGACCAGGAATTCCAGAAAAAAGTAGAGCTCGTCTTTTTGAGAGATTCTACCGTGTCGACAAGGCAAGAAGCCGAAACATGGGTGGAACAGGTCTAGGCCTAGCTATTGTAAAACATGTGGCCAATTTCCATGGTGGCAATGTAGAAGTATATAGTGAACTAGGAAAAGGTAGTGAATTCGTAATTGTACTACCACTCGGCGAATAATAGAAAACCACTTAAGGACTTACTATGGCTTTGCTTGATTTCTTCAGCCAGACTGATAGCGCCGAAATTAAACAATTGCTCCGGACGGCTGGTGAACTGGCTAGTAAAGTCACCCTAGATGCTGCTTTAGAAGAATGTGAATTTAAAAGAGAGCATTTTGATCTTTTTGGAAAAGCTGGACTAACTCAGCTCGGCTCAGTGGAGAATGATCTACTCTTTGGATCTTATGCAACGGCTGGGGTGATTAAAAGTCTTGCTGAATGTCAACTAGGACCTGCTATCTACCTCTCTGTTCACCTGATGGTCAGTAAGTTATTGGCTAAAAATATTTCATCGGACTTTATCGCTACAGAATCACAAAAACTTATTTCTGGCGAAAAATTAGCGGCTTTTTGTCTCACCGAACCTGGCGCAGGTTCAGATGCTTCTGCTTTGAGCTGCTCAGCTGTTCGAACCGACAAAGGATACCTTCTTCAGGGAGAGAAGATTTACATAACCTCGGGGCCAGTTGCAGATACGTTTTTGGTATTCGCTAAAACAGGAGATTCAAAAGGAAAACCTCAAATTTCTTCTTTTCTAGTTTCAGCAGAAACACCTGGCTTAGTTCGAGGTAAATCGGAAAAAAAAATGGGATGTGAAGGAGCGCCAATTTGTTCAATTGGGTTTGAAGATTGTGAGATAAGTGAAGATAATCGAGTCGGCGCTGAAGGGGCCGGCTATAAAATAGCTCTTTCAGGTCTGGCGGGAGGACGAGTAAACATAGCTGCGGCCGCATGTGGTCTCGCTGCTCATGGTATTCAGCTTGCATCAAACCACATGAAAACTAGAAAACAATTTGGCCAATATATTTCTGAGTTTCAAGGCCTGCAGTTCATGCTTGCTGACATGATTAGCAGAACTAATGCCTCGATCCTTTTAACTCGAGAGGCTGCCAAGTGTTTAGACCGAGGTGAAAGAGCAACCAGCGAGGCTGCAGTAGCAAAATGCTTTGCCACGGACTCAGCTATGCAAACTACATTAGATTCTGCCCAGCTTATGGGTGGCAGTGGCTACCTTAGAGAGTTTGGAGCCGAAAAACTAATCCGTGATGCCAAAATGCTGCAAATAGTAGAAGGCACCAATCAAATTCAAAAAACTATTATTGCCTCAGCTGCTCTTAGTGACTAGCAATAAAACATGAGTTTTTTCTTATATAATATCAGGCACTTACCAAGGTGTTATTTTGTCACACCCTTAGGTTTATTGGCCATAACAATGGAAAGGCTATCAACGAAGCTAGCTTAAACAATAAACAGGTTTTTCAAATGAATTTTCAAATCAAACACCTAGTGATTCTATCTCTACTATCAACTCTAGGAGCCTGCTCTCCAGCAACATATTCTAAAACAGAAGTTGTTAGCTCATCAATTGGGGGACTAGCAGGAGGATACCTAGGACACAGTCAATTTAGTGACCCAGTGCTAGGAACTGTAGTTGGAGGAGCTGCAGGGGCACTAGGAGGACTTGTAGTTGGAGGACACCTGGAAAAGAAACGCGTTGAAGAAGCTAGGGCTGCGAAGGATCCTAAGCGAATTCCTATCACTAAGAAAAACCCCAAAGATTGCGCTATAGAAGATGCTTGGCTTGAAATGGAGCGATCCTCGAAATTGGGCGCTAGCGAAACCAAATCATGGAACGAGAGATACCTTGACCATGAAAGCCACCTTCCTTACCAAGGTCACTGATTCATAACGATAGTTTCAAAAGTATCTAAGCAAGATTGCTGCAACAACTCCGGATCGGACACGACTCCTGGGTCGGTAATTATCGACACATTATAATGATCTTTGTACCCCACAAAAGAAAAGCCCAATCCATTGCCTGGCAATAGAGCAGTCACTCCATAAATTCCAGTCACTTTCGCACCAGCAACATAAATCTCACCACGAAAGTGTGGCACATTAGTGCAAATGAAACCGTTCTGAGACATTGTTCTCTTTGCTAGCCAACTTGCCAGAGGAGCAGGTAGCCAACTAAGAACTCGACCTGCAATTTTATAGGTTTTTTTGCTACTTTCAGCTTCGCTGGAATTAGTAATTCGAGAAATTTCTCTTACTCGCTCCCAGTCAGTCCCAGCCTTGGGATCAGTTCCAACGGGAAGCTGAAATCTAAAAAAAGATATAGCGTTACCAATTCTTAACCTTTCAGAAAATTTCCGCAAATCAACCGGAACCAAGACGAATGTTCTTTTGGCTTTTAGACTTTTTTGATGTTGATAACGCTCCAGAGCTCCCGAAACTATGCCGAGTACCAAATCATTCAAGCTACAGTCTTGGTCAGCTTTAATTTTCCGCAAAATAGAAACTGGCAAATCAAACATAACCAAGCGCCTAGTGCCAGAATTCTCCCCATTAAAAGGACCATAGCTTCGCTTGCGAATAACATCCCTAAAAAGTTGCCTAAGGATAGAAAATAAACCTTTTTCCGTCTGATGTTCTTTTTCAGTAGCCAGGCTTTGCTGACTATTCCTAAATTTTGGTAGAGACTGGTATTGTTGCTCCAAAGATTTTTCTCTTGAACTTCCTCCCAAAAATCTAGCCATCTCAATTAGGCTCAAGCCATCGGCTATAACATGATGGGCCCTAAGCAATAGGGAAAACTCCGCCTTGCTGACCTGACCTCCTTCTTGAGCATGGATTAAGGTAATGGACCAAGCAGGTTTATCCGCACAGAGCATTCCACTACAAATCTCACCCAAATGTTTCTCTAGAGTCTGACCACCCTCGAGTCGCAAGTTAATTTCAGAAAAATTATCCTGAGCCACCCATGAAGTCTCTGCCGGGCGCAGTCTCCTGCGTTCCTGGTCTACGCAAAAACCTAAGTTGGGAACTGAATCAACAAGCTGAACTATTCTGGAGCGAATACCATCGATTTCTGGCTCAGAATCCAGTTTCATCAAAGCGGCTATATCCTGAGAGTTTTTCTCACTATCAATATAGAGAAAGCCTCTATTCAGAGGTTCGATTTGTCTGACTCCAACAAAACTCATTACTGACTTAAACCTAGCTCAAATTTAAACAATTTAGTTTTCCACAAATAGCTAACTGCTGAAGCTAAAAGTCTAGTAGATTAATAGATCTTTTTCTACTATAAGCATCAAGTGCCCAAATAGTATCGTTGTCAAAAGCGTAGTAATTTTATGATTTTTATTACTGGATCAACAGGCTTTCTCGGCCAAGAGCTTTTAGCTGAGCTGCTCAAAAGCAGATCTGGCTCAGAGAAACTTTGCCTGCTGATTAGGCCTAAGTCTGGCAGTTCTGCCGAGGACCGGTTTACCGAGATAATCGAAAGACTAAACACAAGCTGTGGACTTGCCAAAAGCGATCTAGTTGAGCGCCTCGAATTTGTTGAGGGGGACATTTCCCAACCAAGGTTTGGTCTCAGTCCAGCGGATTACTCTAGGTTAGTGACCAACACCAAGGAGATTGTTCATTGTGGTGCAAGTGTAAGTTTCACTCAAAGTTTAGAAAAAGCCAGAAAGACAAATGTGGCCGGAACTGAAGAAATTCTAGCTCTTTCTTGGGCAGTGAAATCCTGCAATTCAGATCGCGTTAATGGAAACCGCCCTCTACTCAATTATGTCTCGACAGCTTATGTTGCAGGGGACAAAGAAAAAATAGTTTCGGCTTCAGACCTCGACGTATCACATCGCTTTAAAAATTCTTATGAAAAATCTAAAGCCGAAGCTGAAAAACTAGTCAGAGAAAGCTGGGGGGAGATTCCCTTACATATTTACAGACCAAGTATAATCGTTGGTGACAGCCGCACAGGTTACTCTTCCAGCTTCACTACAATTTTCGTTATGCTCAAGGTATTTATGAGAGATATCTTTCAAACCTTTCCAGCTAATCCCTACACATCAATTGACCTTGTTCCAGTAGACTATGTAGCAAAGTCAATTGCAGAGATTTCAAAAGTTAAACCTGGCGATAACCCTTGCTATCATATCTGTGCAGGAGTAGACCGTGATACAAGCATCAAGGAGATTATTCATTGCCTAGGGCAGTTCCTAGAAAAAAATGGCTACCGAAAACTAAACTTTCCGACCATGACTAAACCGGATGGTAGCGTATTAAAATTCGCTACTATCAATCTCGCGGTGAGCGGTTTTGAAATGTTTGAACATGCTTTTGAAAGTTTTGTGGGAAAAAGAAAAAGTCTTCTTCAAAGAGTTTACCCTTACCTCTTGTACGCAAATAGAAACCCTAGGTTTAACATGGACCCGACGTTGGAGAGATTTTCAGGGTCGATTGAACCAGCTCCCCTTTTCCCGGAATATGCTGAAAACATCTTCTCTTACTGGCTGAATAACGACCGTGATTTCGCTAGAATGAACTTGAAGCCAGCCCAAGCCTAATTTCCTTGAAGTCTAAATCTAGCAATAACCGACTAATTTAATCCCCCTTAAGAGCTTAAAGCCTGTCAAATCTCTCAATCTAGCCAGAAATGGTCTAGAAACAATTCTTCAGAATCATTGGCTTTGAATTTCCCATCCTATATAGTGAAGGCGCAGTAGAAGGGCCGAGTCTGTTCAATCTTGGATTCTCAGGCAGCCCGTTACAAAGTTTTAAACTCGAGAGAGGCCGGCAAGGATCAGCTGAAGGCAATCCGAACTCAGCTTCTAAGGATTAACCAATTTTCGTATTTTTTATCGAATCAAAAGGAAAGAGCCCATTTTAAGTTCTTAGCTCATTGAGACAAAGGTAGCCTAAGCAGCTCAATAAAAGCTGTAGTGATGCAACCTTTTAGGAGAGCGCACTTTCCGGAAGATAGTAGACTAGTTCAAAATGAATCACAGTTCCGAATATAAATTTTCATCAAGAGAATCGGATATAAATCCCGATTTCTTATCTAGTTCGGAAACTAGATCTTTTCTCTACCTCCGGAATAGCTTCCCACCCTTGTCCTGACCAAAGGCAAGGCCAGTCCTTGCTTGATTCGTCAGACAATAGGTCTCAAATTACTGCTGAACTGAGTGACTCATTCCCTCATTAGGAGAATGTCATGACTCGCCGAATGTTAATCAACGCAAACCACCAGGAAGAGTGTCGAATTGCGATTGCTGATGATAGTCAACTTCTTGAGCTAGAAGTTGAAAGTGCTGCTAGGCAGCAATTAAAGGGAAACCTTTATAAAGCCTCCATCACCAGAATTGAACCAAGTCTTCAGGCTGCATTTCTTGATATCGGATCCAAAAGAAATGGTTTCTTGCAGATCAACGATATCCATCCTGCTTACTTCAAGAATTGGCCCCCTGAGAGTAAAAAGGGACGTCCAAGTCGACCTTCTATTCAAGACGTTCTATCAGCTGGGCAAAATTTAATTGTCCAAGTTGTAAAGGACGAGAGGGAAGCTAAAGGTGCCACACTCACTACCAATCTTTCGATACCTGGAAGATTTCTTGTGTTGATGATCGGTAGTCAAAGAGGTGGTGTTTCCAGAAAAATTAGTGACGCAGGGCAGAGAACTCGTTTAAGACAAGCAGTTCAAAACTTGAAAGTTCCGCCAGGCATGAGTGTAATTGTTCGCACTGCTGGGATCGACAAATCCGGTCCTGAGCTACAAGGAGACTTGGATAATCTTCTTAATATATGGCGTGAAGTTGTTACCAGATCGCTGGAAAATCCCCCTATTCCTTGCCCTCTCTTCACCGAGAGTAATTTGGCAATCCGAACGGTTAGGGATTTTTTAACTTCTGATATTGAAGAAATCCTAATCGACGAGAAAGAAGTTTTTAATAACGTAGAAGAGTTCGTTCAAAAAAACGTACCTTCATTTAAAGACAAGATTCAGTTTTACCAAGAAGATCGACCGCTCTTTTCGAACTTCATGCTGGATAACCAAATTGAGGCTATCGACAGTCCTGAGGTTACTCTACCTAGTGGCGGTTCTATAGTTATCGACACAACGGAGGCTGTCGTAGCAGTTGACGTGAACTCAGGTCGTTCCACTGGACAATCAGACGTTGAGGAAACTGCCTTCGCAACCAATAAAGAAGCAGCCAAAACTATAGCGACTCAGCTTCGACTAAGGGATCTTGGTGGACTAGTTGTTATCGACTTCATCGACATGCTTGATAAAAGACACAGGCTT
This sequence comes from uncultured Bdellovibrionales bacterium, assembly GCA_964510575.1. Taxonomy (GTDB): domain Bacteria; phylum Bdellovibrionota_C; class UBA2361; order SZUA-149; family CALKYB01; genus CALKYB01. The sequence goes on along the minus strand of CAZECN010000005.1, from coordinate 88,112 downwards.
GTTGTTGAGAAAACTCTTAAAGAAGCTCTTAAACGAGATAAAGCTAAAGTTGAAATGTCTAGGATTTCGAAGTTTGGATTACTAGAAATGTCACGGCAAAGGCTTAAAACTTCGTTAGCTAGTCAGCGTTACACAACCTGCCACTATTGTGATGGACGAGGCCGGATTAAAACTTCAAAATCTGCAGCCCTTGAGGCATTTAGAAAAATTGAGAGCACGGCCTTTGCTGGTGGAATCGAAAAAATCAATATTCGGATGAGCCCGTCAGGAGCCTTTTTTCTACTTAATGAGAAGAGATCTGAAATAGTTGCTATTGAACAACAGACCAATGTCAAAATAATGGTTTTTCCTCATAGTGGGCTTAAGCAACACGAGTATGAGTTGGAACTAGACTCTGGAGCAGCTGAGCCTAGGGCTGACAGTAGCCAAAGAAATAAGAGAGGCGATAGAACAAGATCTTCAGCTAAGAAAAGATCCTCAAGAAGGGGTGGAAATCGTAGAAATAGTTCGGAAGAAAAAAAACAAAGATCACGAGGCTCTGGAAGAAGAGGTAATCGCCGTGGAAATAACGGCAAAGCTAAAGAGACTTCCGGAAATGAATCTAAGCCAGAGCAAAAGAATAAACCTGAAAAAGATGTAAACAAATCGAATTCGAAGCCAGCTGCTAATCCTCCGGCCGAGTCTCCAGCACCTAGATCTGAAAACTGAGAAGCTATTTTAAAGTAAGCATTTAAGTTGGCTTGAAGGCTTACGATTTTCTTTAAGATCTCAACAATTCATCCCTTGTGGCCTACTGCGCCCTTTGTTACTTTAAGCGAGTTGTAGTAAGTCGGGGATTTGCTCATTATTTTTATCAATAATATCGCTTTGAGTGCGCTTCGGTTGAAATGCCGTTCGCTCTCTTCCCCAATCTGGCCGAGCTGGAGAGGTTTTCCAGCCATTGCGTTTAACAGTAATTTAAATTGTTTGGATAGTGCCTGATGAGCAGAAAAGCTGAGGATATTTTTTTTCTTACTGCAGAAGCTGAAATAGAAAAAACAAAACAAGAGGCCAGTAATCTGTCCTCTACCCAACAGAATCTACTTTTAGATAGTGACCTTAGCACAAAAGACGGTCGGCCTTTTCTTCAATCGACAGTAACTGCAAGTTGGGACAGTCCTAAAAGCGAGCCTACTCCCCTCGACAAACCTTCGCTTCAAATGGAAGAAGCCGAAACTGCACCAACCCAGCCTTTTGAAAACTCAGCTTTTCAAAGCCCTGTGGCAAACAATATCGCAAGTCTTGAACAGGAAAAACCTTCTAAAAGATTAGAGCTACTAGGAGTTGAGAGTCACCTAGCTTCCCTTTGCCAATTAATTGCTAATGTCACCGAATCCTACACTGCGGCAATATTCTTAGCAGACAATGAAAAAGAAGTTCTCTTTACTGGGGGAGCTCAAACCCTCAGCTCGGACTTCGTCGAAGCAGCTGAAATAGCATATGGAGCTGGTTTGGTAGGATGGGTTGCTGAGGCTAAAACCAAGCTCACTATTTGCCCTTTTAACCATGACTCATCATCGCTTTTATACTACCGCGATGCACAACCACTAAAAAGTTTTTGCGCCCTTCCTATTCTGAGCCAAACGGAGGAGCTTCTGGGAGTGTTGGTTTGCGACAGCACAAAAAGTTACGACTTTTCAAAGAAAACTGAAAAACTACTGATGGGATTTTGCAATCAGGCAGCGACTCTCCTAAAGCTTCATCAAAAAATAGAGAACAACCCCTCGACTATAAAAGTTAACCCTTCTTTACTTGAAACTCTTCTCGAAGACCTTGGTAGTTGCCAAAACGAAAATGAGTTAATGACCCGAGCCTCCAAACTCTCCCCCAATCTAATTAGTAGAGACGCTCTAGCGATTGTAACAACTGCGGAGCAAGGAATAGGTTCAGCGAAGTACTACAGCGTTGAAGATCAACAAAAAGAACACCGTCTACTTGACTTAGTAGCCAAGCATAAGAAAATTCTTTTTAAAGATAGAAGCGTGCATGCAATGCCTGCTGATGACATGAAACAGAGGTCCTTTCTTTCAATACCCTTCAGTTCACTTGGAAAAGAAGCAGGAGCATTTATTTTACTCAGTCGCCCACACGAGGCCTTTGATGCTTCCGAGATTGCTGCAGTCGAAAAAATAGCCAGCACTCTTTCCAAAAGACTCGAGCATTTGAGACTTCTCAACCAGCATAAATCATCTCCTGGCCATTCGTCGCTACCAGGTTGGCGTCAATTTAAACTCTTGGCTAGCAATCGAATCAAGAACGAACCCCCAGGACATAGTTTAATCAAAATTGGTTTTAACTGCTTTCCAGAGCTGGAGCTGTCTTTGGGAATCGAGAACTGCGAAGAGATAAAAAGTAAAATTGACCGGTTGGTTGAACAGCTTAAACTTGAGAACTCTCTCTCCTGCCGGCTTTATGACAACTCAATTCTTGTTCTTACCCCTTCAGGACAAGTTGATAGTTTTATCCACAGGATCTGCAATCAACTACAGAGATTGGAACTGAGTTCTTCACAAACTATTGAACAAGGAAAAATTGGGGAGAGCTTGATTTCTGGAGCAAGATTCGTTGTAACTAAGAGTCCAAAAGATGGGGAAACTTTAACTGAATTGATTAGAAAGGCTCTACAACTAGGTCTTGAACAAGAAAAAACATCAGTCGAGCTAAACTAAGGGGTAAGATGTCGCAATCAGTGAAATCAGAAGATTTAAAATACACAGTAGAAGAATTTGATCGGCGATCAGGTAAATTAGTTGAAAACCAAGACGGCCTAATTCAACACGACTTAATTCGTGAAGGTGAAAACAAATCAGACCACCTCAGAACAAATCCCTTAGCGGAATCTCCAAGTTCCCAATCCATTAGATCCAATCACCAAGAGCCCGGGCTAACTGAAAACCAAGGTGGTTTGAGAAGTTTTTTCAATGGTTGGGTTTGCCACGATATGGCTATGGATTTGGGGACTGCTAATACTCTTATCTATGTCAAAGGTAGAGGCATTATTCTTAACGAGCCAAGTGTCGTAGCTGTAAATGACAAAGATGGTAAGGTTGTTGCTGTAGGTCAAGCTGCCAAAGGAATGTACGGTAAAACCTCTTCCACAGTTAGGTGCGTAAGACCACTTAAAGACGGAGTGATCGCTGATTTTGAAATGACTCACCTGATGATCAAAGACTTCATCACTCGAGTAAACAACAAATGGCAACTACGTCGCCCGACCTTAGTAGTCAGCGTGCCATCCGGAATCACTATGGTCGAAAAAAGGGCCGTTGTTGATGCCGCCCTAGCAAGCGGCGCTCGTCATGTTCACTTAATCGAAGAACCCATGGCTGCTGCTGTTGGTGCAGGTTTACCCGTGACAGAGCCTTCAGGGAGCATGATAGTGGACATAGGTGGTGGAACGACTGAAGTAGCGGTCATTTCTATGGGCGCCACAGCTTATGCTGAATCAGTAAGAATTGCTGGTGACGAAATGGATGAAGCCATCGAGCACCACATTCGAAGAACCTACAATATTCAAATTGGAATATTTGAGGCTGAACGCTTGAAGCTGAACATTGGCTCCGCAATGCCAATGAACGAAACTAGAGAGATGAAAGTTTTCGGAAGAGACTTAGCTACAGGGGTTCCTAGGGAACTTATTGTAGACGACTCAGTTGTCAGAAAAGCTTTGAAAGAACCTGTGACGGCAATAGTAGAAGCGGTAATTCGGGCGCTAGAGAGAACTAGCCCTGAGTTAGCCGAAGACATTATCAAAAAAGGAATTTATATAGCCGGAGGTGGATCACTTTTAGCTGGGCTTCCGGAAAGACTTAGTCTTGAAACCGGGTTAAAATTTACACGCTCCCAAAATCCTTTAACGGCAATTGTCAGAGGATCAGGGCAAGTTCTAGAATCTTTCAAAGACATGAAACAAGTTTGCATTAGCTAGTAATCTGGAGCTGTTAAAATGAAAAAGAATAAGCTTGCTTTGACTTCTATCATAGCTTTGGCCCTACTCTTAACCAGCGGTTGTAGTCGAGTATCAGTTAGAAAAGAATTGGCTAATCAAGGCGTTTATAGACTAGATGAAAACAACCCTTACGTATTAACCAATCAGTACTTAGCTGAAAATATTAAAGATAGCCCTATCACCAGAGGCTTCATAAGAAGCGAAGGAACCCCTGATGCCTTGTCAGTTAAAAAGAGTTTCTGGGGTAATTATAAAACTCATCTTTACTACCTCCCTGAAAGAGAGGCTTTTCTTTTAGAAAGAAAATCTGGTGGTGCTGTTATCAAAGGCCCGGCTCGCATACCAGAAAAAATATACCAAGACTTAAGAAGAATTAGACCCTTAACTAAACCTGCTGCACTTGTACTTAAGCCAGGAGGAACTCAAGTCGGGGTGCAAGCCGAACAGTTTGAAAAAGCAAGGCTGCCACGTAGCAGAAACTTGCCAAACCATGCTGCTAGGAATCAAACACCAAGGGCCTCACTGTCGAGATACAAGCCAAGCCAGCAAACCAATATAGTGGAACCAAGGAACTTACCTGGGACTACAGCTGGCAGCAACTCTGATAAGAGAAAAATTAGATTCTCAACTGACCGTCGCTACTAGTAAAAATGAACTAACCCATTCTCTTAAGTAGATTGAGGCGGGCTCGTTGTATCTTTTTTCTTAGCTTCTCTTCAGACATACTCATCATACTGGACAGCTCGGGTATAGAATAACCATAGCTTTCAGATAAAATGATTAGATTTTGCTCGTCGCTGGACAAAGCTTTCAGAGCTTCTCGATACTCGAAGCTGATTAAACGAGATGGGTTATTTTCTTTTTTGGAGGTTTTGTAGCGATTTTTTACAACAGTTGATTTCATACAGGTTTAAACAATTAGAATTAATAAAGAATTAGCTCTAGAACACTTAAAAACCTGACTTGCACCCTTGGGTAAGCAACACCGTTCGCGACAGTCGCGCTTACTTCTAGTTAAATGTAGCAAGATTTCAGGGTTTTAATGTCACGAAAATGTAAACAGCTTGTGTCATTTTTGGTAAGAACGACTGAGGTTTATACCTAGCCTGATGAAACGGGGCATACTTGAGTTAGTCTTTAAGAGCCCCTCTCTCAGATTTAATAATTTGAACAACCTCCTCAACAGCTCTATCTAAAGAGTCATTGATTACTTTGTAATCAGAAAAACCTTCGGATTCGAGAACTTCAACCTCCTTTCGAGCAATCTCAAGCCTACGAGAAATTTGTTCTTCGGACTCAGACCCTCTTCTACGAAGCCTCTTCTCAATCTCCTCAAAAGAAACTGGAAAAACAAAGATGCATCGCGTCTGCCTTGGATAAAGAGCCTTTAACTGTTCTACTCCTTGCACCTCGATATCAAAAACTAAATCGTTAGCATTCTCTTCCGCTAAGGAAATATTTTTAAGCTCAGTTCCGTAGCGATTCTTGCCGTAATTAGCGTGTTCAAGAAACTGCCCTTCATTTATTCGTTTCTCAAACTCCTGTTCATCGACGTAGAAGTACTCTCTGCCATCGACTTCTCCTTTTCGAGGCTTTCTAGTAGTAGTCGAAACTGACAAAGAAATATTATCTATATGATCACTAAGTCTTTTGGCTATGCTAGATTTTCCGCTGGCTGTTGGCCCAGTTAAGGTAATTAATAGACCATTGAATTCTTTAGGCGAGCTACTCAACGTTCAGAACCTGTTCTCTTAATTTCTCTAAGGTAGATTTTAGTTCAATTACAAGTGAGGATACGGCCGCATCCTGGCTTTTAGATCCGAGAGTATTGACCTCTCGTCCCAATTCTTGAAGCAAAAACTCTAGCTTACGGCCCACAGGACTATTTCCTTTCAAGTCTTGATGAAACTGTTTTAAATGAGAATCTATTCGCCCAAGCTCCTCAGAGACATCAAGTCTGTCAATTATCAAGGCAACTTCCTGCTCCAGACGTTGAGGATCTAAATCCACATCCAGTGCTGCCATTCTGGCATCGAATCGTTTCTTGAGCGCTTCCGGCTGACCTTCTAGAACCTTTTCAATTTCTTTTTTCTTCTGAGCAAAAGTGTCTAGGCAGGATGTCAGCAATTTACTTAGCTCACTGCCTTCAAATTCTCTAACTTTCGAAAAACTCTCTAAAGCCTCTGAGACACAGACAAGGACATCCTCTCGCTCTACCTCAAGGTCCACACCCCGCTCTGCTTCATCAAGAATAGATTTTCTTTTGAGTAATTCAACTCCTATTTGAAACTCAGAGCTTCCAGGAGTTGAACCAGACAAAGCTTGGCCATAAATTTTGGAATAATCTTCAAACAGGCCTTGATCAAACTTAAGTCTAGAGTCAGATGATTGCTTTCCACCCTGCTCCATTCTTTTCAAACCAATATCTATTCTGCCTCGTTTGCAAAATGTTCGAGCTAATCGAGTGATTTCAGAATCAAGAGCAGAATAACTGGATGGACTTTTAATATTAACATCTAAAAAACGGTTGTTAACTGAACGGATTCTGACGCTTACAACCGAAGACCCAGCTACTCGCTCTGACTCACCAAACCCTGTCATACTTTTAATGGACACAGAAACTTTTCTCCTTTCAATCAAAAAACTGTCGGCTAGCAATAGCAGCCCTTAGTTTTTCGGAGGTTACTGCAACAGTTCCAACCTCTCCAACCACTACTCCAGCAGCGATATTGGCTAGACGAGCTGCGGAGAGTGCATCCTCTTCGCAAGCAATGCCTAAAGCAAGTGTGGCACAAACAGTATCTCCTGCTCCTGAGACATCAAAGACTTTTTGGGCAACCGTATCGATAGCACCAAGACACCCCTGCTCTCGGTCAACTAGAACCATCCCCTTAGCACCCAAAGTAACAAGCACCTTTTCAACTCCAATGTCTTCAATAATTTTTCGGCCAGCTTCAATTGCAGATTCTCGATCTTCAATTACCATACCACTGATCTCTTCCGCTTCTTTTCTATTGGGAGTCATAATCCAAGCCCCTTTATAGAAACCAATTTGCTTAGGCTTAGGATCGACAACTGTTTTTATGTCTCTTCCAGACTTAGAGTTCTCTGAAAGTTGCTGAAAAGCCTCAAATACTTGTTTGTTCCAAACCCCTTTACCGTAGTCACTAACCACAACAACGTCCGAGTCTTCCCAAACAGCTCTGAGATTGGCAACTAATTGATCGTTAAAAATGGAGTCAAAAGCTTTCCCCTCTTCTCTATCTACTCGAACAACTTGCTGACCATGGGCAATAACCCTAGTCTTTGTAATCGTAGGTCTTTGATCTGAACGAACCAATAGGGAGGTATCAACTCCTCTACTTTTCAATTTAGAAGTTAGCTTTTCCCCGGCTTGGTCGTTTCCTACAAAACCGACTATTCTTGCAACCCCGCCAAGCTCAGCGACATTTGCTGCAACGTTTCCAGCTCCACCTGCCCTATGGCTATCTTCAGTAACTTTCACCACGACAACTGGAGCCTCTGGAGAAATGCGGTCCACAGATCCCCAAGTATACTCATCCAGCATCAAATCTCCTATAATCGAGACTTTTTTCGCTGAAAAACGGTCACAAATTGCGAGTAATTGAGAGCTAGTCATCTTTAGGTCGGTTTCGGTTCATCTCCCAAAGGAGGGCATACTTCATAAAAGTATAGACCCCCTCAGCGATGGCCACAACTATACCGGCGGTTCCCTCCTTATAACCCCTTTTCAAGAAGTAAAACTTGAATGACCTCAAAAAAGGGCGACATAAAATGTCATGAACTTGGGAACGCTTGCCTATTCTAAAAGACTCTGCAGCAGAAACTTCGGCAAAATTCAAAAGCCGTTTAAATTGATCTGCCAAATTAGTATAACTAAAATGGTGAAGCTCTCCTCTAAGACGCTCCACTCTACCACCAGTGACCGGCTTTTCATGAGGGTCTCGCCCACCCCACTCTACAGATTCTTTGAGGAAAAAACGAAGCCGATATTCTGGGTACCATCCGCCGGATCTCCACCATCGACCTAAGTGAAAGACAACTCGGTTCAACTCATAGCCTACAACAGGATCACCAGAAATATTCTTATCACGGCCTTCCAAGATTGTTTGTATTTCGCCTGCTAGAGTTGAGTCGACACGCTCGTCAGCATCCAGATTCAAAACCCATTTACAATTACACTGTTCTAAGCCAAATGCTTTTTGAGCTCTATAGCCTGGCCATTCTCTTTGAATAACCTTCGCTCCCATCTCTTCCGCAATTTTGACAGTATCGTCCTTTGAAAAGGAATCTATAACAATAACTTCATCGCAGAATGACAAGCTAGAGAGACAGTCTCGAATATGCTCCTCTTCATTGAAAGTAATGACAAAGGCTGAAACTGCGTCACGCTCTGGGCTCCGCTCAACACCTGCCTTCAATGCTTCTGATGTCAATTTTCCAGGCAAAGACAAAAACTCTTAAAATCGGCTAGTCCGTAAAGCGATACTTCAGTATCGTCCAAAGGGCCTCGACTCCATCGAGCCAACCAATTTTCTTACCTTCCTCATAGGTTCGCCCATCATAAGAAATAGGCACCTCAAATATTCTTATCTTTTGCTTTGCAACTTTCGCAGTGATTTCAGGCTCAAAGTTAAACCGCTCAGATTTAATAGATATGTCTTTCAATACTTCTTTTCTGAAAAGCTTATACCCTACCTCCATATCGGTAAGGTTAAGATTGGTTAACATATTGGAAAGGAAAGTTAACATTCTGTTCACTATGTAGTGCCAGAAAAACAAAACTCTATGAGGCCCTCCCAAAAACCTTGAGCCATAGACCACATCTGCACCTCGGTTAAGGGCAGGCTCCAGCAAAATAGGATAATCTGCCGGGTCGTACTCTAAATCAGCATCTTGAACTAAAATTAGATCACCACTAGCTTGCTCAATTCCAGTTCTTACAGCAGCACCTTTACCTCGGTTCTTTTCGTGCAAAACTATTTTCAGATCTTTTCTTTTCTTTTTTTCTAACTTCTTGAGAACATCTCGTGTCCCATCTGTCGAACCATCATCAACGAGCACAATCTGCTTAACAACCCCTGTGTTATCCATGCGCTGTATGATTTCCTCTAAGGTACTCACCTCGTTGTAGATGGGAACGATTACAGATAATCCCCCTGGTGCTGAATCCCAGTTAAGTTCTTTTCTTTTCTTCAGTTCGCTCATAGTTTTTAGGGGTATTATTAAAAGGAATTTAAAAACGCATTAGATTACCGAGCTAATCCAAAAGCCATTAGCTCACCATGTATTGTAGCCGTATAACTATACTGCTCACACCGCAAAGGTTCAACAGCTTCTCTTGGAAGATCAACCCTCAACCTATCTTGTTGATAAGATCAGACAGACTGGAATCTAAAGATTATCCACAGCTTTTAACACCCTTTCAGGTCTAAGACCTTTCATACAGGCCGTTCCTAGGCCTGGACAATCCTTCTTGTAGCAAGGGGAGCAGGCTAGGTTTGATGCAATGACAAGATGCTCACTACCCCACGGAGCAGACCTTTTAGGGCTAGTGGCACCCCAGAGAGATATCACCGGCAAATCAGAAGCTGCAGCTATGTGCATCGGACCAGAGTCCGAGCCTACCGCAAAGTCCATCTCTTTGAAGAGGCCAGGAAGGTCATTAAGGCTAGTTTTTCCTGTCAGGTTAATTACGGCCTCTGGTGTCTTTACTAAATCCTGAATACTCTGATTATAAACCTGCTCCCCAGGCCCTCCAATTAAGACAGAGACTTTGTTTTTCTCAGAGTAAAACTTCTCTATAAGCTCACTGTAGTACTCTTTTGGCCAAAAACGGCTCGTCCAGGTTGAGCCTGTCAACATCGCGACAAAACCTTCGCCAGTTGCAGATTGAAGTAGTTCTAGAATCTTAGAATCAGAATCTAGTTTTCTATTTTTAAATCCAAAATCAAGCTCCTTCTCCTCGGGCAGACCTAGCAAGTCAGCGAAAAGTTGTAGTTGCTTAGTCTTGCTCGAAAACTTTTCAACTGGAGGAATGTGAAAGTTATTAAACCAGTGATTGAACTCTCGCGACCCTTTCTTATTATAGCCGACACGCTTCGAAGCCCCAGTAAGGTAACTGGTTAGACCACTTTTAAAATGTCTTTGTAAATCTAGAACAAGGGGATACTCTTCAGCCTTAATTATAGAAACAAACTCACGGTAAGCCTTTAGTCCCCCACCTCTCTCAAACACAACTAATCGATCCACATTAGGAAAACTCTCAAGAACTCCCTTTGAACGCGGCTCCACTGCCCAGTCTATTCTAGTGTTAGGCCAACTACCCTTAATGCGACTGGCTAAAGGCAGGGCTCTTACAATGTCTCCGATTGCTCCAAACATTATAATTAATAATTTATCAGGAGCATCCATTGCTCTCGAGCCCAGACTTAAAATTTTCAATTAACATAGGGTTGAGCTGATGCTTATGAATAGATCTAGCCCAACGTTCGACTAAATAAATTCGATCGGATTCGCTTCCGGCACGCTCAGTTAACCCGAATCCATCAAAATCAATAATAGCAACACCGCCTGTTTCATTATCAACTAAAACATTACCTGGGTGCAAGTCTCGGTGCAGCACACCACGCTTCAAAAGTTCATCTGCAGCCAAGCCGGCAGCATGAGCCAGTTTGTCATTTTTCTTTTCAGAGTCGACTATCATCGACAGAAAATTGGAGTGATTTTCAAGCTCTTTAGTCGCAAGATAACCTTGGTAAAAACTTCCAGCGAAAACTCTCTGAATTGCGGCAAAGACTGGCTTAGTTGTCGCAAATCCCTCTTCAACAAGATTATCCAATAAGTCCATCTCTCTAAATGGACGAGGCTCAACGCCGAACCCAAAATGTAAATCCTTATTAAAATGGCGAACCAAACCACCTCTGTAGTATTTCCGAACGACCAACGATTGATCAGCTATAGAGACTCTATAGGTGCTTCCTCTTGAGAATCTTACCGTTTGCTCTTCGGAAGTTTCAAATTTACCAGAATGAAACTCACCAGAAACAACTAGATTGAAATAAGAATCAAGCTGGGTAGAATCCACTTCGGACTGTCGAGCAACTCTAAATTGCCAGTCACCTTTTTCAAATATTCTAGACCTATGCTGCGCTGACACTAGCCTCTTCCATAACTCTTTTACTGGCTGCAATAACCATTTCCGGAGTAATCAAATTTCTGCAATCAAAGGTTCCTACTGGACAGCTGTTGCCTCCATGCCTACCGCAAGGCCGACATTCCAAAGAATCAATCCCCAAGTTAAGATGAGGAACTTTCCAAGGACCATAGCCGAACGAAGGAACTGTAGCACAAAACAAGGCAACAACAGGAACGTTGCCAGCTGATGCCATATGCAGAGGCGCGCTATCGTTTGTAATCAGTAGCTTAAGCTTAGAAACAATTGTTGCCGAAACCCCAATAGATGTTTTTCCAACCAGATCAAGAGGCGAGTCCTCACTTTCATCCATTATGATACTAGCAGAATCTTTGTCCGCAGGCCCTCCAATTAATACTACAGAAAAACCTTCCTTCTGCAGTTCTGAGGCCACTTTAGCAAAACCTTCACTCGACCATTTCTTAGTTTCCCAGACACTTCCGGGAGCAATACCTACTAGGGGCTTAGATGAAATCGGATCTAGTACCTCCTTAGCTTCCTGCAGCCATTCAGGAGAATAGCCAATTCGCATCTCTTGCTTCAGTTCCTTGGGTTCGATACCAACGTTTCTGAATATTGCTAAATTACGGAGAACATCATGCTCCAGATCTTTTCTAGGAAAGGTGGAAGTATATAAAAAACTAAGAGCTGCTTCTGAAAAGCCGTAGCGCAAAGGAATACCAGCAAGTTTAAGCAAAAGGGAGGTGCGCGAAGACTTATGAAGAGAAAAAACTATATCGAATTTCTGAACACGCAATTTTTTAGCCATGCGCAATAATCCAGAAAAACCAGAATCTTCTCCTCTCTTATCAAAGGCTTGAACTCTATCAACATCAGGGTCCTTCTCGACCAACTGGGTAGCAAGAGGGGTGGTAAGAACTGTTGTTGAACTTCCAGGAAAAATTTCTTTCAGATTACGATAAACTGGACTGGAAAGAATCACATCTCCAAGAAAGCCGGTCTGAACGACCAAAATTTTCTTCATTTCATCTAGCTGCCAGACTTAAGTACCACTTGCTCCAACCAATCTGCTTCCGCCTTGAGACCTTCTTCTAAGGACACTTTCGGAGAATAACCAAAACCTTCGCGAGCCCTAAAAGTGTCCGCTCCAGTATGTTTAACATCTCCTTTTTGACGAGGTCCTCTCTCCACTTTTAAAGATTTTCCAAGTATTGATTCCATTTTTTCAATAACCTGATTCATGGAAACTCTAGATCCCCCTCCAATATTGAAAACTAACTCACTGCCTTCATACTTTGCAGCATCGAGATTGGCCTGAAGCACGTCATCAATAAACGTAAAATCTCTAGATTGCTCTCCATCATCAAACAACGTCAACGACGTATCGGTCAGACCAGCTTTTAAAAACCTGTGAAAGGCCATGTCCGGTCGATGCCTAGGTCCGTAAACAGTAAAATACCTTAAACTAGCTGTAGGCACTCCAAACTCTTGGCTATAAAGACCCATCAGGTGCTCTGCAGCTAACTTACTCACTCCATAGGGGCTAACGGGTTGAGGACGCAAGTCTTCGGTTGTCGGTAAAGTTTGAGCATTTCCGTATACTGAGGAACTAGAAGCGTAAACCAATTTTTTCAAAGAGCTTTTAACTTGCTCACTCCGACAAGCTTCTAAAAGACGTTGAGAAGCTTGAATATTATTATCGGTATAGATAGAGAACTGCTCACCCCAACTAGCTCGAACACCAGCTTGAGCTGCTTGGTGAAAAATATAGTCCACCCCAGCACAGATCTCTGCCAAGTCTAAGCTATTGAGGTCAGCTTCATGAAAAGTGAACTTGTCGAAAGATCTAGCTTTCTCCAAGTTTCTTTCTTTCATCTCTCTGGGATAGTAATCGATAAAACAGTCAATACCGATGACTTCTCCACCATCTTGAAGAATCCTGTCAGCCAGGCTAGAGCCAATAAATCCAGCAACCCCTGTCACAACACAGCGCATGTTCACCCCTTCAAACTATATAATGGAACTCAAAATCAGCTCGCCCGCTTCCCGCAGAGAGTCTACTACTACTGGCTCGTAACCTAAAGAGCTAATCCCAGCAATTTCATCAGCTCCTTTACCAGTTTTTACTAGAATTTGCTGTTTTCCAGGAATACCTAAAGAAGCCCCCAGACCTATATCAGATAGTTTGTCTCCGACTATCCAACTGTTTTCCGCCGAAAAATCTCCTTGAGCGAGATAAGGATCTAGCATTCCAGCGAAGGGCTTTCGACAAGCACATTGCTCCTTTGGAGCATGCGGACAGAAGAAGCTAAAATCAATTACAGCGTCTGCATCACCTTCAAGCAATAGCTGATCCAACTTACAATTGACCTCGGTCAATTGTTCCAGCTGAATCAAACCTCGGCCAATACCACTTTGGTTGCTAACTATAACGATTTCCCAACCCGCTCTTTTCAGGTCACCGATTGCTCGTGCCGCTCCGTCAATCAATTCCAAGGCACTAGCGTCACTCACATAGCCAGTGTCAATATTTATTGTGCCATCTCGATCTAAAAAAACAGTTCCCATAGGCGATAAAAGTTAACATGGAAAAGTGTTATCTTACTAGTAATTTGGCTCTCTAGACGTGCAAATCAAGTAAATAGATTCAGCATTCCAAAATCGATTTTAATGACTTTTAACTCATCCAAACACTAAAGCTTTTATCCAAATATGCCGAGTAGTTAGCTAAGGGTGTAACATTTTCATTGGCACCATGGGATCAACTGAATTCTAACTCAAATATTTCATCCAAAAAAGCTATCATGGAAATCTTCAATGTCGACAAAAATTAATCAAAAAAACAGATCCTTTAGAGGCCATATCGCTTCAATCGGTCTAAGCTTGGCTTTAGTGGCCCCTGCCTCAATTACCTTGGCAGAACAAGAGAATATCATTGGCGTCTACAACGGGTTCGTAAATCAAACAAATATCATAGAATGCGAAAATAGCTCATCCACTACTCAAAACGTTAGAATTAGCTATAATTCCGACCAAGGTGAAAAGCTGACAACCGATTCTTTCCAAATTCCAGGACATGGAAGTGTTCATCGAATCGTCAATCAAGCTTTTTCAATCAATGACACATATGGAAGCTTTAATCTTCAATCTGAACAGGTAGCATCCTTAAACTGCAGAACTGTTATTTACAGACCTACTAGCGATCAATCCGGAAAAAGAAGTGACTTTATCTACGCCATTCCTGTTTCCTCTGGCAACCAAGGTCAAAGAGGAGGATTAATTTCAGCCGTTGAAGGAAGAAGTAACAGTGAAATCTCGAATAGCTGGCTCACCGTAGTAAACCCCTCCGCCAAACCATTTGGGGCTAGCGTCAAATTTTTCGATGAAACTGGATCTCTTTTTGACACCATCACAATTGATTCAATACCGCCTAAAGGCCGAATTGATGTTTCAGCATCCTTGAGGACCCCTAACTCTCCCGGCAGTTACCTAATCTCGCCAAACGACAACAACCAAGCTTACCAAGCTTTCCTAGTTCAATTCGGAAAAGATACTACAAGCAATAGTCTCAGCTTCGCTTTGCCATCGTTTGCAAAAAAGACTGATTGTCCGACCCTGAGTCTTCAAGCATCTACAATGGGTAGTAGCTTTGGAAGTTCTTGGTTAGAAATAGCCAATTTAAAGAACAGACCATCTTCTATTCAGGCAGAAATCCTAAACCAAAGTGGAGAACTAATTGAAGAGTTATCAATCTCGCTGGCAGAAAATGAAAAATACCGTTTGCAACTAGATTCGATAATTGACTCTGAAAAAAATGGCGCTATTTCAAATATAGATCTGAGATGCTCGAATAGTTCTGACTCAATCATAGCTCAAACGGTTCAAATAGGTTCTCACAATAAAAATTCAGTTGCGTGGGCCTACGGCCTACAAACCCTGCCCACCAACGAAATAGCTGATGGTGATACAATTTATTTTTCATTACCGGTGAACACCTTTCTCGGTTCCTTAAACTGGTTAAAACTAGAGAACGGCCCTGAAGGAGCTGCGAATGTACGTTTTAAATCCTTCAACACTGCTGGTGAAATGATAGGCTCAGAGCAACTCAAGTTACTGAGTTCATCGAGCAGAGACATAAATGCTGGGTTCACCTTCGGACCTGATACAATAGGAAGTATTAAAATTGAAGGTACTGCTAGCGCTAGGTTAGGTGCTTCCGTTCTTCGTACTATTCCCGACTCTCAAGGCCGCATCGGAAATATATTCTTAATTCCCGGATCAATGAAAAGAAGCTCTAGAGGGTTTGATGGAGACATTACGCCTATCCCCAGTCCTAGTTCTTCTTCATCTGGTCCAGGGAACGGTATCAGTTCATCTTCTTCAAGCAGTTCAGGTCCTAATGGTAGTTCTTCATCCTCAGGCACTAACCAAACCTCTAGTAGCTCAACTTCTTCAAGTAGTTCCGGCTCCAGTAGTGGCTCTTCCTCTGGAGGAGGCGACCCTTTCTCAATGGTCATGGTTGAGAACAATACCAATGGCGCGGGATTTCAAAGTGACGTCACAATTTCAGATGATGGACTTACTGTATATTCTTCTGCTGATGTATCAGGAATCTTCAAATCTACCGATGGGGGCTTTCGCTATGAAAACCGAAATCAGGGTCTGCGAAGTCCAAAAGTAGCATCTCTGGCCATCACTCCAGACAATCAACAAATTCTATACGCTGGCACAGGCGATAAAGGTGGCTCTGGTGGTCTTTATAGATCACTAAATGGAGGTGAGACTTGGGAAATAACAGGAGAAGGAGTCAAAGCCCAATTTGCTGGGAATCATTCAGCAAGTGGCGATCCTGTCCCCAGTGGCCATCCTCGCTCAAATGGTGATCTGATAGTTGTAGATCCCGGTTCCAATTCCCGGGTTCACACCGACGATATTATCATCGCAGGCACGTACAAGAATGGAGTTCGGATATTTACCCAAGGAGGGAACAGGGAAGCATCAGCTGTAAATACAGCTGGGTTTGTCCGGTCCGTAGCACATCATCCTTCCTTACCAAAAACCGTCTTTGCTGCAATTCAATTTGCGAACAGCTCCTTAAATGGAATCTATAAAATTGACTACAGTAACGCGTTCTCTCCAAGATCCTCTCTTTCTTACTCCACTCTTAGACCTGAGGGACTAACTGTCTTAAGTAACGGCAATGTCTATGCGGCAATTGGCGATAAAGGAATCGTCAAGTTTAACGGTAGCTCTTGGGCTATCAAGTCAGAAGGATTATCAAGAGGAAACTCAAATAGACAGTGGTCTGCGGTAACCGGATACGTAAAAGGAAATCAAGACATAGTTTACGCTGCCGTATCTAACTTTGGTGGACGCTTAGCAAACAGCAACTACTCTAGCGTTTGGAGAACAGTCAATGGTGGAAATAGCTGGACTCCTTTGGTTGATGCCAATAGTAACGTCAATGATCAAATTTATGGGCAATCATACGATTGGTGGTACCGAACTGACGCCTTCCCAGAAGCAGGTCTAGGTCGATCCAATAATGTTGTCAGCTCTATAGATATTGCCCTCGGTCGTTTCGAAGAGTTTGTAACGGATGACATAATTTATTTATCTGGAAGAGGTGGAATTTGGAAGTCCGAAAACGGTGGCTCAGAATGGATTCCGGCTGTCTATAACATGCAAGCCACGGCAAACAACGGAGTAGCAGTCAATCCAAATAACCCTAGCCAAGTCGTTTTAGCCAATACAGACTATGTGGTTCTTCATACTAGAAGTAGGTTTGAAAACGAAGATATCGTCCGAGATAAACCAGACGGTTCAGAATCTAGGGCATATCAAGTCCTTTTCGATACTGTCGCCAACGAACTAATAGTAGGTGTTGGAGACAGAGATCTCAATCGAGGTGGTGAAGTATTTACCAAACCCTCTGCTCAAGTTGGCTCTAACCTCGGCTCTGGGTGGAAAAACTTAAACCTGAGTGCGGCTACCAATTCAACAGATGGCAGAGTTAGAGCTGTGGCTTATGGTCACCACGACGGTAGCTCTTCAACTTCTCAAACCATTTTGGCGGCAGTAGAAGGAGAAGGTGTATTTAGGTATCATAACAATAGGTGGAGAAAAGCCAATGGAGTTTCAATTGGAGCAACTGACCGAACGAATATGATTTGGCCCAATTCTCGTAACTCTGGAACCGTTTACCTATTGGACTTATCAAGTGGTTTCTATCGTTCTAACGATGGTGGGCAAAACTGGGAAAATATTTGGCCCAGCATGGAATTCAACAATAATGATTTTTATAAGACTGGCTACTTAACAGCAGACGATAAGAATGCTTCTATAGTATACCTATCTATCCAAGGCCGTAACTCATCACCAATAGGAACAAGGTTTAAAGTATACAGGCTAACATCAGCAAAAACTAGAATCTATGGAGAACCCGGAAGCGCTGGTATAACTGATCTTACACAGCACTCAGGTAACGAAAGGATTCTACGGCCTGGACCGATTCGGTTTGGACTAAATGGAAATCTATGGCTAGTTGAGCAACCAGATGCTCAAAGCTCGAGAGCTGCAGAGCTATATATGATGGAAGATCCCAAGAATGACACCTCTTTTATTAAAGTAACTCCGGAAAATTTTAGAAACTCCGTTTCATCACCTACTGGGCTTGATGTGTCAAAGGATGGCCGGCTCTATATTTCTCAGCAAGGTACTGGACTCCTCAAATACTACTTGGGTTGCGGCTTTACTCAATCCTGTAACTAGAATTAAGAAGCTAACCCTCATAAGATTCGCGTGTTAGTGAAATCTCTCTTTGTATAGACTAGGCTGCGAAGAGGTTTAGTTGCTTAGACTTACTTCCATCCTCTCTAACCGGCAACTCTAACTTCTCAGGGGCAATTTCCTGCAAAGCCTTAAAGATATTCCGGTAACTATAAGGTCTCAAGAAATGGTACCTTTTATCGGCTGCTAGTTTTTGACAAATCGCAAATTGCTTCAATTGTCGCTCTTCCTCTTTGCGACCAAGGGCCAAGCTTCCAAAGGTTATGTAATCACCGTAAGATTCCAGCAGCTCTGCAAACTTCCAAGCATCTTTGTAAAAATCACCATAAGGAAGAGCTGGTGCAACTTGTAAGTTCACAGTAACTCCTTGTCGCCGAAGTCCACTTGCAGCAACAAACCGTTCCGAAATAGCTGGAAGGCCTGGGGTATAGCTAGACACAGAGTCTTCCAAAATTGTTTCCACTGGAATTGAAACTACCGAGCGTTCAGCAAGTTCCTTCAGAGCCGGCAGAGCAGAAATAACCATCGGTGACCGGGTCTGTATTACTAATCGCCCTGGCTTAAACTTTTCGATAACTTCCAGGCAAGCCATTGTCACATCGAATTTTTTGCGAAAAGATAGAAAAGGATCAGTCACTGTTCCAAAATAAATCGTCGTCCTGGCAAGCACACCAGATTTATGAAGAGCTGAGAGATGTTTTTCGAGGGCTGTCCTCACAGCATCTCGGTAAAGATAATACTTTCCTTTAGGAAGTCTAAACTCTCTCGTATCCCGGAGTCTCAGCTGAAAACTTTCAAGAATAAACTTGGAATCCTCGGAACATTCGTGCTGCGAGACGGTAATGCCATTTGGGTAGGCATTAAGGCAAAGCACATGTTTTGAATCACTATGCCAACTCTGTCTAACTAGGGGTGACGAAGTATCGAATTTAATATTAGCTAGGTCTTTTCGTCCTGCCCGAAGCATGGTTCTTCGGACTAGTTTTCCTGAAGGCAAAGCCGGAGCACTTTTTTCGCTTTGCTCAACATCTTGCCTAGATATTAGAACTGCTGGCTTCTTGTTTCTCTGCTTGTCCATTAAATGGCCCTCCTAAAAAAACGCTATAACTAAACCGCCGCATCCTCGACGGTTTAAGTATACGTATAGACGGCAGTTACTTCAAGGAATTTAAAGTAAGCAGAAAAATCTGCGCAAATATGAGTGATAAACCTGACTATTAGCCATAAAAACCAATCTAAAAGGAAAATAGGCGCAGTAAATTACTGATAGTTTAAGTTCGGGCCTAACCATTTTTCTGTCTGGTCCACACTCCAGCCCTTTCTTTGAGCATAGTCTAGAACTTGATCTTTAGAAATTTTACCTAGCCCGAAGTAGCGAGACTTAGGGTGAGAAAAGTAAAGTCCAGAAACTGAAGACCCTGGGCTCATCGCAAAGCTCTCAGTTAACTTAAGACCAATATTAGACTCTACCTGCAAGCAATCCCAAATAGTCTGCTTTTCAGTGTGATCGGGACAAGCTGGGTATCCAGCAGCAGGTCTTATACCTTGGTATTTTTCTCTGACAATTTCTTTCTCTGAAAGATTCTCATCAGGAGCGTAACCCCAGTAATCCTTCCTAACTCTCCAGTGAAGATATTCCGCAAAGCCTTCGGCTAAGCGATCTGCAACTGCTTTAAGCATAATGCTAGAATAGTCGTCCAAATCCTCTTCATACTGCTTAGCAAGCTGATCAACACCATCGCCTGCATTAACTGCGAACATTCCAACAAAATCATCTTGAGGAGATATGAAATCAGCCAACGCCCAGGAAGACTGATCTTCTCTTTTTTCAGCTTGCTGTCTCAAGGTATGGAGGACTGCCAAAGAATCTTTTCCAGAAGTAGACAACACCTCAATATCATCGGCCCCCTTCTTTCGAGCCGGGAATAAACCTACCACACCCCGTAGTTTTATCTTCTTCTCTTTTATAATCTCAGCCAACATCGCCTGAGCATCATTGAAGACCTTGGTCGCTTCTTTTCCATAGCGTTGGGAGGAAAGAATATCAGGGTAAGCACCTTTCAATTCCCAAGTTTGGAAAAAAGGTGTCCAGTCAATAAATGGAACAACTTCCTCTATAGAGCAGTCGTCGACAACCGTAACTCCCACCTTTTTGGGAACTGGCGGCTGATAATCCTGCCAAGGCAATTCTGGAGAATTTCCCCTGGCTTTGCCTAAGTCCCAATACGCAACTGAAGGAGCTCGATTATGAAACTCTTCTTCAATAAGTTTGTATTTTTCCCTAGTCTCCTCAATAAGCTTCACTCTTTCTTCCGGAGAAATCAAAGAAGAAACTACGGGGACACTTCGGGACGCATCAGAGACGTGAATAACTGGTCCCGAATAACGAGGCGCAATTTTTACCGCAGTGTGCTTTCTAGAAGTAGTAGCTCCCCCAATAAGTAAGGGCACTTTCATTTCCAAACGTTCCATCTCGTCGGCATTCTTGATCATCTCATCCAGAGACGGAGTAATCAGCCCACTAAGCCCGATAATGTCGACATCGTGCTCTATTGCTTTTTCTTTGATCTCATTAAAAGAAACCATTACCCCGAGATCGACTACCTCATAGTTGTTGCAAGCTAAAACCACTCCAACAATATTCTTGCCAATGTCGTGAACATCCCCTTTTACAGTAGCGAGCAAGACCTTACCTGTTGAAGAAGAACCTTCCCGATTTTTCTTTTCCTCTTCCATGTAAGGGGTGAGCCAAGCCACTGACTTCTTCATCACTCGAGCACTCTTTACCACTTGGGGTAAAAACATTTTGCCAGAGCCAAACAAATCACCAACGATGTTCATACCATCCATTAGTGGTCCTTCGATAACTTTCAAAGCACTTCCGTATTTTTGTCTTGCCTCTTCGGTGTCTTCATCTACATATTCCGCCATGCCCTTGACGAGGGCATGAGCCAAGCGCTCCTCAACTGGCTTCTCTCGCCAAGACAAGTCGGCTTTGGAAGTCGAAGACTTGCCTTTACCCTTCACCGTCTCAGCATAGCCAATAAGCTTTTCAGTCGCTTCAGGATGGCGGTTGAGCAGCACGTCCTCAACCAACAGTTTCAATTCAGGCTCAATATCTTCGTAAATTGCTAGCTGCCCGGCATTTACAATCCCCATATCCAAGCCAGCCTTAATTGCTTCGAATAGAAATGCCGAATGCATGGCTTCTCGAACCAAGTTATTGCCACGAAAAGAAAATGAAATATTACTTACTCCGCCGCTAACTTTGGCTCCTAGAAGATTATCTTTGATCCATCTACAGGACTCTATAAAAGATTTAGCATAATCATTATGCTCTTCCATCCCTGTGGCCACAGTAAGAATGTTAGGATCGAAAATAATATCCTCTGGATTAAAACCAACTTCTTCAGTTAAAATCTTCCAGGCCCTAGAACAAATTTCTTTTCTTCTCTCAGTATTATCGGCTTGACCCTTTTCATCAAAAGCCATCACCACCACTGCCGCTCCATAGTCGAGTATGAGCTGTGCGAGTTTTTTAAATTCCTCTTCACCTTCTTTAAGGCTGATTGAATTAACTATTCCTTTTCCTTGTAGGCATTTCAGTCCAGCTTCAATCACTGACCATTTGGAAGAATCAATCATAAAGGGAACACGAGCAATTTCTGGCTCCGCAGCTAATAAATTAACAAACCTATTCATGGCCTGCTCTCCGTCAAGCATTCCCTCGTCTAAGTTTATATCTATTATCTGAGCCCCACCCTCGACCTGACTTGCTGCTATTGAAACAGCTTCGTCATAGTTCTCTTCTCGAATTAAGCGGGCAAATTTTCTGGAACCAGAAACATTAGTTCTCTCACCAATATTTACAAAGTTCGTCTCTGAAGTAATTGAAAGAGGTTCCAACCCTGATAAATAAAGGCCAGGCGGCTGACTTGGGATTTCACGAGGTTTTCTGCCATCAACTAGATCAGTCACTGCCTGAATATGATCAGGTGTTGTCCCGCAACATCCTCCAACTACATTCAAGAAACCTGACTCAACAAAATCTTCGATATACTTTGCGAAGGTAGTCGGAGTCTCGTCATACTCACCAAATTCATTAGGCAGGCCAGCGTTAGGGTAAGCCGCTACTGGGACAGTAGCAACATCAGAGAGTTCTTTAAGAAAGGGTCGAAGTTGCTCGGCACCCAATGCGCAGTTGAAGCCCACGGAAACCATGTTATGGAAGTGAGAAACTGATCGCCAGAAAGCTTCAGGGGTTTGACCCGACAAAGTCCTACCACTAGCGTCAGTGATCGTTCCTGAAACCATTACCGGAAGTTCAACTCCTTTCTCCCTGAAACATTTAAGAACAGCAATGTGCGCCGCCTTGGCGTTCAGCGTATCGAAAACGGTTTCAATCAAAACAATATCCACTCCACCTTCAACCAACGCCGAAGCCTGCTCAAAGTATGAGTCAACCAACTGGTCAAAAGAAATAGCGCGAAAGCCAGGGTCGTTAACATCAGGCGACATTGAAGTTGTTTTACTAGTCGGCCCCAAAGATCCAGCAACAAACCTGGGTTTATCCGGGCTTTGACTTGTAAAATCTTTGGCAGCGGCAACTGCAAGCTTAGCAGAGGCCAAGTTTAACTCAGTTACCAAACTCTCCATTCCGTAGTCCGCTTGAGAGACTGAGGTAGAATTAAAAGTATTGGTGAATATTACGTCAGCCCCAGCTGCCAAATACTTTCGGTGAATTTCTTCAATAATTTGGGGTTGAGTCAACGAAAGTAAATCGTTGTTTCCTTGCAAGTCTCCTTCCCAAGACTGAAAGCGCTCCCCCCTGAAATCCTTCTCACCAAGACTATAGCCTTGGATCATAGTACCCATGGCACCATCAAGGACCAGGATTTTTTCTTGCAATAGCTGTTTTACGAGCGTTAAAGAGTCTCGCTTAGACATGAGAGAGTGTTTTATGAATATAGTATTAAGTTAAAACTTCCTAAGCCTGCTGACCAAGAGTTTTGATAAACTCATCAGCCTCCGAAATAGACTTTTCCATTTCAAGTATCAGACCAGCTACATCTTGCTCAACAGTAACGAGCTCCCCTTTTAGAGCCGATACTGCTCGGGCGTTGAGGTTATGTTTCAGGTAGAGAACATTGTCTCTAAAAGCATCTAGCACTGGATCAATTCTTTCCTCCGCTTTTCTCATCGCAGAGATCAATCCCTCATACTTTCTGTTGGTGTTTTTAAGCTGTCTTTCACTTTGTCGCCTCAAGTTCTGACTAGAGTAAGCATCAAGCTCATCTTCCCATTCGTCAAAAAGAGCTTCAGCAACGGACTGCACAGAGTCGATTCTCTTGCTAACATCTTCAGCTCTAGCTTCACTCTTCTCAAACTCTGAGTTGAGAGCATTGTAACGATCCTCAAGGCTTCCACCATCAAAGTTCACTACGGAGCTAAACTGCTCCAAAGCAGAAGCAAATTGCTCCTTGGCCTCAGTTTGAGATTCCTGGGCTTTCTCCACCCTAGTTACGAGAATATCTCGCTTATGATAACCCGCTTTTTCCAGTGCACCATAGTAAGCGCTCCGACAGCCAGAAATCGAAATAACAATAAGCAAAAAAAGAATGTTCAAAGAGGCTCTGGAAAATTTCATAGCTTCCTAATTTTTTTCTATATAAAGTTAAACTCGTCAGCATAACCTTTAGGCTTTGGTCCATAAAAATGAATAGAATAAGACAATCCTAGCTGACGTAAAATCCTGCCGAACCCTAAAGCAAAAAACAAAAAAGCACCAGTAAAGGTGCTTGTTGATAACTTAATAATCATAGCTTAAAGGGCGTGGGAGCCCTTTAAGCTAGTGCAGGTCTAGGCTACTAGGTGTTTCTAGAAACCCAAAGAAGACCAAAGCCAGCAATTGATAGAGCCGCCGCCATTAGAAGGAAAACCCAAACAGGTATTTTAGTTTGCGTTGCAACAGCTTTCCCTTCTTCAGCTGTTTCCGTGGCTTCACTGACTACAGACTCAACTGTCTCCGATTGTCCGTCATCCATTGAAGCCAGTGAGGCACGAGCATCGACCCTCTCAGCTGCCTTCTTTTCTTCAGCCAAAGTTTTCGCGAGCTCCTCCTCCACAGAGGCAACTTCATTACTTTTCTCTTCAAGAGCTTTTTCAGCTTCAGAAATAGAATCTTCCGCTTCTTCAAGAGCCTTGGCTAATTTATCGTCAGCCTCATCACTAGCTTCCTCACCAGCCTCTGCTAGTTTCGCTTCAGACTCTTTCTTTTCATCGGCGATCTCAGTTTCAGCTTCTTCTACCTCTTCAGCTTTAGCCATTTCAGTTTCAGCTTCTTCCGAATCAGTAGCTTCAGACTCAGAACCTTCGTCATCAGCTCCGACTCCTAAGAGGCTTTTAACTTTTGAAAGAGCTGAGGATGCAGTGTTTTTTCCCGCGTCCATAGTTTCAGATGCCATTTCCTTGGCTTTTGTTAAAGCAGGCTTTCGATCGAAAGAACCAATCTGGCTTTGCTCTGCTCGTGCACTTTGAGCAGCTGCAGTCTGAGTCTCTTTAACCTTAGCGGCCATTTTGTTAGAAGAATGCTTAACTTCGCCGTTCGTTGCTGTCGCAGCACCAATGGACTTTCTTTGCTCTTCTATTTTTTCTAGCTCTTTTGCAATTTCATCAAGGTCTGGATCACCAGCTAAGTCTCTTCGACTCTGCCTAGTCGCCTCAGCAGTCCTAGATAAGATAGTGCTTGTTTCTTGAGCGACTTGAAGCTCTTGTTCAGTATCATCTGAACGAAAACCAGACTCGATACGATTGACCAATGCGCAAGCATTAAAAGTTAATAGGACAAAGAGGATGAATGAAAACTTCAGAACAACTTCGGATTTAAAGGAAGACATCTTTTCGTACTCCAAGGCCACAACACTAACTACAAGCTTGCGGCATATAAAAACAAACAAATTGAAAAGCGACCCTGTAAAGCGAGTCACATCCAAACTGGAGCGAGGGTAGTATTCAATGGTAATTTTGTCAACTATTCAGGCCGAGAAAAGCCTTAATTCAGAGAAATAATAGGAAACCCCTCAGGCCGCCATCAGCTCCTCATAGAGCTCACCGTACGCAGCTACTGTTTCTGAAATATTGAAGTTTTTCTCTATTCGGCTCTTTGCTTGAGTACCATGGGCCAGCAAAAGCTGCTCATCGTCTATATATTTCTTCACCATCTCAGCTATGATTTCAGGGTTTCCAGGATCAATTACAAAGCCTGAACGGCCATTTTCAACAATCTCCGGCATCCCGCCAATTCGAGTAACGATAGCTGGCATTCCCTGAGCCATGGCCTCTATTACACCCTTAGGCAAGCCTTCCCTCTTAGTAGATGGCATAACAAAAACATCCCCAGCGGCTCCATAACGCCAAGCGTCAACTTTAAACCCTACACAATGAATTCTTGAAGAAACGGGACTATTTTCAAGAAGTCTTTCCAAGGCTTTGTCTTTGATACTCCCAACCAGAAGAAGGTGAACTTGATCTGGTAAAAATTCCAAAGCTCGGACAAGGTCAGAAATTCCCTTCCTAGGTCGAATATTACAAACACAGCTCAATAAAAAACTATCTTCCGGAATTCCTAATTCACTTTTAGAAACAACTTTGCTGGGATCATACCAAGCAACTTTATGACCTTTGTGAATAGTTCTAGTCTTTCCTCTTAAAACTCGAAATTTGGTTAAATAAACCTCTATTGCATGACAGACGCACACAGCTTTATTCAAACTAGGGTTTAGAAAAGTTATCCAGCTTCCAGGATCAAATAGGCTAAGATTGCCAACGATTCCCCTATAGCCAATGCTCTTTACACCCAAGCCAGTGCCGGCAATGAGAGAATTAGACAATGCCACCTTGGAGAAACAATGCACTATGTCAATTTTATCAGAACGCATTATGTCTCTGATAATTGAAACGGCTTTGAAATCTATTCTCGATTTGAACTTCAGAGTGTCGACAGTAATTCCGGCAGAACGATATTCCTCGACGTAACGACTGCTGGGGTCGATAACCACTCTTAGATCTACGCCTCTTTTAAAAAGAGAAAGTATCAGCCTACTTTCAGGCAAATCGTTGTCTGAAACAACACACAAGACTTTCATCTGGGCTTAAAATCCTCATCCAAAGCGATAATCAATCCCTACAACTGCCCCTTGCCTCTAGCGAAGGGACTAGAGTAAGAGAACTGGGGGAGAATCTAGCATAAACTTGGTTTTGTATGATACCCCAAGCAAAATCAATAAATTAACCATAGGACTTTTCTTTATTAGATATGAATGGGCTAGTACTTTCAGGGGGTGGGGCAAGAGCGGCTTATCAGATCGGTGCTTTAAAAGCGCTTTTCCAATTACTTCCTGACGAAGAAAAGGATTTCAAACTAATTTTTGGCAGCTCGATTGGAGCCGTCAATGGAGCTTTAATCGCGGCCGGACTTCGAAAAAGTCCAGAGGAGGCTATTGCTTCTATTGAAGAACTGTGGAGGGAGAGAACTTTTTCTAATTCTTTCGCAGGCACATTCTCAATGGCTTTTGTTCGGTCTCTACGGGTTGGGTTTTTACAATACCTTCGCCCGGGACCAGGACCTACTTCCACAGCCATATTCGACCCAAGTCCCCTATCTAGAAGAATTGACGAGCTACTTTATGACTTTGGTGGGGCCAGCGTAGATAGCCATCCAACAGGCCTTGCTTCGTTGGGGGTAATGGCCACAGAAGAAGGCTTCACAAGAAAAAGCGTCCTGATCGTTAACTCCACATTGCCAGACTCTGAGGTCAACCTAGATGGCAGCAGATTCAATATCCATAGAGTTAACCATCTTTCAGCTGCTCATCTCTTAGCCTCTGCTGCATTACCTTTTGTTCTGCCTCCGGTTAAACTCGACACTGATGAGAAAAATATAGTTTTGGTTGACGGGGGTATCGCCAACAATCTTCCAGTAGATCCGGCAGTTAGGTTTGGGGCTAAAAGAGTGATTCTAATCGATACCTCGGGAAAGAAATGGTGGCATGACTTTCATGGCCGCCCCTACTACACAGCTGAATCTTGGGCTATTGATCCAACTCCAGGTAGTAGCTGTGCTTTACCTAACGACTTCATGGAAATAGTAAGTCCCAATTCCTTTGGTAAAATACTCAAAAATAGTATAGGCTCCTCGACGAAGGACTTCATGAGGGCACTTGGACCGATTTGGCCGGTTTATCGATTCCTCAATAACAGAATGGGCGAAGAATGTGCCCTAGAAACAATATCCTACACCGTTCTGCACAAACCATATATTGCGGCATTGATAGATCTTGGATTCGAAGAAACAAAAAGAAGTTACGAAGCTTGTAAAAACCAATAACGAAACCGAATTTGAAAAGGGTGGGTCTGAGAAAGCTGAGTCTAGGATAGAACTTTGCCATCCCGAAGACTTTCCTAACCCTTTTAGTGTAGACCCCGATAAACTTCCAATACCGGAAAAGTTAAGGCCTACCTTTCGTTTCATTTTTCCAGCAGTCAAAAGAATGTTGTGCCTTTCACAACTGGAGAAAGGCTACGATGAAATGCCTCCCTGGAATGGCCCAACTGAATTCTTCAAGACGACCTTGGAACATCTTGGGGTAAATTATGAACTGTTTCCAACGGCCAGCATAAAGCTACCCAAGGACCGCCCGCTAATTATTGTATCAAACCACCCTTTTGGAGCCTTAGAGGCTCTTGTCATGTATGAGGTCATTCGCAAAGAACGACCTGATTTAAAGTTTCTCGCAAACTTTATGTTGGGCAGACTTAAGCCTGCGAAAGATCTATTCATACTAGTTGATCCTTTCGAGCGAGAGAAATCTAAAAAAGACAATGTCAATCCAATGAGAGAGGCTCTTTCTTGGCTTAAGAATGACCATGCCCTAATTACTTTTCCCTCTGGAACAGTCTCTCATTTTCATACCAGCTCAAGAGAAGTTCAAGATCCGATCTGGAATACCAATATCGCAAGACTTGTCAAAAAAACTGGTGCCACAGTTGTTCCTTGCTTCATTCATGGAAGAAACAGTCTCGTATTTCAACTCGCTGGTCTGATCCACCCGATACTAAGAACCATGCTGTTGCCAAGGCAACTACTGAATAAAAAGAATAAGACTATCGCTATACAAATTGGGAAGCCTATTGTTGCTGAAAAACTAAAGCGTTTCGAAAGTAACCGAGAGCTAACAGATTATCTGAGAATGCGCTGTTATCTTCAAAAAAATAGCCCAATAAAAGTCCATGAAGTTAACAAGAGAACTAAAAGCCCTATTTCCGAGTTCACTTCTGAGATCATTGATCCGGTCGCCTCTAATCTTCTAGAACAAGATTTTTCTGCAATATCTGATGAAAAAATACTAATAGAAAGAAACGATCTAGCAGTTGCAATAACCACAATGGCAGAATCACCCAACCTTCTACAAGAGGTGGGAAGACTCAGAGAAATTACCTTCAGAGATGTTGGTGAAGGAACAGGAACCGAATGCGATCTCGATTTTTTTGACAGTTATTACAAACATCTAATTTGCTGGGACAGAAAAGCAAAGAAGGTTGTTGGAGCATACCGTGTAGTCAAGACTGACGAAGCTGTTGCCTCCTATGGTCTAAAAGGACTTTATACCAACACTCTTTTTCACTACAACAAAGACCTCCTAAAAGAGCTGGGGCCAAGCCTCGAGGTTGGCAGGTCTTTTGTTGCTCAAGAGTATCAACGCACCCTCTGGCCTCTAATGCTACTACTTAAAGGTCTTTCCAATTTTGTAGCGCTTAATCCAGATTACAAGACTATGTTTGGGCCCGTCAGCGTTAGCGGCTCCTTCACTGGCGTATCAAGACATCTTTTAGAACTATTTCTAAGAGAAAATAATTTCCAGCCTCTATTGGCTCAACATGTCCGACCTCGAACCTCATCAGAGCCGGAACGAGTTCTAGGAATCGATCAAGAGTTCTTCTCCAAAACAGTTAAAGATATTTCTGAGGTATCAGAATTAATACAAGACATAGAGCTAAAGGAAATGGGCGTTCCAGTTCTTTTAAAAGAATACACCAAACTGGGCGGGAAAATTATTGGCTTCAACGTAGACCATGATTTCAACGGAGCGCTTGATGGATTGATCGTCGTAGACTTCAGCAAAGCCGACAGAAGACTATTAAATAAGTACTTAGGCGAATTCGAGGCGGCTAAGTTTCTTAAATACCATCAAGATAGAGAATAGATATACCCCGTCTACTTTAAATTACGGCTTTTTCCGTACCTGTCGTAATGGGGTATAAGCAGTGCATAGCACTGCCAGACAACAAATATACTGAAACCTGAAATATACCTACAAGAGCGAAGCTCTTGACAAAAAAAGTTGTAATCTTAGAATTTTCACTGGATCTTATGATTTTCTTGCGAAGCTGCGCTTCTCAGCATATTTTTAGACGAGATATATGAGTCTAGTGGCTTTGCTTACGCAAAGCGTATACTGAAACCTCATGTAAGCTTTAGCCAAACACGAAATTTAAAATGGTTTCAGTATAACTATTCCTTACATTGCCAAAAGTATTCTGAAATGACCTGATACTTGTTATCAGACTTGTTTCTAGCATGCCCACAAACTGCTGAAACTTTGGCTAGGTAGTTATTAGCTTCCTTATCCTCAAGAACCACTGAATAAGATGGACTGCATTTACCTGGACAAAGCCGGTAGAGCTTTTTTCCAGCCTGGCCTTTACCTTGAGATAAATCAGCAAACCATTCTCCAAACTCATCTTTGTTGGAAAAATCTGGTGAGACAAAATGTATAGGGGAGCTAGTTGTTTGATCTAAGTATTTTTGACAGGCTTCCTTTTCTGCATAGTCAGACAATCTCGAGGTAGGTGTCACTCTGATTCTCTTTTGAGCTTCAGAACTAGAACATTTTTCTCCGCAGCCCTCAGGCTTTGCAGAGGAAAAACCCTTAAAAGACTTATCCACGACTTGCATCACTATAGCATTTAGCGAGTTCTTACTGCCCCAGAAATTCCCCAAGGCCCCTGCCTCAGCATCTTTTTTCTCTATTTCAATCGAAAACTCAGAGTTCTTGCACTGAGCATGAACATCTTCTTCAATGCAAAAAAAGAAAATAATTGAGCTAAGTAAGAGAAAATTTTTCATCAGACAATCCTTCTGTGATTCTTTAGCTAGATTAAACTGGAGATCCTCGCTAACCTTCCTAACATGTCAGACGAAAAGCGACCATTCAAAATTCTTGGTATTCAACAGATTGCCATAGGCTCTAAGTCCAAAGCATCTCTTGAGAATATTTTTTGCGATATTCTCGGTCTAAAAGTAGATGGCAGCTATCGTTCCGAAAAAGAGAATGTAGACGAAACTATTTGCTCTGTAGGCGAAGGACTAGCCACCGTTGAAATCGATTTAATGGAGCCAATCGATCCTAACAAGAAACCTCGTCCTGACCAGCCAGCTCTTAATCACATAGGCTTTTGGGTCGACGACCTTGAGTCAGCTTACAAATGGCTGCAAGAGCAGGGAGTTCGAATGGCTCCCGGGGGAATAAGAAAAGGTGCTGCGGGACACGCTGTATTCTTTACCCACCCAAGGGGTAATGAGGAATTCCCAATAGGTACAGAAGTCCTTCTAGAATTTGTTCAATTCCCACAAAAAAACTAGGCCTAAGCCTTTCAACAGCTAGCTATTTAATATTTAGCATTTACCTTTTCGGGTGATTAGGTAGTATGCGGTTCCTGAGCCCAGTAGATGATCTAACCTAGGAAATATACCAATACTATGGACCACAAAAGAATCTATAACTTCAGTGCGGGACCTGCTGTCCTTCCAGTTAAAGTAGTCGAAAAAGTTAGAGATAATCTCTTAAATTTCGATGGTTGTGGAATGGGCGTAATGGAACTCTCTCACCGAGGACCTCAATTTAAGCAAATCATTGAGGACTGTGAAGCTAATCTCAGAGAGCTTCTTGGAATTGGCAGTGACTATGCCGTGGTCTTCACTACCGGAGGAGCTACTAATCAATTTTCAATGGTTCCAATGAACCTAGCTAAAGCTGATGGCGGAGCGGCCAGTTATGTGGTTACTGGAAGCTGGTCTAAGAAAGCATTGGCAGAAGCCAAACGATTCACTGAAACTCAGGTTGCTGGATCTTCTGAAGACAAAAACTTCAGCTACTTACCGAAGAACCTAGATGTTCCACAAAATGCTTCCTATCTTCATTTTACTAGCAACAACACAATTTTTGGAACTCAGTATCAAAACGAACCTGATGCTGCAGGTAATGTTCTAGTTTGCGATGCCTCTTCTGATTTTCTCCATAAAAAACTAGACGTTAGTAAATACGGCCTAATATACGCAGGTGCTCAAAAGAACCTTGGGCCTGCTGGAGTCACCATTGCAATCATTAGAAAAGATTTACTGGAGAGAGCTCCCGAGAGCTTACCTAAAATGTTGGACTACAGAACTTTCGTGGAAGGAGCCTCTCTCTCCAATACTCCACCGGCTTTCCCAATCTATGTGGTGGGAGAGGTTCTAAAATGGCTTAAGGACCAAGGTGGTCTAGATAAAATGGAAGCTAGGAATAGAGAAAAAGCTGCTATTTTATATGACTATATAGATGGCAATGATTTCTATGCTGGCACAGCTGAAAAAGAATCACGCTCTGTTATGAATGTTTGCTTCAGGTTGAAAGACGAAAACTTAGAAGCAGAGTTCATTAAAGTTGCCGGAGAATCTGGCTTTAATGGCCTTAAAGGTCATAGAAGTGTCGGTGGTGTTCGAGCCAGCATTTACAATGCCTTCCCGAAAGAGGGAGTTGAAGAGCTTGTAAAATTCATGGGGCAGTTCGCCGAAGCTCACAGCTAGTCTGTCTGAGAATCAGCAGCCATGTTAGTTCTTGATTTTGATGGAGTTCTCCTAAACTCCCTCGATGACGTGGTTCTCACCGGCTACAACGCCGCAACCGGTGAAACCATTGAGAGCTTAGGTGAACTCCCAAAATACTACGTAGAACTACTTCGACTAAATCGTTTTCACTGCCAACCGGCTGGAGATTTTATACTTTTAGCCAATGCCTTACTCGGTGGAACAAAACCTTCAAATGGCAGCCTTTTCTCAAAAGAAGAATACTTGTCAATTGTCGAAGGACAGAAGGCGAGCTTAAAGAGCAGAACGAAAGATTTTTTCGAAGCGCGTCAGCGTTTGATTGAAAAGGACGAGTCACTTTGGCTAGCACTAAATTCTGTTTATCAACCTCTCTGGAAAGAAGCAGTTAAGAAAGCCTCTGAAATCTTACTGTTAACCAACAAGAACAGTGACTCTGTCCTACGCGCATGCAAGCACTCTGGTCTTTTTCTTAACCCTAGTAATATTTACTCAGGAGACGGTGGGGTCACTAAACAAGAAAATCTAGTTAAAATCGTGGGTAGGTTTCCAGTTAGCCAGATAGAGTTTATAGACGACTCTATCAAAAACCTAACTGAACTTAGCAAATTTGCCAAAGAGAACTTGGATATCAAATTTAATGGGATACTCGCTAACTGGGGTTTTACTGGTCCAGCCGACGCTGAACAAGCTTTGGAGCTAGGCTTTGAAGTAAGAGAGCTTGAAGCTTTCTCTCTTTACTTAAAAAACCACTCTCTATCTTAAAAGAAAACTTAGCCTCTGGATAGATTACTACCCAGAGGCTAAAAGAACCAAGCTTAGTAGAGGGCTCGAGTCTTAATTGACATTGGAAGAGCCTTTATCTTCTCAGAAAGATCCTTGGACTTATCCGGAGCAACATCCATTACCAAGTAACCAATATCACCTCTGGTGTTAAGATATTGGC
Source organism: uncultured Bdellovibrionales bacterium (assembly GCA_964510575.1). GTDB lineage: Bacteria > Bdellovibrionota_C > UBA2361 > SZUA-149 > CALKYB01 > CALKYB01. The sequence goes on along the minus strand of CAZECN010000005.1, from coordinate 55,291 downwards.
TATCAATGTTAACTGAAAGTTCGCTACAGAGCTTAGTGATTTCTCCCAAGACACCAGGAACATTCTGGTGAATATTTAGAATTCTGCTTGAATCTGGATAAGCCGGCAAGAGAACTTGCGGAAAGTTAACTGAACCATGAGACTGTCCGGTGTTAACATACTTGCTCAGCGTTGAAGCAACTTCAATACCGATATTCTTCTGAGCTTCTTCAGTGCTACCCCCAACATGAGGTGTAAGAAAAGCATTCTTTACACCTTTAAGCTCAGGCGAAAAGTCTTCGCTACCAGTTCTCGGCTCAGTCGGATAGACATCGAGCATAGCACCTGCCGTATGGCCGGACTCAATAGACTCCTTCAAAGCCGCAACGTCGACAAGACTTCCACGACTAAGGTTTAGCACGTAGCTCCCTTTCTTCATCTTAGCCAACTCTTCTTTGCCAATCAGGCTTTTTCCGCCTGGCTGCGCAGGTACATGAAGAGAAACAAAGTCAGCCTCTTTTAGAACAGCATCCATCGACTCAACTTGCCTAGAGTTCCCAAGAGGCAAACGAGCCATCATATCACTGAAGATTACTCTTAAACCTAGGGCCTCAGCTAAAAGACCCACCTGCTGACCAATATGACCGTAACCAACTATTCCAAGCACCTTGTCACGAACTTCAAAAGAGCCAACTGCCGACTTTTCCCAGCGCCCGCTATGAAGGTTGGTATTACAGTCACCCAGTCTTCTGGCTAGGTTCATCACCCCAGCCACAGCGAGCTCAGCTACACTTCTAGTGCTAGCAAAAGGAGCATTAAAAACTGGGACACCGGCTGCAAGAGCTGCATCTTTCGCAACTTGGTTGGTTCCGACCCCGAAACATCCAATCGCTAATAGCTTCCCAGCTTTCTCGATATGAGCCTCAGTTACTTTCGTTTTAGAACGGATACAAAGAATATGAACATCCTCGATATGCTCCATCAACTCTTCTTCACCGAGGGACTTAGGAACTTCACTAACCGAGTAGCCCGCTTCCTTGAAAACGTTTACCGCACTCTGGTTAATTTTCTCTAAAACTAAGACTTTAATACTGCTAGCTGGAAAAGCTTCTGGATTGGACATGTAAATAATAAACAGTTCTGGATTAACAAATTATTTCTAATCGGGGCTGTGAACTAATAAGAATATCTCCTACTAATTTACGCGCCCTACTTAGCTCTCTACCTATTTTTTTGCAACTTTTTAGGACAATTTGGCAGCTGTGGTCTTTATCGTGCTCATGGCCAAAATTAACTGATAATATTTAATATTTAGGCGCAGTATAGCGATAGCTCTAATCGAGCTCTCCACCTTAAAGACCTAGAAGATCTAAGACGGCTGCACCAACATCTCGATTTTCTCCCTGATAGGGGTATTGATGAATAAAGAGCACAGGGTTGAAGTTAGCCTCGATCACAGCATGGTTTGAGAAATGAGGCTTCTCGGAAGGATCCTTGATCATCATATCAATACCAGTGATCTCGCTTCCAACAGCTGTAGCGGCCTTTTCAGCAATTTCAAAATAGGCCTGATTCACTTTATCAGTGAAATCAATTGAGTCTCCGCCAGTGCTTATATTTGAGTTCGCACGTAGAAATACCTGCTCTGACTCTTCGGGGACGTGACTCCAGTCATGACCTTGGTCTTTAAGGCAGGCAGTTTCAACCTCTCCGGTATCAATTAACTCAAGAGGTTTTTTGTGCCCCTTGCCACGCCGAGGGTCCTGATTCTTTATTTCAACCAGTTCTTTGAGAGTATGCTTACCATCACCAACAACATTAGCTGGAACTCGATGACATACAGCTAGAACTTTTCCACCAATCACTAGAAAACGATATTCTTTTCCTTCCACCAAGCTCTCAATTATAACCGAGCTATCATGCTCAAAAGCGGATTTAAGAGTAGTTTCAAATTTAGCCTTGGAGAAAGGAGCACTTAGTAAATTAACCCCAATGCCAAAATTAGTTGTAACAGGCTTAATAACTATGTCTTGGCCATCGAAATTATCGAAACTTTTAGACGCTTCTTCAAAACTCTCATAATGACCTCCTGCTGGAACCCTAACCCCTGCCTCTCCAAGCACCAGTTTGGTAATGACTTTGTTCTCCATAACCAAGTAGGTCATATAAGAATCGAGTCGAGTCTTGGTGGCTTGCTGAATTAATTCTGACTTCTCATCATTTTTAATTCTTATAAAATTATTGGCTCTATCTAGAACTTCTACAGAATGTCCTCGCTCAAGTGCTTCTTTGATAATTATTTGAGTGGACACTTCTAGGTCTTGATAACCTTCAACCTGAAATTCTAAAGTATCTGCTTTTTCTATAGACATATTTCGTTAGCTATCTCTAAAATTTCGGATAAAAGGTGGTATCGGACAGTCCAAACTCTCGCAAACTGCTCGCAACAATTCTAGCTCTATCACAGTCACCTGTTGATCCAAGTTAATAGAAGCGATCGCTGCAGCAACCACCCGTTTCTTAATACTTGGTGAGGCCAGAGCTAAAGCCGCTAAAGCCTGATCTAGAGACTTTAGACAAAGGCCTAAATCTTGAAAATCACTTTTACCCAATTCTTCTAACTGGCTAATCGCAGCAAGGAAAGTTTTTCGTTTTAAAGCCTGTGTACTCTGTTCACTGGCTGATGAATTATTTATTTGTTTGGTGGCCGCAGCTGAAAGAACAGATAGAACTGTTGCTGCCTGCCTTTTTAGGGAGAAAAGCGAACGATACCTAACCCTCTTTGATATTCGGCCTTTATAAACTGGCTCCAAGCTTCTTAGCAAAATCACCTGCAGCACATAGTCAAAGACTGAAATATTTTTATCTAAACTAGCAAGCTCTCGAACTATTTGACTGAAACCAAGATATTGAGATTGACTCAATTGCCTTAAACTAGACAAAGCAAGCTCTACAACTGGAAGTTTCAAAGCCGGCTTAAGTTGCCGGGCATCCCCAATCAAACCAGAAATCTCTCTAGACATTCCAAAAGGTAACCTCTGATCTATGACAGAAAGTTGCTTTCTCATAACTTCAGGATCTTGCTCATCAAGCAATAAGGCAAAAACTAAAGAACACGCCCCATGAGGTTCTCCTGCAGCTCTCTTCAAGCCAATTGGAATTGATTCAATAATTTGCTTAGAAAGAAGAGTTTGTTCCCAACCCAAAGTACCCACTCGTTCTAGCAATGGTTCAGGCTCTAACTTGGCAGACTCAGCCCCAGAAAAACTGCTAGCCAAAGATTTTTGCGATGAATAGGATTTACCATCTAAGGCAGGAAACTCACCATCAAATAATGGGTCAATGGCCTGAATTCGGGAAACTAAAGGTGGATGGGTAGAAAATAATCTTTGAAACCTCGGAACAACAGGAAGCGCAAAAAACATGTGACTTGCTTCCTCAACGGAAGGATTATCTACCTTGGAGCTTTCAACATAACCTCCAATTTTTTTTAGCGCCCCAGCGATACCATCGGGACTACGAGTAAACTGAACTGCAGAGGCATCTGCTAGGTATTCTCTTTGTCTTGAAATTGCAGCTTTAATAACAGAACTAACTAAGTGGCCTAAATATCCAAGGACTGAAACCACCAACCCTAATACTAAGAGATGTGGTGTTCCATTGTCTCTGTCATCCCAACTTCTGCGCTGACTAACTCTAACCAAAAGTCTCCCGAAAATACCTAGGGCAATAAGTCCGAATAGAACTCCCATCAACCTCAAATTAAGCCTCATATCTCCGTTCAGTATGTGGCTAAATTCATGGGCAATCACACCTTGAAGTTCATCCCTTGTAAGATGCTTTAAAGTTCCGCGATTGACACCTATAACAGCATCCCTCGTGGTAAAACCTGCAGCAAAAGCGTTTATACCTCTTTCACGAGGCAAGTAATAAACCGGAGGAACTGGCATACCTGAGGCAATAGCCATCTCTTCGACAACATTGATAAGACGTTTCTCTTCAACATCAGTTGTATCAGGGTGAATAAGAACTCCCCCAAGTCCTTCAGCAACTTTTTGACCACCACCTCGCAATGTGAACATTCGGTAAAGGCTGCAAAGAACAATCAACCCTGTTATAAAAGGAACCGTAATAACTAGAATATCAGGCTGAAACAAAGAGCTAGCTAGCTCGCCAGACCTATCGACCCTTACTGGTCCAGATCTAAAAAGAGTAAAAATGACAACAACAGCCAAGTAGATCGCTAGGTTTAGAACTAAGAGCCCCAGCAACAGGCATGAGACAAGCCAAAAGGTATTTACCTTTGCTGCTTCCTGTTTTTGAAAAAAGTCAGTTGCCATCAAGGCAGAGGCAACTACTGGCCTCGTTCAGGATTTTCGACTTGGAGCAGCCCTTCTCCACCTTCATCCAAACCGAGAAATGCTCTCATTTGCTTAATAAGCACATCATGATGCTCTTGGTCAGCGAGGTTAAGCCGATATTCATTGATGACCTTAATCATCATATCATCATTCCAGAGAGTCCATGCCTCCTGCGAAACATTATCCAATATCTCCTGTCCCAGCTCCCCTTCAAAAGGAGCTTCTGCAAGGCCTGGAAGTTCCTTACCCAATTTCTTACAGTTAACCGTTCTATCTGACATGAAATTTCCTATTTTAAAGTTTCCAAACTACTCTCAAATGGGTCGAGATTGTGCTGGCTAGAATAGCAAAAGAGACATTAAAATAACAGAATCGGAAAGTTGAAAAATTTACTTATAAGATATGGATATTAAAAAGATTGGCCTAGCTGGCTATAGCTTTGATAAGGGCGGAATCATTACAGGAAGCGCTGCCGGCCCTGACACAGTTAGAGGCAGAAACCTCCTAGATAGGCTTAGCCGCTTAAACCTGGATGTAACAGATTTCGGTAATGCAAATTCGACTGCTGCTGAGATAGTAGCTAAAAATAGTTTTACCACTGAAGAAAGTGGGATTAAGGACGTAGCTGAAGTACTCCAAGCCACCCAGAATATAAAATCTCTTGTCTCTAATATTTTGACCGAAGAGAAATTTCCTCTGATTATTGGGGGTGACCATTCGGTTTCAATCGGAAGCGTTGCTGCAGTTTCTGAGAAACGTGAACAGGAAGGCAAAAAAACTGGGCTAATCTGGATCGACACCCATAGTGATATTAACTTTCCTGCTACGAGCCCTAGTAAAAGAGCATTTGGCATGTCAGTTGCTTTCCTTGCTGGTCTAATAGAAGGAACTTTTAAACCTGTAGCACCCATCCCTCTTGAGAACATAGCTTTCATTGGGCTAAGAGATGTTGACCCAGGTGAGCGTAAAATTATCAAGGAAAATAAAATTTCTGCTCATACTATTAAAGACATTGATCTAAACGGAATCCAAAAGACCGTTGAGCAAGCAATTGAAACAGCGTCGAAAGGCACTGATGGTTTTGTAGTATCTTTTGACTTAGACGTCTGCGACCCTAGGATCGTTCCAGGGACTCAAACACCTATACGGGGTGGCCTAAACTTCAGAGAAGCTCACTTAATTGTGGAATTACTTTACGAATCAAATCTCATGAAAAGTTTTGAATTAGTGGAGTTGAACCCAGAATTAGATAGAGAGAACATAACAGCTGATTTGGCTGTATCCCTAATAGAGTCAGCTCTCGGCAGTACCCTTATCTAAGCTTAAGGAACTGAATTCTACTTTTTCTAACCAGGCTGACAGTTTAAAAATAAATTATATAAAAATTACGCCCGATTACCAGTAAACTTGTAAAGACTTAAAAATTAGCTAAACTCCACCAAAGAGGGGGAACACTTGAGTTCTCTTTATAGGTTTTTGTGTGAATGATCAGTGTTTTTGATAGTGACCATTCACATAGAGTAATTTGACATGTCCGACCGAAACCGCGGATTTTTGACACTTCTAACGATAGCTTCAGCAATTGTGACGGCAGTAGTCGCGTTGCATGGCTTAACTCTAGAGACAGAAAAAGCTCTGGAGTCACTGAAGATGAGTTCAGTGACCCTTGCAATACATCTAGTTTCTGGACTAGTCTGGCAACCAACTATCCAAAATGATCTGGGACCCGGAGAAGCATTAAAATCGACCGAAATATACGGTGTTTTGACCCTAGCGGCAGTCGGTTCAGTTTTAGTAGCTTACCTAGCCTGGAACACGATCTAGAAGAGACACTGGAGGGCAATGAAGGTAAAAAAGTGATACAACTAAGTATCCCCCTCCTTTTAAAGAACTTAGGCAAAAAACAACCCGGCGCTTACTGGATCTACCCCCCCCCACTAATAAAACTTCTGTAAATTAGTAGCTCAAGCTTTTTTATTCTTTCGCTCCTGCTTAGCACTGAGGTCAACTTTTCTAAGACGAATATTCTCAGGAGTAACCTCAACCATTTCATCATCCTCGATGAATTCAATGGCCTTCTCAATAGTCATTGGAATTACAGGAGTAAGAGTAATGTTTTGATCCTTACCTGAGGCTCTCATATTAGAAAGCTTTTTCTCTTTTGTTGGATTTACAAACAGCTCTGTATCCTTGGCATGCTCTCCAACAATCATCCCCTGATAAACCCGATCTCCAGGTCTAACAAAAAGCTTTCCTCTCGGCTCTAGGTAAAAAAGTCCGTAGGCAACGGCTTCACCTTGCCTATCAGAAATAATCCCCCCTGTTCTTCTTGAACTAATGTCACCCATATAAGGCTCAAAGGATTCTAAACTGGCGTTCAAAAGCCCGGTTCCTCTAGTGTCTGTAAGAAATTCTCCCCGGTAACCGACTAAACCTCTTGAAGGAACTTTAAATTCTAATCGAACCCTACCAGTTCCATTATTTACTATGTTTGTAACACTACCCTTTCTGGCAGCAAGCTTTTCAGTAATAATCCCGGTGTATTCCTCATCAACATCAATCACCACGCTCTCTACCGGCTCAAGCTTCTGGCCATTCTCTTCTTTGAAAATAATCTGAGGACGGCCAATGGTGAATTCAAAACCTTCGCGTCTCATTTGCTCAGCGAGAATTGCCATTTGAAACTCACCTCGGCCTTTTACAGTGAAAGCTTCGCCGTTTTTCTCCAGAGATAAGGCTACGTTGTTTCTGGTTTCCTTGAGCAATCTTTCTTCTATTTTTCTGGCCTGAACAAACTCTCCCTCCATTCCAGCAAAAGGAGAGGTGTTAGTTCCAAAAAACATTGAAATCGTAGGTTCATCAATTTCGATTCGAGGTAGAGGCTCTGTAATATCAACAGAAGCAATGGTATCACCTATATCGACCTTTTCTGATCCAGCAATGATGGCGATATCCCCTGCCTCAACAACTTCAGCGTCTGCTAGACCAAGTCCACCATATTTCTGAACACCAGAAACTTTTACTTTAACTACTTCTTCGCCTGCTTTTAAGCAGTGAACTGTTTCTTTAACTTTAACTCGACCATTTATAACTTTACCAATTGCAAGTCTGCCCAAGTAGTCAGAGTAACCTAGATTAGAAACTAATATTTGAAGAGGCGCATCTGCATCACCGGAGGGAGGTGGAACCTCTTTAAGAATTATCTCAAAAAGAGGCTTCAAGTTATCGTTTGGCTCTTCAAGAGTTTTTTGAGCAATTCCGTCTTTACCAATGGCATAAAGAACCGGAAATTCGATTTGCTGATCGTTTGCTCCTAAATCAATAAAAAGATCGTAAACTTCATCAAGCACCTCTGAAGGCCTTGCGTCTTTTCTGTCGATCTTATTAAGAAGAACTATTATTTTTAGTCCAGCTTTCAGAGCTTTCTCAAGAACAAAGCGCGTCTGCGGCAAAGGTCCTTCCGAGGCATCTACTAGTAGCACCACCCCATCAACCATCATCAAGCCTCGCTCAACCTCTCCACCAAAGTCGGCATGGCCCGGAGTATCGATAATGTTAACCTTTACGCCATCAACATCTACTGAACAGTTTTTAGCAGATATAGTAATCCCTCTTTCTCGTTCCAACTCACCGCTGTCCATTACCCGGTCTTGGTCTCCTTCTCCACGACCGAAGGTTCCGCTTTGTTTTAGCATTTGGTCGACCAACGTTGTTTTCCCGTGGTCAACGTGAGCGATGATTGCGATATTTCTGATTTGAGAGTTGGTATTCACTGGAATCTTTATAAAGTAAGGTTAGAAAAAAGTGGCAGTTATGAGGCTTTCAACGCGAAAAATCAACCGACTTTCTTAAGCCGAGAGTAAGCTTTAGAAATATTAACCATTCGCTCGTGCGCTTTGGACTTAGAGTTAGTGCAAGTGAACTTGTCAGGATGATTCTCAATAGCCAGTCTTTTGAAAGCCCTCTTTATCTCAGATTGAGAAGCAGGAGCCTGAAGCCCTAGAACCAAATATGGGTCACCGGGCAAGCTCACCCTGATCTTCGAAGCCCTCTTATTATTGCTGTCTTCCTTAGGTTCACTATAATCACTCTCGCTATAATAGCTGCGGGCTTTACTGCTACTCTCTGAGGCATCAGCAAAGAAATAACCACTATTTACAGACCGCCAGTGATAATAGGCTATGGCCAAAATAGCCAAATCATCGATCCAACCAAATACCAAGCTACTATCAGGAACCAGATCCACTGGAGAAAGAAAGTAAAGCAGTGATAACACTGCTAGTAATGAATGGGACCAAGGGTTGTACATGGCAAAACAAGTACCATGAGGCCGAGGTTCCTGCATCAAAAATATCAATAACAAAGGCCAGAATGTAGCTTCCAAGCCAATATGAGAAACAAGGGAGAAAATGGTCGGGGCGAGAGGATTTGAACCTCCGACCACCGGTTCCCAAAACCGGTGCGCTACCAGGCTGCGCTACACCCCGTGAAGGGAGAAGAGCTCTCCCTGACCGGTGGGCAAACTAACCGCGCTATTCAATAAAAGCAACTGAAAGATTTTCTGCACTTTTCTTGTCAGGTTTAATCAACCATTTGGGAAAATAGCTCTCGGGCTGCTTTGGCCCTAAAGCCTACCTGGAGGGTCTCAGTAAAATCTATCTCGGCAAGGGTTCGTTCTAGCCTATCGATAAACACAATTGGATCATAACCAAAGCCCCCGCTGCCCTTTGGTTCTTTAAGAATAGTGCCCTTTAAAATTCCCTCTGAACTTAGGGTGTCACGTCCTTCGGACTCTGGATAGACACAAACCAGCGAGCATCTAAACTGCGCCCGGCGATCAGCCTTATCTTCCGCGAGTCCTTCCTCTTTCATTTTTTCCAGCAAAAGTTGGCAGCGCTCTAAGTCACCCACACCAGACCCCGCCCATCTTGCTGAGCGGACGCCGGGGAAACCATCCAAGGCTAAGACTTCTAATCCAGAATCATCAGCAACGGTGGGCAAGCCTGACCACCTACACCAGGCCTCTGCCTTCTCCCGAGCATTCTCAAAAAAAGTACTGTATTTTTCTTCAACTTCTGGCCAAGGTCCACGATTCTCAAACTCCGGCGATTTAGGCGTTAGGTAGGAAAGTCCAAACTCTTCAGCAATAGAAGCTAATTCTTTTAACTTCCCATCATTGCTAGTCGCAAAAAAGATCTTAGCTGACATTAGGATTCTAACGCCTGGCTTTGAGCTTTAAAAAGCTCCAAAATACCCTTTTTTCCTAAATCAAAAAGCTCAGGGAATTCATTAAGCCCCACTGCTCTTTTTTCACCAGTGCCTTGAACTTCAACCAAGGCATCTGAACCACAAAAAACTAGGTTCAAGTCAAAGTCCGTTGAAGAGTCCTCTTCATAACAAAGGTCAAGCAAAAGCTTGCCATCTTTGCCACCAAGAGAGAGGGCAGCGACTTGATTTATAGCAGGGCGTGATTTTAATCGCCCCTGTTGAACGCACCAATCGATAGCGGAAACCAGTGCAACCCAAGCACCCGTAATAGAAGCACATCGAGTACCTCCATCAGCAGCTAACACGTCACAGTCAACTCTGAAGGAAAGTCCAGGAATATCCGACAAACTCACCGCTTGCCTGAGGGAACGTCCGATCAACCTTTGAATCTCTACTGTTCGACCTGATTGCTTTCCACCAGAGGCTTCTCTTCTCATTCGGCTGTGAGTGGATCTAGGAAGCATTCCATACTCCGCGGTAATCCACCCCTGAGAAGCATCCTCCATCCAGCGCGGAACATCATCCTCAACTGACACAGTAGTCAGAACAACAGTGTTACCACAGCGAATTTCAGCCGACCCCTCAGCATAGGGGTTCACTCCTGTTCTAATTGAAACAGTTCTAAGCTGGTCTTGTTCTCTTCCGTCAACTCTTCCCATTGCCCTTCCCTCTTCTTCGATTTTCAAACTGTGGAAAACTTAAAAATAAAAGTCTTAAGATTCCCTAGAGTTGTCAATACCTGTAGCATTAAGAACTCATCACTAAAATTTAGTTTTTAGAAAAATAGATTTGTAGTGGCAAAAAGCCTATAGTTGACCGAAAAAACTTCGTAAATACTATCTTTTTCACAGACCAGTCTAATGAAGATAAGAAACTATTTTTCGCCTATCTTGGTTCTACTCCTCGTTCTCCCACTAACTTCTGCCAGTGCCGAGGTTTATTCTTGGGAAGATAGAGATGGTAGAGTTCATTACGGCACAAAACCTCCAAAAGGTTCGATAAGAAAAAAAGCTCTAGCTCCTAAAACATACTCCACATACTCATCTAAAAAACTTTTGAAAGGTTACGGAATCAACCCCGATGCTCCCTCTAAGGTTCAAACGCCTAAAACTGACTCCCTCCCCGTGACTACTAAGGAAATTGACATTGAAGTTCCAAAGCCCGCTGGGCCAGAATTAACTGAGCCAAACTCAACTGAAAAAACCAAAGACCAAGTAGATAATAGATCGGAACAACCTAAACAGAGTGCTGCCAACACAGAGGCAGAACAATCAAAAAAAAGAAGTAGACTAAAACCTGAGGTCGAAAGACCAAGGGTCAATCCAAATCCGATTGTTATACTGAACCCAGAAGCCAAACTTCAGAATAACACCTCTCATAACCTCCTTTTGGAAGATCAAGATTTGCAGCTCGACCAAGAAGGAGCCTTAGTCTCGGGCTCCTTTATGATTTTTAACGATTCAGGCCAATCGATAGACGGCATTGAAGTGACTTTAAGTACTGGGACTAGAAGTTACCACACCGAAGGTCCTTCATCAGTACCAAACCAAACAATTGGGCTATTTGAGCTGAGTAGAAATGACTTACCGATAGCCTCTTCGCAATTAAGTAGGTTGACGATCAGGGTTTCAGCAAAGAACTAGTGTTATCCAAAAGAACCAACGCTTCATTTGGTTGATCGGTTAGACGTCCACCCTTAGCTATAATTTTCGATTTCAAGTTTTCTTCACTGAAAAGCTTCTGGTAGTCGATCAGCCCTATTAAATAGTATCCAGGGGCATCAGGAGTTTGATTGGGGTCAGCTAGTTGAACCCTCTGCGGAAAGTAAAAAAAGAGGCTTTCATAAGACTCCACCCAAGGCTCTTTCATAAAAAACAAAGCCTCTTCTCCTAACTTCAGGCTCTTAATCTCTCTAGCAAAATCTTTATAGCTGTGAGTGTAGGATTTAGCGCTCATCGCAAAGGGCAAAATAAAAACCAAGACAATCCAAAGGGGTATTAAGGCTGAAAATATTTTAATCTTTTCCGACAGCTGAAAAAAGCAGGTCAGAATTAAAAGGGTAGTTGAAAAAAACAACGCTAGTTTAAAAAACAAACTGTTTTCAAGGAAAGCCTGTTCGAGTGCCGTCAAATAGAGGGCTACTTCACCCTTAAAGGGTAGGTAGGAGCTACTAATTGTGATCAATAAAAAAATAAATATCAAGCACCAAAGCCCATAAGCTGACTGGGAAGACAGTTTCGCCATCTTCGACTTTTTTAATTCTTTGAGATACGTAGGCAAAAAGACAGAGGTTAAAACAACAACCGGAGGCAGTAGTGTGAGCAAGTAGCCTCTTCTCTTTCCAGAGGCCAAGCTAAAGACGATCAGAGGCATAACTATCCAGCTAATCATTAGAGTAATTGTGTTTTTATCTACTTTATTAACTTTGGTAGATACCGCTTGTTGGCCAAGGCAATTTTTTAACCATACCGAAATCAGAGCCAGAGCAGGAATAGAAACTAGGCCAAGCTGAATAAAAAGATGTTTTAAGTAATAGTAAGAGGGTTTAGATGAAATACCTTCTCCACCTGATAACCTAGTGGCATTTTCAAAAAAGACTCTATCTAAAAAAGGTTGGCCTCCAATCAACCATGCTTGAAAATACCAGGGTAAACAAGCCAACAAAGCCAAAACAAGCCAAATAAATGCACTACGAAACCATTGCAAATTTAAACGATCACCGGAAAAACAGTTCGCTACAAAAAAAATCAAGCCAGGCAATACTAAACCCAAAGGACCTTTCGCTAGCGTGGCTAGTCCAGCGGAAAACCCTGAAACCACCAACATTACAAAAGATGCCTTGTTGGACTGAACCCTGCTCCAACTAAGTACAGAAACACTAAGTAAAAATACAAACAACATATCCACCCTCCCATCCGTGGCCAGCCTAATAAATGACCAAGACCCGAGCATTAGCCCAGCGGCTAGCAGAGCAGAATTTAAACCAGCCAGTCGGAAGCAAAAGAGAGTTAAAAGGAATACCAGGCAGCAAGCTGCCAATAGTGAAGGAAGGCGAAGAAATAACTCAGGAGATAAGTCCGCAAGGCCTGAGCCAAGACTACCTAACCAGTGAAAAAGAGGAGGTTTTGAAGGAACAATAGTTCCGTGACGAAGAGGAAGTAAGTGATTTCCGGTACGAACAATTTCCTGAACTACGACTCCCTCTCGTGCTTCAGAAACTTGAAACACATCAGGAAAATAGCACAGCGGAACAAGTGTATAGAAACAAAAAACGGCTAACGCCGAGCAAACAAAGTATTCTTTCACAAAACTTCTAAAAGAATTCTCCTATCCTAGGAAGTCCAATCTCCAAATACAATGGAAAGAACCATCACCCCAACACAAAAGAAAGAGACCAACTCAAAATAACTCACCGCTATCTCCCCTCGAACAAGTACAAAACTAACCTAATCAGTTCTTCAACTTTTACATTGTAAAGCAAGGGTGTTTAATCTGACAAGGAGAAATACCCGTTCTAAGTACTAATAAATAGGTTCTTTAGTTAAAAGAATTGATAACAGCCCTCGTCAATAAAAAAAGGCCTGTTTGCCAAGTTGACTAAACAGGCCCAAAGGGTGTTGCAGGTGTTATGAATCTTTTTCTTTAAGCAACTCTTTTGATAGCTGCTGGTTTTTTTGTTTTTGAAACTCTATTAGAGCGGACTCGACTTCTTCGTTTCCTAGGCGTCCTCTCAGCAGACACTGTCTCAGAAAGAGTAAGTGGAGCTCCTGTCCCTTCAAGACCCTGGACTTCCAGAATCTCTCTGAGCCGAACCATGGCTCTTTTCTTTACTCTAGAGATGTGACATCTGCTGTAACCAAGCGACTTAGCAATATCTACTAAGGCTTCGTCTTTAGAATAAGAACGGGAAATAATTTCTTTTTCTAAATCATCAAGTTGGTCACAAGCTCTTACACACTTTTCAATACTTTGTTTTCTAATTGCTGCGTGCTCAGGCGTGCTAGCCCCAGAACCTTCAGGGCAAATCGATTCGGAAATCACCATAGAATTCAAGGCGTAATCCTGTTGAGCCCATTCTGTGACATCAAGATCTGAAGTTTGGGAAAAATTAACCATCATCGAGCTTTGCTGTGCAGCTCCTTCGACAGCCCTGACCATTTGACCTCTTAAATGGTAATAGAAAAAGGTCATAAATGAAGCACCTTTTGTCTTATCGTAGCGTCCGGCTGCCTCGCAAAGCGTAAGGTCGACAATGCTATCTACTTCTTCAAGAGGCATTCTGACTCGCCACCTTCTTAAGAAACTTCTGGCAAGCTTTCGACCGTTTTCTCTATGGTTAATGACCAACTCATCAATATACTTCTGCTTTTTCACTGATGGTTTCTTTCTGGTCGTGGAAACTGTTTTCAACTTAGTAGACATTTGATTGATACCCCTAAAAACCGACTAATTTAAATTCTCTACTGCTAAACAAACCGGCAAAACTGCCTGATTGTCCGACTAACAATCACTAATCAGCTCTGAGCCAAAATCACTTCTAATTAGTTTATAATCCTCTGATATAATTAAGCTTTTCCTAGTAGAAACTGCCTATACCTGATTAAATCTGTATGATATAGATCGTTTCTATACTAGGGCGCTTCTTATTTAAAATAGTAATTACAGTAACTTATAGATAAGCTGATCATAGGGAGAATTTGAAGAGAAACTGTGCTTCTAACCTTACCCTACAACTAATAGGCTGTTTTTAAGGATCGACTATATTAGTAGAGACATCTAAACCTTAGACTGACCAAAAATAATATCATTACTTAGGCTAAGGCTTTTGATTAAATGAACAAAGTAGAAGAATACAAAAATTTTCCAGCCGGTAGCTCGGATCTTATACAGCTCCTAGTGGACGACCATCTTGGTTGGGCTACTTCAATAGCAAAGTCAGTCGCAAGAGCCTGGAATCTGGACTATCAATTAGACGGCTTAGATGGCGGAGCTTACGAAGGTCTACTATTTTGCGCACAGCGTTACGACCCTGGAATGGGAGTTCCCTTTCGCGGATATGCTAGAAGAAGAATCCACGAAGCCTCGACTGAGGAAGCAAGAAAATCTAAAAGTTGGCAAAAAGGGGTTGGATCAGCAACTCCAGAAGAACAAACTGCTAGAGAGGTCTCTGCTAGGTTAATGCAAGTTTTTCCAGAACTTCGGTCTGGTTTTGTCAAAAATGAAGAAGATACTGAAGGTGCATCTCTTAGAAACACCATCAGACAAATGCTCTCGAGTGCCAGCGTCATCGCTGCATTTGAACAAAGTGGACGAGAGAATCCTGCGATAGCTCTTGAGTATAACGAAATGCTCGAGCGACTATCAGCCCTTGAACCAGTACATCAAGAAATCCTATATGCTATCTATTGGAAAGACCTTTCAATGAGAAAATTAGCGGAAGAATGGTCCTTAGATGAGTTAGTTATAGTTCGAGAACACAAAGAAATTCTTTCTTATGTTTTTTATATGGTCTCCGAAGGCAAGGCGCCTAGAAAGAAGTTAAAAATTCGACCTGGGCTCAGACCTATTGCGATGAAAATGAAAAAATCCAAATCGGAACCTCCTTTCAATAAATTTGCTTCACAACAAAGTGGATCGTCAGCTGTATTAACTGGTTTTATTTTTCTATTAATTTCCCTTTCTAACTACGAACAGCTAGGTGCAACATGGTAAAGAAAATTGGTGGTAAAGGACCCAAGATTGGTTCAGGTACTGGAGCTGTTGAAGGAAGCAAAGAGGTCAAAACCAGCAAGGTTGGCTCCTCTCAGCAGGTGGAAAAAACAGCTAAAAAAGCTAAAACTTCTGGTGGAAGTAAGGCCGGCCGAAAAATGACCACGGCGGACCGCGACACGCTCCACACCTTAATCAATGAAGAAGCAGAAAAAATGTTTGGTCCAGACGGTTTACCAGAAGAACAACGAAAAACCGTAGAGTCCGCAGTAAAAATGGCTGTAGATTCCTCTCTACTAGACGAGTCGGATGAAGAGAACAAAGACTAAATAGATACTGAAACCACCTTAAATATCGTGTTTGGCTATAGCTTAAATGAGGTTTCAGTATACCTGTTGTCTGGCAGTGCTACGCACTGTTTATACCCCTTTACTACAGGCACAGAAAAAGCCAGAATTTAAAATAGACGGGGTATATACTCAACCTACTTTAAATTTCGGCCTTTTTTGATCATGTCGGGTTGAGTATATCCGCCATGCGTTAGCATGGCCAGAGGACAGATACTGCGCCGGGGAATCTGTAAAACGCGACCAGCGTTTTGCCTCTAGAGTCTCCAAATACCTCGATTTTCCGGATTAATAATTAATTTAGACAAGACCTAAAGGTCTTGAAAAGCATTTTTTGAGGTTGAGTATATGGTTCTTTGGCCTCGCATGCGCTCGGCTTATACTGCGCCTATGCTTAATCCAGCAAAACCGAAATTTCAATGAGGCGCAGTATATATCTAGTCCTTTTCGCATCGGATATAGGCAGCTTCAAAAAGAATTCGAATACCTTGATCCTCCATGATCTTATCGCCATGGTCATTTTCAATCTGAGATAGCATCGATCTGGCTCTAGACAACTCATTCTGGGCAATAAAAGAAAAGGCCATCCCTATTTTAGCCTGCACCTGGTATTGTCCTTTTTGAATCGCACTTCTAAAATTCATCGCTGCTTCTTGATAAAAACCTCTCTCAATCTTAACCAGACCTAAGCCTACCCGAGCTGGAGTCTCCCCTTTATCTACAGCGACTAGTCCTTGAAATATTTTTTCAGCAGGAGCAAAATACCCCATTTCAAAATACATTCGACCTAGTTCGTACATCGATTTTAAAAGTTCTGGAGGGTAAACATTCATTTGATACAGTAGCTACTGGCGCTCCCCCATAGATAGCCAATCTAAGACTTGTTGAATCATCGACCTTTCCGTAATTGGATTTCTATCCCGACTAGCTGAACTATCCTTCAAACTCTCCCTTGCATTATTTAAAAAAGCCTCATTCTGAGAAAGTGCCCGCAAATCTCCAATTCTTGGCAATAAGATGGAAAGAGGGCTAGCCGAAGAATACTCCCGAACTTGTTGACCCTTTGAAAACTCTAATGGTTTGAAACTAGTTTCTGCACTCGGAACCGCTAGATCAGGCTCCGCCGAAGCTTTACTTTCAGCAGGTGGAGCAGATTGAGGGGCTTTCTCAACCACCTCACGAGATTCAGACCGAGCTAACTCATTATTATCGACTTGAGATTCTTCCGAGGGAGCTGATTTGACCAATGATTCAGGTCGATGGGTTTCACTCTTATTAGAAACTTTTACAGATCGCTTACGTCCCGTTAGCAAGGTCTGCTTAGATTCAATTTTATCTTTACCATCCACCATAAGACCTATTTAATTAAGTCTAAATTGCCAAAAATTGAGCTATCCTCAAGGCCATAACCTAACACTATAATAGTCCAGTAAAAAGTGGCCTTTTCTTCAATACCATCTAGTTCATGAATTGCGCCGCTCATACTGGGCTCTTTTCATGTTTTGATCCACTTCATACTCCTTAGCCTCCTGCTCGACCTCCTGCCTGGTCATCATGTGCTTGGCATCAAAAGCAATCTTCCTCACCAAAAAAATAATGACACCAAACAAAAAGCTCGCGAGAACCACAACACCAAATACAAGCGGGAAAATCTGTCCAATCAAAGAATCGAAACGTTCGGCTAAAACTTCTTTGGATACCACGGGATCCAATTGAAAATAACTATCTGGTTTGATTTCACTCAGTTCATACAGCAATAAATTTACCGTCAAATAGCTAACTCCAGCCCAAACGATAGAGGCAATCAAAAGAAATAGGCCTTCAGTAAAGCTAAAGCTAAAAAGACGTCCAAACCCAAGGCGCTCAGCGACTCCTGAGAACAGAAGTCTTGGCTGGAAGAGAAAGCCGCTTTGTAATAAGTGCCCAAGAATATAAATAAAACTAGCTATGGTTAAGCATGTGAAAAGTACTTTGGTCGCTGATAAAAAGCTTTTTTGCAGAACGACAGCTACCGAGACACCATCATGGTCAAGCGCAGACCAAATTTCTATAACACTCTCTACCAAACCACTACTCAACAAAACTCCACAAACCAATCCCAAGGAAACAACACTCCCGAAAGCACTTAGCTCTCTACCCAAGGCAATAACTCCTGCCTTACGAAGCTTCTCTCTTTTTAAATCGGAAATTGGATAACGTTTTTCAGACACTTACCGGGAGCTCCTATGTAAAATCGAGAATATGAAATCCATCAGAGACAAAACCCTGAAGGGCTAATTGAACAAAAACAGCCAAACACAGCAAAATGACTGGAAGGCGAAACGCGCCGAATATGCCCTCACCCACCGCTAATCCAGCTAACCTTTCAAGAAAAAAAATTAGGATATCCACAACCAAGCTAGCTAAAAATATAGGAAAAGAAAGCAATATAGATAGGTAGAATATGACCGACATTCCTTGGTTAAAGAACAACTGATGATCTTGTCCTTTAGAGCTCTCCAATAAATCAAACATAGCCACAACAATAGAAGTACCTGCGTCACTTTGAAAAAAAGAAAAGCAGAAAAGAAGTCCCAAAAAGGTGAATAAACTTGTTCGACAATCATCTCCTCTCAAGAGAATTGTCTCCTTGATATCTTTCGGGAAAACAACAGCGTTGACCCAACCCGCAAAAATAATTGAAGCCCAAGCGCTAGCACTAACCATAAAGCCAGCCAATGCTCCGGAGAAAAAACCCTTACTCAATCCAGAAAAATTACCTGAAAAAACCAAGCTTTTAGGTTCACTAATCAAGGCCAATGAGGAGGCCATAACAGCAGGGAAAGTCAGCCAACAGAGAATTACAAAAAACGATGCCCTTGAGAATTTAGGCATAAAACCAAAACCCAAGGAAAAAGCTGTGATAGAAAATGTAAGTATTTCAGCGACTATTAAGCTATTCACTTTGTAGACTCAGTTACCCGTCGAGAAAGAATAGGTACTCTTCTCTCCCCAAATTCTCTCCGTATATTCCAAGACGACCTCCCATCCAGGACCTGAAAAAATATAAAGAAGAAAAAAAACAGCTAGGGCTCGAAAAAAAATACTAAGTATCTCCTCCTCCATTCCTGTAACTACTCTAATAATCCCAGAAACAACTCCTCCAGCCAGGGCAGCAGCGAATACCCATATGGTCAAATTGACCACAACAGACAAAGCTCCAACTACAAGGCTTAAGTCCATTCAACCTCCATAACTCGATAGAAGATTTCCTGCGATCAACGCCCATCCGTCTAACATAACAAAAAGCAAGAGTTTTAGGGGCAAAGAGACCATAGAAGGATCAACCTTATTCACTCCTAAAGCCACCAAAATATGAGCTACGCATAGATCTACAACTAAAAAAGGCAAAAAGAGACTCAATCCGATTGCGAAAGCCTCTCTTAACTCAGAGAGATAAAAGGCAGGCGCCAAAATTCTCCAATCTCTAAGCTCCTTAGTATCAAGGCTATCGGCTACTTTAGTCTCAGCCGATTCGTCAATCTTATTGGCGATTGTAGCAAGTTCACTAATCACTTCCGGATCACTATGCTTCAACAAAAACTTCTTCCAAGACTTACCAGCTTCTCCTAGAGCCTTAACCCTAACACTAGAATTAACCGATCCAGAGGAACTTACCACCCTGTCTATAGAAGAAGCAGCCTCATTAATGTACGGATACATAACAAAAAAGCTCAAGACCAAAGCGAGAGAACCAGTAACCATGGCAGACGGTATACTAAAAGCCCCTAGTCCTGATCTTAAAATAGATAGAACTGTAGATATTTTGACGTAACTGCTAAATAGAATAACAAAGAAACCTATGCTTACTAAGGGAAGAAAATCATACCCTAGTCCAACAATTATTTCAGACACTGTCATTTCGGCAACACAGTCAAAGCAAACTTACCATCCAACTCGCCAATTATAGCAGAGGCAACTCTTTCTCCACTAATAATGAGACTGGCTCTATCGTTAACTGCAACTTGAGTAGAAAGAATAGACTGCTCCTGGCCGAACTCTAAAACAGCCTCACGATCTATTTCTTCAACCGCAAGCTGAACACTAACTTTGGTTGTGCTAGAGCTATCGTTTTCTGACTTTTCTTTAGCCTCAAAGTCCTCAAGCGTAACCGCGAAATTACCTTCAAACTGTCCCAGCTGCCCATAAGCCCAGAAATTTCCGTTCAGGTTCACTCTAACCTTATTGCTTGTCGGAAGGTCTAACTCCACCACGGTACCACTCCTCATGTAGTCAATTAAAAGAGCAGGGGGAACAAGCAACTCAACTAAGTCTATATCCACAGTAGATAATTGAGGCAGTTTCGGACCGGGCAAATTACTTTTTTCTTCAAAAAGTTGTTTTCTCCATAGGCCGTCTATTCTCTCAACAGCCCTTGGCCCTAAACCAAGCCACAGTTTAAAGTCTTTACCTCCTGCGGTAAAAACAAAGCAAATGGTACCAACAACATCCACCGCTGTAGATTCACTATCTGCTAGATACCTAGCTTTAAGAGGCATCGGACCAGACCAATGCTGACTAACACAACTAAGCATTCGACGTTCAAAGTATTCGACAATAACATCAACAGCGGTTGACTCAGATCCTTTCGCCACTACAGATGAAACTATCTCCTGACTTTCATCATCCATTCCAATGACTGCAGTCTCGTCATCCAATTCAATGGGTATCACTCGACTCAGAGATTCAGGAAAATTAAATTGATTATTGACTGAACTTAGTTCAACTTTTAAGCCAAGAGAATGTAGAAGCAATTGCCAAGACTTTACAAAGTCCGCAAGCCATACACTAACATCACTCCGCAAAAACCCCCTGCTAAATCGAATTTGATTAGAGGATAGAGTCGGCAACAAATCCTTGGGGGACCAGGGTATTGGACTCGCATCTTTTCCGACTAATTTTCCGACTGTAGACATTATAAAAGCTAAGATTAATTGCGCACTTTTCCGCTACTATATTCTTCTAGTAGCCGTTCCTCCACCATCTCCTGTTTTACCTGTTCTCGGGCTTTCTTGGAATCCAAAAGTTTCTCGACCTTTTTCCGGCCTATACGAGCCTCTAACAACTCGTTCTCAGCCAGTTCCAGACGTTCTCGGGCTAATTTATACTGCTCATCGGCTTTGTCGATTTTAACCTTCAACTCTTCAATTTGTTTGTTTATTCTACCCTTAAAAGCCTGTATCTCAGCTGGACTAACAGCCTTACTCCCCCCGACCAAAGCCCGCTTCTGGGACTGCGAAAGGTCGTCGAGCTTAGAATATAAAACTGTTCTTTCTTCGACCAAGCCCGACAACCCCTTCACCCGAGCATCTGCAATCTCTTCAATTCTAAGTTTTTCTTCCAGAGCGCCTCTCTCTTCAACCTCAAGAGAGCGAAGTATTACTTCTAATTTCTGCTTAGATCTCAAGATACTTTAAACCTCTTTGAAAAGTTCACCTCCAGAAAACCTACCCTACAAACTGAAAACTGCCCTATAGGTAAGATGCTGCCACCAAAGAAAAACAAACCATATTCAATGCGAGGGATCACGTGTCAATTTCTTCAAGTGCCCTTCTCAGAAGAGTTCCCATCAAGGGCATTCTCAAGTCTGGCGATAGCACAACTAGATCCTCAGCCGCCCTAGAAAGAGCAACTCCTCGATCCCTATCGCTTACAAGCATCTCCACAGAATCGTGGCCATCTAGCAAAACAGCCAACGCAACCACCGCCTGCTCACGGTTAGTTAAGGCTCTAAACTTACTTAAGTTTGGCATATTTTTTAACCTATTTGATAATTCTCATAGCTATTAAGCCTAGCTATCTTAAAAAATTCCCTGTACCTCTTTCAAGGTTCTTTCTGTCATTACTCAACGCTCTACTATTTCCCCCTGACAACAGTCTACCAGAGGTAGAAGATAGCAAATAACCAAGAATCAAACCTAAAAAGATGAAAAGAAGACCTGAGCCAGCTAGCATATACACAGCCTTGGTATACTCATCATCAGCAATTTCAATACCGAAGGGCCAAATTGACTTTAAGGCCTTAGCCTCACCTCCTCCGCTTACCCCAATACCTGTTGCTCCAGAAGACAAAAAAACCTGGCTAGTTTCAACCAAAACCGACTCTTCATTCAAATCTGGTACACCTTTAGCTACCAGCTTTTTTACTCTTTCATCTGACAAGGAAAACTTCCCCGTCCGGGAAAGGTAACGAAGGACAACTGAAGCAGAGGATCCTCCTGTTTTATCACCAAGGTCTCTGCTACCCAAGTTTGAGCGGACAACCACCTTAGCTTCTGTCACTCCCGGTAAAGCAACAAGCAACCTTTCAACCTCCAACCCTAGAGCATGATCTAGTCTCAAAGAAGAGATCTTAGCTGGATTGGGAATAAGCCCTGCAGGTTTAGTAATTGAATCTAAACTATCTTTTATTGCTCGAGGTAAGCCCAGTTGATGAAGTGCTTTTAAAGCTTGAGCATGCTGACTTTGGGCCACCTGAATTTTATAAGAGCTATTAGCTCCACCAGTTTTAACTCTTTCAACTTCAATTCCTATCTCGCCTAAGCGAACGAGTACCTCGATAGACTCTCTAGAAGATAAGCTGCTCAACAACTCAGTGTTCTGTTTACAACCTGAGCTTGCTGCCAATATTAGAAAAAGTAACAGGTAAACTTTCATGGTGGGTTTTGCTAAAATATTCAACTCTAGAAATCTAGTTGACCAAGTCATGTTCTTGGCCATTGCCTTGCGCTATAAACAAGTAATTCTCTTGAAATTGTATGCAAAAAGACAAGAGCAATAGCGCGAATGTGCTAAGTCTTGAGAGAAAGGCTACAATAGCACCACCAACGGTGCAACCAACTATAATTAAGCTCAAACTGCTGCTATATGCCGATCTTGGCGAATTAAGTTAGACAAATTAATTTAGATAAAGCGCCTATTCGGCTCTATTATTTGTCTTCCTTGTCTACTGTCTTGCTTGTTGAAGCTTTGGATGAGCGTTTCTTTTTATCTTTAGGAATCAAGCAAACCAATACCTCGAAATCACCTAATCTAAGATGGTCTCCATGCTCAACAGGCTGAGCTTCAACCAACTCTTTATAGTCACTTTCTCCGGCCTTCTTTATCCAAGTTCCATTTTCACTCATCAAATCTTGAACTTTAAATCCATCTTCCTTGGTGGCTTTAAAAATACAATGAGGAACTGAGATACTTGAATCATTAAGCACTAGGTCATCAGGCTTAACTTGCTCTGAACTAACGAAAAATCTACCGGCTCGCAGCTCAGTTCCCTGACCAGTGGGCGTTTCAAAGTTGACTAACCAGCCAACTAGGTCAGAAGAATTACTATTCATTGGCGCTCTCTCTCTTTTGGTTCTTCGTTGAGGTCTTGAGGCAGGTTCCGCATTTTGTTCAGGTAACTCCGCGTCATTTTCTTCACTATGATAGTCTCTTTCTGAGGTCTCCTCAGAAAACCTTCTTGAATTTCTCGGTTCTTCCATTTCTACCTCCGTTTCTTGAACATCGGTCGAGCTTTCGACTTCAGACTTAACCTCAACAGTTTCTGTCTCAGGTTTCTTTCTTTTTCTTCGTCTTCTCTTTCTCTTTCTCTTGGGCTCGGAATCCTCCTGGTTCTCCATATTTGGAGACGCCGAAGCAGAAACCTGCTCTGCTCTCTCCTGCTTTTCTACAGGCTCCGGTGATTGAACTTTCTCAGAACTATTAAAACTCTTAAGAAATTGATTCGAGGTATTGGGCCTAGACCATTCGTTATCTACTTCTACACTGGCGGGGTTATTTGTATCCAAACCCTCATTATCATCCTCGATTGGATGATTTTCTTTTTTCTCAACTTCCGCTTCATCTGCGGGTGCCTTTATGCCAATAAAATTAGTTGAAGAACGCTGTCTTATTCTAGACTTAGAGGAATCTTCTGACGATTCCTCAGTCGGAGTAGTCTCACCTTCTGAAAATGCATGACCACACATTCGACATCGCTTTGCGATCGCAGGTATTAAGCTCCTACAACTAGGACAACGAACAAATGTCAGCTCTGTATCTTCATTACTCATAAAAACACCAAAGTGGTTAAATCATCACGCTACATTGTCGAAAAAGACAAAAAGGATTAAAGGCGATCCGGCTAGTAAACTTTCCCCTACTTTTAGATGCATCGGGAGTGAAGAGTTATCAAATAAATTCTATTAAAAAAACTTTAGGAATCAGGGAAATTCTAGCTAAATTTAGCTGTTTAAAGCCTAAAAATCACTTTATCTAACTTAAAGAAGGCAGCCTTGCTCTATATTATTCTGTAAAGATTATAAGCAATCCAGCCCAACAATATTAATATGCAAAAGACAAGAGCTAGGGAAGTAATAAGGCGAGAAGAGTTTTTTCTCTGAATAGATTGAGTGCTAAGCTTTGACTGCATTCGGTTAGGATCTAAAACAGGGTTCAAAAGATTAGACTCACTAGAACGTTTCCTTGCTAACTTTGCAAAAACCCCATCGCCTTCAATCCTGTTTTCAGGATCGTCTGTGGCAGGGCTGACTGCTTTAGCAGATAGTGATGTTAATTCCATCGCATTAATATCTGATTCCTTAACAAACTCTGGCTCAATTTGCTTGTGCTCTTCAAGAAAAGTTTCTTCACTAGCTTTATCAAAACAAACTTTAATACAAAGTTCTGAGCCTAAATGGATGATGGAATTATCTGAGACAATGTCAGTAGCCTCTCCCTTGTTGAGTTTGGATTCACCTAAAAACGTTCCGTTGGAACTTTCGTCCTTGACACTAACTGTTCCACTGTCCTCGAAAGTTACATAACAATGGTTCCTTGAAATGTGCGATGCTCCAACCCAGATATCATTAGAAGGATCTCTTCCCATCGAAATAGTTCTACCTAAAACCAGAGGTATACGAGCCGGTTTAATAAGTTCGGAATTTGATACAACACAAGGATACTTGCCTCGAGGGTCATCCTGCTTGGCCTCACCTTCAATATTCCGATAAAGCTCCACATCCTGCGCTTTCTCGACTCCTCCAATTACAGTTTCACCCCCTAGCCTCACTCTCTGCCCAGGGATAAAATTAACTCTACCAGAAATTCTTTCTCCTTCGACAAAAGTACCATTGGTACTCCCTAGATCCTCAATCCAAAAGCTATTATTGTCATAACCCATCCTGGCATGTTCACCACTGACATCAGGCGCATCTAAACGAATTAAACTCTTCCTTGAACGGCCCAATACCACCCCTGTATTCGCCAGAATGGAAACAAAGACAGTTTTTGCTCCCAGCAAAGCCAATGCTGGAAGCTTAGGTGCTCTGCTGGTTAGAGCCTCTTGAGCAATTCTCAGCGCGGCACTATCCGGTGACTCCTCCGGCCTGACAGCAAGATCATAGTCTAGGGAAGTGACTGAAGTCGTCACTTCGCCAAGTTCCAACCTAGCAAACTTATCAAAACTTTCATCTTTTCTAGAATTTTCAGCTCCCCGATCTCGAGAATTCACTTGGCAAGAAAATCCTCCCTCTATCTCTCGAAAAATTCTTAGTTCAGCGAGATTAGCCGCAGCACCATCGATTACAACATGGGCAAACTCACTAGTGCCAACCAAGGCAATTGGCCTTCTAATTAGCAGAACTTCCGGACTACTAACGCCATCATGAAAATCAATTTCTAAAGCAAACATTAAGAATATTCCAATCGCTAACTAAGATCGATCCCTAGTATTCCAGTGATGTTCCTCAAAAGCGGCTAAAACATCTGGATCCTTCTCTTTCCTGTGCGCTTTTGTGATCGCGTGAAGAACAGCTAAATCGTTTCTGCCACTAAGGGATTTTACAGCTTCCATTCGAACCTCTTTTTTCTTGTTAGAAAGTAGCTCAATTAAAACCGGGCTTGGCAATGATGCACCTACTCTCCTTAGTGCTAGTAAAGTTAGAGCGGAGTCGCCGATCTTATCAAAAGTATCAAAAATTGTATTTCCAGAAAAATACGGGGCCAACTGATCAAACGCAGTTTGCAAATCTTGCTCAGTAGAAACGTCTTGAAGAGACAAAATAGCTACTGGTGTAGCCAAACGCGACCTTCTAGCCCAATATTTGCTCTTAACCCAACCAACTAAAGTTCGAGCAGGCTCGGCACTCAAAGTCCGTCCAGCTAAAGTAGAAAATGCATGCTCTTTGACCCTCTTATCTTTCGAAATAGCACAGATCACTAACAGAGCACGCTCCGCATTTTGATCATACCATCGACCAATAACATTCACGTCATCTAGCTTAGTTTCGCCACGAGCACCTCGAACCAGCGCTAGTTTTACATTTTTCTCTAAAGGAAAATGATCCAACTTCGAAAGCATCTCCACAAATTCAGATTGAAATCTTGGTACTACCTCTCTAATTCCAACTTCCTTGGCCACGTCTTTAAGGGTGAGGCTATTCTGCCTCGCTAAGTAAAGCATTCCCCAAGCCAAATCGTTGGCGGATAGCTCTTTCAGAAAGCTCTTAAGATCCCCTTCAAACTGATTCAATAGAGATTCTTCGGACAGAATAATGGCATAAACACTCTTATCTTCAAGATCAGAATAACCAAACTTTTCTTTAACAAAAGCTCTAAGTAAAGGAGTAAAAGACTCATCTCCACCAGTATCTAATCCAAGCGCAGCCGCGAATTGAAGGCCAAACTCTGGCATTTCTTCATAAAGACCTCTCAAGCGAGACTGCCTTGCTTCTAATGGAATAGTTTGATCAAAAACACGCAAGACATTCACCAAATGTTGATCAACATTTCGCTTGCTCTTGTTCATATTGACAAACCAATTCTCCAACAAATTAGCTGAACGACTTAAGCCTCCCCTGGAGAGACGATCAATAACTAACTCGCGAGACAATTTCTTCAATTCTGGATCCTCAGATTCCAAAATTACAGAAACTAAAACGTTATGCGATACTGGATCGTCAAAGTCGGCAATTCTTTTCAAAGCATCTTTTTTAACCTCAACAGAGACCGCTGCTGACTTTAGATCGTTAATGGACGGCTTTAATGCCGGAGGCGCAGCTTCAACATCAATTTCCAGCCCCTGGCCTAGTTTAGTTGTACTGAGATCTCCGTAAATAAACCTATAAGTAAACAATCCCAATGCCGCTACAATAGAAAGACATATTAAGGTTGAAACTATGCGCCAAATGTCAAAAAAACTAAAAGAAGACTGTCTTCCTTGCATCTCGTCTTCATAAAAATCTTTTTCAGCTTTTGCTTTTTGCTTCTGTCGACTACCAACTTCAGATTTAGACTTTCTAACCAAGTCATTATCCACTCGACGACTTTTCAAAGCGAACTCAGGATCAGTCATTTTAACCAATGATCTTTCTTCAGGAAGTTCGTCAGGGCCATTTCCAAGAGCGATTGCTGAACTATTAGGGCCAGTAGTTGTTGTAGAAGATCTCTCTGATATATTTTCAGCTCCCGCACTTGGGGGATCCACAAGAACCGCCTGATTAGCCTGGGAGTCAGGTTCACCAATCTGGGGCTCAGCATCTGCAATCTTGTCAGACAAAACCTGAGCCCACTTCCCTTTACTTCCAGGACGTTCACCCGACTGCAAAGCCCTCTTTACAATTTCAACACATTTAGAGGCATCACGGAACCGTCCAGCCTGTCCAGAAATCAGACAATCGCTAATGACATCATCAACCCACTCAGGAATCGAAGGATCGACACTGGATGGTGCTACACTTTTGGCAGTGATGCTATCAGCACCCTCCACTCCATTTGCTTTTCCTGGATAGCTACCAGTAAACATTTTATAGCCAAGAACACCTAAGGAAAAGACATCATTACTATAAGAAGGTGTTCCTCCTGTACGCTGCTCCGGTGCTAAGTAGTACAATGTTTCCTTTGGAGGAATCATTGCCGTTTTTTCTTGAGTACAATCAAATCCACCGAAATAGCTTTGAAGAAAAACCTCTCCCGACTCATTCACAACAAAAGAATCATCACAAATATCACCGAGCAAGACACCCTGTTCATGTAAAGCGGCAATAATTTGTATAGCTCTTACGAAAGCTCGTTCCCTTTCACTTCCCTTCAAGCCAAAAAGGTCATCGCCGCTAATTTTTTCGGTCAAGGCCCAACCTTCACTCTTACTATCAACCCCAAAACCAATAACCTTCGCGATAGGTAGGCGAGAGTTAGCTAAAGAAGAGATTCTTTTTTCAAAACCTGGCACGGCATCAGGAGACAAAGCTTGACGCTGAGACCACAAAATAGCTGAATCTTGTGCTCCCTCAGGAAGCACAGCCTCAAAACCCTCATTATCTCGGGTTTGAAAGAGTTTTTTACCTTTACTAATGTTCATTTCAGAAATTTTACCATTTCATTTGTTTTTAAATTTTAAAAAAACACCCTAAAATCAGGCATTAATTACTCCTACTAGTTGAGCGTTAAATCTTTCATCAAGTTCTTCATGTGCTACGGTTCTAAACCAAACTGAAGAATCATACTGAGAAACAAAATATTCTTGAACGGCAAGTCTAATTTCTCCAGGGCAAAGTACTACCACTGGCGAAGCCCCTCTCTCTAAAACTGGAGCAAAAAGTAGACTGGAAGATCGCTTAATCCCCCTAGAAATATCTGGATCTAAAGGCAACCTTGAACGAGGAGAATCCCACATAGATACAGCAGAGCGAAACTCATCTTCAACTTCAGCAGATAAACCAAAAGCAAAAAAGTCACTTTCTCCGTTCATCTCACCAACCAAAGAGCCTACCAAGATCAAGCGAAGGTGCTCATGAAGCCCAGAAAGCCAATCCTGTCTATCCTCAGTCTCCGGAGTTCTGGAGTGATACTCCAAGACTCCTTCCATAATTTGCTTAATATCTCTCACCGACAAATTTTCTCGGGCAAGTTTTCGAAGTAAGTCAGAGAATTCAGCTACAGACACGACCTCTCCATCGAATACCTCAGCTACTAATCTCGCATCGGTAGCTTTACTAATTTCTACAAGTCGAGACACTTCAGATAAACCAAATATAGAATCGATATTAGAAATGGCGGCCCCAATAACTTCTAAGGCCAGGTACTGAGATGGGTTGATAAGTTCCACCCCCAATCTCTGTAGAGTAGCCTCGGTAACATCACTCGATTCAATCCATGAACTTCCAGAACAAGTTAAAGGATGAGTTTGATGATTGGTAGCCGGAATTCCCAAAGTTCCTAACTGTCCGGGACTGAGTGAAACGAAATGATGGTTTTCGTTCAAGGTAATATTTTTTATATTCCTTTCCCTCACGACAAGAGAAAAATCACCCTCGCCAAGAGTTGAACCTTCCAAAAAAGAAACCTCAGGCACAAGAAGTCCTTTAGTTTTATAAACTCGGTCACGAAGCAGGTTAAAATACCTAGTAAAATCTTCCTCTAAAAACTTACCCGCCCCACTCAAGTTATTCGAAGACATTTCAACAACGAGAGGCTTAAGCCTAAAGTATTCCAACGAAGGGGCCATACTTTGACTTGGCATCGCAGGCAATCCAGTTCCAAAACCACTACCCAGCTGCGCAGTAGGAGTTTGAAGATTATTTAATCTAACTTTCACTGGAGAGTTGCGAGAACCTCCTCCTAAAAATCCCCAAGCCATTGAACCTAAAAGAAGCACTGACAAGCCCACCCCGAAAAACGGAATAAAAGGAAATCCTGGAATAATACCTAGTAGTATTAGCACCAAACCTGCCATTACTAAGGCTCCCGGGTCTCCTAACAACTGCTGAAAAACCTGACTCCCGCTCGATTGGTTATCAGATCCTCCCACATGGGTTACTATGATTCCGGCACAAACCGATATTAGTAGAGAAGGAATAATGCCAACTAAACCATCCCCAATAGTCAGCAAACCAAAGGTATTAATGGCTTCGGGAAACTCCATTCCGGCACTAATTCCTATAGCAACACCACCAATCAAGTTGATAAAAGTTATGACAAAGCCTGCAATGGCATCACCTTGCACAAACTTCATCGCACCATCCATAGATCCGAAAAACTGAGACTCTCTGCGCAGTTCTTCTCGTCGAAACTCTGCCTGTTCTCGAGTAATTGTCTCAGCTCTTAAATCAGAGTCTATTGCTAATTGACGTCCAGGCAATGAATCCAAGGCAAATCTTGCTGACACCTCAGCGACCCTTGCGGAACCTTTTGCAATTACTACAAAATTCACAACCGCAATCACGGCAAAGATAATCGCACCAACTCCGAAATTTCCCTTAACAACAAAAGTACCGAATGATTCAATTACGCTACCTGCGGCTCCAAGACTGTCCTTGCCTCCCAACAGAATAAGCCTTGTAGAACTGACATTAAGAGCCAGTCTAAAAAGAGTTGTCATCAAAAGTATGGTGGGAAAAGCGTAGAGGGCAGAGGGCTCACTCATATAGAGACTACGCAACAACAAAACTAGGGCAACCACGATATTGAGAACTAGGAGTAAGTCAAGAAGGATTGGTGGAAGTGGAACTAAAAAAAGTGAAATTACTACAAGAAGAAGCAGTGAAACAAAAAATCCCGAACGCCCTAGCCTGTCAAAGGTTGCTAATACTGGTGAAAATATTTTTGACAAACCGCCCATCTATTTATCCAATCAATCTTATAGCGGTGATATATTACGCACCCAGTTCAACCTATTACTTTAGTAACAAGACTCTCCAAGCAGTATAGGGCTCTACGTGACAATTAGATAGATAAATTTCTATAAAACTACCCTACTGCGTTAATTACTCCTAGCCAAAAGCTCCCATCAGACGGACGAAAAGGCCTGCAAAAAGAAGCGCAAAGAAACCAGCAAATACCATCGCTAGAGGTCCAGTCGCTTTTACTGGCAAAGCAGTAATTTTAGCTTCAACCTGGGTCTGCCTCTGAACCATCACTGAATCAGCAAGTTCTTGCAGCTGTCTTGATATCTCTCCACCATGCTTCGCGCACTGGGCAAGAAACATAAAGGCATGCTTAACTTCTCCCATACCACTGGCTTCTCCAACTTCAACAAGCGCATCCTCAAGATTAAGTCCAGAACGCATTAGTTTTTCTACATGGATCAGCATCTCAGTGACAGCATTGTGAGAGTCTCTTTCGTTAGCCATGCTAACAATGTTAGCGATACATGGTCCAATATCCAGAGCACTACTAACACCGATCGACACTTGCTCAATTACTAGTGGCAAGTAATAAAGAGTATCTTCCTGCCTCGCTTCAATTTTCTTATCAAGTTTCACTGTTGGGTATACCAGACCGGCAAATACACCCATAACTAGACCCATAATAACTAGCTGCAGCTTAGGAACAACAAGCCAAATTAGAAGCGGAATTACAATAGGAAATAGAACCAGGCATACCATTCGCATGGTATTAAACCTCTTCCGCTCTTTCGCAGAAAAAATCCCTGCCTTAAACATCTTAGCCTGCAGGTCTTCCTTCTTTTTTACCGATTTTGCTCTACCAGTATTCTGCTTTATTCTCTCTAAATCGAAAGGATCAACAGCATCTTCACCAACCGCAGAAAGTGCATCTGGATCGATACCTCCCATCAAATCTCTTATTCCAGCCTTCTGAGCATTGGTATCACCTCCAATAAAAACGAAGGCAAAAACACCTACTCCAATAACTGAAATACCTATGACGAGAAATATTATTAGATTAGCGTCCATTCTAAACCTTTATGTCAGTAACCCGGCGTGACCAATACATGCCAACGATAATCAGGAACAAACCTGCTTCAAATATAGATCGACCAAAATCGTCCTTAAATGCTGGAGTAATTAACTCTGGAGATGACAACATCAAATAACCAAGCAACAATGACATGATACCTGCAATTGCCCAAAGCGAGGAACGCTCCATACCAACCGCAGCAACAGCTTGGGAACGGAACTGCTGCCTTTTTCTAACTTGCTTTGCCAACCTTTCAAGAGTTTCGCTAAGTGTTCCACCAACCCTTCTACTCAAAATAAGACTTTGTACGAAAAGCTCTAACTCTGGATGAGGAATATCTTCTCCGAACGCGTTAATCGCCTGATCCTCAGTCATCCCAACTCTTAGTCGTTCAATCAAAAGCTCAATCTCACCACGTACCAAAGAACCTTCCTCTAGTCCCTTTCCTGCTGCCTCCAGGCCTACGATTGTGCTCATACCAGTTTTAAGAAGACCAACGTAGGAAAGAAGCATTACCGGATAATCTTCATCAAAAGCCTTAAAACGCTTCTTCACAAAGTAGTCTAACACTGCTCCAACAATGAGAGGGGTTAGCAATATAGCTAGAGCTTGGATCCAAAAACCAAAAATTGCACGTGCCGCAATAAACAACAAAATTGTCGCTACCACTTGAATAGCTCTAAATTGAAATGGAGTAATTGGCCAGTTAGCATAAACTAACCGTTTCTCTAAGCTTTCCTTATCGGAAGCTTTTCGTTGATTTTCATCCCCTTCCGCTTCTTCAGCTGCTGCTAAAGCAAGGCTATCTTTAGTGGAACCTCCACTAGGGACGCCCTGACCAAAGTTAGTCGCTTCCGCCCTTTGTGCAGTAACCAAGGCTCTAAGGTTAGAGCTAACTTTAGCGTGACTGACAGCACTAGCTGAACCTCTCTGACGGGAGGTATAAATTACAACTACCACAGCTACTATGATTAAAAGTAAAACCAGCAGGGCAATAATGATAGTTTCAATACTCATGCGATCAACCTTGTGTTAAAAACAGTCTCTATCCTCGGCCGGATGCTTCACCGCCCATATTTCCGAAAGAAAGGAACTGTGGCGCATCACCAAGAACAATGCCATTTTTCTCTAAAACTTCTTCGTAGTTACTTGACCAGGATTGAACCTCCCAAACTGGATTTTCTCCTTCCTGAACAAGCTTAAACATCGGTCTGATCTGAATACTACCCTCTACAAAATGACCAACTTCAATAATCTCACCACACCTTACTCGCCCCGAAACCTTCTCCCTGACATTCCAAATACAAACATCAACTGCCAAGGCAATCTGCTGTCGAATAATATCCATCGAAACACCTCTCTGAGCACGACCCAGCAAACTCTCTAGTCTGGTAAGAGTTTCCCTAGCGTTTCTAGCATGTACAGTAGACATTCCTGAGTGACCTGTCTGAGCAGCCTCTAAAAAAGACTCGGCTGCTTCTGGAGTTCTCATCTCTCCCAGAATTACTCTAGTAGGACACATACGAAGAGTAGCCTTAATATGCTCCTGAAGAGTAACCTCACCTACTCCCTCGTTGTTGGCAGTCCTGGAAACTAGGCTTCTATAATAAGGGTGCTGGTAGTTTAGTTCAGGTGTATCCTCTACCCCAACGATACTTTCATCAGGACCGAACTGGGTCCCCAGACATCTCATCAAAGTAGTCTTACCAGTTCCAGTTTCACCAGCGACCATGAAAGTATGCTCACAACTTCTGACCATCGCTGCCAAGTAGTTAACCATCAGAGGAGGCATCACTTGAAAGGAAACTAGACTTTCCAAAGTAGCATCTTGAACTCTTGGAACACGCATTGTCATGAATGGTCCGCGAGATCCACAGACGGATTCATGAATTACGCAAAGTCTTTTCCCATCAGAAAAAGCCGCGTCAACCGTATGCTGCTGAGTTGAAAGACTTTTTCCCAAGCGAAACAATACTCGGTCAATAAAAGTGGTGTAGGATTCATGCGAAGGCCAGTGAAGACCAGTTGTCTCACTCTTCTTACCACGTTGAAGAACTACTGTTTGGTAATCATAAACATGGATATCTGTAACTTCCGGATTATCCACCAGGGATTGTAAAACCCCCCAACCCATCAAGTCTCTCTTTAAGTGAACAATGATATCGGCTCTTACAATATCATCAATGACAAGCCCTTGGTCAGCGCAAACCTTATCAACTGCTGCGGCAATCTGAGTCTCAGAGATATCTTCTCCAACATCAATTTCACCAGAGTTCCCGAGTTCTCTACGGGTTTCTTTCAGCACCTTTGTCGCAACAGGAGAAAGGTTGACCTTTTTGTTTTCCTTCCGCGCCTCTTTACTTTTAGCCTCAGTACTTCCACCTGAAGCTCGCTTGGATGGAGCTTTCGTCGTAAGAGGAGTATTCGCTTTCTCAACCACTTCAGGTGACATATTAGCCTTAGAGTCGGAAGTTTGCTCAGGGATACCTGGAGCCTCTTCCTGGCCATCTCTAGACCTAGTGGAAAATAAGTCGATTAAAGTGTCTTGATCCTTTCCGCCGCCTTTTTTTGACATTTTAAAAGTCCCTTTTAATCAAATCCAATAAACAAAACCAAAATTTAAAAACCGGGCGAACCCGGCAGCTCTCCTGAAAAGCCTAGTAACTCTTGTCAGGAACCCATCTGTTATTCTTAAGAATGTAGCGAGTCTTTTTACCAGTACGAGGATCCGTTGAATACATCACACCGTCATTAGGCTCTTCTTCAGCCTCACCAACTTGCGAATCATCTATTCCCGTTAGGTCAGAGATATCAACCACATCATTTGAAGCATCGTCACCGACAACTTCTTCCTGTTGTCCAACTAGTGAAAGAGTTAGACTTCCCAATGTTCTAGCAAGTTCAATCTTTTTGGCTTCGCGTTTAGTAACCAAAAGAGTTGCAGTAGTCCCTTGTTGATTGACCGCTGCTTTATCCCCTGACTGGTTATTTCCACCTACAGACAGAACCTTTGCGAATCTCACAATAGTAGAAACTTTCTTCTCTCTACTATTTTTGTCTGTGTAAGCCCAAAGAACATCAACTCTTGAATTAGGCTTAGCCCAACCAGAAACACCACTTCGGGCACTAATATTTATTGTCACCGCTCTGTATCCGGCAGGTATGTTTATAACCCCACCTTTCTTAGCTTCGCCTAAGCTATCACGTAAAATAGGAACATTCGCACTGATTATAGCTTGTGAAAATTTACCTACTACTTCAGCTTTTTGAGTTTCCTTCATCGCCCCCTCCGGAATACGATCGGAAGGCACATCCCAAGCAGAGAACATTGCTTCTGTCATTTGCACACCCTCTTCAATTCTTTGGTTTGCATAAAGGATTTTCGTAGTCGGACTTAACTCACCACTCGCAGCTTGAATAGCTTCACCACCTGGCTCAGTGGATGCAGTTTGCTCTCCGCCCCCACCTTGCACCACGTAAAATAACGTCAAAAATAAAAGTGTGATCACCGCAATCAAAAAACCAACAAGCCACCTTACTTTGGTAGCGTATGTTTGCGCCGGACTAGATGCTCCAAATCGCGTTGCCATTTATCCTAAGCTCCCTGGGATAGAAGTTAATCTTAAAAAACATCCTCAGCACCAAACTGGATCCATTCGATCCAATCTGTAAAAATCTGGGCTGAGCATGCGAACTAAAAACTGTTAAGAGCTATCAATCACTAAAATTAAGCCCATGACAATTTATAATCCACTAGCATTATGATGCCAATGCAAGGATAAGGGTCGACAAATCTTCAAAAAATATTGAGATAAATTAGGAATTTTAGACGTAAGGCAAATCACTAATAAAACTGCCCTAGATATAGGCATGTTTTTATTTTGAGTTGGATAGGGTTGAGGGCGTAAAAAAAGGGAGATAAGATCTCCCTTTTCTATTTTTCCAAAATTATTTAAAAAATAATTAGTTTGTAGTGTCGATAGTACTGGCGACATTACTAAAAGTTTCCGAAACTTCCTGACCAAGAAAAGTCATGGCAGTAATAGCTACAACTGAAATCAATGCAGCAAGAAGGCAATACTCAAGCATAGAAGCGCCTTTCTCATTTTCTTCTCTTTGAATTTCTACGTTATTCATTTCTTTTTCCATTTTATAACTCCCGTTCCTAAAATAAACCCTTTATTCTCAGGGTCTTGTTAAACATACATACAACTAAATTGTTGTTAAACCCCCAAAATTTAAACCTATCTACAAGCTTCCTTGGAGGAGCAGTTAAAATCCAGTGGAATAGTAACTACTTACTACTATGCATAATCCGGGCCAACTTGGCTTTTCTAAAACCAGTAACATGTACCCTAAAAAACACCTTTCGCTACTAAAATCATGTAGTTTTTTCATCTTTCAGCGATTTTAAGAATTTTAGGCAATAAGACATCGGATTCAAGAGCCCTAAACGCAGTTCTAGTCTTCGACTCCCATTTCGTCGGACTCTTTTTGAGGAATAAGTCTCTCCCACCAGCTGGAGTTCTTTTTGTCCCCAGAAACTTCATACCCTTCGCTTGAAATCAGCCCTAACTCTGCGGCAACTTCCTCAAGAGCGGCTCGAGTACCTTTCGAGCCCATACTATATAGAGTCCTTCCACTTCCTGGCCAAAGAGATGCTTTAGGATCAACTGGCACTGGAGGCAATCTCCAAGGTCTAGGACCAAGCTGATGCACTGGCTCTAATTCAGCTTCAATCTGAGGAACTGCTAGTAAAGAGCCGCTATAACCATTAACCACAAAACTAATTCTATCTGGTCCTACCACCAAGGCTTTCGCATAACTTAAGAATAGATCCAAAGCAGTTAGACCTAATACTGTATCATCAATAACTATTAAAACCTCATCGGCAACTCTCATCAGAGCTCCTGTGGCAGGTCCTATTCTACCACCAGTATCAATTATGATAACATCATGCATGGCTCTAGCGAGGTCGAGCAGTCTTTGACAAATTGCCATCCCATCAGTGTGGCAAACAAAATCCATAGACTCCGCCATACTATCAGGAGGCATTAGTACTGAAACATCCTGACTTACCGGGATTAATGCATCACAAATACTATCTCTTGAAATATCTCGTGTACCGTTGACCCAGCTACTAACTACCTTAGCTTCTGCCCCATTAACGGTAAGAGAGCGGCATAGGTCTCTAGTTTCAACATCCATGTCCCAAAGCATGGTTCGCCTTTGATGCACGCTACAAACTTCGGCAAGTGCGGCACACAGGCTAGTAGCTCCAGTACCACCTTTGGCATGAGTAACACATATTACCCGACCTTCTCTTATTCTTCCCTCTCTTCTAAACTCGGAATAAAGGGCAACTAACTCTTGAAGTAAATCTAAAGGACTGGAGTTGTCAGGTAATACTTTTCTAACTCCCGCGGCATGGGCTGCTCTGAATTTACCACCCGAATAATCTTCCTCAGTGCAGTAAAGAACAATATGCAACCATGGCATTTGAGATAGGGCAGTCCGAGCAATTTGAGGACCCTGATCACCGAGACCAGAACCAAGGATTAAGACGTCAGCGTCGTGCACTTGCGAAGCCCAGTCTTTATCGAGAACAAGCTTAACCCTAAGGTCAAGCATCTCAACATCACTTTGGTTGAAAGCCTCAACCCGTCTGGCGCACATCGCCTGGCCTTCTGCTGTCTTGTCAACAATCAATATGCGCATACTAAGTTACCGAACTCATTTACTCTTTAAACCCCACCAATACAAAGACAAGCTTTCAATTTGACCGTGAAATTTGTCTATATATTAATTAACGTCAACTGCTCGTAAAAACTAAACCTGTTTACGCTAATCTACAGTCTTTTAGATGGACTAGTCTTG
The DNA here is from genome assembly GCA_964510575.1 of uncultured Bdellovibrionales bacterium. GTDB lineage: Bacteria > Bdellovibrionota_C > UBA2361 > SZUA-149 > CALKYB01 > CALKYB01. The sequence goes on along the minus strand of CAZECN010000005.1, from coordinate 18,036 downwards.
AGCAATGGTGCAGAAATAATGAAATTTGGACAAAATGTTAATCACACCCCCCTAAGCACCTAAAACTATTAGACTTTATCGTTAAGGGGAGGTATCTAACCCGAAAGGAAAAATTCAAGGACGGGGACCAAACAAACTCCGAAGACGAAACCAATTATCGAAATAATCAGTAAAATCTTTAAGCTTCTAGCCATCTTTCTGGGTCACCAAAGACTCTTTTGACTCTTCTGTTTCTAAAAAACTCTCGAAAAAAGGAACCAACAACACTCCAACGATGAATGCAAAAAGGATCATCAAAAACAATTTGAGAATAGTCGAAATAAGACCTGGCTCATCGGGAGAGTAAATCTCGCTAGAAAGCTCTTTGAGCCTACTGTCTGAAAGACTATTATCATCAACTTTTAGACTAGAAGGATCCTCGGATGCCTTGCGGCTTAGTTCCGCGATAGATTGGGGCTTGGGCAAAACGTCCACAAGCGGCTCATAGCTTCTTGGGTAAACGGGCTCTGGCTCATAATCATCTGAACCTTCGGCACCATCTTTTCGACCCTCAACCACATCTGCCAATTGACTTCTAACTCCCTCATCAACATTGTCTGTAATGCCTCTACTAGCTTTCAACAAGTCAACCGAGGAAGAGTCTAGCATGACCGTTCCCTCTAAATCAGGATTAACTATGTGAGTAGTATCACTGCTTACATCCCCTACTCCACTACTAAAGACTTCTTGCACTCCTCCCCCAGAAGGTTGTGCGACTACAGAATTGCGAGTTGTAGTTTGCTCCAAAGGCGAGGGAGCTCGGCCCACCAAAGCCATTTCAGCATCTGATACGATCTCAGGTTTAGTTTTTGGGGTTTCCGAGGTTTCAACTCCAACTGCAAACTTAGGATTTAGAATTGGATCATAAATTTTCTTACCGTCTTGATTCTCAAAAAGACCCATAAGATCTCCAATCATTTCATTGGAAGTTTGGTATCTTGCCTGAGGATCCCGAGCTAAGGCTTTCATGACAACCTCGCTGAGCTCTTCTGGACAATCTGGACGCCTTTCATGTGGCAAGTCTGGATCAGTTCTTAAGCGCATTGTCATTGTTTCAATCACGCTCTTGCCCTTAAAAGGCGCAGAGCCAGTAATCATTTCGTAAGCTAAAACCCCTAGAGAGTAAATATCGGAGCGGGTATCCACTTGACCTTTTTCCAGATACTCGGGGCTTACGTAGTCAATAGTCCCTACAACTCCACCATACTCCGTAAGCTTCGGACCAGTTCCGGTTCGAGCGATACCAAAATCAGTAATCTTAACATCCCCATTACTTGTAATTAATATATTTTCTGGTTTTAGATCACGATGAATAATACCAGCATCATGCACAGCCTGGATTCCAGAGCACATCTGAATCATCATCTGTACTATTTCATCAACCGGTATAGGCTCTTCCTCGTTAATTCTATCAGCTAGGTCCCCTCCTCCAACAAACTCCATTGTAAAGGCAGTTAGCTCACCATCTTTGAAATACTCGTATGCACGAACAACGTGAGGATGATTAACACCATAAGAGGCAACGATCTCATTACGAAAACGAGCAGCAGCAACCTCGTCTCTAGCAACCTCAGCAAATAAAACTTTCATCGCCACAAGGTGTCCAGAGAGCTCTTTATGTCTACAGGCGTAAACCATGCCCATACTTCCAGTACCAAGGCATTTTACAATCTCATAGCGACCGTTAACTACAGTGCCAGGTTGTAAATTTAAAAAATGGTCGTCTCCCATCGAACCGTCCCAAACCAATATTAATTAATAGACTTCACCAAAATAAAAACCTTAAAATCTAAGCCCTAGCTTTTGGGCTTAGGTGCTGCTTTCGGAGCTGGTTTTGGAGCAGAACCTGCAGCGGCATTCGGGGCTTTAGCTGCACTAGCCACTTTCGTCGAAGTAGGAACGCAACACACAGTAAACTTTCGTTTACCAAACCTAACAATATCACCATGTTTCACAGAAACCATGGAACCAGATACATCATCTTCCGCTGCTTTTCCTAATGGTGTAACCCCAGTACCGAACTCTGAAAGTTGATCTAAAATTTGTATCTTTCCATCATCTGTAGCCCTAACAATCGCATGTAGAGCGGAAATACTCTCATCTTGAATAATTATATAATCCTCTTGTCCAGCCGATCTTGATGAAAGCATATACCTACCAGAACGAATCTCATAGACTTCACCATTCTCTGACTTATCGAAAGAAATTAAGAATCCAACTATCTTTGACTTAGCAGCAACCTTAGTATTCTGCCCAGCTGCAACTCCAACTTGAGTTGCCGACATTGGGAAAGATGTTTGTCCTACTCCAGGCGTTGGACTTGAAGCCACTCCCGTTGCAACGGCTCCACCAATAGAAGGTGCCGGGGTTGTAGGAGCACTCGCACTTGATCCGTTACTAGAGGAGGAAGCACTAGGACTACCCATTAAAGAAGTCATAGGGTCACCTCCTCCTGGAGTTCTTTTCAAAACAGTAGTCTTGTCGCGAGAACCTGCACCATTCGCAGCACCACCTGGCATAGCTACCTCAGACGGCCTTGGTGAGGCCGAACCTGTAGTTACAACAGAAGCTCCGGGCTTACTCCAAGAGTCGGGACCTCCAGTCGCAGGCTTTGCAACCGCAGGAACATTTCCATTACCCGTTGCAGCATCAGCTGCTCCTGGAAGGGCCTTCCCCAAAGAAACATTGGGAGCATCACTCTCTGTTTTAGCAACACCGCTACCCAACATATCACGGATTTGACCAGTGACTTCAGGGGTCAGCATAACTGTCTTATTTCTAGCTCTAGAACTAGTATCCTGAAGGGTATCTTCCAACTTCGGATCAACTCCATTCGGAACCGTACTTTTACTTTTATCTTCGTTATCGCTCATTTTTTTCTCCAATAAAAATCTTTGTATCAAACTCCTAGAACATTAACAGAGCAAGAATCATTGCTGTTGCAATACTGCCAATGCAAAAAAGTAATCCCATCAAGAGTAATCTTTTTCCCCAGGTGAATCCGGAAAATAGACTCGGTCCTTTCTCTTTCTGTTTCTTTTTCTTCGCAACGGTAGGTTTTACCGATCTTGCAGCTGGAGGCTCTTCGTCTCTCAGTTGTCCTGGAATTGGTAATATCGCTATCGTAATATTATCATAGCCGCCCCTAGCTTTAGCCAGTTCAACTAACTCAACACAACTCTCCTGTGGAGTTCTGGAACCTACGCTTCGAGCTATCTCATCTTGATCAACCAAACTGTAAAGACCATCGCTCGCTAAAACCAATAGATCTGCTGGCGCCGAGCTATCATCTGCTGTCCAAGTCCAAAATTGTGAAAAGTCTAATGAAAGTCTGGGGTCCCCCCCTAAGCACTTAGTTAAGACATGAGCCTGCGGGTGAGACAGTGCTTCTTCAGCAGTAATTGATCCTCGCTCTACTAAATCTTGAACGTAGGTATGATCAACTGTCAATTGCTCAATCAATCCATCGCGAACTAAATAAGCTCGACTATCTCCTGCATGGGCAATAACTACCTCAGGTCCTGAAATTAGAGCAGCAACAATCGTAGTACCCATACTACTGAAAGCTGGGTTTTGTCTTCTTAATACAATGACTCTGTTTGCTTCCTGGACAGCATGCCTGACAGCCTCCATCGGACTCTGATAATCTCTAGATTCGAGACTTCGGCGAATTGCATCAATCGCAAGCTGCGCAGCAAGCTCTCCGCCCATAGAACCACCCATGCCATCGCAAACTACCCAAACTTTGCCATGAGGAGAATCAATAACCGCATAGCGATCTTCGTTTATCTCTCTTTCGCAGCCAACATCAGTAACCGCAGCCGGTATAACTTCGCCGCTTGTTGGAGCTAGACTACCTGTAGATGTTTCACCAAGCATGGATATTTCCGTAAATACTTAAAAGAACCGTTTCGGCAAAAAACGGTTAACAAAAATTAACTCATCATCGAATAAAACAAGCTATAAACTTCACGGTAAAGCATACCTCTCTTTGACCTCTCTTGAATCAAACGACTCATCTGTTTACTTAACACGTCACAATCAAGTGAATTCTTAAGTAAAACTATTGAACTTCCAATAATTTAGATTCACAACCAAACCAGATAGGCTCGGAATTTATCTGGACATTTGATATAGTTTTAGTCATCTATATTTATCCAGTGTTATAACCAGCTTAGCCCATCACTGAAACTTAGAAAACAACCCTGAACCATCTTATCGGTCAATTACGTTTCTAATTTCAAATATTACATCCTTGGGACAATCGGAGAGTCTTGCCTCAAAACCCTGTTTATTGATCCAAAGGCTGAGCGCCAACCACCCGTCTTCTGACAATGTCCAGCTCTCAGACTTGTCTCCTCGGTGTTGTCTGAGAGGTAGTCCAGCCCTAATCCATCTCTCTTTCAAATTTTGAAAACGTCCACCAGTCGCTTTCCGAAGCTGTGACAGAGATGAAATAGAAATCCACTCGGAAGTCGACTCAGGTGAACTAGCTTCCCCAGAACTACTTGCATTTAAAAATTCTTGATTCTCTAAAAATTTTCTAGCAATCCCAGCCACAAATACATTTCTTCTTCTGGAAATAGACTTTCTAACTAGAATTCTAAACTCTGCATCAGTACTCACAATATTACCTCTTCGAATTGTTCAAATAATTTCCATGGTTGAGCAGACTTTCAATTCTCGCAAGAAGAGCTTTTCTACTAACAGGTTTTGCAAGAAAATCATTGGCCCCTGCTTTCTTCACTCTTTGCTCAACATCATCTTCTGGCAAACCGCTCACTACCATTATTGGCACGTATTCCCCAAACTTTTCCCTGATACTTTTTATAACGCTAAAACCACTGCTCTTGCCTAAATGTAGATCGGTAAGAACAAAGCTAGGCTCACCTAATTCTAAAATTAAACTCTCTGCTTCATCTAACGAACAGGCTGTTTCGGGTTCGAACTCCAAGGCTTTCGCAATCCTGGAGTAAAAGTCCACGACTGATTGCTGGTCATCAACTAATAGTGCCCAATTTCTATCTCTAGAATTAGGCGACGGAGCCTTAGGCAAGGACAATAAAAAAGCACTGCCATAGCCAAGTCCCTTAGAGCTAACCTGAAGACTGCCGGCTCCAGCCTCAGCAACTCTCCTGGACTGAGCCAAACCAACTCCAAGCCCCCCTGGCACAGCTTTACCTGACACCCCTCTGACTCCAGCTGTGAAAATTTCTTTTCGGTCATGATCACTTAAGCCAGGACCATTATCCTCCACCTCGATAAAAATATTCTCATTTTCGATGTGAGCTCGAATTTTAACCTCGGCTCCAGAATCAGAATATTGTATTGCATTATTAATAAGGTTACGCATCACAGTGCTTAAATGCTCACGGGCCGACAATCGAACCCAGGCTTCATCTGGCAAAGGACTATAATCTATCTTTATATTTTTTCGATCAGCACGAACTTTGGAAAGATTAACAACATCATCAAGACATTCCTTCACTTCCACTAATTCTCTAGGGCTAAGATCGTTGATACTCTCTAACTCGCGTTTTCTCTTAGCATCAGAAACCGAGGAAGCCATAGACCGAGATACATCACTAATTTTGGTCAATTCCTCACAAAGATCTAAGTCGCTACTCCATTGACCTTGCTCATCAACTTGTTCAGAAAGAGAGTCACAAATAACTGTTAAATCCTGAACAGTATTATTGATATCGTGCACCAAAGCATTGATTTCAAACTCTCGCTTCTTATTAAGAACCTTATTGGCTTCAGCAATCTTTAGTGAATTCTCCTTTTCGATACAGGAATCTATTCTCATTCTTGCAAACAAAAAAATCTGCTCGCTTAACCTAATGTCATCCCCACGTAGGAATTTAAAGAAGGGTAGTTTGAAAGGAATAAAACTAACTGCCCCGGGGCTCGATCCAACACCACCCTCTATATCTCCCAAAAAACTACTTGAAGAAGGATATTTAAAATGAAGTCCGTGAAACTCCTGAACTAAACCAAACTCCGGATGGAAAAATTCTACTTGAGTATTCCAATTGCAAACACTCATATCCACTTTGGAAATTTCATACTCTTGGTCTGGCTTCGAGTTAGAAATATCATATAAGGACACACCTTCGCCTCGAATCTGGTATAGGGAATCATTTCTTACGAGCTCCAGCTCGCCCTCAGCTCTTTGCAACATGCCCTGATTTGATTGAAAATAAGCGAGATGCGCGTCGATGGTTACCAGCATAATTTCTCTAACGCTAGAACATCGAGCAAGCGAAAGGGGAAGAGTTTCCAGAACATCCCTCTCAATCAACCTTCTCGTTCTGTAGACGTTACAAAGAAGGGCTAATAATCCTACCGCACAATAATTTAGAGCCAGTTCCATTGAAGCGTCACTGCTACCAACTATTTCCATACCACAAAAAACTGAGACAGCTAGGATTGGCAAGAGTTCAGACAGCCTCCAAGGGACTAAGCCGATTGCAACTAAAGGAAGTAGAGTCCATAAATGATTTACTTGAGAAAACTTTGGGGCATTGGCTATTAAAATTGCAGGCCAAAGAATAAGTAGCCCTGAGAGAACAGCGCCTCCAAGCCAAATATACTCACCAGAAATATCATCCTCTCTATTGGCTGAGGAGTTAATGACGACCCAGCCAACTACTGAACAGACTAAAGTCAGCAAAGCCAATCCCATCAAGGAGGAACCTGCTCCGATCAGCAGAGTTGTCGATATGAAACAAGAAATAACAGAGAGAACCAAGAGACTTTTCAGCATTAAGCTTTGTCTATGCTTGGAGAGTCTTTCGCTAACCAACCTAAAGGCAGGAAAACCAGGTATTTCTTTTGATTCAACATTTAAATGAGAATCAACTGAAGGAAGCTCTACTCTTGATTTTCTAAATTTGACCTCCAGCTTCCTTGAAAACCAGACAGATAGAGATAGTCCCATCAAAATCAGACTCAAGTCTTTATAAGATTTAGATAGATTATTTAAAAAAGAACTATCCAAGAAAAAGCCTTGTCGAGAGATGCACATCGAAAAAACTGTGGCCAAGGACAAAGCCCAAATAAAAGAAATTTGATAGGCAAAAGACCAACCCAGAGCCAAAGTGGAAAATCCAATAAAAAGAACCGGAAGAATTAAATGAGATCCGCTTTGAAAATTATTCAGGTTTAGAGATGAGACAAGCAAGGCAGCTACTATAGAAAGAGTCGATAAGGCTATAATCTTGGGGTTAATTTTTTGACAAGCACCAGCAGATAAATTTCCAATTAGAAGAGTAAAAAGCGCGTAAATTTTTAAATTTGCCGATTCAGAAAATGAAAAAGCCTGAACTTCGAAGCTCTCCTCGAGTATTAGCAAGGCTAAAATCAGCCCGCCTAGAAAAAGAGAGACATTTAAAAATTTCGGTCTAAAGTGAAGAGAGAATTCATTCTCCTCTTCGGTGGACATGATTCTAAACCTTCCAGCCCTAGCCTTTCTTGTTCTCAAATACACAAGTCGCACAGAAAGCAAGCTAGCAGCGCCAGTAAGAATTATAAACTTCAGTATCTCATCCATAAAATGAACGGATAAAGAAAAAGTAGCACTAACCATTACTACTAGTGCTGCAAGAAGTTGTAATTTCCAAGACCAGAGGGTGAAAAAAGCAGGAGTCACCACAATTACCGTGTAGTAAAGAGTAAGCAAGATAGCAGAACCTTTATTGGAAAGACCGGTACCTTGGAGAGGGGCTAAAGCTAAAATCGAGAAACAGAGTAAACTTAAGCTTGCTGCAAGTTTCTTCCTTTCAGCAAAGTGATAGGTAAGTAAACCAAAGAAAGTATATAGGATTGCGGCTCCTAAAATAAACTCACCTGCTAGGTGAATTTCTTGAGAAGCCGAGCTTGTTAAAATTCCAACTAGCAGAGTCAAGAACCAAAGGTAAAGAACCGACACCAAATCGTATTTGTCAACATTGGCTATTCGGAAAAAACCCTTACTCTTACTGCGCCCAGACATTAACTTACCTCTGGATCATATACTGCTCCACAGTCTGAGCAGCGTAAGAGCCCTTCTACTACCGGGGGTACTTGAAGTTTATGACTAAAAGTTACCTCAATGTTTGTACTTCCACAGCTTTTACACTCAGCAAGCTCTAAATTGGAATTCAAGAACAACTCCTTAGATTTTTCCATAATAAAATTTTTGATAAAATCTGAAAGAGCTATAGCTGACTTAGAAGTAGCCTGAGGTCGAGGATCACCAAGTTTACTTCGCACATTCTCTAACAAACGATCATTTTCAGCTTGAGGACTAGCTTTAACAATAAAATCGCTTGCACCCTGTTCAATCAAACTCCGTTTCAGATGAACAGAAGGGTTCCCAGTGAGAACAATTACAATCGGCCTTTGTTTTAAGGAATTAAGTTTTTCGAAGAGTAAGGAGCCAGATCGGTCAGACAAACCGATATCCAATATACATAGACGACAAGCCTCAACACTTAACAAACTATCGGCTGAATCAAAGTTATCGGCTGTACGAACAGAATATCCAGCGGAAGAAAACAGATTCTGTAACCTCTCCCGCTCGATGACTCCGTCTTCGACTATTAAAATATCAGCCATAATTATCTCAGCTCAACAGGCCAAATAAAATTTCAGATCCATTCATGTTACTGAATCATTGGTTCCCAACTGCGCGTCTTAACTACGGCAAGACTGACTATTCTGACTCAGTTCAATAGGTAAAAGACTCAGGATTGATCTAAATATCGATTGTTTTTATCAACTAATTGGAGCGCAATGGTTGAAGACGTTATAATAGTTCTCGATGAGCAACAGTCGGCTAAGGCTAAAGCTGCCCTTGATCTAGAGAAGAATCTTAACTGGAGACAGTTTCAAGCTAGCAGAGTAACACCTGACAAACACTTGGCTAAGGTCTTGGCTGAACGGCAACCTAGGCTTGTGGTAACCGATTACCTATTAGGAGAATTCGGCACGGCAATCGAGCTACTCGAGAACAACGACTTGGCCAACCAAAGTATTCTTGTCTGGACGGATGAACCAGGAGTCTCAACAGCTGTTGATGCCATGAAACTAGGAGCTGTCGACTACATTGATATAAATGGGTCCCGTAGCCTTGAAAAAGTGATCAAGTCAATTGAGTCAATTCTAAATAACGAAAAAATACAACCAGTTAAAAAGAAAGCCAAGAACAAAACGCTCCAACAGATAACTCTTGGCCAATCCAGCTCATTCAAGGAAACACTTGCCTCAGCCGAGGCTGCTTTAAATCAAGCTTCCAAGACGGTTGTGGTTTACGGTCCAAGGGGGAGCGGTCGAAGCCATATATCTCGACACATCCACAATTCTCTGCCAGAAAAGAATATCCTTCTTGAATATAATTTAGACGAATGGGTCAAACCACTTAGTGATCTTTTACCAACTAACCTAACAATTGAAGTTTCAAAAAACGCAATCGGAGGGCTGACACTAATACTTGATCATTGTGAATTTGATAGTGCGGGTATAATTTCCTGGCTGCAAAACCAAGATAAAAATAACCTAGCCTCTATCCGCATCATCCTAGGTACTAGTTGTTCTAAAACAACCAAGGCCTTGGAGAAAATTTGTGAAACTAAAAACGTAAATCTTGATTCTTTAGAACATCGATCTAGTGATTTTTATCCTTTAGTTAAACACTTTCTCTCTGAAGCAAAACCCCATGTCACATTCAATGGACTCGAGTTTACTCAAAGTCTCATTCAAGAGCTGATTAAACTTCCTTGGGAAGGAAATATAAAAGAACTGAAGTCCGTCGTGATCGAAAGCGCTGCAACTCCAGAGAATAGACTGAAAGCTCTCGCTGAAGAAGATTCCTTCAAACCACTGGAAAACTTAAAAAATTCTGAAAACTATCTTTTGGCAGGGATTTTGTTCAATAAAAGAAAATGGACAAATTCCATAGGCTCTTATGGAAGTCCAAGCTCTGCTCAAGTACTAAGCGCTTTAGAACAGTCAAATGGAGACCCCAGAATCGCTGCAGCAATGCTGGGGCAAAGTGTACAAAATATAAAAAACTTCATGGTTAGATAAATGGACGGTAATTTAAAAAGCTGTATCCATACTATGGTTGTCGGATCGACCGATAGCAGCCGAAGAGTATTCAGCGCTATTCGAGAACATTTCCCAGCTCATCAAGCAAGTGTAAGGCTGAGCTCTACCGCTTCAGCAAGAGCTGACTTGACATCAGGTGTGCCGGATATTGTGTTAGTAGAAATTAGTAATCTCACTACTGCCTCCGACTTATCATGGACTAGAGAATTTTTAACAAAGCTCAGAGAGCGTTACCAAAAATCGATGAGTGTTGGCTGCCTTATCACATCTCCTCATAAATTTGTTTTTGCTGGAGATCTACTCTTCAATAATCTTGAAAACCTTAGCCCATCAGGCTTGATCGACTCTATAATCATTACTCCCCCGCCTGGCATTCCTTCTTCCCCAACTATTGAAGAACAAACTATAAACTTCGTCTCTCACATTCGCGACCTTCGATCTACAAAACCTGCTACTACCCTACCATCTCTATGGGAGGAAAATTGGGTTCCAGTGATGTGCGCTCCCAAAAGTCGGGATGTTTGGCTAAGATGGCTTCCCCGCTACGCCAGCTACACTAACGAAAACCCTCTAATTGTTGGACCCACTGGTGCCGGTAAAACTAGGCTAGCAGCAGCCATCCACGATCTTTCTGGTCGAACAGGGCCTTTTATTTGCATTACTCCTCGAGATTTTTCGTCTTCAGAACTTGTGCAGGCTGAGCTTTTCGGAGCAGTGGCTGGGGCCTACACCGGAGCGGTTGACAAATGGGGTCTAGTAAAAAAAGCCGAGAAGGGAACTCTATTCATCGATGAACTGCAAAGCATCGACAGAGATTTGCAAGGAAAGCTAATTACTTTTATCGAAAACAAGTCTTACAGAAGAGTTGGTGAAGCTGAAAGCAATTCAGCTGATGTAAGATTTATTTTTGCCACTAACAGACCCCTGGCTGAACTAGTGGAAGATGGAAGCCTAAGAGATGATTTTGCCTACCGTTTGGAAAGATTAAAAATAAACCTAGCCCCAATATCAGAACGACGTCTCGATATTGCAGCAGCAATTTGTTTTGGACTTGCAAAAGTACTTAGAGAAAGAAATCGTTTAGCCGACTATCAAGACAGGATACTAGAAGGTCTCTCACTAAAAGCCTATCGCAAACTTTTTTCAATGGAATGGCCGGGTAACCTGAGACAACTCGAAAATACAATAGCGAAGCTCGTTGAGTTAGCTGATATTTCTAAACTGAGACTGATTGACGAGGACTGTATCGAACAAACACTGGGAGATTTGCTGGGACACCGAGAAATCACCTCCTCTGATATTTTCGAGAAATCTGCTTTTCAAACAGCCCGTTCTTCAAGAGCTATGGAATTCTCAGACTTGGAAGATTGCGCCATAGATCTTAAAGAAAAAATAAGAAGCAATGCTCTTACACATACAGGGGGAGAAGTAGAACAAGCTGCTAAGCTAGTGGGAGACTCCGTAAAGGCGATGACTCTTTTTCAAAAATCGAGAGATAAGAATGAGACTCAGGAAAAGTAACCAGTGAGCGTTGATAAAAAAAAATCGGTTATCTCTATTCTGGAGTTCAAATCCTTAAGCGGGTTTAGCGCAGAAGAAATTGTAAGAATGCTGGCGAAGGGAGAGCTCCCCTCCTCTTTTGCTGAAGACGGTCAGCTAGTAGTCGACCTAGATACTGTAGATTACGAAAACCTCAGGCTAAAGTCTTTGTCAGATAAGCAGAGCAATAGACTTCTACCTCAAGATACTACTTTGCTTGAAGAAGTTATTTCATCAGAAATTCTTAAAGAGTTGGATAGCATTGTAGACGAGGCATTAGAGTTAGCCCTTAGCTGGACAAATAAGAGCACCGTTCAGGATGTAGATAACTCATCTCAAGACCCATCAGATAAGTAGCTGTAACTACTCATCTTAATAATTATCCTTGTGCTATTCAGCTCGGACTATTACGTACTGTGAAGCAGTACTTTAAGTCACTTGGAGTGCCTAAAAGCGGGTTTAAACAGTTAGCTTGTGGATAACTAAACCTGAATTAAAAGGAACTTTGCAATGACTTTTGAGGGCAAATTATTCATTCAGGCTTAATATGAATCTAGAAACTTTTTTCATCCCCTATGTACACGGAAATCCTTTAGCCGTTGATATCAAAGGTCACAGACTATTGTTAGTAGGAACAGATCCTGAGCTAATGAATGACCAATTGGAATTCATAGGCGGTGACACACTTCGCGAATTGAAACTACCCGAAGGAGACAGGGATCAACTTGCCGAGATTGCAGCAAGTGTCAGAGGGGGTGTCGTTGTTGCTCCGGAAGGAATGACTCTCGGGGATCTTCTGGATGATTTAGAAACTGAACTACCTTGGGTCCATTAATAGACTTATTAATTAAGCTTACCTAGGGATTTTAGTTTTTGCCCTGCCCCTTCTCAGTTGGTAATCTTTGAGGTATTTCTAGGACTTGTAAGTTTATTATAGAAAGAACCTGAAACTGGATAAAAACCATGACCCTCAGCAAATTCCTCAGCTTAGCATTATTAGTGACAATCTTAGGACTTCCTTCAACGGGATTTGCTCAAGAAAAAAATAAAAGAGGCTTTGTCACTACTTCAGCTTGCCCCTACTCTTGCTCGGATGCAGGCGTACCTAAAGCACACTGCAAGACCTTCAGAAGAGGACGAAGCTGCTCAGTTGAAGACCTTAGGAAAGCACCTGGTCATCAAAGCGTTATCAAATTTTTCAGCGCCAAGAGACAGCTAAGTAACCGAAAGAGAAGTTTTCGCGGAATTGACGGCACTTGGATTACTCTCAATAAAAAGGAATTAGACTCACGAAAGAAAGGTCCTATTTTCAAAAATGGGATGGTGACATCAGCCCCCTGCCCTTTTGATTGCAAGATCGCGGGTATTTCAAAGGCTTACTGCCGAGAAAAGAAACTGGGTAACACCTGCCAAGTAGAAGATTTGAGGCAACCACCAGGACACCAAAGTTTAGTACATGTTGACCGCTAGGATAAGATTGCCATCGCCTTAATCACTAAGGCCAGCTCTAGAAAGATCCTTAAGAAAAACCTCTAAACCATTTAAAACCTCTCTAGGCCCAGTATCAGGTTTTGCGGAAAACAAAGTTTCCAGGACCATTTCTTCTCTAAGCTTTTCCTCTTTGATAGTGGCACGGAAACTTCCAGACGAAACTCCATTAACTTGAAACTCCCAGTGAGATTTCATTTTAAGAGCCTTAACAGTCCGCTCGCCATCTTCGGAAACGAAAGCAATCGAAAAATCCTGATCTAGCCTATCGTCTAACTCCTGCTTGGAAATACGTAATATCGAAGGGCTACCATCACTCCTTACACAAGTAACTCTACCTGGAGCGGCCCTATCAGTGGTCTTCCAATCAAGACAAAACATGATCCATTTAACTGCCAAAGCAGCTTCAGCCGAGAGCATTCCATCCTTGCTCGAGTAAGAAAGTTTAAGTTCAGAAATTGCAGTTAGAGGATCGGAAACTCGCTCACTATCAAACACCTCTACTACGATGTTTCTAAATCTCTCCATCTTATACCAACTTAAATCGTAGACAGAGAAAGTTTCTCCTGAACCAACAAGGCTTTTAAGGCTAGCAACAGCCTCTCCCAAGCACTGAATCGTTGTAGAATCAAACACAACACGATCTATATACTCTCCCATAGCAGAGAATATTTCCCCTGATACTCCTAAACTATCGTCGCAAAAATCTCCTAACATTAAAGCAATAATAGGAACGTCAGATTGTAGGTTACCAAAAAGAAGACTAGGTATTCCTTTAACTCTACCTTTTCCCACCCTAAGGCGAATCATTTCAGACTGAATAACCTCATCGCCAGAAATTCGATTAATAGGTATGCCAACTTCAGTAAGCAGTGCATTGTCGTCTTCAGAGCTGGATAAGTGAAAAATCTTTGTCGGAAAAGTTTTAGTAACCCTAGAAAGGATTGCTGAAACTTCTTCAGCCTTACCTAGCTCTCCCAAAACAATCAAATTGGCGACAGCTGCTTTAATTGTTCGTTCCGAAGCAGTTACACTCGAGCGATTATTAGCCTTGAGATTTTTTAAGCCTGACTCTATCGCCCATGGCTCAACAGCTATTGTATCTAAAGTCTCCGCCACCCGGCACCCAATCTACTCTCAATCAACCCAATGGCAGAACGTGGACCCCAAGATCCTGCCTCGTATCCGTAGACAGGAACTTTTTGTGATTCCCTCCAGGTCTTTAAAACAGGATCTACTACTTTCCATGATTCTTCAATTTCATCACTTCGAGTAAACAGTGTAGGATCTCCCTTCAAAGAATCTAAAAGTAATCTTTCATAGGCACTAGGAGGTTCCCCTCCAAATATAGCCCCGTAATTAAAATCCATTTTCACTGGCTCAATTCTGACATTTGGGCCAGGGGGTTTACAGCCAACTCGTAAAGAAATTCCTTCATCAGGTTGAATCTGAAAAGAAAGGACATTGGGGTGGACAATATCCACAGCCTCTTCGCCAAAAAATCTGTGAGGAACGTTTTTAAAGAAAATTGAAATATCAGTAATTTTCTTAGGAAGCCTCTTCCCCGAACGAATAAAAAAAGGAACCCCTGCCCATCGCCAATTATCTATTTCTAAAACCATCGATGCGTAGGTTTCTGTGACGGAATCCTGCCCTACTCCTTCCTCGGCAAGGTAACCATCAACTCCTTCTCCAGCAATATATCCACTCTGATATCTTGCTCTTACCGCAAACTTTTCTACATCAGATTCCGGAATTCTCTTAATTGCTTTTAGAACCTTTACTTTCTCGTCCCGAACAGAGTCGGCTCCGAAGTCTACTGGAGGCTCCAGAGCAGTCAAACAAAGAAGCTGCAACAAATGGTTTTGAATAATATCCCTTACTATTCCTGACTTATCAAAGTAGCCAGCTCTTCTACCCACACCGACCGACTCAGCAACTGTAATCTCAACGTGGTCAATATATTTATGGTTCCAAAGCGGCTCAAATATTCCATTTCCAAATCTGAAAACCAAAATATTTTGTACTGTTTCTTTTCCTAGGTAGTGGTCGATTCTATAAATTTGCTTCTCAGTGGCATGTTTAAGCAAACTCTTGTTCAATTCTTGAGCAGACTGCAAATCGTGACCAAAAGGCTTCTCAACAACAAGCCTGGATTTCTCCTCATCATTGGTTAAGCCTGCACTGCTTAGATTCCCCGCTATCATTGAAAAAAAACGAGGTGCTGTTGAAAAATAAAAAACTTTTTCTAAAAAATTCTCTGCCTTACTCTCCAAAACAGAAATTTTCTCTTGAAGCTCGGAGTAACAGCTAGAGTCTTCAAAAGAACCTGTTAAGTAATCGCTATTAGATAAAAACTCTTTCAGTAAAACAGAATGGTTCTCGGACAACTTTCCTCCAGAAGCATGTCTTGAACTTTTCAGAACAGCCTTTTCTAGCTCATCTCGAAATTCTTCTGTTGTTAACTCTGTATGGGAGACACCAATTAAAGAAAAATGAACGGGCAACAAGCCCTCACATGCTAAGTCAAATAAACCTGGTACCAATTTTCTTCTACACAGATCACCAGTAGCTCCAAAAATGATCATCACAGCCGACTTAACGGCTGAACCACCACCTTCAGTTCGAAAAGGATTACTATTCATTGACCTTTTTCATTGCGTGTCCACCAAACTGGTTTCTGAGCGCAGCAAGGAATCTATCACTAAAAGTGTTTTCTCTTCGCGACCGAAAGCGAGCCTGCAAGGAAGCAGTAATAACAGGAGTCGGTATTCGTAACTTAATCGACTCCTCTACTGTCCAACGCCCTTCGCCAGAATCGGGAACGTAGCCCTTAATGCCCTCCAATTGATTATTTTCTTTTAGCATTATCTCCGAGAGCTCTAGCAACCAAGACCTAATAACACTTCCTTGGTTCCAAAGACCGGCAATTCCGGGAAGATTGAGTGAGAATTGACTGTGCTCCAACATATCAAAACCCTCGGCGTATGCCTGCATGATTCCATACTCTATGCCGTTATGAATCATCTTCACATAATGGCCAGCTCCAGACTCTCCAACGTGAAGATAACCATCCTTTGGAGCGAGTGTCTTAAATGCGGGCTCGACTTTTTCAAAGGCTTCTTTTGTTCCTCCCACCATCAAGCAATATCCAACTTCCAAGCCCCAAACTCCGCCGCTCGTTCCGGCATCTAAAAGGCCAATACCTTCTGAAGCCAATTGCTCAGCAAGTTCTACCGTATCGTTAAAGTTGGAATTACCCCCATCGATGAGGATGTCTCCCTTTTCAAGGAGTGATGAAAGTTTCTTGGCTGTCTGCTTTACTGGATCACCAGCAGGTATCATCATCCAAACAACTCTAGGTGATGGTAGCTGCTCTACAATATTTTCCAGTCCACTAGCAGCGATTGCCCCTTCTTTTTCTAATTGTTTTACGGGCTCTGGATTCATGTCGTAGACTACGACCTCGTGGTTGTCAGCGAGCAACCTCCTGGTCATATTAGCTCCCATTTTACCAAGACCAATAATTGAAAGTTTCACTCTCTATCCTCCATGCAAAGTAATTTAGAAAAAAAAGACGCTGGAAAAACTGTAAACGCCTCAAGCCTCTTCAGCTTACAACTGCTTTTTAATTGTAGCGTTTAGAGAGTGAAAAGAATCAGAAAATTTCTGCACTCCCTCTTCCTGTAGAGTTTTTAATATTCCATCTACATCGATACCAAGGTTTTCCAATTTTTTCTGAAAACCTTTGGCTTCCTCAACTTCTAATTCAATCGTTGTAGCTGGCTCACCGTGATCAACAAAAGCAGCCAAGGTCGCAGGAGGTAAGGTATTAACCGTATCCTGGCCAATTAACTGCTCAACATAAAGCACATCCCGGTAAGAAGGATCTTTAGTGCTAGTACTAGCCCAAAGAGGTCGTTGAGGCCTTGCACCCTTCTCGGCCAATTTTTTAAACCTGTCTGAGCGATAGAGTCCCAAATATTCTTGATATGCTAAGCGAGAATTGTAGATTCCAAAGCGACCCAACAACTCCTTCGCTTCAGCTTGACCAGACTCTACTAAGCCCTTTAATTGCTTGTCGATTGCTGAGTCTACTCTACTAACAAAAAAGCTAGCGACAGACTGAACCCTATCCACGGGCTCTCCCTTGGCAACTCTAGCTTCCAAAGCTTCTATATGAGCCTCTGCTACCTTCACATAGTTTTCTACTGAAAAGAGCAAAGTAATATTTACACTAATACCCTTTTCCAAAACTTCACGGATAGCAGGCAACCCAGCAGGTGTTCCTGGGATTTTGATCATTACATTGGGGCGATTTAATTTCGAGTATAGTCTTTCCGCTTCTTTAACAGTCCCCTCGGAATCTGAAGCAAGCAAAGGGGAAACTTCAATTGAAACAAAGCCATCACTTCCACCGGTGGCTTCATAAACTGGCAGGAACAAATCAGCAGCTCTTGCCAAGTCGGCAACTGCAAGTTCTTCGAAAATTTCTCCTGGATCACTAGAGTCAGCACTGATTCGTGAAATATCCTGATCGTAAAGACTAGAACCCCCAATAGCTTTTTCGAAAATAGTAGGGTTAGAGGTCAAACCCTTCACACCATCTTCTTCAATTAATCTGGCCAGCTCTCCCTTATCTAAAAGGTCCTTACTGATGTTATCGTACCAAATACTTTGTCCAAACTCCGACAATTTCTGGGCAGGGTTAGCAGCCATATTTACCTCAATTAAAAAGTTATTACCTTGAAAATCGATGTTTCAGCCCGAACTCAATTTTTACTAAGTAAAGGGAGTGAAGAGTAGAAACAGACTCGATAACATATATACTCAACCTACTTTAAATTTCGGCCTTTTTCGATCGAGTCTGGTTGAGTA
>CAZECN010000004.1:113295-114382 GCA_964510575.1 uncultured Bdellovibrionales bacterium | reverse complement strand
TGACAGTTGTATAGATCATATCTTTTCCTCTAAATAGTAAAGTTGATTGTAAAATGTGCCTAACGCCCCGGTCAACCGCAATGATTAATTTAGTTTTGACACTTCTTTTCAGGATACCCACTTTCCTTTTCCTCAATAGGCTCAAGGTCAATTTTCAGTGACTTTTTGGCAGCCTTTTCAATTCAAGATTAATCTCTAATGGCTAGTAGTACGTTATGCGTGTCGGTAGAAGAGTCTCTTCCCCGTCATCTTCCCCAGAAGCTCCACCGTTCGTTAACCTAGTGGGTATTCCAGCGAAAAGAGAATTCATCAAAATACCTATGAAGATGCTTTACATTCATCTGGTGTAAAATGCCATGGGTATGGTCTAGGCAGCCAAGCATCTATAGGGCGCAATGCTGCAATTACTGTTGAAGTACTATTGCAACTTTATCGAGCAATTAAATCGATAAAATCTCCAGAAATTACGTACACCTATAACAAATCTTGAAACAGAGAGTTGCAACTCGCACTTCAGTTAACCGTAAGGTATTGCACTCATATCTTTGCCTATCTAGCGCCTCGCGAGAGTGGTGACGTTTGCGGGTTGAGGTCGGGCTATTGAGATAAGGTAATTTTGTGCCCTATATGTGCCCTACAACAAAACCAGGGATTGCAGGTTAAAGTAGTAGGTATTGCAAGTGTACGGAGTTGTTAGGGAAGTTTGGTGCACCCTGAGGGATTCGAACCCTCTCTTCGGGCCGAAAGTGCCTTCAGGCACTTTCTGAAGAGCTTTGCTCTTCACCCTCATCGTCCTACTGGTTCGAGTTGAATCTAGATTTATATTTAGAAGAAAAGATGGTGCACCCTGAGGGATTCGAACCCCCGACCTACTGGTTCGAAGCCAGTTGCTCTATCCAGCTGAGCTAAGGATGCCGATGTAATGGAGAACCTAGCAAAACCCAAAAAACTTTGCACCTCGTTCGCAACAGTCTTCGAACTACGTTCTCAGCCAGTGAATTTGAGAAAATGCAGTCGCATTTTCCATGGATACTAAACGTTAGGCTATTCCAACGACCTTCGGTCTTATTGGCCAAACGTTCTATCC